>NZ_CP046530.1:600000-1200000 GCF_030408375.1 Corynebacterium afermentans subsp. lipophilum | reverse complement strand
AACAGTTTGGTGCAGCACCGGGTCGTGCACGCGCACGGCCTTTTCCATCACGCGGTTGACCGGGGTGACCAAGTGCAGCGTCTGCAACGCGCCGCTGATGATGCCGTGGATGCGCTCCGGCGGCAGCAGGAACATGAGCTTGAGTGCGCGGTCGTAGAGCGTCATGGGTGGTATCTCCTAGTTGCTCTCGGTCTGGTCGGCGGGGGAGACGATCTGGATGCCGTCGCCGGATGCGGAGGCGGCGACCACGGTGCCGTCGTCAAGCGTAATGATGCTCTGGGCATCGGCGACGGTGGCGAAGTGCTTGCGTTTCACCGGAATGCCTTGCGAGATGTCGTAGCCGGTGGCGGTGTTGCTGGCCAGCGAGCTGACCCACGCAAGGCGCTGCGCAGGATCCCACGCGGCGTCCCAGGGCCCCTCCGGCACGGGTGCGGACTGCTGGAGGCGGATGATGTCGTCGGTGGTGTAGACGTGGATCTGGTTGCCGGTGGAATCCGCGGCCAGCACCAGGCCGTGCTCGCCGCCGCGCACCTTGCCCACGCCCAGGCCGACCCGCAGGGTGCCGCCCTGGCGCGAGCCGTTCCAGTCAATGTCCTGGATGGTGGTGTCGAAGCGGTTGGTGCGCACCACGGAGTCGTGCTGGTCGTCCACCTGCACCGCCTCAAGCTGGTCGGTCTCGCGCGCGACGTCGATGGTGTCTTTCAGCTCGCCGCCGTCGAAGACCCACACCTTGCGCTCAGTGTCGCTGCCTGCGAGCACCTCGCCTGTCGACGCCACCGTGGCCACCGTGACCGGCTTATCGGTGGCGATAGTCTCCTCCCGGTCGCCGAAGAGCTTGATCTCGCCCGCGCAGGCAAGCGCGAAGGTGCCGGCGTTTGCGGAAGCCTCGCCACAGGATTGGTCCAGCTCGTGGCGGGCGGCCTTGCCCTGCTGGATCTCCTCGAGAGTGCCGATGGTCAGCGCGTTTTCAGTGCGCACGCCGATGCGGCCGTTCGTCTCGTCCACATCGCTCACTGGCTCGAAGTTCACCACTGCGCCCGCCGGGTCCGACGACTGCGGGGACTGCACCGGCTCAGCGCTGCCCATGTTCGCGGCCGCCTCACCGCCCGCTTCCTCGATCTTGGCGGAAGGAGACGCGCCGCAGGCGCTCAGCGCCAGGGCAGCCGCGACGGCACCGGAAACAGCGGCGAAGCGGAGGCGGGAACTGGGGGCAAATAGACGAGCATTCACAAGGCCAAAGCCTAGCAACGCGCCCGTCGCGTACCGCGATGGCTAAGCGGGCGGGGTAGTGTCTTTCGCCATGACTGATCCCGCCACCACCATGTCCTGGGTGCAGGTGATCGTCCTGTCCATCGTCCAGGGCCTCACCGAGTTTCTGCCAGTATCTTCCTCGGGCCACCTGCGCATCGTCTCCCAGCTGTTTTGGGGCGAAGACGCCGGCGCCAGCTTCACCGCCGTGATCCAACTGGGCACCGAGTTAGCCGTACTGGTGTTCTTTGCCAAAGATATCTGGCGCATCCTCACCGCCTGGTTCGCCGGCCTAGCGGACAAGTCCAAGAGGAACTTCGACTACCGCATGGGGTGGATGGTCATCGCTGGCACCATCCCGGTCGGCATCGCGGGCGTGCTGCTCAAAGACGTAATCCGCGAGAACTTCCGCAACCTCTGGATCACCGCCACCGTGCTGATCCTGTTCTCGCTGGTGTTCATCCTGGCCGAGCGTCGCGGCAAGAAGACCCGCGGCTTCGAGGACCTAACCATGAAGGACGCGGTTGTGATGGGTCTGTGGCAGTGCCTGGCGCTCATCCCGGGTGTGTCGCGCTCCGGCGGCACCATCTCCGGCGGCCTTTTCCGCAACCTCGACCGCGAGGTGGCCACCCGCTTTTCCTTCCTGCTGGCCATCCCCGCCGTGCTGGCCTCCGGGCTGTTCTCCCTGCCGGACGCCTTCGACCCTCAGGCAGGCCAGGCGGCGAGCGGCCTGCAGCTGCTCGCCGGCTCCGGCATCGCCTTCGTGGTCGGCTACATCTCGATCGCGTGGCTGCTGAAGTTCGTGTCCAACCACTCGTTCGCGTGGTTCGCCGCCTACCGCATTCCGCTGGGCCTTCTTGTCATGGCGCTGCTCGGCACTGGCGTGATGGCCGCGTAGTTGTAGGGTTGTGCGCATGCATGCATGGCCCGACCCGTCCGTACCCGCAGTCGCCGGCACCCCGGTGGCACTGAAGCTCTACGACACCGCCGATCAGCGCGTCAAGGAAGTAGACACCACCCCGGACGCGAACGGGGAGGTGGGGATGTACGTCTGCGGCATCACGCCGTACGACTCCACCCACCTCGGCCACGCCGCAACCTACCTCACCTTCGACCTGGCGCAGCGCCAACTCATCGCCAACGGCCACAAGGTCCACTACGTGCAAAACATCACCGATGTGGACGACCCATTGTTCGAGCGCGCTGAACGCGACGGCGTGGACTGGCGCGAACTCGGCACCAGCCAGATCAACCTGTTCCGCAGCGACATGGAGATCCTGTCCGTGATCCCGCCCCGCGACTACATCGGCGCGATGGAGTCGGTAGACGAGGTGATCGCGATGGTGCAGGAGCTTCTCGACGCCGACGCGGCGTACGAGCTCGACCACGGCGACATCTACGCCTCCATCGAGGCCACCAAGCAGTTCGGCTACGAGTCCAACCTGGACCGCGCGACCATGGAGGAGTACTTCGCTGAGCGCGGCGGCGATCCGGAGCGCGAGGGCAAGCGCGACCCGCTGGATGCGCTGATTTGGCGCGGTCACCGCGAGGGCGAGCCCGCCTGGGATTCGCCCTTCGGTCCGGGCCGGCCCGGCTGGCACGTCGAGTGCTCCGCGATTGCGACCAACCGTCTGGGCGGGCACTTTGCCATCCAGGGCGGCGGGTCTGACCTGGCGTTTCCGCACCACGAATTCTCCGCGGCGCACGCCGAGGCGGCGCTGGAGGTGGACCGCATGGCGGGCCACTACGTCCACGCCGGCATGATCGCGCTCGACGGGGTGAAGATGTCCAAGTCCCTGGGCAACCTCGTGTTCGTGCACAAGCTCTCGGAGGCGGGCCACGACCCGTCGGCGATCCGCCTGGCCGTCTTTTCGGGTCACTACCGCGAGGACCGGGACTTCTCCGACGCGATCCTCGACGAGGCAGAAAAGCGGCTCGCGCGTTGGCGTGAGCAGCTCTCGGAGGAGGTCAGTGAGGCGGAGGCGACGGAAGTCGTCGATAAGCTTCGCGCGATTCTCGCCGACGACCTCAACACCCCTGTGGCACTTTCGCTTCTCGACGGCGCGGCCGGCGACTGCAACCAGATCATCGCCACCGCCCTCGACGGGCTGCTCGGCGTGCGCATTTAGCTCGCCTCGCGCACAATAGGGCGCATGAGCGCAGCTGCGGACAACTCGATTCGGGCTCAGTTTCAGCCCGAGGTAGACGAATTCATCGACGACCTGACCACCTTCGCCACCGGCTCCTACCTCCAGGACGAGGACAAGGACCTGTGGGAAGAGCCCTTCGACCCGGCAGTGCTGCCGGATCTGAAAAAGCTCCTGGAGATGTTCCTGGACGCACTCGACTTGCTCGGCGACGACCCTGAGGGCGACGCGCTGGTCAAGGTCGTGGCGCCGTTCTACGACAACCTCGAAGAATTCAACGAGAAACACGCCAACGCGGTGCTTGAGCCGGAAGAGAAGGCCGACATCGAGACCCTGGTGTTCCGCGCGGCGGCCGCCACCGGCGCCACCGACGAAGCGCTTAACGAACTTCCGGAACTTGAGTAGGCCGGCCGCCGTCCTCTGGGACATGGACGGCACCCTCATCGACACGGAACCGCTGTGGGGCAAGGCCACGTACGAGCTCGGCGAGCTGCTAGGCCGCCCGCTGACCCCGGAGGTGCGCGCCAAAACCATCGGCGGCAGCTTCCCCAACACCTTGAACGTGGTGGCCGAGTGGGCGGGTTACGAGCTGCAAGACGGCGACCTGGAGCGCTACCGCACCTGGATGTTCGACCGCATGCGCGAGCTGTTCGCCACCGGCATCGAGCTCAACCCCGGCATCGGCGGCGTGCTCGAGTCGCTCGCACGGCGGGGCACGCCGATGTTCATCTGCACTAACACAGAGCGGGTGGTAGCGGATCCGTGCATTGACGCGATCGGGCGCGACTTCTTCGCAGGCACCATCACCGGCGACGAAGTGGCGCACGCGAAGCCGGCGCCGGACATGTACCTCGAGGCAGCCCGGCGCGTGGGTGCGGCGCCGGGAGAGTGTCTCGTGGTGGAGGACTCCTGGCACGGCATGTCCGCCGCGGCCGCCGCCAGATGCGCGGTGCTGGGACTCGCCGAGGAGGTTCCCGCCGGTGTGTTGAAGTTCGCCGCGGACAACTTCGTCGGCTCGGGCGCTAGTGACGTGGACGATTGGTTTTCTGCAGCTCGACAGGCATAAAACGGGGGTACGCAGCGCCCGTCGAGAAGCTTGTTGCTACGTATAGTGGCGCCCATGAGCACTCGTACTGAAGAAGACCTCCTCGGCACCGCCGAGGTTCCCGCCGACGTCTACTACGGCATCCACGCCCAGCGCGCCAAGGACAATTTCCAGATCTCCGGTAGCACCGTCAACGACGTGCCGGAGTTCATTCGCGGCATGGTGCAGGTGAAGAAAGCCACCGCGATGGCTAACCGCCGCCTGCACGCCCTGCCGAAGGACAAGTCCGAAGCAATCGTGGCGGCCTGCGACAAGATCCTGGACGAGGGCGTGTGCATGGACCAGTTCCCGATCGACGTCTTCCAGGGCGGCGCGGGCACCTCGCTGAACATGAACACCAACGAAGTGGTGGCCAACCTCGCGCTCGAGCTGATCGGCCGCGAAAAGGGCGACTACTCGGTGATCAACCCGAACGACGACGTCAACATGTCGCAATCCACTAACGACGCGTACCCGACCGGTTTCCGCCTCGGCGTGTACTACGCCGTGCAGGGGCTGTTGGAGGAGCTCGACGAGCTGCAGAAGGCGCTGCGTGCGAAGGGCGACGAGTTCGCCGACATCATCAAGATGGGCCGCACCCAGCTCCAGGATGCCGTCCCGATGACCCTGGGCCAGGAATTCACCGCCTTCGGCGCCAACCTTGCCGAGGAGCAGCGCACCATCAGCAGCGCCGCCGACTCGCTGCTGGAGGTCAACCTGGGCGCGACCGCTATCGGCACCGGCATCAACACCCCGAGCGGCTACCGTGACCAGGTGGTCTCCGCGCTGCGCGAGGTCACCGGTCTGGACATCCAGGCGTCGCCGGACCTGATCGAGGCGACTTCCGACACCGGCGGTTACGTGATGATGCACAGCGCTATCAAGCGCGCCGCGATGAAGCTGTCGAAGATCTGCAACGACCTGCGCCTGCTGTCTTCCGGCCCGCGCGCCGGTCTGAACGAAATCAACCTGCCGGAGCGTCAGGCGGGTTCCTCGATCATGCCGGCGAAGGTCAACCCGGTGATCCCCGAAGTGGTCAACCAAGTCTGCTTCAAGGTCTTCGGCAACGACGTGACCATCTCCATGGCCTCCGAGGCGGGGCAGCTCCAGCTCAACGTGATGGAGCCGGTGATCGGTCAAGCACTGTTCGAGTCCATCCGCCTGCTCGCCAACGCGGCGAAGACCCTGCGCGAGAAGTGCGTCACCGGCATCACTGCCAACCAGGATGTGTGCGAGGCGTACGTGACTAACTCCATCGGGATTATCACCTACCTCAACCCGGTGATCGGCCACCACAACGGCGACCTTATCGGCCGCGAGGCGGCAGAAACCGGCAAGAGTGTCTACGACCTCGTGCTGGAGAAGGGCCTCATCGAGGAAGAAGATCTGAAGAAGCTGCTGAGCAAGGAAAACCTCATGCACCCCGAGTACCGGGGCAAGCTCTACGTCGACGACGAGTCGAGCTTGGAAGAGTAGGCGCGGAGGCGTAGCCAACATCACATCGGCTGCATTTCCGTTTCGGGCTCCTCCGGACAGATAATGGGATGACCTAATAACTGTCTGAAGGAGCCCGTCGTGTTACTCGCCGTCCACATCATCATCCTCCTCGGAGCGATTGTGGTGGGAGCGCGGATGGGCTCTATCGCCATCGGCTTCGCCGGCGGACTCGGCGTGCTACTGCTGGGCGCCACCGGGATGCCGGTCAGCGCGGAAGCCATCCCGTTCGATGTCATCGGCATCATCATGTGCGTCATCGCGGCTATCTCCGCGATGCAGCTCGCCGGCGGCATGGACTACCTGGTGGACCTGGCAGAGCGCTTCCTGCGCCGCAACCCGAAGCGCATCACGGTCTACGCCCCAATTGTCACTTGGCTGATGACGGTGCTCGCCGGCACCGGCCACACCGCATTTTCCACCATGCCCGTCATCGTGGAGGTGGCCAAGGAGGGCAAGGTGCGGCCCTCGCGCCCACTGGCGGCGGCCGTGATCGCCTCACAGATGGCTATCGTCGCCTCGCCGATTTCCGCCGCGGTGGTGTTCATGGCCTCGGCGCTCGAGCCGCTCGGTGTGGGCTACCTCCAGCTGCTGGCGGTGATGATCCCCGCGACGTTCTTGGCAATTTTCCCCATGGCCTGGATCGCCAACAAGACGGGCGCGGAGCTCGAAGATGATCCGGTCTACCGCAAGCGAGTGTCCGAAGGCCTCGTTGCGCAGCCGGCTTCGCGCGAGCACTACGTCCCGCCCCAAGGTGCAAAGGCCTCGGTGGGGATCTTCCTCGCCGCGATTGTGATCGTGATGGTCTACGCCACGCTGATCTCTGATCAGGTGGGGCTCATTTCGGATCCGACAATCCCGCGAAACGAAGCGATCATGGCCATCATGCTCGGCGCCGCGGCAGCCATCGTGCTGGTCACCCGCACGACGGCAGCGGAGATCCTGAACACGCAGGTGTTCCGTTCGGGCATGTCCGCCTGCGTGTGCGTGCTCGGTGTGGCCTGGCTGGGCACGACGTTCATCAACTACTACATCGAGGACATCCAGAACATCGCCGGCGACGTGCTCACCGCGAAGCCGTGGCTGCTCGCGGTCGTGCTTTTCATCGCCGCATCGCTGCTGTACTCCCAAGCAGCCACGGCGAAGGCGCTCATCCCGGCAGCGCTTGCGATTGGGGTGAGCCCGCTGACTGCGCTCGCCGCCTTCCCCGCAGTCTCGGCACTGTTCGTGCTGCCGACGTACCCGACGTTGCTCGCCGCGGTGGAGATGGATGACACCGGTTCCACCCGCATTGGCAAATACGTGTTTAACCACCCGTTCCTCGTTCCGGGAGTGGTGTGCATCTTTGTCAGCGTAATTCTGGGTTATGCAATCGGCGCCGTTGTAGTGTGAGGTGCATGACTGCACAACCGTTGACTGACGTCGAAATTGCTCAGGCCCACACACTCGCCCCGATTGGGGAGATCGCTGAGAAGGCTGGGGTATCCGACGATGCGCTGATCCCGTACGGCAAGCACATGGCCAAGGTGGACATCACCCAGAACCCGGGCAACGCCCCCGGCAAGCTCGTCCTGGTCACCGGTGTCTCGCCGACCCCCGCGGGCGAGGGCAAGTCCACCACGCTGATTGGCCTGACGGACGCGCTGACGAAGCTGGGCAAAAACGCCATGGTGGCGCTGCGCGAGCC
This sequence comes from Corynebacterium afermentans subsp. lipophilum, assembly GCF_030408375.1. Classification (NCBI taxonomy): domain Bacteria; kingdom Bacillati; phylum Actinomycetota; class Actinomycetes; order Mycobacteriales; family Corynebacteriaceae; genus Corynebacterium; species Corynebacterium afermentans. The sequence continues at coordinate 1,192,340 of NZ_CP046530.1, read as the reverse complement.
GTCGCTCGGCCCCGTGATGGGCATCAAGGGCGGCGCTGCCGGCGGCGGTTACTCCCAGGTGGTGCCGATGGAGCAGATCAACCTGCACTTCACCGGAGATTTCCACGCGATCACCAGCGCTAACAACACACTGGCCGCGCTCATTGACAACCACATCCACCAGGGCAACGCGCTGAACATCGATCCGCGCCGTGTGACCTGGCAGCGCTGTGTGGACGTCAACGACCGCGCGCTGCGTAACGTCGTCACCGGGCTGGGCGGACCGGCCCACGGTGTCCCGGCGGAGACCGGCTTCACCATCACCGCCGCCTCTGAGATCATGGCGATTCTGGGCCTGGCCACGGACCTGGAGGACCTGAAGCAGCGCCTGGCCAACATCACCATCGGGCTGACCTACGACAAGAAGCCAGTCACGGCCGGTGACCTCGGTGCCCAGGGCGCGATGGCCGCGCTGCTCAAGGACGCGGTCAACCCGAACCTCGTGCAGACTCTCGGCGGGACGCCTGCGTTCATCCACGGCGGCCCGTTCGCCAACATCGCCCACGGCTGCAACACCCTGATTGCCACCCGCACCGCCCAGCAGTACGCCGACATCGTGCTCACGGAGGCCGGCTTCGGCTCCGACCTGGGCGCGGAGAAGTTCTTCGACATCAAGGCGCGCTACGGGGACCTCGACGTCGCCGGTGCCGTCATTGTGGCCACGATCCGCTCCATCAAGCACAACGCGGGCGTGGCCAAGGCGGACCTGTCGGCGGAGAACGTCGCCGCCCTGGAGGAGGGCGTTGTCAACCTCGAGCGCCACGTGGAGAATGTGCGCAAGTTCGGCGTGACCCCTGTGGTTGCGCTCAACCGCTTCGCCACCGATTCCGAGGCCGAGCTCGAATTCCTGAAGAACTGGGCGCAGGCTAAGGACATCGCGCTGGCTGAGGCGGATGTGTGGGCGAAGGGCGGCGACGGCGCGCTCGAGCTCGCCCAGACCCTGCTGGACAACCTCACCGAGGGCACTTCGCACCCGCTCTACGACCCCGCCGAAGGTGTGGAGGCGTCCATCGAGACCATCGCGAAGGAGATCTACCGCGCCGCCGACGTGCAGTACTCCGCCGCAGCGCTAAAGGACCTGCAGACCCTCAAGGACAACGGCTTTGACAACCTGCCGGTGTGCATCTCCAAGACGCAGTACTCCTTCTCGGACGACCCGGCCCAGCTCGGCGCGCCGGAGGGCCACACGCTGCACGTGCGCAACATCGTCCCGCGCACCGGCGCCGGCTTCGTGCTGGTGCTCACCGGCGACGTGATGACCATGCCGGGTCTGCCGAAGCAGCCGGCCGCCAACAACATCGACGTGGACGCGGACGGCGTGGTTTCCGGCCTGTTCTAGGCCTCAGGCTGCTCCGCCCGCGACCCCGGCCACCCGGGGTATTCCGGGGGAGTGCCGCCGAAGACCGGGCACAGGTGCTGGAAGGCGCACCAGCCGCACAGCTTGGACTGCTGCGGGCGGAAGTTGCCTGATTTACCGTCGGCCTCGATCTTCCACCACAGCTCCGCTAGGTCGCGCTCGAAGTACTCCAGTTCCTCGCGCGACGGGGCAAGGATCAACGAGTCCATGACTTTCAGATACATCAGCTTCAGCTGCGTGGGCACTACCCCGAACATGCGCCAGTACACCAACGCGTAGAAGCGCATCTGGAACTGCGCGTCCTGCGAGTAGCGCGGCAGCGGCTTCTTGCCGGTTTTGTAGTCGACCACGCGCACCTCGCCGGTGGGAGCAATGTCCACACGGTCGATGAACCCTCGCACCGGCACCCCGTTCGGCAGCGTGAAGTCCACCGGCATCTCTTGGGCGTGCGCGTCGAATCCCAGCGGGTTTTCCATGGTGAAGTAGCCGCGCAGCAGCGTGCGGGCGTCCACAAGCAACTGGTACTCGTCCGCGACCGGCTCCGCGCAAGAGGGGTCGGCTTCGCGCATCTTCTCCCAGTTCGGCTTGAGCCGCTTCACCGCCGCCGGATACGTGCGTTCCTCGCGCGGCCAGGCGAACATTTCCTCCAGCACGGCGTGCACCAGTGTGCCTTTGACCTGCGCCTCGGTGGACGGTTCCGGGATCTTGTCAATGGCGCGCAGCCTGTACTGCAGCGGGCAGCGTTTGTAGTCTGAGGCGCGCGAGGGCGAGATGGCAATTGGGCGTGGGGGAGTGCTGGCGTTCGACATGGTGCCCAACATCATAGAGTGGAGCCATGACACAGCCGTTCATCGATTTCATCGCCCAAAGCCCCTCCGCGTTCCATGCGAGCGCGGCCGTCGCCGAAAAGCTGCAGGCCGCGGGGTTTACACGGAACATCTCGCTTGACGACGGCGCACACGCCCCCGGCGGCCAACTCATCGAGCGCGACGGCGCTGTGGTCGCCTGGTGGGTGCCCGAAAAAGCCCGCCCACGGTTCAGGGTGGTCGGCTCCCACACAGATTCGCCGGGGCTGATGGCCAAGCCGGACCCGGACGTGGTGCGCGAGGGCTTCCGCCAGGCTGCGGTGGAGGTCTACGGCGGGCCGATTCTGGCCAGCTGGTTCGACCGCGACCTGACGTTTGCGGGCCGTGTGGTCACCGCGGACCGCACCGAGCACCTGGTCAACACCGGCCCGGTCGCGCGAGTGCCCAACCTGGCCATCCACCTCTACCGCGGCGACATGCCGGAGATCGACCGCCAGGTGCACACCCAGCCAATCCTGGGCGTGGACCGACCGCTGCTGGAGCTGGCGGCAAAGTCTGCGGGGCTTAGCGCCGAGGACATCGTGGCGCACGAGCTGATCACCGCGGACGCGCAGCGCGGCCAGGTCATCGGCGACCTGCTCGCCGCCGGCCGCCTGGACAACCTGACCAGCGTGTGGGCCTCCCTTGAGGCGATGCTCGCAGCCAAGGATGACGCCGAGGACATCCTGGTACTGGCCGCCTTCAACCACGAGGAGGTCGGTTCGGCGTCCACCGCTGGCGCGGGTGGGCCGCTGCTGGAGCGTGTATTGACCAAGGTCGCGGCTGGTTTCGGCGACCCGGCCGAGATCATCGCTAACTCCATTCAGGTCTCCGCCGACGCGGCCCACGCCGTGCACCCCAATTACCCGGGCAGGCACGACCCCACCCACCACCCGCTGGTGAACAAGGGCCCGGTGCTCAAGATCAACGCGAACCAGCGCTACGCCTCCAACGCCGCCACGGAGACAGAGTGGATCCTGGCCTGCCGCGCGGCGGGCGTGCCGCACCAAACGTTCGTGGGCAACAACGCTGTGCCGTGCGGATCCACCATCGGCCCGATTTCGGCGACGCGCTTGGGCCTTCCCACGGTGGACGTCGGCGTGCCGCTTCTGTCCATGCACTCCGCCCGAGAGCTGTGCGGCGTGGACGACATGGACTACTTCGTGCGCGCGCTGACGGCTTTTTATACAGCGGCGCAGTAGGGCATACTTACCGCCATGTATTCGGGACCGTTCCAGCCAGGCGACAAGGTGCAGCTCACAGACGCGAAGCGCCGCCACTTCACCATCGAGCTCAAAGAGGGCGGGCAGTTCCACTCGCACAAAGGCATAGTCAGCCACGACGACATCATCGGCGCCGATGAGGGCACCGTGGTGAAGTCGACGCTCGGCTCCGACTACCTGTGCTTCCGCCACCTGCTGGTGGACCACGTGCTGTCCATGCCGCGCGGCGCCGCGGTGATCTACCCGAAAGACGCCGCCCAGATCCTGGTCGAGGGCGATATTTTCATGGGCGCGCGAGTGCTCGAGGCGGGCGCCGGTTCCGGCGCGCTGACCATGTCGCTGCTGCGCGCTGTGGGCCCGGAAGGCCACGTGTACTCCTACGAGATCCGCGACGACCACCTGGCGTTTGCCAAAGACAACGTCGCCGATTACTTCGGTGGCGAGCCCGAGTGGTGGACCCCGCGCCTCGGCGATTTCGGCGAAGTCACCCCGGAAGACCTGGACGGCCAGGTCGACCGCGTCATCTTGGACATGGTGGAGCCGTGGCACTTCATCGACACCGTGAAAAACGTGCTCATCCCCGGTGGCGTGTTCATGACGTACGTGGCCACCGTGCCGCAGTTGATGAACATCATGGAGGCCATTCGCGAGGCGAAGTGCTTCACCGAGCCGCGCGCGTGGGAGACTCTGCTGCGTGAGTGGAAGGTTGACGGCCTTGCCACGCGCCCGGAGCACCGCATGAACGCGCACACGGCATTCCTCGTCTGGACGCGCAGGCTCGCCGACGGGGTGACGCCGCCCCGGCCGCAGCGCAAAGCTCGTCGATAAGCAGCCCGCTCCTATGTAGGCTCGAACGCATGCCTGAAATCCACGACGATGCCTTCGGACCGGAGCTGCGCGAGCTCAAGCGCAAAAATCGCGATCTCGGGTCGCGCAACGAGAAGCTCGCTGAGCTGCTGAAAGTCAGCCGCGACAAGCTCAACGACTTGTACGCGAAGGTCGAGGAGCTCAACGAGCCGGCATCGACGTACGGGATCTACCTCGCGCCCGCACCGCGCGACGGAGAGGCGGAGGTGCACACCACCGGACGGCGCATGCGGCTGAAGGTCTCGCCGCTGGTGGATCCGTCCAAGCTGGTCCCCGGCACGCTCGTGCGGCTGGGCGAGGGCACGATCGTGGTGGAGACCTGCGGTTTCGACCCCACCGGCCAGCTGGCAACCATGGTCGAGCGCGTCGGCGTGGAACGCGCGGTTGTGGCGGACCAGCAGGGCGCCGAATCGATTGTCATGCTCGCCGAGCCGCTGCGCGAATCCGCCCGCGCCGGCGACACGGTGCTGGTCAACGCCTCCGCCGGTTACGCGTTTGAGCGTATCGCGAAGACCGAGGTTAACCAGCTGTCCCTGGACGAAATCCCGGATGTCACCTACGCCGACATCGGCGGTTTGAGCTCCCAGATCGAAACGATCCAGGATTCCGTGGAGTTGCCGTTTTCTCACCCGGAGCTCTACCAGGCCTACGACCTGCGACCGCCGAAGGGGCTTTTGCTGTACGGCCCGCCCGGCTGCGGCAAGACGCTCATTGCCAAGGCAGTGGCGAATTCGCTGTCGCAGCGCATCGGCGACGGGGGACAGGCGCACTTCATCAACGTCAAGGGCCCCGAGCTGCTGAACAAGTTTGTCGGCGAGACCGAGCGTCGCATCCGCCTGATTTTCGAGCGCGCCCGCGAGCTGGCCGCCGGTGGCAACCCGGTGATTGTCTTCTTCGACGAGATGGAGTCCATCTTCCGCACCCGCGGCTCCGGCGTGTCCTCTGACATGGAGACCACGGTGGTGCCGCAGCTGCTCACCGAGATCGACGGCGTGGAGGACATCGCCAACGTCATCGTCATCGGCGCGACCAACCGCGAGGAACTCATCGACCCGGCCATCCTGCGCCCCGGCCGCCTGGACATCAAAATCCGGGTCTCGCGCCCCAATAAAGACGAAGCCAAGGACATCCTCGCGCGCTACATCACCGAGGAGGTCCCACTTGCGGCCGCGAGCGAGGTGCTAATCGACGCCACCGCGGACGCCATGTTCGCCCCGCGTCCCTTCGTGCGCCTCGAGCTTGTCGACGGCTCCGCCGAAACCCTGCACTACCACCACTTCGTCTCCGGCGCGATGATCGCCAACGTGGTGGACCGCGCCAAGAAACTGGCCATCAAGGACCACCTCTCGGGCGTATCCACCGCCGGACTGACGGAGGAGCACCTTCGCGAGGCCGTGCGCGCCGAGCAGGACGAGAGCGAGGACATGCCGAATACGGCGAACCCCGACGAGTGGGCGCGGATCACCGGCCGCCACGGCAAGCGCGTCGTCGCCGCGGAGGTCATCGGGTAGGTTTGCTGCCTTCCGCGGCCTGGTTTTGGTCGAACAGGTGCTGGTCGATGGCGATAGCCACGGCGGCACCCGATCCGAGCGCTTGAGAGACCTGATCCGGCGAGCTAACTACGTTGCCGACCGCCCACAGTCCAGGCTGCGAGGTCTTTCCTCCCTCCACCTGGACCCAGCCATCTGCAACAGTGCAGCCAGCTCCCCGGAGGAGTTCGTCGTTCGGCTTGAACTCCGGACCAGTGAAGCAGGCTTCATAACGAACCGACCCGGAGCCAGTGGCGATCTCGACGGCGTGGTCGTCGTCAGTGGCTGGTGAAACTCCCGATACGTCATCGATGACGAGAGCTACCCCGCACTGTTCAAGGCGTTCGCGCTGTTCTGGGCTCAGGTCCATCCCATTGGCGTAAAGCGTGACGCTGGAGGCCCACTTGGTCAGCAACGTTGCGATCCTGGTGGTGAACCCCGGGTTCTTGCCTCCGACGACACCGAGGTTCTTGCCGTTGACTTCGTAGCCGTGGCAGTAGGGGCAGTGAAAGACACGGGTTCCCCACGTCTCGCTCAATCCAGGCACTTCGGGAAGCACATCCGTGATTCCGGTTGCAACCAGCACTTGCGAAGCCGTGGATGCCTCGCCTGACGCAAGCTTCACCAACCAATCGCCCGTGTCCAGGTGCTCCAGGGTTTCTACGCGTCCATCGATGAGAAGGCCCTCGTACGACACGAACTCGGCGTGGCCGCGGGCAAGCAGTGCGGAGGGATTCGCTGCGTCGAGGCCGATCACGCCATGCATGTGCTCACTGTTGCGGTTCCTAGGCGTACCCGCGTCCACGAGGCATACCTTCCTGTTCGCTCGCGCGAGATTGATCGCTGCCGCGGTCCCTGCGAATCCGCCACCGACGACAACGACGTCAAAGTGTTGACTCGCAAAGCTTGTTGCGTCGGATGCGAGTTCCTTGCTCTCGGCGACGTTGCGTTCAAGACGAATGAGACGCTCGCGCAGCGCCCGTGCATTTGCAGGTGAGTTCAGTAGGTAGCTGGTCTCGTCCATGTCCGTCCCTCTTTCGCTTCACGTCTGGGCTCGGCCCAGGGTAGCGAGCGTCTGAGCAACTGTGTCGACAGCGACATCGAAATCACCAGCGCTGAGGTGTGCAAAGCTCAGCACCAAACCGTCGCCGCTGTTGGTCCACAAGGTGGATTCCTGCCCGGACGCGATACCGGCCTCAAGCAGACGCGTTTCAAACGCGTCCCGCTCTTCTCGGGTGCCGAAACGAACCGTGAGGTCCGCGCCGTCGCCGGGTGCGAGTCGGGCACCGTCGTATAGCGGAACCAGCCGCTCATGTAGTACTTCCCGTCGCTGCGCTAATCCCCGGTGGACGGCGCGGGATGCGCGGCGGGCGACGCCGTCGTTAAGCAAGTGCGCGATCGCCCGCTGGGTGACGGAGGAAACCGGCATGCTCAAGACGCTGCGGACCTCGCGCAAAGCCTCGACGGTCGCTGGCGAGGCCACGACGTAGCCGGCGGCGAGCTCGCGGGAGAGCAGCGTGGAAAACGTGCCGAGGGTGAGCACGTCCGCGCGGGTTGCCAGCGAGGACAGCGCCGGTTGCGGGGAGATGCGGTAGCGCAGTTCGGTGTTGAAGTCGTCTTCGATTACCACGGTGTCGGTGCGCGCGGCCCACTCGAGCAGCTCCACGCGGCGGGCGGCGGGCATGGCGCCGCCGAGGGGGTAGAGGTGCGACGGGGTGACCAGCAGGGCGTCGAGGGAGTCGGGGAGAGCGTTCACCACGACGCCGTCGGTGTCGGTGGCGCATTCCACGACCTCGTGGCCGGCGAGCGGGATCACGCGACGCAGTCCCGGGTGCCCGGGGTCTTCCACGCCCACGCGCAGGTTTGGACCAAGCGCAAAAAGAATGCACATGAGTCCCTCACGGGAGCCACCGGTGACCACGATCTGATCCGGGGATACGCGCATGCTGCGGGCGAGGCGGAGGTGCTCGGCAACGGCGTGGCGCAGCTCAGGCTCGCCGGACTTGTCCACACTGTTCCCGGGCTCCGCAGCTGCCTCGCGCCACGCCTTACGCCAGGTTGCGGGGCGGATGGTGCCCGCGCTGCCGGGTGAGGGCTTCAGGGAGATCCGGGCCTTCGAGGTTGTACGGGCAGGCGTGCCGGCGGTGGGCTCGGGCAGGGGTGCGGCGACGGTGAGGTCCGGGTGGATCCGCGTCGGCGCGCCCTGGCTGGTCAGCAGGTAGCCCTCGCCTTCGAGCTGGTCGTAGGCGGTGACCACGCTGCCGCGGGATACGCCGAGCTGTTCGGCGAGGGCGCGGGTGGACGGGATGACGTCGTTAGGAGAAAGCGCCCCGCTGGCGACGGCGTCGCGGATGCCCGCGGCGATCTGCGCGGGGATCGGGGTGGGGTGGTCGCGGGAGATGTGCAGCAGCATCAACTGGTCCAAAGAAACTATATGGAACTGGCACTTGGAATCTACCAGTTGTACAGGCAGACTAAGTGGTATGCCTCAAGCAGAAGAGTTGAACCAGAAATTCATTGGCGGCGTGATCATGGACGTGGTCACGCCCGAACAGGCCAAGATCGCCGAGGACGCAGGCGCGTCCGCCGTCATGGCGCTGGAGCGCGTGCCTGCCGATATCCGCGCCCAGGGTGGCGTGGCCCGCATGTCCGACCCGGACCTCATCGAGGGCATCATCGACACCGTCAACATCCCGGTGATGGCCAAGGCCCGCATCGGCCACGTGGTGGAGGCGAAGATCCTCGAGCACCTAGGCGTGGACTACATCGACGAATCCGAGGTGCTCAGCCCCGCCGACTACGTCAACCACATTGATAAGCGCGGCTTTAACGTGCCGTTCGTCTGCGGCGCGACCAACCTCGGCGAGGCGCTGCGCCGCATCAACGAGGGCGCGTCCATGATCCGCTCCAAGGGCGAGGCCGGCACCGGCGATGTCTCCGAGGCCACCAAGCACATCCGTAAGATCACCAGCGAGATCGCGGCGCTGCAGGCGATCTGGGCGAACAACCGTGACGAGCTCTACGTCGCGGCAAAGGAGCTGCAGGCTCCGTACGAGTTGGTGGCGCAGACGGCGGAAAACGGCAAGCTGCCGGTGCCGCTGTTGGTTGCCGGCGGCGTGTCCACCCCGGCAGACGCGGCGTTCATGATGGAGCTTGGAGCGGACGGCGTCTTCGTCGGTTCCGGCATCTTCAAGTCCGGCAACCCGGAGGCTCGCGCGAAGGCTGTGGTCAAGGCCACTAAGCACTGGAACGACATCGCGGTGGTCACCGAGGCCTCCCGCGGCCTGGGCGAGGCGATGGTGGGCATCAACGTCGCCGACCTTCCCGCGCCGCACCGCCTGGCTGAGCGCGGCTGGTAGGGCCGAAAAACGCGTAAAGCTCGTTACCTGCACCTCGTTGGTGCCTTCTCAGAGGCGAAAAACGATGCGCGGGTAATGAGCTTTGTGCTGTGCCGCGTTCGCTTGGCCTAGCGCACGTCCCCAAACTTGCGCACGACCCAGCGGCTGATCGCGATAAGAGCCACGCCGAGTGCGATGGTGATCGCGGACAGGGTCAAGAAGAAGGTGCGCTCCGCGGCGGCGTCGTTCGGGTTGTACAGCGAGCCGAGGACGCCGGACAGCGCGGTGCCCATGGACACCGACATCAGCCACACCGCAAACAGGCGCGACTTAAACGCCACCGGGGCGACCTTGGTGGCCAGCGAGTTACCGACAGGGGAGAGCAGCAGCTCGCCCATAGTGAACAGGAACAGGATCAGCACCAGCACCGCAAGTGGGGTGGAGTTTTCGCCCTTGCCCACGTACGGCAGGAAGATGAACAGCGACAGGCCGATGATGATGTTGGCCACGCCGAACTTCGTGGCGGAGGCCCACTGGCGCTCGCCCAGCTTCGTCCACATGGTGGCGAAGATCGGCGCGAAGATGATGATGAACAGTGGGTTGAAGGACTGCACCTGTGAGGGCTCGAGCTCAGTCCAGAAGAAGGTCAGGTCAGCGCGCTGATCCGTGTACAGCGCCACTACGGTGAACTGCGACTGGAAGATGGCGAAGAACGCCACGGAGCCGGCGAGCAGTGGAATGTAGCCGGTCAGACGCGACTTCTCGTGCGCGGTGACCTTGTCGGAGGCAAACATCTCCCACAGCAGGATGACCGTCGCGGCAAGGGCGATAGCGAAGACGACCCAGCTCAGCAAGTCCAGCGGCAGGATGCCCGTGGTGAGCAAACCGACCACGATCGCGGCAACTGCCAGCGCGCTGAAACCGACGGGTGCCCACTTCGACCGCGGCAGCGGGTTGGGCACCTCGGAGCCGGCGGCGCCGATGGTGGATTTACGCATGAGTATGTACTGCATCAGGCCGATGGCCATACCGATGGCGGCCAGACCGAAGCCCCAGTGGAAGCCTGACTTGCCCCACACCCAGCCCGTGATCGCGGGGCCGAGCAGGCCGCCGATGTTGACGGACATGTAGAAGATGGAAAAGCCTGCGTCGCGGCGCGGGTCCTCGCGGGTGTACAGGTCGCCGAGCACCACCTGGGTCGCCGTCTTCACGCCGCCGGACCCGATGCCGACGCACACCAGGCCGATGGCGAGTCCTGCGGCGCCCGGAACGAGGGCGAGCACGACGTGGCCGACCATGACCAGGATCGCCGAGTAGAACAGGGTGCGTTCGGCGCCGAGGATGCGGTCGCCCACGAAAGAGGCGACGAGCGCCATCATGTATACGAACCCGCCGTAGGCACCAACCAGGCTCAGCGCGGTGGTCTCGTCAATGCCGAGACCGCCCTCGGTTGCCGAGTAGTACATGTAGTACCCCAGCAGCGAATTCATGCCGTAGAAACTGAAGCGCTCCCACAGCTCAATGCCGAAGAGGTTGGCCAGCCCCCAGGGCTGACCGAAAAATTTGCGCTCGGTCTGCGGCGCGGCCGCACCGGGCTGTGTTACGGAAGTCATACTCAAATAAAATACGTCTGATCGTATTATCTTCCAAACACGGACACGCCTGTAGGCTCGTCACCTATGACGCGTTACTTGGGAACCGAGACGGAGTACGGCATCACCTGCCCAGACAACCCGCAGATCAGCCCGCTGGTCACCTCCACGCACGCGGTGGTTGCCTACGCGGCGCTGCGCACCCAGGCCCGCACCCGCTGGGACTATGCGGAAGAAGCACCGCTGAAAGACGCCCGCGGCTTCAACCTGCAGCGCTACCGCAGCGTGCCGGTTGTGGACGCAAACGCGATCGGGGTGGCCAACGTGGTCACCACCAACGGCGCGCGCTACTACGTCGACCACGGGCACCCGGAGTACTCCAGCCCGGAGTGCTCGAACGCCTTCGACGCCATGGTCTTTGATGCCGCCGGCGACATCGTCCTCAACGACGCCGCCGCCTGCATACGCGAGCTGTGGGAGCAGCAGGTCTCCGTGCTAGCCAAGCACGAGCCGTGCCCGCCGCTGAAGTTCTACAAAAACAACGTCGACGGCAAGGGCCGCTCCTACGGCAGCCACGAGAACTACCTGTACTCGCGCCACACCAACTTCGAAAACCTCACCCAGGCGCTGATCCCGTTCTTCGTCACCCGCCAGGTCATCATCGGCGCGGGCCGGGTGGGCATCGGCCAGGAGTCGCAGGAGCCGGGCTTCCAAATCTCCCAGCGCGCGGACTACTTCGAGCAGGAGGTTTCGCTTGAGACCACGCTCAACCGCGGCATCGTCAACACGCGCGACGAGCCGCACGCACCCGAGGAAGAGTTCCGCCGCCTGCACGTCATCGTGGGGGATGCGAACATGAGCCAGTTCTCCAACTTCCTCAAACTCGGCATGACCTCGCTCGTACTCGACGCGATCGAGGCCGGAGTGGATTTCTCGGACCTGCGCCTGAAAAGCCCGGTCGAGGAGATCAAGGCGGTCAGCCACGACCCCACGCTGCAATACGAGCTTGAGCTTCTCGACGGCCAAAGGATGTCCGCGATCTCCATCCTCCGTGAATACAGGAGAAAGTGCGACGGGCGGGGCGACGTCGATAAGCAAGTGCTCACGATGTGGGGCGAGGTCCTCGACGATCTCGAGCGCGACCCGTTGTCCACGGCCGATCGTCTGGATTGGACCGCGAAGTGGGCGCTGGTGCGCAGGTTTGGGCAGCGCGGCGCAACCCAGGCGAAGCTGCAGGCGATTGACCTGCAGTACGCGGACATCGACCCAAAGACGTCCCTGTACCACGCGCTGGTGCGCAAGGGCGCGATGCGCACGCTGGTCAGCGCCGAAGAGATCGCGCGCGCCGCGGTGCACCCGCCGGAGGACACCCGCGCCTACTTCCGGGGACGCGCCGGCGAGAAGTTCGCCGAGGACCTAACGGCGTCGAACTGGCAGTCCATGCTGTTTACCGTGGACGGGCAGCTCTACCGGGTACCTCTGGACCTGCTGGGCAGCCACACGAAAGCGGACGTGGGGGAGTTAATCGAAAACTCTGCGACAACACGCGACCTGCTTTCTGGCCTGGGGCTGGCCCCAGAACGCTAAGGTTGCATCTATGGCTACGCAACAGACACACGCTTCCGGCGGCGGGGACAACCACAGCGAGGACGTCGCCGCAGAATCGGCCGGCCAGACCCAGATCAACACCTCCGGCACCGACGACCTGCTCGACGAGATTGACGCGCTGTTGGACAACAACGCGGAGGAGTTTGTGAAGTCGTTTGTGCAGAAGGGCGGGCAGTAAGCTGACAACCAGCTACCCGCGCCGAGTGATGGGCGTGGAAACGGAGTTCGGCGTGGCCGCCTACGACGGCTCACGCCAGGTGCTCACGCCCGAGGAGGTCGCGCGCTACCTGTTTCGCCCGGTGGTCGCGCAGCACCGCAGCTCCAACGTGTTCACCGCCAACGCTTCGCGCCTGTACTTGGATGTGGGATCGCACCCTGAGTACGCAACCGCGGAGTGCGACTCGCTGAGCCAACTGCTCGCCTACGACAAGGCGGGAGAGCGGATCTTCCACCAGTTGTCGCAGCAGTGCGACGAGGCGCTGCGTAACGACGGCTTCGCGGGCTCGACATACCTGTTCAAAAACAACGTGGATTCGCGCGGCAACTCCTACGGCGCGCACGAGAACTACCTGATCAGCCGCGAGCTCGCGCTGAAGTCCTTCGGCCAACAGTTGCTGCCGTTTCTGATCACGCGCCAGCTGATCTGTGGCGCGGGCAAGATCGCGGGGGATAAATTCGTCATCTCCCAGCGCGCAGACCAGGTGTGGGAGGGCGTTTCGTCCGCCACCACGCGTACCAGACCGATCATCAATACCCGCGACGAACCCCACGGAGATTCCCACCGCTTCCGCCGCATGCACGTGATCGTGGGAGATTCCAACATGTCCGAGCCCACCTTCGCGCTGAAGGTCGGCTCGATGCTGCTGGTTATCGAGATGCTGGAGGCCGGCTTCGACCTGCCGGACATGGAGCTGGCGGATCCGATTGCGCACATCCGCGACATCGCCGCCGACCCCACAGGCGCCACCGAACTCACCCTTGCAGCGGGCGGCACCGTAACGGCTCTCGAGGTGCAGCAGCGCACCCTCGAGGCGGCGAAGCGCTGGCTTGAGCAACGCCCGGACGAGGGCACGCCGAATGAGGAGATGGCGCGCGTGGTGGACCTGTGGTCCCGGGTGCTCGACGCCATTGCCACGCAGGACTTCTCTGGCGTGGACACCGAGATCGATTGGGTGATCAAGCGCAAACTGCTCACCCAGTTCAAAGACCGGCTCGGCTGCGGCTGGGACCACCCGAAGCTCGCCCAGATCGATCTGACGTACCACGACATCAACCCCGAACGCGGGCTGTTCTACGTGCTGGAGCGCAAGGGGCTCGCAGCGCGGTGGATCGACAACGCCGCGATTGAGAAAGCGGTGGACAACCCGCCAGCGACTACGCGAGCCGCTGTTCGCGGTGAGTTTCTCACCGCCGTGCGCGAGCGGGGCCTTGCGCATAATGTCGACTGGGTGCACTTGAAGGTCAACCGCCCGGAACCCCGCACCGTGGAGCTGCAGGACCCGTTCGCCAACGCGGACGATGCCGCAGCCGACCTAATCAGCTGGGTGCGGGCGCAAGAAACTGCAGAAGGGTAGGTCGCGGTGGCCAACGACAATGACATGGTCGTGCGCCAAGTTGGGCTCACGTTTGCGTTGCTGGCCTCACCCGCGAAGCGTGACGTCGCCTGGGTGCAGGCGCATGTTGACGGCTACGGTGGCCGCACCCGCGATGCCGCTACCCACTTAATTGAGCGCGACGTGCGCGAGCTGCGCGACCTCGGCGTGCCCGCGCGCTACCAGGACGGCGAAGTCTGGGTAGTCAAGGACCTCTACGAGCTGCCGGCTGTCGACCTCACCGCCGAGGAAGCCTCCGTGGTTGGCCTTGCCGCAGATTTGAGCAAGCCGGGATCGCTCGGCGAGTTCGCCCGCTCCGGCTGGACCAAGCTCGCGGCCTCAGGGGCGACGCGCTCCATGGACGCGCCCGCGCTGATGAGTGTGTCCAACGACATCTTCCAGCTGCGCCCAGACACCCTGCGCGCGATTGTGAAGTGTGTGCAGGCGAAGCAGCGCATTTCCTTCGACTTCGTCCGCGCCCCCGGCAAGGACCCGGAGCGCCGCGTGGTGGACCCGTGGGGCGTGGTGTCTTTGAACAACCGCGCCTACTTTGTCGGTTACGACATCGAGCGCGAAGACGTGCGCGTGTTCCGCCTGAAAAAGGTTTCGGGGCTGAAGAAGGTGCGCCACAGCGACGCATTCCACGAGCGCGCGGGCGACCTGCAAGCGCTGGTGGAGGAGACGCTGCGCGGCGAGCTGATCAGCGCCACCGTCACCGTCACCCGCGGCACCGGCGAAGAACTCGCCCAGCGCGGCACCCGCGCCTCCGGAGTCGACACGGGCGGGCAAGACCATGACACCATCACGCTGCGCGACGTTGACCGCGACTGGGCGGTGCGCACCATCGCCAGCCTCGCCGGAAGCGTGGTCGCGGTGGAGCCGGTGCAGGTCCGTCAGGACGTCGTTAAGCTGCTGCGCACCGCTGTAGAGGGGAGCGACTAATGGCCGTGGACTTCAAGCGCCAGGAGCGCGTGGTGCGCTTGCTGAACCTGCTGGCGTACTCGTCGAACCACCCGGGGCTGACGCCGATGGAGATCGCCCGCGACCTGGGCGCGGACCCGATGCAGGTGCGCGACGATTTCGAGCTGCTGTTTCTTTCCGGCGTGGGCACCGGGCCCGGCGAGATGATCGACCTGGAGTACTCCTGGAAAGGCGTCGACATTATCGACGACCAGGGGTTGACCACCCCGCTGCGTCTTTCCCCGGCGGAGGCAAGCGCCCTGCTCATCCTGCTGGATTCCCTGGAAACCATGCCGGGGCTTGTGGACGGCCGCGCGGTGCGCTCCGCCGCGGAGAAGATCCGCGCGGTGACGACCTCCCAGGCGGTCAGCGACGCCGAGCACACTGCTGACGCCGGCGTCGCCGGCACCGTGGCGGAGGCGCTCGCCGCCAAGCGCAAGCTGCGCATTACCTACTATTCCGCATCCTCGGACACCGTCTCCGAGCGCGAGGTGGACCCCGCGAGCCTGTTCCACCAGTCCGGCGCTACCTACCTGCGCGCCACGGACAGCGGCGAGACGAAGACGTTCCGCCTGGACAGGATCCAACATGCGGAGCTTCTCGACGTTCCTTCGGAGACCCCCGGCACAGATTTCGACCCGGCGGACCCTTTCGGCATGGCCGACCAGCCGCAAGCCAAACTGCTAATCCACAAAGACGCCACCTGGCTTGCGGACTACTGGGACATCGAGCTGGAAGATGCGCAAGCGCAGGACGAATGGCTCCCGGCAACCATGCGCTACGGCAGCGACAGCTGGCTGGTTCGCTTCAGCCTCAGCCAAGCTGACCGGGTTCGAATCGTCGAGCCTGCAGGTCTTGCCGCGGAAGCTATGTCGCGCGCGCAACGAATACTCGACGCGTTAGACTAATCTGCGCGTTACACCGTCTTCGGAAAGGACAGCCCATGCCAAATGTTGGATGGACCGAGCTCATCATCGTCATCTTCGTCGTGCTGCTGTTGTTCGGCGCAAACAAGCTGCCGGACCTGGCGCGTTCCATGGGTCGCTCCGCACGCATCTTCAAGTCCGAGGTCAAGGAGATGCGCAACGAAGACGAGGCGGAGACCCCTGCGCAGCAGCGCCAGATCGACGCTGCTCCGGCGCAAGAGACCCGCAGCGCTGCCCAGGAGGCGGACTTCTGGGAGCGTCCGGAGAACAATCCACGCTAGTTCCGCCTGATGGCACGCACGAAAACCCCCAAGAAGCCGAAGCGAGCGAAGAACCCGGCCGGTGAGATGTCGCTGGTGGAGCACCTTCAGGAGCTCCGCCGGCGAGTGATGATCTCGCTGGCCGCGATCGTCGTCGGCACCATCATCGGTTTCAT
The DNA here is from genome assembly GCF_030408375.1 of Corynebacterium afermentans subsp. lipophilum. Classification (NCBI taxonomy): domain Bacteria; kingdom Bacillati; phylum Actinomycetota; class Actinomycetes; order Mycobacteriales; family Corynebacteriaceae; genus Corynebacterium; species Corynebacterium afermentans. Next base: position 1,176,028 of record NZ_CP046530.1, on the reverse strand, counting down.
CTGGTACCAGTCCGCCCCGCCGCGCATGATGCCGCTGGGCGAGATCATCCGCGGCCCGTACTGCAACCTGCCGTCGGATCTTCGGGCGGATTTCACCGGCGACGGCGAATGCCGCCTGCTGGCTACCAACCCGTTTGAGATGTTTATGCTGCGCCTGAAAGTCGGCGCGCTTGCTGGTCTGGTCCTTTCATCGCCGGTGTGGCTCATGCAGATCTGGAACTTCACCACCCCGGGCCTGCACAAAAACGAGCGTCGCTACACGTTCAGCTTCGTCACCATTGCGGTGCTGCTGTTCGTCTCCGGCGCGCTGCTCGCGTACTTCGTGCTGGACCAGGGCCTGTACGTGCTGATGACTATGGGCAGCGAGTTCCAGGTCGCCGCACTGACAGGTGGGGAGTACTACAACTTCCTCCTCGCTCTCATTGTCATCTTCGGTGTCAGCTTCGAGGTGCCGCTGATCATCATCATGCTCAACTTGCTGGGTGTGCTGCGCTATGAGCACGTCAAGGACAAGCGGCGCCTAATCATCGTGGGCATCTTCATCTTCGCTGCGGTGATGACTCCGGGCCAGGATCCGTTTTCCATGGTGGCGCTGGCTATCTCCATCTGTTTGCTGGTGGAGATGGCTTTCCAGTTCTGCCGCTGGAACGACCGCAAGCACAAGCGCGAACGCCCCGACTGGATGGATTTGGACGACGAGGAGGCCTCCGGCCCGATTGAGGCGCCGACGTCCGTCGGCCCCGCAAGCAGCATCGGGACGGAGGCGATTGAGCGCCCGGCATCGGTGCAGCGCGCGCCGGAGCGCCAGCACAACTCCTCGCCGCGGGGCTACGCGGGCGGAGCAGATTTCAGGGACGTACTGTAGGGGGCATGCTTTCCCCCGATCCTGGTACATCGTTTCTGCGGGAATTCGCCGACGCGAAGCCGTTTGCACTCGACGACTTTCAGCTCCAGGCCTGCCAGGCGGTGGAGCAGGACCGCGGCGTGCTGGTGTGCGCGCCCACTGGTTCGGGCAAGACCATCGTCGGCGAGTTCGCCGTCGCACTCGCCCTGCACCGCGGCACGAAGTGCTTTTACACCACGCCGATTAAGGCGCTGAGCAACCAGAAGTACCACGACTTAGTCGCAGAGCACGGCGAGGACGCGGTGGGCCTGCTCACCGGCGATACCAGCATCAACGGCTCCGCCGAGATCGTGGTGATGACCACCGAGGTGCTGCGCAACATGCTGTACGCGGAGTCGCCGCAGCTGGACCGGCTCACGCACGTGGTGATGGACGAGATCCACTACCTCGCGGACCGGGACCGAGGTGCTGTGTGGGAGGAGATCATCCTCAACCTCGACGATTCTGTCAGCCTGATCGGCCTGTCCGCCACCGTGTCCAACTCCGAGGAATTCGGCGAGTGGCTCGACGCGGTGCGCGGCGACACCGAGGTCATCGTTTCTGAGCACCGCCCGGTGCCGCTGAGCCAGTACATGATGGTGGGCCGCAAGATGTTCCCGCTGTTCGAACCGGGCACCGGCGGGCGCGTCAACCGCAGCCTCGAGCACGCAATCGAGCGCATCGAGGCGGGCTCCTCCGAGGAGGGGCGCCGCGACTTCGAGGAGGGGAGGGGCTTTCGTTCCCGCTCGCGCAGCGGACGCTCGCGCGGCCAGGACAAAGTGCGCCCCGTCGGCCGGCCCGAGGTCGTCTCCGCGCTTCAGCGCCAGGACATGCTGCCGGCAATCGTGTTCATTTTCTCCCGCGCGGGCTGCGACGGAGCGCTGTTCCAGTGTTTGCGCTCGCGCAAGGAGCTGACCACGCCTGAGGAGCGCGCGGAGATCGAGCAGATTATCGACGACGGCGTGGAAGGCATCCCCGAAGAGGACCTGGAGGTGCTGAACTTCCGCCAGGTGCGCACAGCCTGGATGCGGGGGTTCGCCGCGCACCACGCTGGCCTGTTGCCCGCGTTCAAGCACATCGTGGAGCAACTGTTCGTCCGCGGCTTAGTCAAGGTCGTCTTCGCCACCGAGACCCTGGCGCTGGGCATCAACATGCCGGCGCGCACCGTGGTGTTGGAGAAAATGGTCAAGTTCAACGGCGAGGCGCACGTTGACCTCACCCCGGGCCAGTACACCCAGCTCACGGGGCGCGCTGGCCGCCGCGGCATCGACCACATCGGCAACGCCGTGGTGCAGTGGGCGCCCGCCATGGACCCGCACCAGGTGGCGGGGTTGGCGTCCACACGCACGTACCCGCTGATTTCCCAGTTTCAGCCCGGCTACAACATGGCTATCAACATGCTGGCCATGAATGGCTTCGACGATTCCATCCGACTGATCGAGCAGTCCTTCGCCCAGTTCCAGACGGACCGCTCCGTCGTCGGCGAGGTGCGCGACATCGAGCGGTTACAGCAGAAGGTACGCTCGCTGCGCTCAAAGCTCGAGCGCGACATCTCCGCGTTCGCTCCGCCGAGCGATGACGCGGCCGCCGAGCTGGTCGACTACTCCCAGCTGCGCCGGGATCTGTCGGAAGAGGAGAAACAGGCCCGCCGCGACCACCTGGACAGCCGCCACACCGAAACCATCAAGATCCTCGGCTCGCTGCAGGTGGGTCAGGTCATTGCGCTGCCCAGCAAGCGCAAGCCAGAGCTTGCCGCCGTGGTGCAACCCGCGGGCAAGCCGCACGACCCGCGCCCCTGGGTGACCACGGAGCGCGGCTGGTCCGGGCGCATCGACGCCGCCGCGTTCAAAAACCCGCCGTTGGTTGTGGGCCGCATCAAGGTGCCGCGTCACATGCAGGACCAGCCGCGCCGCCACGCCCGCAAGGTTGCGTCACTTCTGCACCGCGGCCACTTCAACGCCCCGAAACGCCTCCGCGAGAAGTCCCGGGTGCGGCCGAACAAGAAGGTCACCGCGCTGCGTGAGGCCATCCGCAACCACCCGGTGCACGACTGGCCGGCGGCGGATAGGGAGATTCTGGCGCGCACCGCCGAGGAAATCGTGCGCGAGGAGCGCACGCTTGCCAAGCTGGAGCGCCGCGTGGATACCTCCACCGATTCGCTGGGCCGCACGTTTGAGCGCATCATCGGGTTGCTCACGGAGATGGATTACGTTGAGCTTATCGACGGCGAACCGCAGGTCACCGACGAAGGCGAGCGCCTCTCCCGCATCCACAACGTTTCCGATCTTTTGGTCGCGCAGTGCCTCAAGCGCGGCATCTGGGACCACCTGGACCCGGCCGAACTGGCCGGTGTGGCCTCCATGGTGGTCTTTGAAAACCGGCGCGCCACCGGCGGCAGCCCCGAAGCCGCCACCGACGCCATGGCCGACGCGATGAACGAGACGATGCGCATCTACGGCGAGCTGGTTGCCGACGAACAGCGCCACAATCTGCCCGCAACCCGCCTGCCGGATCCCGGGTTCTGCCTGTCCATCCACCAGTGGACCGCAGGAGCACCACTGGGTTACGCGCTGGCCGCGGCGGCGGAATCGGGCGCAGAGCTCACTCCCGGCGACTTCGTGCGCTGGTGCCGCCAGGTGATCGATTTGTTGGAGCAGATCAAAAAGACCGGTTATTCGGACCAGATCCGGGACAACGCCAACCGGGCTGTGGACGCAATCCGCCGCGGCGTGGTGGCGATCGGCAACTAGAGCCCCCGCAGCGACCGCGCCAGGCCCCGCGGCCACAGCGACACGGTGGCGATGCGCAGGTTCGTGCCGCCCGGATCCAGGATGAGGGATTGCACGCCAACGACCTTTCCCCCGACCAGCACAGGGCCGCCGGAGTCGCCCTTGACCGCAGGCGGATTGGCGTAGACCACTCCGGCCGGACGCACCCGCGTCACGCGCTTCCGGGACCAGGACACCGGAAGCGTGCCCAGGTAGACACCCGGCCGTGCCTGGACGCTGCGCGCCTGGCCGCCGTAGCCGAGAGTGAGCGTACGGGCAAACAGGCGCGGCGACGGCCCGAGTTCGAGGGGAGTGGCATCGACTCGCTTGGGCAGCCGGGCGAGTGCGACATCCGTGCCGGTCAGAAGTTGGAGGCTGTCGACGGGGAACACGGAGCCGTCGATACGCACCCGCGCCCCAGCATGCGAGCGCTCGCGGAAGAAGTGCGCGCAGGTGAGCACGATGTCGGGGGCGATGAGCGCGCCCGAGCAGTAGCCGCCCGGAGCGCTAAGGCGGGCGACGGAGCGGTTCAGGGCAGGCAACACTCCCACGATGCTAGCGATCTACCATGGCACACATGACTGCATTCGACTCTGATACGTACACCGCACGCCGCCAGGAAGCCGTCGAGTTGGTCAAGCAGCGCGGTCTGGGTGGGCTGGTCATCGGCACCGGCGCCGAGTTCGCCTACCTCACCGGTTCCTGGACTTCCTCGCACGAGCGGCTCACCGCGCTGGTGGTCGCGCCTGGCGGCACCACCGTGGTGGCACCGGTGACCGACATCCAGTCGCTGGGACTGGAGGACGCCGCAGACGTCGGAGTCATTGGCTGGCGCGACGGGGAAAACCCCTACAAGCTGGTGGCGGACGCGCTTGAAGACGGCACCGTGGGCCTCGGGTCGTCGCTGACCGCGGACCACGTCTTTGCGCTGCAGGCGTTACTGCCTGCAACCGAGCTTGCCTCCGACGCGGTGGCGGAACTGTTCATGGTCAAAGACGCCGAGGAGGCCACCGAGCTTGCGGAAGCCGGCGCCGCCATCGACCGCGTGCACGAGCGCGCCGCCGAACTGCTCCAGCCTGGACGCACGGAGCGCGAGATCGCGGACGAGCTGCACGCGCTGATTCTTCAAGAGCACGCGAACGTGCAGTTCGTCATCGTCGGCTCCGGGCCCAATGGTTCCAACCCGCACCACGACTTCTCCGACCGTGTCCTCGAGGAAGGGGACCCTGTGGTGGTGGACCTGGGCGGCGCGCTGCCGTCCGGCTACCAGTCCGACTGCACCCGCACCCACGTGGTGGGAGAGCCTGCCAAGGCGCCGAACGACTTCCTGGAAGCCTACGCGGTGCTTGAGCGCGCGTTCGACGCCGCGTGCGCTGTCGCCAAGCCCGGCATCACTGCCGGCGAGCTCGACGCCGCTGCGCGCGAGGTCATCGCAGACGCCGGGTACGGCGAATACTTCACGCACCGCTTGGGCCACGGCATCGGCCTGTCCGGCCACGAGCAGCCGTTCATCATCGCCGGCTCCGACGTGGTGCTGCGCGATGGCATGGCCTTTTCCATCGAGCCCGGCATCTACGTGCCAGGCAAGTGGGGCATGCGCATCGAGGACATCGTGCGCATGACCGCTGACGGTATTGAACCGCTCAACCACACCCGCCGCGACCTCGGCAGCGCCAATGGCTAGCGGCACAGTGCTGCTGCTCGGGGCGCGCAGCGACATCGGCGGCGAGATCGCCGCACGCGTCTGCCAGGGCCGTGAGGTTGTGTTGGCCGCCAGGGGGAGTCGGGGCCTGGCGGACGTCGAGAAGCGGATGCTTGCCGCGGGTGCCACAGCGGTGCGCACGCTCGACTTCGACGCCACTGATCTGGACTCGCACCGGCGCGTCGTGCGCGAGGCGGGTGATGTGACCACCGCGATCGTGGCGTTTGGCATCCTGGGCGACCAAGAGCTCGCAGAGCGCGACGAGCGCGAGGCCGCGCGCATCGCCACTGTGGACTACCTCGCGCAGGTGAGCATGCTGACGGTACTTGCCGACGAGATGGCACGCGGAGAGATCTTCGCCTTCTCTTCCATCGCCGGGTGGCGGGCACGCCGCGCCAACTACGTCTACGGCTCCACCAAGGCGGGCCTGGACGCGTTTTGTCAGGGCCTGATGGACCGGCTGCACGGCACAGGCCTCAGCCTCATCCTGGCGCGACCGGGCTTCGTCATCGGATCCATGACTGAAGGGATGAAGCCTGCGGTGATGTCGGTGACCCCGGACGTTGTCGGCGACGCGGTGGTGGATGCTGCGGCGCGGGGCAAGAGCGCCACGGTGTGGATCCCGCGGCGCCTGGCCGTCCTCGCAGCCATCATGCGCGTGGTGCCGAGGCCGGTGTGGAGGCACATGCCGAGGTAGCCGCTGAGCCAGGTACCCTCGTGGCCATGCCGATTCCTCTTCTCGCATACTTCGTCGTCGAAGCGCTCGCGTTTTTCCTGGTGGCCAAAGCCATCGGTGTTGGCTGGGCGCTTTTGGCGATTTTCGTGCTCATGATCGCCGGCGGCGCCGCAGCCAGCATGGCGCTGCGCAACTCGCTGCTGCAAGCCGCGCACGGCCGCTCCAGCGTGGGTAAGCTCGCGGGCGATTCCGCGCTGCTCATCGGCGGTTGGACGCTCAGCGTCATCCCCGGCTTCGTTACCTCGCTGATCGGCCTGCCACTGGTGTTTGGTCCGACGCGCGCGCTGATCCGCAAGACCATGACCAAGCGGGCGCGCACCGCCGTGGAAAACCTCGGCGTGCGTGTCTACGACGCCACCCCGATGGGGCAGTTCCAAACCAGCTACGGATCCTTCAAGCAGCAGGGCGGCGCGCAGCCGCAGGAACCGGTCATCGACGCCGACGAGCTGGAGCAGTGGTACCGCATGGACAGCCCCGAGCGCCCGCAGGATCCGGACGGTGGCGGCGGCAGCGCCGGCGGGGCGCGTTAAATGCCGGCGTTTCTCCGTTTCGGACTCGCCGCCGTTTCTGGCTGGCTGGTTTACCTCTCGTACGAGCCTCTCGGCCACTGGTGGGCTGCAGTGCTCGGCATCGCGCTGCTGTGGCTCACACTCATGCCGTGGCCCAGGCGCGCCACCGTGACGCTGGGCATGGCAGGGGAGGCGCAGGAGCGTCCGTCCGTAGGCTTCGGTGCGCTGATCGGGTTCACGCATGGCCTGTTTTGCTACCTGTTCCTGCTGCCGTGGGTCGGCGAGTTTGTCGGCGCCATGCCATACATCGCGCTGGCCATCACGATGGCGCTCTACGCGCTGGCGACCGGCGCGTTCGGCGTGTTGGTTACGCGCTGGCGCTACGGTGCGTTCGCGTTCCCACTGGTCTACCTGGCGGTCGAGTTCGTGCGTTCCTCGTGGCCCTTCGGTGGCTTTGCGTGGGTGCGCCTGACGTGGGGGCAGATCAACGGCCCGCTCGCAGCATTGTCGGCGTGGGGTGGGCCCGCGCTGGTCACCGTCGCCACCGTGCTGGTGGCGGTTGGGTGCGTTTCGCTTCTCGACGCCACTTCGCGCCGCGCAGCCGTTGCCGCCATCATCCTGCCGCTGGCTGCCGGCCTGATCGCCAATATCGGTGTAGGAAAGGAAAGCTCCACCGTCGATCAGGCCCGCGTGGGGGCCGTGCAAGGCAACGTTCCGCGTTTGGGCCTGGATTTCAATGAGCAGCGCCGGGCGGTGCTGAGCAACCACGTCAACGAAACCCTGCGGCTCGCGGAAGAGGCGAAGGAATCCGGCGACAAGCTGGACATGGTGTTCTGGCCGGAAAATGCCTCCGACGTCAACCCGTTCGTCGACACGCAGGCCGAGGCACTGGTGGGTGCGGCGGTGCGCGGCGTGGATACGCCAGTGCTGGTGGGCACGCTCACCCGCGACGATGTCGGCGCCCGCAACACCATGGTGGTCTTCGACCCGGAAACAGGGCCAGGGGAGCGCCACGACAAGCGCTTCCTGCAGCCGTTCGGCGAATACATGCCCATGCGCGATTTCTTCCGCAATTTCTCGGACCTGGTGGACTTGGCGGGCGACTTCAAGCCCGGCGGCGACAACGGTGTGGTCCACATGGGCGGAATTCCGGTTGGCGTTGCCACCTGCTATGAGGTGGCGGAAGACGAGGCGTACCGCATGGCGGTGCGCGGCGGCGCGCAGATCCTGTCCACGCCGACGAACAACGCCACTTTCGGGTTCACGGACATGACGTATCAGCAGCTGGCGATGAGTCGGATGCGCGCGATTGAAACCGACAGGGCAGTGGTGGTCGTTGCCACCTCGGGTGTCTCGGCGATCGTGCACCCGGACGGACAGGTGTCCCAGCAGACGGAGATTTTCGAGCCCGCTCACTTGATGGAGACGCTCCCGCTGCGTACCAGCACCACACCCGCGGTGCGGTTCGGGCAGATTTTGGAGTGGCTGATGGTCGCCGCCGGTGCGGCGCTGATGCTTGCCGCAGCCGTGTCCGCACGCCGACGTGGGCGCGGGTATGCTCCTACCGGAGAACAACAGCGTAGAACCGAGGAGAACTAGCGCCGTGGCCAACCAGACCCTGGTGATCATTCCGACCTACAACGAGGTGGAGAACCTCCCGCTTATCGTCGAGCGCGTGCTGGCTACGAAGGATGCCGTGGACATCCTCGTCGTTGATGACAACTCGCCGGACGGCACCGGTGCGAAGGCCGACGAGCTCGTCGCCGCCCATGACGAGGTCAACGTGCTGCACCGCACCGGCAAGGACGGCCTGCTGGCCGCCTACCGCGCCGGCTTCAACTGGGGCCTGGAGCGCGACTACCAGGTGCTGGTGCAGATGGATGCCGACGGCTCGCACGCACCGGAGGAGCTGCACAGGCTGCTCGACGCGTTGGATAACGGCGCGGATTTGGCCATCGGCTCCCGCTACATCGAGGGCGGGGAAGTGGTGAACTGGCCGAAGAACCGCTTCCTGCTGTCCAAGCTGGGCAACCAGTACGTCTCTCTCGCCCTCGGCACGGACGTGGCCGATATGACCGCCGGCTACCGCGCCTTCAAGCGCGAGGTGCTGGAGGAGTTGGACTTGGATTCCCTGTCTACCAAGGGATACATCTTTCAGGTGGAGATCGCTCACAAGGTGGACAAGCTCGGCTTCGACATCCGCGAGGTGCCGATCACGTTTGAGGACCGTAAGCTCGGCGAGTCCAAGTTGGACGCCAGCTTCGCCACCGCATCGCTGGCCGAGGTCACCAAGTGGGGTGTCTCGGAGAAGGCGACCTTTGTCAAGGATCTGACCTCAGAGACCGTGCGCCAGCTCGTTTACGCTGTGGAGCACTCGAAGCTTTCCGACGTCCGCTACAAGGCCGCCGACGCTCCCGAGCAGATTGTCAACGCTCTCGGCGAGTTCGGAGCCGTGACCAAGCACGAGATCGACAACGCCAACCTGGGCAAGCTCCAGTCAAACGCAGCCCGCCGCGTCAACACCGCGATCCACTTGGGCGAGGAAACCGTCCGCCAGGCACTCTACGCGCTCGGCTTCGACGGCAAGCGGAAGCATTAACAGCCACAAATAGGCGAGTGCCCGCCGCCGCGAATTCGTTTCGCGGGGGCGGGCACGTGCGTTAAACCGTCGTGAAACGGGGTTAGCTCTCGTTGGCCTGCTGCTGTTCCTTCGCAATGCGGGCGGCGGTGCGGCGGCGCTTACGCAGCTGCTCAAGGCGCTCCTCAAGCAAGACGTCGAGCTCCTCGATGCTGCGACGCTCCCGCAGCATGTCCCAGTGGGTGCGCGGCGGCTTGGCAGGCTTGGACTCCACGCCTTCGCCCTCCATGAGGGTGCCCACCTGGCCGTTCTTGCACATCCACTCCTCGGGAATCTCGGCGTCGTCTGCAAACGGCACCTCGAACACTTCACCGTTGGGGGTGCGGTACTTTGCCATCCGGCGTGGCGCGAGATCGTGGTCGCGGTCCGTTTCGTAGCTGACTGCGCCCATGCGGCTTCCGCGAAGAACTCGATCAGCCATGGCACTCACCATCCTTTTCAACCCGTTTGTCTTTCAGTCGCTCCAGTATAACGATGCAGTTGTGCGGATTGTTCCCGGCCACTTTCGTATAATCGACACATGTAATAGACTAGGAAACCGTGACGGATAAGCTACGTGCCCTGACCAAGAAGACAGCCACATGCGCCTGGTGCGGCAAGGAGATCCCGGTAAACCGAGGCCGTGGCCGGAAACGCAAATACTGCGGCCCCTCCTGCAAGCAGCGCGCCTACGAACAGCGCACTATGCTTGCCGGTACGTCCGTTGAGGAGGACGCGGTAATCCTCAACCGCAGCAAGGTCGCAGAGTACCGCGATCGCCTGTACGCGCTGCGGTGCGCCGCGGAGGATATCCGCACGGCCGCAGCGGAAGGGGCGGGTCCTGACGATTTGGCACCGCTTTGTGACGAATTAGTAGAATTGGCTCAGCAACTAGAAAGGCTGAGGTGATTTCCAGGTGGAAAACAGCGCGGCAACCAGCGCAAAGAAGCGTACGACCTTAATCGTTGTCGTTTCCATTTTCATCGTGGCGGCGGTGTTGTTAGCCATGATTCCGCTGTTTATGAGCCTGTTTAAGGGCGGCGGCGTGAAGACGGAGGGGATCGACGCCGACAACGTGTCCGCAGCCTCCACAGAGCTTAACGGCGAATGGACGGTAACTAACCGCCCGGGCGACAACGTCACATCCGCCGGCTTCACGTTTGAAGAGGTGCTGCCGGGCGAGCGTCGCAGCACATCGGCGTCCACGCGCGCAGTCACAGGTTTTGCCACGATTGCCGATGGCACGCTGTCCGCCGGCGAGATTACCGTTGATATGCAGCACTTGTCGTCCGACAGTGACAAGCGCGACTCGTCGGTGCGGCGCCGCATCTTCCACACGGACGAATACCCGGAGGCCACGTTCAAGGTGACGCAACCGGCCGATGTGTCCGCCGTGCCGGAAGACGGCAGCGTAGGCACCGTAGAGCTCACCGGCGAGCTGACCATCCATGGCACGACGAATGAGATCACGCACGAGTTCGACGTTGCGCGTTCGGGCGACCATCTGATCGTCGCCGGCGATATTCCGATCAACCGCTTGGACTATGGCGTTGAGACCCCGGAGCTCGTCGCCGCGAAAATCGCCGAGGAGGGCGAAGTGAACGTCCGCGTCAACATGACCAAGTAGATGGGCTTATTTACGTAACGTTACGTTAAAAGGGGTATATGGAAGGGCGTCAGGCACAAGGAGCGTGCGGCGCCCTTTTACTGTTTATCCGTATATAACTGTCCGATAATGTACATTATGTCAAGTAACGTTCTGGCGGCCCAGCCTACCGCTAGCGACGTCCTCTCCTGTTTCTTCGCGCGAACGTGATCTGCGCCAGATCGATCATCCCCAGCCGTGCCATCGCTTCACGCAACGCGAACTGCCACACCCAGAGGCGGCGGAACACGGCGTCGTAACCGTCGGCGGCTGCGTCGCGCAGCTTGCCGTCGAACGTGACGCGCTGCAGACGCAATGATGCCGCGAGGTGCTCCGGCGCCGACGTCTGCGCCACGACGCGCAGATCGGTCTCGCGGTCGACCGTCTTGCCAATCTCCGTGACCGTTGAAAAATACAGTCCCGGCCAGATATATGCTCGCAGCGACTCCAGCGCGAGATCCGCCGTGCGGTTGTACGCCTGCGTGCGCACCACCGTCTGCATGGCTGCTCGCCCGCCCTGACTAAGCAGCGCGTCCACGGCAAGCAGATACTTTCTCTGCTGGCGTTGCGGCATGGTTTCAAACACCTCCATGCTCGCGACCGCGTCGTAGACGCCGCTTCGCTGCTTAGCCACAGCAGCCGGGCCTTCCGCAATACGGTCCACGGTGACGGATCCGTCTGTGCCCGTGAGAATCAGCCGCTCGCGCATCGCGGCGTACGTACGCGAATCGCGAGTCACGGCGTCGACAGTCGCCCCGCGCGCAGCGGCCTCGAACGCTAATGCGCCGCCTCCGGACGGATACTCCAACAGATGCGTGCCGGAGGCCACGTTCAGACTCTCCAAAAGGGATTCTACGCTGCGGTTTTGCGCGTCCTGCAGATCCGCCCTGTCAGATTCCATAGGAGCCCCGATTTCCGTCACGTCTACAAAATGATCGCGGGGCTCGCGACCTCTGCCGGCGCCTTTGGTATGAGACTTCATCCGCACCCGTTGCGTGGTGGCCACTCCGGTGGCGAAATGCCCCTGGAACGCGCTGAGTCCGTCGCCCGAAAAGTGAGCAACCAGATCCGGCGGCAACTCCCCTGGCGTTGCGGGCCGCACCGCGTCCACGCGGCGGGTGCGTGGGCAGTAGCCGGTGCGTATGAGGGCCGTGAGGACGTCGACAAGCTGCTGCGAACCCCCTGCCGACCACTCTCCCGCCATGTAGCCCTCTGCGAGGCCAACCCACCCGCTCGCGGCGACGCGCTGAAACACTTCAGCGCGCTCAACCGCGATATCTGCGCCGTCTCCTTCGAACGACAGGCCCGCTTTCGCACAGGCGCGAGCGAAGCCGGCCTCCGCGAGCCTCGTTCGCAACCTGCTCGGCTTCGGGATATTGGCCACCCCCGGCCACGCGTCTGCATCAACTGGTTGGAGGTGCGCGGGGATGTTCGCGGGAGTGCTCTCGGCCATTTCTCGAATGCTAGTGCGCGCAGCACTGAGATATGGGGTGCCACGGCGGAGCCTGCCCGCGCAGTTTATTGGTGGGCGCGTACTATGTATGCCGTTCCAATTAATATCGTCATTAACCCGAGGAGATATCACTCATGGCCTCTCAGGTGTACCGCCCCGAAGGTAGTCGCCACCACGTTGTCATCGTGGGCGCAGGTTTTGGCGGCGTGAATGCGGCGAAAGAGCTCGCAGACGCAGATGTCGACATCACGCTGATCAACAACACCAACCACCACCTCTTCCCGCCGCTGCTTTACCAGGTGGCAACCGGCCTGATGTCCTCCGGCGAGATCACCGGCGACGTGCGCCAGATGTTCGGCGACCAACAGAACGTCCGCGTCGTTCGCGGCACTGTGGAGACCGTCGACGCTCAGGCGAAGACCGTCACCTCCGTCGAGGGCGGCAAGGAGACCACTTTCTCCTACGACTCCCTCATCGTCGCCGCAGGCGCCGGCCAGTCTTACTTCGGCAACGACCACTTTGCGCAGTACGCTCCGGGTCTGAAGACGTTGGACCACGCGTTTGAGATCCGCGCCCGCCTCATCGCAGCCTTCGAGCGCGCTGAGCTGGCGCAGACGCCGGAAGAGCGCGAGCGTGAGCTGACCTTCGTCATCGTCGGCGCAGGCCCGACCGGTGTGGAGCTGGCTGGCCAGGTGGCCGAGATGGCGCACCGCGCATTCACCTCCGGCCGCTACTCCTTTAGCACCGAGCAGGCCAAGATCTACCTGCTGGACGGCGCGCCGCAGGTCCTGCCGCCGTTTGGCAAGCGCCTGGGCAAGAAGGCGCAGCGCGAGCTGGAGAAGGCGGGCGTGACCGTCATCCTCAACGCGATGGTGACCAACGTGGACGCGGACTCCGTGACCTACAAGGACATGAAGACCGAGCAGGAGACCACCATCAGCACCCCGACCAAGATCTGGTCCGCCGGTGTTGCCGCTTCCCCGCTGGGCAAGCAGATCGCCGATCAGCTCGGTGTCGAGGCCGACCGTGCTGGCAAGGTGGCGGTCAACGCCGACCTGTCCGTGGGCGATGAGCCGAACCTGTTCATCATCGGCGACATGATGAACCGCGACCGCCTCCCGGGCGTTGCGCAGGTGGCCATCCAGTCCGGCGCTTACGTGGGCAAGATCATCAAGGAGCAGGTCGAGCACGACGTCGCTCCGGAAAACCGCGACCCGTTCGAGTACTTCGACAAGGGCTCTATGGCCATCATCAACCGCTTCAACGCGGTTGTGAAGATGGGCAAGGTGGAAATCGCCGGCTTCATCGGCTGGCTGATGTGGCTGGGCGTGCACCTGTCCTTCCTCACTGGCACCCGCAACCGTTTTGTGGCCGCCAACGAGTGGATCATCAACGCGTTCTCGCGCACCCGCCACAACCTGGCGGTGACCGAGGGGCAGCTCGAGGGACCTGAGCTGGAGAACGAGAAGTAACCCTTCGCCCTCCCCTGGCGTTTCGCCGACGCCGATCCGAACCGGCCCAGAGCCTATCTACACAGGCTTCGGGCCGGTTCTTTCGTGCTTTTTGCCCCATGACACCTGTGCGCAACGTCACACCAATCGTATTACTATTAGCCTCGAATCATCCCTTACAATGGTTCCTGAGCGGCCCGCGCTTTGAAAGTACATGGGTAAGTAAATGGGCAAGCGCAGCCGCGAGAGATCCTCAAATGCTTTAACGAAGGACTGTGCAACTGTGACTGTTTCGACAGAGCCGCAACTTGAAAACCGCGCATGGGACGGCTTCAAGCCGGGCCCGTGGATGGAACGCATCGACGTCCGCGATTTCGTCCAGCGCAACTACACCCCGTACGACGGGGATGCATCGTTCCTTGAAGGCGCCACCGAAAAAACCCTGCGCCTCTGGGATCACCTTGACAAGAACTACCTCGCCGTCGAGCGTGAGCGCCGTGTCTACGACGTGGACACAGAAACGCCCGCTGACATCGACGCCTTCAAGCCGGGATACATCTCGGAGGACGACGACGTCGTTGTTGGTCTGCAGACGGACACGCCGACCAAGCGCGCAATGATGCCGAACGGTGGCTGGCGCATGGTTGAGCAGGCGATCAAGGAGGCCGGCAAAGAGGTCAACCCGGACGTGAAGAAGATCTTCACGCAGTACCGCAAGACCCACAACGATGCCGTCTTTGACATCTACACCCCGCGCATCCGTGCGGCGCGCTCCTCCCACATCGTGACGGGCCTGCCGGACGCCTACGGCCGTGGCCGCATTATCGGCGACTACCGCCGCGTGGCTCTCTACGGTGTGGATTTCCTCATCGAGGAGAAGCAGCAGGCGAAGGACGCTTCCCTGGAGAAGGGCTTCTCCGAGCACTGGGCCCGCTACCGTGAGGAGCACGCCGAGCAGATCAAGGCGCTGAAGAAGCTGAAGAAGATGGCCGAGGACTACGGCTTCGACATCTCCCGCCCGGCCACCAACGCCAAGGAAGCCGTGCAGTGGACCTACTTCGGCTACCTCGCCTCCGTGAAGAGCCAGGACGGCGCCGCCATGTCCATTGGCCGCCTCTCCCCCTTCCTGGACGCGTACTTCGAGCGCGACTTGGCCAACGGCACCCTGACCGAGGTCGAGGCTCAGGAGATCATCGACGCACTGGTGATCAAGCTTCGTATCGTTCGTTTCCTGCGCACCGAGGACTACGACCAGATCTTCTCCGGCGACCCGTACTGGGCAACCTGGACCGACGCCGGCTTCTCCGAGGACGGCCGCCACCAGGTGACCAAGACCTCGTTCCGTCTGCTGCAGACGCTGCGCAACCTGGGACCTGCGCCGGAGCCGAACATCACCATCTTCTGGGATCCGGCACTCCCGGCGGGCTACAAGGAATTCTGCGCCGCGATCTCCATCGAGACCTCGTCGCTGCAGTACGAGTCCGACAAGCAGATCCGCGACAAGTGGGGCGACGATGCCGCCATCGCTTGCTGCGTGTCCCCGATGCAGGTGGGCAAGCAGATGCAGTTCTTCGGCGCCCGCGTCAACGCCGCGAAGGCCCTGCTCTACGCCATGAACGGCGGCCGCGACGAGGTCACCGGTAAGCAGGTCACCGACGGCGACCACACCCCGATTGAGGGCGACGGTCCGCTGGACTTCGACGAGGTCTGGCAGAAGTACGAGGAGATGCTTGACTGGGTTGTCGGCACCTACGTCGAGGCTTTGAACATCATCCACTACTGCCACGACCGCTACGCCTACGAGTCCATCGAGATGGCGCTGCACGACTCCGACATTGTCCGCACCATGGGCTGCGGCATTGCCGGCCTGTCCATCGTGGCAGACTCCCTGTCAGCCATTAAGTACGCGAAGGTCACCCCGGTCCGCGACGAGACCGGCCTAATCGTCGACTACGTCACCGAGGGCGAGTTCCCGTTCTACGGCAACGACGATGACCGCGCGGACGACATCGCCGCCACGGTGGTGCACACGGTGATGCAGAAGATCAAGGCGATCCCGCTGTACCGCGACGCCATCCCGACCCAGTCGGTGCTGACCATCACCTCCAACGTGGTCTACGGCAAGGCAACCGGTTCGTTCCCCTCCGGCCACAAGGCTGGTACCCCGTTCGCACCGGGCGCTAACCCGGAGAACGGCGCGGACAACCACGGCATGGTCGCGTCCATGCTCTCCGTGGGCAAGCTCGACTACAACGACGCGCTGGACGGCATCTCGCTGACCAACACGATCACTCCGACGGGCTTGGGCCGCAACAAGGACGAGCAGGTGACCAACCTGGTCGGTGTTCTGGATGCTGGCTTCATCATGGACAACGCCGACACGGTCATCAACCCCGCCTAACTCAGACTTCCCCATCCACCTTTCCACTCTGAAGGAGAAAACATCATGACCACCCCTACTTTCGACGAGCGCCTCGCTTCCATGAAGGCTTCCCGCTCCGCTAACAACATGGACTCCGGCCTGTACCACGCGAACATCAACGTGCTGGACGAGTCCACGCTGGAGGACGCAATGGAGCACCCGGAGAACTACCCGAACCTCACCGTTCGCGTCTCCGGCTACGCCGTCAACTTCGTCAAGCTGACGAAGGAGCAGCAGCGCGACGTCATCTCCCGTACCTTCCACAAGGGCGCTTAATATATGGCGCAGGACGGAACTAGCGGCGTCGTCACGCTTGCGCCCGAACAGGGCGAGCGCGTGCGCGGCGTCGCTGCCGGTTTAGGCGGACTGTCCACCGACGACCTTGAGATCACCCGCCCCGAGCTGTTTGAGGCCCGCCGCACAGGCGAAATCGGACTCATCCACTCGTGGGAGCTGGTCACAGCTGTCGACGGCCCCGGCACCCGGATGACCATCTTCTTGTCCGGTTGCCCGCTGCGGTGCAAGTACTGCCACAACCCGGACACGATGGAAATGAAGGACGGCACGCTCGAGCAGATCGACGATGTCGTGCGCCGCGTGCTTCGCTACAAGCCGGTGTTCAACGCCTCCGGTGGCGGACTGACCCTCTCTGGCGGTGAACCGCTGTTCCAGATCGCGTTCACTCGTCGCCTGCTCAAGGCAGTCCACGACGCTGGCGTGCACACCACGATCGACACCTCCGGATTCCTCGGCTCCCGCCTGACGGACGAGGACCTGGACAACATCGACCTGTTCTTGCTGGACGTGAAGTCGGGTCTGCCCGACACGTACGAAAACGTCACCGCGCGCCAGCTGCAGCCGACTATCGACTTCGGCGACCGGCTGCACGAAAAGGGCAAACCGGTGTGGATCCGATTCGTGGTCGTGCCCGGCCTGACGGACAGCGAGGACAATGTGCAGGCCGTGGCCGACATCGTCGCACGCTGGAAAGGCACCGTGGAGCGCGTTGAGGTCCTCCCCTTCCACAACATGGGCGAGGACAAATGGAACCGCATTGGCATGGACTACGAGCTCAAAGGGGTTACTCCCCCGTCGCCGGAATCCGTCGAACACGTCCGCGAGATCTTCCGCAGTCGCGGTCTGAACGTGTTCTAGCCAGGTTCTTAGCAGGCGCTAACTCGCATTGAGGGCGGTTGTCTGAAACGGGGCTACGCAGTTTTGCACCCCCGTTAGACAACCGCCCGTTAGCGCGTAATATCACCTAAGTTGTCTGGCGCGCCCGCAGCGCGCTCTCCCGCCGCACAGGGGTGAATGCTTCGAGCCTCGAGCCCCTCGTACCAGTGAAAGGGGGCTTGAAGCTATGCCGCCTCGTATCCCAATGCCGGGGCAACGTCCAAAGAAGGTACAGCCCCCCACGCGCAGCATTCCGGTCCCCCTTGAACGCCAGATCGACTTCTGCCGCGTGTTCGTGGACGGCAAACGCCAGCCAGGCAATGTGCGTATGGCGCATGCGCTGGAGGTTGTGGAGCGCTACGAGAATGCCTTCGTGTGGCTCAGCCTGAAAGAGCCGTCTACGGAGCAGATGGAAAAGATCGCGGAGATCTTCGACATCGAAGACCTCGTGGTCGACGACGTTGTGGACGCTCACCAGCGCCCGAAGATCGAGCGCCACGACGAGCAGCTGTTCATGGTCGTGCGTTCGGTGTCCTACCGCGACGATGAAGAGGTCGCGGACGCCCGCGAGATCATTTCCACCGGCGAGGTGCAGATGATTGTCAGCGAGAAATTCGCCATCACCATTCGCCACGGCGCGCACCTGCCGGATCTGACCCCGAAGATCGAGGACGAGGAGGATCTGGCCGTGCTCGGCCCCACCGCCGTCGCTTGGGCGGTGTCGGACTACTTGGTGGACAACTACCTCAAGGTCACCGACCTGTTGGAAAACGACGTGGACGAGCTGGAAAATGAGGTGTTCACGCCGCGCCGGGACATCAACATCGACAAGATCTACACCTACAAGCGTGAGATTTTGGAGATGCGCCACGCCATCGATCCACTCGCTCCTGCCTTGCGCAATGGCTTGACCAACAACAAGGACTTCATGCGAAAGGTCCTGCGCACCTACTTCCGTGACGTGCAGGACAACTCCACGATCGTCAGCGACCGCCTGTCCGGCTTCGACGAGCGTCTGACGTCGCTGCTTGATGCGTCGGTAGCAAAGATCACCATGCAGCAGAACTCGGACATGCGCACGATCTCTGCGGTGGTCGGGATGGCTGCCGTGCCGACGCTGATCGCCGGTATCTACGGCATGAACTTCGAAGTCATGCCGGAGCTGGGCTGGCGCTATGGCTACCCGGTCGCGCTGCTGGTCATGTTCGCGGCGATCACTGCGATCTGGTGGTGGTTCCGCAAGAACAACTGGCTGTAGCTAGACCTCTAGCACCATCAGCTTCAGGTTGGTCACGGCGGCCAGTTTGCCGTCGGCTGTCATCTCCACTCGCCAAAGATGCGTTCGCTTACCGACGTGCACGGGCTCGGCCACCGCACGAATCGTCTGGCCGCCCCGCACGCTGCCGAGTAGGTCGGTGTAGTTGCTCATCCCCACCGCGGGCTTTCCGCTCGCGGCCACCGCCGCGATAGAGGCCAACGTCTCCCCGATCACGCAGTACAGCCCGCCGTTGACGATGCCGGTGGGCTGCAGGTGGCGCTGTTCCACCTTGAGTTCGCCTTCTAGGCGGTCTTTGGAGCAATAGGTCAGCTTCAGCCCGAGGGTCTGGGCGAAGTCGAACTCGGCGGAGTTGATGTACTCGAGCTCTTCGCTGCTCAGCGGAACCTCGATGACCTCTTGGTACAGGCGCAGATTCTTCTCCATGTCCATGGCGGCCAATCATACGGGCGCGAGCGGATGCGCCCCGCGTAGAATCCGGCGTATGACTGCTACACGCAACGGTGACAAGCTTGCTCAAATCGGTGTCGTCGGTATGGCGGTGATGGGTTCCAACCTCGCCCGCAACTTCGCCTCCAAGGGCCACACGGTGGCTATTTTCAACCGCTCCCCGGAAAAGACCCGTGCGGTGATCGACAAGTTCGGCCACGAGGGCGACTTCATTCCCGCGGAGACGATCGAGGAGTTTGTCGCGTCGCTCCAGCGCCCGCGCAAGGCCGTGATCATGGTCCAGGCCGGCGACGCCACGGATGCGGTGATCGCCCAGCTCGTTGAGGCGATGGATGAGGGCGACATCATTATCGACGGCGGCAATGCCCTGTTCACCGACACCATCCGCCGCGAACGCGAGGTCGCCGCTGCCGGCCGCCACTTCGTCGGCGCCGGCATCTCCGGCGGCGAGGAGGGCGCGCTGCGCGGGCCGTCCATCATGCCCGGTGGTCCGGCGGAGTCCTGGGAGACCCTCGGGCCGCTGTTGGAGGACATTTCCGCGAAGGTGGACGGCACCCCGTGCGTGACCCACATCGGACCCGACGGCGCCGGGCACTTTGTCAAGATGGTGCACAACGGCATCGAGTACGCCGACATGCAGGTCATCGGTGAGGCCTACCACCTACTGCGTTATGCGGCGGGCCTTGAGCCCGCAGAGATCGCCGACATCTTCACGGAGTGGAATAAGGGCGACCTGGATTCCTACCTCATCGAAATCACCGCTGAGGTGCTGCGCCAGGTGGACGCGCGGACCGGCAAGCCATTCATCGACATCATCGTGGACGCGGCCGGCCAGAAGGGCACCGGCCGCTGGACGGTCAAGGAGGCCCTGGACCTCGGCGTGCCCACCACTGCCATCGGCGAGGCCGTCTTCGCCCGCGCGTTGTCTTCTGCCCTTGCGCAGCGCGAAGCGGCCCAGGAGGTCGGTTTGCCGGCGGGTGAGACGACGACGTTGGACACCGTAGGCGTCGATAAGCAATCGTTCATTGAGGACGTGCGACGCGCGCTCTACGCCTCCAAGCTGGTGGCGTACGCGCAGGGCTTCGACGAGATCAACGCCGGCTCCCAGGAACACAACTGGGACATCAAGCCGGGTGATCTGGCGCGTATTTGGCGCGGCGGCTGCATCATCCGCGCGAAGTTCCTGGACCGCATCACCGAGGCCTACGAGAAAGACCCGGAGCTGCCGTCGCTGCTGATGGACCCGTATTTCAAGGGCGAGCTGGAAAAGGGGCTGGTGGATTCCTGGCGCCGCGTGGTCGTCACCGCGACCCAGCTGGGCCTTCCTGTGCCGGTGTTCGCGTCCTCGCTGTCCTACTACGACTCGCTGCGCACCAAGCGCCTGCCGGCTGCCCTGATTCAGGGCCAGCGCGACTTCTTCGGCGCCCACACGTACAAGCGCGTGGACGCGGAGGGCACGTTCCACACCACCTGGTCCGGCGAGCGAGAGGAACTGAGCTACTAGCTCGGCTTTTCCCGGTACCCCTGACCGCGTAGACTGCACCGAATGACTACTTTCGCCGACCTCGGTTTGCCCCGGGCCATTGTCAACGTCTTGAGCAAACAGGGCATCACCGAGCCCTTCCCCATCCAGAAGGCGGCGATTCCCGACGCGCTCGCCGGTCAGGACGTGCTCGGCCGCGGGCCGACGGGCTCCGGCAAGACCTTCACATTCGGCCTGCCCATGCTGGCGCGCCTCGCCGGCAAGCCGAGCACCCCGGGCCACCCTCGCGGGCTGGTGCTGGCTCCGACGCGTGAACTTGCCGCCCAGATCCGCGAGCGCCTGGACGACCCGGCGGCCGCGCTGGGTCTGCGCGTGCTCGACGTCGTGGGCGGGGTGAACATCAACCACCACATCCGCTCCCTGGCCTCTCCGGTGGACCTGCTTGTGGCTACCCCCGGCCGGGCCGAGGACCTGATCAACCAGAAGAAGCTCTTCTTCGACGCAGTGGAGATCACCGCGCTCGACGAGGCGGACCAAATGGCGGACATGGGCTTTTTGCCGCAGGTGCGCAAGCTTTTGGACCGCACCCCGAAAGACGGCCAGCGCCTGCTGTTTTCCGCCACCCTCGACGGGGACGTGGAAAAGCTCATCACCCGCTACATGCACGATCCCGTGACCCACTCCACCGCCCCGGTGCAGGCCGCG
The DNA here is from genome assembly GCF_030408375.1 of Corynebacterium afermentans subsp. lipophilum. Taxonomy (NCBI): domain Bacteria; kingdom Bacillati; phylum Actinomycetota; class Actinomycetes; order Mycobacteriales; family Corynebacteriaceae; genus Corynebacterium; species Corynebacterium afermentans. Next base: position 1,154,755 of record NZ_CP046530.1, on the reverse strand, counting down.
GTGGACACGATGGACCACTACCGCCTCCTGGTGGGCGGCCGCGAGGAGCGCAACGAGATCGCCCTGCAGATCGCCGCGCGCGAGGGCAAGACGATCATGTTTATGCGCACGAAGCACGGTGTGGACCGCCAGGTGAAGAAACTGCGCCGCGCTGGCATCCACGCCCAGGGCCTGCACGGCGACAAGGGCCAGGGTGCGCGCACCCGCGCACTGGAGGGCTTCGCCGACGGCTCCACCCCGGTATTAGTTGCAACAGACATAGCCGCGCGCGGCATCGATGTCGACGACGTCTCCCTGGTCGTGCACGTTGACCCGCCCGCGGAGCACAAGGCCTACCTGCACCGAGCCGGCCGCACGGCGCGCGCGGGCACGTCCGGCACCGTGGTCACACTCGTGATGGACGACCAAGCCAAGGAAGTTGCGCAGCTTTTGCGCAAGGCTGGCGTCAACGCGCCCGAGGTTCGGGTGTCTCCGCTGTCGGAATCCTTGGTTACAATCACCGGTGCACGCAAACCGGAAGGCGCGCCACTTCCTCCGCCGGGCCAGCCCCGGCGGCCCAAGAAGCCCGCTGCCTCCGGCAACCGGAGCCGCAACGCTAACCGCGGCGGCGGGAACACCCGCAGTCGCGCTCGCCGCTCAGACCGAAGTCGAAGGAGCAACGGCCGCTAAGGCACAGACCACCATCCATGGACATATTCTTATCCATCCTCGCGCTGTTGGCGTTCGTGGTGCTCACGGCGTCCACCGGGCTTTTCGTCGCAATCGAATTTGCCATGACCGGCCTGGAGCGGTCCACGATTGAGACTCACGTCAAAGAGCGCGGCGACGGCACGGCGCGTGCGATTGCGCGCGACCATGCAAACCTCTCGTTCGTCCTTTCCGGCGCGCAGTTAGGCATCACGGTGACCACCCTCGCCGCCGGTTTCCTGGCGGAGCCGGTGCTGGGCAAGTTCTTTACTCCAGCGCTGGAGCTCGTCGGCCTTTCCGAGAACGCGTCCACCACCGTGGCACTCGTCCTCGCGCTGGTTGTGGCGACGTTTTTGTCCATGGTCTTCGGCGAGTTGGTGCCGAAAAACGTCGCTATCACGGACCCGCTGAACACGGCCCGCGCCGTGGTGCGCCCGGTGCACTACTTCAACACGGCAACCAAGCCGTTCATCCTGTTCCTCAACACCGCCGCGAACTGGGTCGTGCGCAGGATGGGCATCGAGCCTGCCGACGAGCTCGCCTCCGCCCGTTCCTCCCAAGAGTTGGGGGCGATGGTGCGCAACTCCGCTGAGGCGGGAGGCCTGGACGCGGCGACAGCGGCGGTGATCGACCGCTCGCTTCGCTTCGGCGAGACCACCGCTGAAGAGGTGATGACGCCGCGCTCCACCATCGACTCCTTGGATGCCGACGAGACGGTCGCGGACCTGGTCACCCTCGCGCGCGAAACCGGTCACTCCCGCTTCCCGGTGCGCCGCGGGGACTTGGACGACACCCTCGGCGTGGTCCACATCAAAGACGCCTTTTCGGTCCCGCACGAGTTGCGCTCCACAACGAAGCTGGACTCCCTTGCCCGTCGTGTGCCGTTCGTGCCGGGCACGCTCGACGGCGACTCCGTGCTCAACCGCGTCCGCTCCGCCGGATCCCAGGTGGTGCTAGTGGCCGACGAGTACGGCGGTACCCAGGGACTGGTGACCATCGAGGACCTCGTCGAGGAAATCCTTGGCGAGGTCTACGACGAGTACGACGACCAAGAAAGCGAAAAGGACTTCACCCGCTTCGGCACGTCCTGGGAGGTCGCGGGATTGGTGCGCTTGGACGAGTTGGAGGAACGCACCGGTTTCGCAGCCGTGGACGGCCCCTACGAAACGCTCGGTGGGCTGATTATGGCCACGTTGGGGCGCATCCCCGAGCTCGGTGACGAGGTTGTGCTGCGCACCGCCTCCGCGGCGAACTTCAAGGAGGAGCTGCAGTCCGGCGGCGCCGGCAACTGGCTCGCGCAGGTCTCCGAAATGGACGGCCGCCGCATCGACCGCGCACTGCTGCGACCAATTCCTCCAGACCAAGAAGCCGGAGAGGCGGTGGACGCCAAGTGAGTATCTGGCTAGCCGTCCTACTAATCGTCGCGCTGCTCGCCGTCAACGCGTTTTTCGTGGCCACCGAGTTCGCCCTTGTCTCTTCGCGAAAGGATCGCCTGGAGTCCCTGGTCGCGCAGGGCAAAACCAAGGCTGAGGGCGTGCTCTACGCTACCGAGCACCTCTCGATCTACCTCGCCGGCGCGCAGTTCGGCATCACCGTGGCGTCGCTGATTCTGGGCAAGGTGGCCGAGCCCGCCATCGCCTCCTACATCGAGGCTCCGTTTATGGCCCTGGGCATGCCCGCTGACCTGCTGCACCCGGTCTCCTTCATCATCGCCCTGCTTATCATTTCGTTTTTGCACATCCTGTTTGGCGAGATGGTGCCGAAAAACTTGGCCATTGCGGGCCCGGAGAGCATGGCCATGTGGCTGACGCCGGTGATGACGCTGTGGATGAAGCTCACGCGCCCTGTGCTGGAGTTCCTCAACTGGGTCGCGCGCAAGACACTGATGCTGTTCGGCATAGAGCAGCGCGACGAGCTGGAGTCCACCGTGGATCAGGAGCAGCTGGCCTCCATGATTCAGGAGTCACGCGAGGAGGGCCTCCTTGATGCCGAGGAAACGGTGCGCCTGGCCAAGGCGTTGCGCCAGGATTCCCGCCAACTGAAGGAAGCCATGATCCCCCTAGCGCAGGTCACCACCATCCCGTACGACCCACGCGGCATCCGCCTCTCCGTCATCGAACAGGCGGTGCAGGACACCGGCTATTCCCGCTTCCCCGTCCGCATCGACGCCAGCTCGCTGGCGGGCTACGTCCACGTCAAGGACATCCTCGACCTCATGGAATTCCCGCAGGGAGACCCGCGGGTCTCGCTCAAGCGCATCCGCCCGCTGAGCACTGTCGAGGCCACCCAATCCATGGACGACGCCCTCGCCCAGCTCCACCGCCGCTCCGCGCACATGGCGGAGGTGCACGACAACGGCATGCTTGTCGGCGTGGTCGCCTTGGAGGACCTCATCGAGGAATACGTGGGCACGGTCTCCGACTGGACGCACGAGGGCGAATAATGCAGGTGCTCGCGCCCGAGGAATACCTGCCGCGCATGAAGTCCCACGCCGCCCGCGCCGAGCGGTGGACCGCACCCAGGGTGGCGCGCCGGGCGCGCGGCCAGTACCACCCCGTGTGGGACTTCCTCTTCGACTATTACCCGCAGCGCCCCGCCCACCTGAAGCGTTGGCACCCGGGTATCGGTGTCGCGCTGGAAAACGCCGCCTCGCTCCCCCACGCCGGTTGGCGCGATTACGTCTGCGACGAAGACACCGTGCTTCTCGATGTCCAAAGGTTTCTCACCCACCGCCGCCACGACGTGGAGGAGGCGGCGGCGATCCTTCGGTCCGTCGATAAGCGTGATGCCCACTTCGACTGCTTCGGCATGCATGAATGGGCAATGGTGTACCGCACCGACAACCCGCGCCACAGCCTGCCGTTGCGGCTCGGGGCTGAGGGCACGAACGAGGTGGTCGAGTCGCACAACGTGAAGTGCACCCATTTCGACGCCTTCCGCTTTTTCACCCCCGCAGCGCGGCCGCTGAACCTCACCGTGCTCACCCGGGAGGGGCAGGCGGACAACGACCAGGCAGGATGCGTGCACGTGAGCATGGACCTGTACAAGTGGGCGATGAAGCTCGGGCCTTTAGTTCCAGGCGAGCTGCTCATGGATTGTTTCGAGCTCGCCGCCGACGCCCGCAGGCTGGACATGGAGGCCTCCCCGTACGACTGCCGGGGTTTGGGCTTCGGTGTTGTGGCCGTGGAAACGCCTGAGGGCAAGGCCGAGTACGTCGCCCGCCAGCGCGAGCTCAGCCGCCGCGCACAACCGCTGCGCCAGCGGCTTGTCGCGGTCATCGACGCCGCCTATGACGGCTAGACTCGAAGACGATTTTCACTCGTTCGATCGATAAAAGGCGGCGATTCCGGTGGCGAAGCACGCAAGCGGCAAAAACAACTACAGGCTGTCCGGAGAGCTCATCGCCTTACTGGTGGTGCTGGCCCTGATCGCAGCGGCCGTTATCTGGTGGTTGTCTACGCGCGGTGATGACGCCGGCAGCACTGAGGCGCAGCCGGAGGACTGCGTTGCGGGCGAGCTGGTGCTTCCTGTTGCGACCTCCGACCAGGGGGCGGGGCAATCGCTTGTCGACGCCTACGGTGCGTCCTCCCCCGTCGTCCGCGACTACTGCGTGAAGCCCCAGCTGGTGGATTCCGTCGCAGATGCCGCTGTCTTTGTCGCGCCGAACACGGCGGTGACGCACCAGTCGCTGGAAAGCGCCGGTCGCACCCCCGCCGTGTCTGATGCGCAGCCCGCGTACAGCGAAGCCGTCGGCGTGGCAGGCAAGGACGAGGTCAAGCTCGAAGACCTGACTGCGGACAAGCTCCGCTTCGCCGTGTCCGAGGAGTCCGCCGCCTCGGCGCTGGTGGCGTCTCAGGTGGCTGGCAACGACAACGACGCCGTGCAGGCACTGACTGACCAGCGCATCGGCAGCGCAGCAGAGCTCAACGCCGACGCCGGCGAATACCTCGCCACCGCCGAGGACGCCGTGCCGGAGGGCCTGAAGTTCACCCCGGTCGGCGCTGACGCTGTCTACACCGCGTTCCCGCTCAACCAGAACGACAAGGTCGACGAGAACCAGGCCCGCGCCGGCCAGGACTTCGCCCGCTTCGCCACCGAGCACTTCGATGGCTCCGCTAAGGACCAGCCGGCTGTCTCCGACCTGGTCTGGGCCGCAGCCCTGCCCGCTGGCGGCGAGGCCATCACCGCGGACGCGAAGGAGGACGGCGACGCCCAAAACGCCGCCGATGCGGACAAGGCGGCGGACGAAGCCGGTTCCAACGCCGGTTCCAACGCCGCCGCCCTGCAACCCGAGAACACCCTGTTCCTCTTGGACACCTCCGACGCGATGAGCCCGTACATCCAGCCGGCAAAGGACGCAATCGCGAACACCGCGCTCGAGCTCGGCGCCCAGGGCAAGCAGGTCGGCCTATGGAACTACTCCTCCCCACTGAACCCGGGTGTTGCGGTGGGCTACCGCCAGAACATCACGGTCTCCCCCGATGCCGACTCCGTCGCCGTGGCAGTGCGCCGCTTCCTTACCGGCGGTGTGCCCCAGACCCGCCAGGCGGTCGAGGCCGCCGCGGGAGCCTATGGCACAGGGGACGCGAAAACCCGCATCGTCCTGGTCACCACTGGCACGGCAGATGCCGGCGACGACAAGGCCTTCGAAGATGCAGTTCGCGGTGCCGCCGGCGAGAAGGTGGAGATCACCGTTGTCCGCGTCGGCGAGGGTGAGGCGGACCAGGCGGTCGAGGCCCTTTCCGCCAAGGCCGTCGACGCTGCGCAGGCCGACGCCATCGAGGGTGCCGTGAAGCAGGCGTCCGGCCTGTAAGTTCCCGGCTCCCCCAGCTGCCCTGCGTCACAGCCCCTGGGAGGCACACCCTGGGAGCGTGTGTAAATCGAGCGAACCCAGGCTCTGCCTCCCAGGGTTTGTGGGGCGGGAGCACAGAAGAAGGCCCGGGCTGGTGGGAGTGATCCCAGCCCGGGCCTTGAAGGTATGTGCCTGTTAGGCGGCCTCTTAGGAGGTCTTGCGACGGCGGCGGTCCGCCAGCTCGTCGAAGCCGATGACGTTGTCTGCACCGTCGTCGATCACGCGCTCCGACGGGAACGCGGAGATGGTGCCGGTCAGTTCCTTCATGATCTGCGGCACGGCGATGCCGAACACGCCCTGCCCGCCGCCGAGGAGGTCGATGATCTCCTCGTTGGAGCGGCACTCGTAGACGGTCACGCCGTCCGAGACGAGGGTGATCTCGGCGATGTCGGAGACACCGCGGTCGCGCAGCTTATCCACTGCGAGGCGGATGTTCTGCAGCGAGATGCCGGTGTCGAGCAGGCCCTTGACAATCTTCAGAACAAGGATGTCCTTGAACGAGTACAGACGCTGGGAGCCGGAGCCCTTGGCGCCGCGAATGGAGGGGCGCACCAGGCCGGTGCGTGCCCAGTAGTCGAGCTGGCGGTAGGTGATGCCGGCGACCTGGCAGGCGATTGGCACGCGGTAGCCGACCTCGTCGGACGGGCCGACGTCAAAAAGCGACTCCTGCACAGCGTCGAACAGGCCGTCCTGATTTCCCTCGTTGATGCTCACGTAATTACTCCCATGAAAGTTAGCTCGAAGCCTAATGACTATTAAAGGGTAAGCATACGCAGCTGGTCAATAGTCACATGCGTAACACGCCGAAACTCTCAAGGAATACTTGAGGGTTTTACTCCTCTTCGGGGGTGCCCTCCCCTAAATCCGAGTCCTCCACGCCGAGGCTGCGCATCAACGCCTCGAAATCGGCGTCCGCTTGGGCGTCGCCGCTGGCGGATGCGGGCTCATCGGTGAAGCCCTCAACTTCGATCTCCGCCTGCAGGTAGCGCTCGGCATCCTCCTGCGACAAAAATACTGAAGCCTGGGTGGCGACCGTGTCGTCGACAGTCAGCTCCATGTCCAACTCGCTGGCTAGAAGCAGCGCATCCGAGGCACGCAGATCAATCTCGGTGCCGCCGTAGAGCGTCAGTGTGGCCATGAACGTGCCGTCGACGTAGCTGGACAGCTCGAGCGCCTCGGCACCGCTAGTAGACGTTCGGATGATCTCGGCCATCGCGTCGACGGGACGCGGGCGGTTCGGGGCCCACCCGTCCAGGCGGGCTGCCAGCTCAGCGCCCTCCATCGGCGGCAGCCACACGGGGATGCACCGCCCGTTCGTGGGACGCTGGAGTAACGCGCACAGAAAATCTTCCGGGCCGACCGGGAACACCCCGATGAGGTTGACGGCCTCCATTAGCTCCCCAGCTGCTTGCGCAGCTCGTTTTTCACCAGCGACGCGTGCAGGGACACCACCAGCGCGGACATCTGCTGGCCGATCTCCTCAGCCTTCTGCTTCGCGGTGACCTTGCCTGATTTGGACACCGGCTCCGCGACCTGGTTAATCATGTCTGCCTGGCGGGCAGCCGCCGTGCGCAGCGTTTTCAGGTGGCGGGCGTCGAAGCCGAACTCGGACAGCGACAGCGCGGTGGTGACGGTGCGAACGTCGTCGGCCGTGAACAGCCCGGCAGCATCCGGGGTGATCAGGCCGACCTTGATGTACTCCTCCACGGTGGACGGATCGGCCTGGGCCTGCTCCGCCACGTCCGTGTCGGTCAGCTGCGTCGCAGCCGGCGCACGGAAGTTCTCCGGGGAGATCATCGGCTCGGACTCGCCCGCGGAAAGGATCGCGGTGACGTGACCCGAATCCATCGCCTCGAGTTGTTCGCGGATGACCTTCAGCGGCAGGTAGTTGTCTCGCTGCGTGACCAGGATGTAGCGCAAACGCTCCACGTCTTCCTCGGTGAAGCGGCGGTAGCCGGAGGCGGTGCGCTGCGGCGTGATGAGCCCTTCGGACTCGAGGAAGCGGATCTTGGAGACGGTCACGTCCGGAAACTCGGTGCGCAGACGTTCAAGTACCACGCCGATGGACATCGTCTTCGCGGTCTTGGTTGCCTTGGCGGCCTTTGCCGGCTTCGCGGGGGTAGCGGCAGGTGCCGTCTGACGGATTGCGCTCACGTGATCGAACTCTTCTCTAACTAGTTGCCGGCGGTGATGAAGACCAGACGGAATTTACCAATCTGGATTTCGTCGCCGTTGGTCAGCTCCTGGGAGTTGCGCGGCTCGCGGTTGACGTAAGTGCCGTTGAGCGAGCCCACGTCCACGACTTCGTAGCCGCCGTCGTTGCGGCGGAACTCTGCGTGACGACGAGACACGGTCACGTCGTCGAGGAAGATGTCCGCCTCCGGGTGGCGGCCTGCGGTGGTGGAATCCTGGTCCAGCAGGAAGCGCGCACCGGCGTTCGGGCCGCGCTTGACTACAAGGAGCGCCTCCCCATCCGACAGCTGGTCCGCACCGGCGGCGGTGTCCGCAGACGTCGCAGCTCCGGACTCCATCTCCTTGAGCAGGTCTGCGCGGAATACCGAGGTGGTTTCGACCTGGTTCTGCGGCGTGTTGTCGCTCATGGGTAACTCCTGACTTTCGAGTCGTGGTTGAGATCTCTCGCCATAATAGCGTCCGGCCCGCCCGAAGGGGCGGCTACCGGAGAATGCCTAGCGGAAAATGTTGCCGATTCCGGAAATCACGGAGTTGCCGGAACCCGCCAACGGGTTATCGGAGACCATGTATGTCCACGTCGCGCTCGGACGCTTCCACCCTGCATCCGCCAGGTGCGCGCCGTCGGCGTCGATGTCCACCGAGTTGAATGTTTCCACCGCCGCGGCGACCGCGCGGTTAGCCAAGTCCTTGAACTCGCGCACGGCGATGCGGTGGTATTCGTCGATCGGCGTTTCGCGGGCGATGGCGCGCAGGTGGATGGACTCGCGGACGTCGTCCATCAGGGCCAAGTGCTCGGACCACTCCGCGTCCAGGTGGAACAGCATGATCTCCCGCGCTGCCTGCTCGAGCACGTCCTGTGGCAGGTGCGAAAGCTCGGCGGCGCGTTGCGGGGAACGCTCCGACAGCTCGCGCCAGGCGGTGTCGGTGTCCAGCAGGGCGGCGCGGCGCTCGTCCAGGATGTCGCGGTGGTCCGCCAACAGCTTGTTGTACTTCCAGGTCTGCGAGTGGATCTCCAGCAGCTGGCCTTCGGTGACGCGCTGGCAGTGCTCGATGAAGTGCTGCGCGCGGTTGCCCGTGATGCGGCCGTCCGGTTCCGGCTGGGCGGAAAACTGCTCGCCGTCGCCGCCGGAGGTGACAATGTCGTCGTCGAGGGAGACGAAGAAGACGCTCAATCCGGGATCGCCCTGGCGGCCGGCGCGGCCGCGCAGCTGGTTGTCCAGGCGGGCGGTGCGGTGCCGCGCGGTGCCGATGACGGCCAGGCCGCCGAGGGAGGCAACCTTGTCGCGGTCGCGCTCATCTGCGCCGCCCAGGCGGATATCGGTGCCGCGGCCCGCCATCTGCGTGGAGACGGTCACCCGTCCCACGTCGCCGGCCTCCGCGACAATGCGGGCTTCTTCCGCGTCGTTTTTCGCGTTGAGCACGTTGACCGCGATGCCGCGGGCCTCCAATGCCTCCGCCAACGCCTCGGACTCCGCCACATCGTGGGTTCCCACGAGTACCGGCTGGCCGGTGAAGTTGATGCGCGCGATCTCGTCGACGATCGCAGAGTTCTTCTCCTCCATCGTCGCGTAGATCCGGTCGGCTTCGTCGAAACGCTGCAGCTCGTTGGCGCGGTCAATCACAGACACGTGCAGGCCGTAGAAGCTGCGCAGCTGGTCGGTCGCCTCCACGGCGGTGCCGGTCATGCCGCACACCAGCGGGTAGCGGCGCATAAGCGCCTGCAGGGTGATGGAGTCCAGGATGCGCCCGCCTTCGGACACGTCCAGCCCCTCCTTGGATTCCACCGCGGCCTGCAGGCCGTCAGGCCAGCGCTGCAGCTCCGCCACACGGCCGCGGGAGGCGTCCACGAGCGCGACCTTGCCGTCGTCGACGATGTAGTGCACGTCCCGGATCAGCAGCGCCTTCGCGTGCAGCGCCAGGTTCACGCGAACGAGAGTGGTGCCGATGTGCTCGTCGGAGTACAGCGAGTCAATCCCCAGCAGGCGCTCCACCTTCTTCGCCCCGTCATCGGTGAGGAAGGCGTTTCGCCCGTCTGCGTCGATGGTGTAGTCGTTTTCTTCATCCAGGTGGGAGACGGCCTCGGTGATCTGGCCGGTGGCCTGCTTCGATCCTTCCGAACCGGCGAGGACGAGCGGCACGAGTGCTTCGTCCACAAGCACGCTGTCGGCCTCGTCGACGAGCGCGACGTCTGCAGGCGGCTGCACGGTCTGCTCGCGGGAGGTGATCTGGTTGTCGCGCAAGTGGTCGAAGCCGATTTCGGTCACCGGCGCGTAGATCACGTCGCTGCGGTACGCCGTGACGCGCTCTTTGCGTGTCGACGACTCCGTGACCGCCGCCACCGTCAACCCGAAGAACTCCACGAGCGGGCGCATCCACTCCGCATCTCGCGCGGCCAGGTAGTTATTCACCGTGATCAGATGGACGCGCTTGCCCTGCAGCGCGAACCCGGTGGCGGCCATCGCGCCGACGAGCGTTTTGCCCTCGCCGGTGGCCATCTGGATCACGTCGCCCTCTAAAAGGCGCAGCACGGCCTGATTCTGCACCTCGAACGGCGTCATGCCCAGGGTGCGCTGGGAGGCGACGGACAGCCCGGCGAGAAAGCGCGGCTTGTCGGCGATGGCCCCGTCGCGCACGGTGGAGGCGACTGCGGAGGCGAGCGAAGCATCGTCGAGAAGCGAAAGCTCCTCGATTAACCCGTGCGCGTTGGCGACAACGGCTTTCGACTTCTTGTTGTTGCGCTCCGTGGTGGAGCCCATGGCCTTCCAGAACCAGTCAAACTTGCCCATAAGGGCTAAGAATAACGCCAACGTGCCAAACAGTTGGTGCGACGATTAGTCTTGCAGCGAAAGTAACCGTTGCGTTGAACCGCCGAGCCGCAGGAGGAAACGGCTACCCATGCTGTCTATGAACGTGAAAGTCCCGTCGTCCAAGGGCCACATGATGGCTGCGACCATCGACCGCCCCGACGGACCCGCGCAGGCCTACGCCATTTTCGCCCACTGCTTCGCCGGCTCCCGCCACACGCCCGGTGCATCCCGCATTGCCAAGCGGCTCACCGAGCACGGCATTGCCACCCTGCGCTTCGACTTCCCGGGCCTGGGCCAGTCCGAGGGCGAGTTCCAGGACACCTCGTTTTCCGAGAACGTGGACGACATCGTCGCCGCTGCCCTGTGGCTCGAGGAGAACTACAAGGCCCCGCAGCTGCTCATGGGCCACTCGCTCGGCGGCGCCGCCACTCTGAAGGCCGCCACCCGCCCCGAGCTGAAGAAGGTGATCAAGGCTGTGGCCACCGTCGGCGCGCCGTTCGACCCGGCACACTCCGTGCTGCACTACGCCCACGCCATCGGTGAGGCTGATGCGAATGGCTCCGTCGGCGTGGTGCTCGGCGGACGGGAGCTGACCATCTCGCGCGAGTTCCTCGAGGATCTGGCTGAGACCAACCCGGAGGAGTACCTGCCGAAGCTGCGCAAGCCCTTGCTTGTCGTGCACTCGCCTATCGACGTCACCGTCGGCATCGACAACGCCCAGAACATTTTCTCCCTGGCCCGCTACCCCAAGTCCCTGATGGCGCTGGACAAAGCGGACCACCTGCTGACCCGCCAGGGCACCGCGCAGCGCGCCGCAGACATCATCGGCTCCTGGGTGCAGCAATACATCCAGCCGCTGTTCGTCCCCGCGAAGACCACGGACACCAACGCCGTGTCCTACTCCGCGCGCGGCACGAAGTACGGCGACGTGGTGCGCACCTCCGACCGCGCGATCACCACCGACCGTTCCAAGAACACCGGCGGCAAGGGCCAGGGTGTCACCTCCACCGGCCTGTACATGTCCGCGCTCGCCGTCAGCTGCTCGCAGGCGGTGCGCGAGGCGGCCAAGGGCATGCAGCTTGACGACGTCCGCGTGGAAGTCAACCACAACGGCGACGGCACCTTCACCCGCCTGATCACCCTCTACGGCGACCTGACGGACGACGAGGTGGAGACCCTGCGCGCCGCTGGCGCCTCCTCCACCGTGGACGGCTACGTGGCCAAGGGCGAGATCGAAACGACCGCGGAGACCGCCTCGCTTGAGCGCCGACGCCGCCAGAACAAGCTCCACCGCGCGGAGCGCCTGGGCAAGTAATGGCTGAATCCGGGTTGTGGGCGGACGTGCGGGGGTTGTGCCCCTGCGGGCAGGGCCTGCCGTACGAGGCGTGCTGCGGGCGCTACATCGACGGTTCCTCTGCGGCGCCCACCGCTGAAGCTCTGATGCGATCGCGCTACACCGCCTACGTGCGCGGCGCGGGCTCCTATGTCGCGGAGACTTGGGCCGATGAGACGCGGCCGGCGGATCTGGCCGTGGACCCGTCCGGCGAGCCGTTCACCCGCCTGGAAATGCTGGGCACCGCCGGCGGCGGGCCCTTCGACGCCGAGGGCGCAGTCGAGTTCGCTGCCCACCACCCCGGCGGTGTCATGCGGGAACGCTCCCGCTTCGAGCGCCGCGCCGGGCGCTGGGTCTACGTCGACGGCGTGGTCCGCTAACCCTTGGGTGTCAGCGGTGACTGTCTGGTGACCTGCCGGTTTTGGGTCCGTATGACAGTGCTGTAATATTTGCGCAGTTACGGTTTCAGCCTCGCGCTGAGCAGTAGCGGATCGGGCTGTGGCGCAGTTTGGTAGCGCACCACACTGGGGGTGTGGGGGTCGCAGGTTCAAATCCTGTCAGTCCGACAAAGTTTTTCTGGGGGTTCGGGGGGTTCTCTTTCGGCGACGTTGCTAGTCGACAGGTGCCACGCGGATCTGGTTGCCGTCTGGATCGGCAACCACAAAGGTCGTTCCGAACACGTCCTGGTGGGGTTCTTTAATGACGTCAACCCCCTTGTCAGACCAGGCCTGGAACACGTCCATGACTTCGTCTCGGTTGACGTTGAGGCACACTTCCGTGGTGCGTGCCGTGGCGCTGGCAAGTGCCTCCGAATTTCCGGTCCACAGTGCGAGAGCAACACCGTCCGCCAAAGCGAACGTCACATAGCGGGGTGAAACAAAGTCGGTTTCCAGCTCCAGGAGGCCTGAGTAAAACTCGACCGATCTATCAATGTCGGTCGCGTAAACGATGAAGACAATTTCGCGGTTCACCTGGGTACCTCTCCTTCTCGACATTTTAGGGCCTCCCAGGTTACGTAAGCTGCTTCGACGGTGATTAGGTCTCGCTCACCCCATCCACCAACTACTCAAATATGGCAGAATATAGCTATGAATACGTCAAAGGTGAGTAGCCGAAGAACCCCTCGCGCGGTCGAAGGTGGGCTTATCGAGATCGGCGAAGATCTGCAGCGCTGGCGCCGCCTCAACCGTCTCACGATCGAGCAGGCTGCGTACCGCGCCGACGTGAGTGTGTCCACGTTGCGCCGCTTAGAGCAAGGCCACGGCGCAACACTGGAAAACTTCCTCCGAGTGTGCCGTGCGTTTCAACTGCTTGACCGGGTGAGAGACGCGGTTGATCCGATGGAGCATGATCGCGGTCGGGCTTTGATTGAGCAGATGATTTAGCGATGGCACCCACGTCTATACGCATCTGGACGGAGGTCGAAGACCGCAAGCTCTCTGTCGCAACCTATTTTCCGTACCAGCACGGTGGGACGCTCGAGTACGAAAAGGAGTGGATACAACTTCCAGGCGCGTACACGATCAGCCCTGCGCTTCCCCTTCACGGCGGAAAGCAACCTCTCGTCTCTGATCGCGGGCATCTGCCGACCGCTCTTTCTGATTCTGCTCCAGATCGCTGGGGGCGAATGCTCATTCAAAAGCAGTTTGCGCGGCGGGGTGAACAGCCGACAGAAGTCGACTACCTCCTCGGTGTTGATGATCGCCTTCGCCTAGGAGCGTTGCGTTTCGAAGTGAACGGGGTGACCCAATCGCCAAGCAGCCGGGTGCCCAAACTTGTGAACCTCGCTGACATTGAGCGTGCCTCGCGCGCCGTTGAGGAGGGCGATGATGCAGTGGATGCCCTGAGACGCATCGCCGTTGCCGGATCCTCTCTGGGTGGCGCCCGCCCGAAAGCCACAGTCATTGATGACGAAGGCAAACTGATGATGGCGAAGTTCTCCTCATCCGCAGACACTATCGACGCGGTTGCCTGGGAAAAGGTTTGTTTGGATATCGCAGAACTTGCGGGCATCTCCACACCGAGTTCGAGACTTTTGGAGATTAACGGGCGGTCCGTATTGCTTCTGGAAAGGTTCGACCGAGCCTACGGTGAGGATGGAAACGAAGCCCGTATCCCCTACATGTCCGCAATGACTCTGCTCAATCGTACGGACGGCGACCGTGCATCCATGGTCGAGATCGCCGAGGAGCTTCGGCTGCTGAGCATCAATGGCGATTCCGCGGCTGAGCTTTTCAACAGGACAGCGATCAACCTGCTGGTGGGCAACACCGATAACCACCTGCGAAACCACGGATTCATTCGCGTAGATGGCGCGTGGCGGCTCTCCCCCGTTTTCGATATCACGCCCGCCGCCACCAAAACCAATTTTGCCACTTCCGTGGACGTAGTCGGCGACGATTCAGTAGACACACTCATGGGGGCCGCGGGCTGGTTTGACCTCAACGACACTCAAGCCATCGAACGACTCAGCCGCGCAGTCGACGCAGTGAAACAATGGAAAGAGCTCGCACGCAGAAACCAAATCGCCGTCGCCGAGGACAAACAGGTTGCGCCCAGTTTTGACGGAGGGCATCTGCAGCGAGCTCAAGTGCTTATCCGCGAGCACCGCGCTTAGGACACGATCTTGCCGCTCGCGTCGTACTTGTAGAAGCCCTGCCCAGCTTCCAGGCCGGTCCTGCCTTCTGCGACCATCGGCTTCAGCGTCGTCTCAACGAAGTCCTTCTGCCACTGCGGGGCGTTCTCATTGGACTCGATCACGGCGACCAAGGTGCGCACGCCGACGAGGTCCATGATCTCAATCGGCCCGCGCGGGGAGCCGGTGGAGTTGCACCAGTCGCGGTCGATGTCGACGGGGTCAGCGATGTCGTGGTGCAGCAGGTACATGCCGGCACTGAGCAGCGGCACCAGCAGGGTGTTCAGCACGTAGCCGGGCTGCTCACGCTTGAGCGGGACCGGCACCATGTTGATCTGCTCCGCAAACTCCACGAGCTGATCCACATACTTCGGGTCGGTGCCCTCGTGCGGCATGATCTCGGCGGTGTTCTGAATCCAGATGTGGTTGGCAAAGTGCAGTGCCAAGAAGCGCTCCGGCGCACCCGTCGCGTCCGCGAACTTGCTCGGCATGAGGGTCGACGTGTTGGTGGCAAAGACGGTGGTCTCCGGGGCGTACTGCCCCACTTCGGCCCAGACCTTGCGCTTGAGCTCGAGGTTCTCCGGGACCGCCTCGATGACCAGGTCCGCGTTCGCTAGCGCTTCCTTAAGGTCCGAGGTCTGGGTGAGGTTTTCGTGCGCCGCCGCAATGGTTTCGTCGTTAGCGGACTCGAGCTCCGCCTTCATTTGCTCACCGATGGCGTCGAAACGCTGTTTGCCGGCCGCGAGGGCCTCGTCGTTAATGTCGTAGGACACTACCTTCTTGCCCGCGAACGCGGAGCAAAAAGCGATCTGCGCGCCCAGGACACCTGCACCAAGTACGGTTACGCTATTGAATGTCATACCAGTCACGTTATTCCTGCTGATGTGACTTCGGCAGCAGTTCTCTTGTGAAGTTTTACGCAAGGGACGCCCGGTCCACCGCCACAAGACCAGTCGCTGACCGCCGGCCCAGCTCCACGTAGTACGCCGCGTGCCTCAACCGCGCCTCAAAAGTGTCCGGCTCGAGCGTTCGCTTCACCTTCGCGGGCACGCCGGCGGCAAGAGAGAACTCCGGCAACTGCTGTCCTTCGAGCACCACTGCCCCGCCACCGACGATGCTGCCCTTGCCCACGCGCGAGCGCGACAGCACCGTCGCGCTCATGCCGATCAGGCACCCGGGTTCGATGTGGCAGCCGTGCACCATAGCCAGGTGCCCAATGGTCACGTCGTCTTCCAGCACCGTCTGACCGTCCGTGTCCACATGCAGCACGGAGCCGTCTTGGACGTTGACGCGGTTGCCAATGCGGATCGTGCCCACGTCGCCGCGGATGACCACGCCGGGCCAGATGTTCGCGTCTTCACCGATGCTCACGTCGCCGATAATGGTGGCCTCATCGGCGACAAACGCCGAAGGGTGGATCCGCGGGGTTTTACCTTCAAAGCTGTAGATCATGCGCACCATTGTGCCTGTCCGCCAAAGCGACGGCAGCAGGTTTTCAGCACACCACGCGCAGGGTGCCCGGCATCACGTCGAAGGTGACAGCGCTGACGGCACCGGCGGCATCGCCGTCTAGCTCGAGCTGCTCGGGCTCCGAAAACTCGAGCGTGATCCGGCGGCCCTCGAGGTACTCCATGGTCGGCGGCAACGACGCTGGCGGCCGCGGCTGCGCCTCGCTGGGCAAAAGCGCATTGATGCCGCCGCGGACGGTGTCCAGCGCGAGCTTGCCACCGATGCCCGCCCAGTCGGCCACATCTTCGGCACGCAGTACCACGGCGTCGAGGACCCCGTCGTCAGGCAGCGCGTCCGGCAACAGCGGGATCCCGCCCACCAGGTCGCTGCAGTTGCCGACGATGCAGGTGTGCAAGGAGGTGGTAACCGTGGGATCGCCGTCAAGTGTGATGTCCACGTCTACGCTATTGCCGCCGCCGAGCGATTGGAACACGGCCGGAACGTACGCGAGCGGCCCGACCGCGGCCTTGAGGCTGTCGCGGGTGCGGTGGATCATGCCCGCATCCACGCCGACACCGGCCATGACGGCGAAGCCGGAGTGCTCAGTGCGGCCGTCGGGGTAGACCATCTCGGCGCGGCAGAGGTCGATGAGCCGGTCGGTGCCGGAAAACGCCCGGTGCACCGCCGCTTCCAGCACAAGCGGCACCCCGAGGTTGCGCGCGAGCATGTTGCCTGTGCCCGCCGGCACGATCGCCATAGGAGTTTTGGAACCGGACACGGCCAGCGCGACCATGCGCACCGTGCCGTCGCCACCAGCGGCGATGATCAAGTCGGCGCCGTGCTCGAGCGCGCGGACGGCCTGGGAAAACCCGGGCCCTTCCGCGGTCGTTGCCGCCCACTCGATATCCGCACCCTCCCAGGCGTAGCGCTCCACGGCGCGGCGCAGCCGACCCAGGTGGACTTTCACGGGGTTGAACACCACTGTCACCCGGGAACTAGACGCGACATTCACGCGACTCATCGTAGCTGTGCCGGGGCACAATCGCGTCGCACCGCGCGGCTACGACAACCCGACGCCGAAAAATTCCAGCAGCGTGCGGGTTGCAAACCCCTCCGACACCAGGCCGGTCTTGTCGGAAGCGCCGCCGGGCCACACGTGCGGCCCGCCCTCAATGCGGTAGTGCGACAGCGCAGCATCGCAGTCCTCCCAGCTCAGCTTCGTCACCGTGGGCGACAGCGCAACGTCTTCCCTACGGCCCGCGCAGTGGTTGCGCACCGCCGCCTCCTCGAGCATCTCGGGCGTGGAGTTGTACACCGTCTCATGGCGCTCGCCGCCGTCGTAGGAGATGATCGGGTCGGCGGTTCCGTGGATGTCCACGTGCTTCATCGGGATACTGGAGCACCCGGCGGAAACGCGCTGGTAAAACGCGCCGGCCACGGTGGCCACGCCGCTGAACTCCTGCGGTCGCTGGCAGCCCACAAACGCCGCAAACCCGCCGCCGTTGGAAAAACCGGCGGCGAAAATGCGGGTGCGGTCGATGGAGTATTCGCCCTCCACCTGATTGAGCACATCGTCGACGAACGCGAGGTCCTGCTCTCCGGCCGTTTCCGCGTACGGGGCAGGCGCCCAGGCTTTGCCCACTCCGTCCATGAACGCCACAATGGCATCAGATTTGTCCAGCTGCGAGTGCTGGCGGATCCGCTCCGCGTCCTCCTTGTAGCCGTGGAACACCAGGATCAGCGGAAGCCTGTCGCGCTGCTTCGCGCCCCTCGGCACCGACAGGATGTAATCGCGCTTGAGCCCGGCAGAGGTGATCTGCCTGCGCTCTATCGCCGGATCGGACCACGGCTCCACCTCACGCACGACGTCCTGGGGAGGATCCGGCTCCGTGGTTATCGCAGTACGCAGCCGTGCCGTATCCCCCGCGCACCCTGCGACGCTAAAACAGGTGACGGCCAAGCCGATGGCGGCCGCGGCGCGGGTCATGGGGCGGAGAAACACGCAAGGTAGATTAGACCATCGTGCACGCGAGCAGAACACAGCCAGGCCCCAGCAGGAAAGCCGGCCCCACGTTCAGAAACTCCGCACACCGCAGCGGCGCCGCCGAAGCGTTCACCCGCGACGCAACACGCTACGACGCCGCCCGCCCCACCTACCCCGACGCGCTAAGTAAGCTCGTCGGCCCCGGCACTGTCTGCGACATAGGCGCAGGTACCGGCAAGTTCACACAGTTGCTTTGCGACGATTCACGTTCCGTGCTCGCCTGCGATCCCAGTGCAGACATGACCCGCGTGTTCCACGCGGTGCTTCCCCAAGTGCCCGTGTGGCGCGCGACCGCCGAAGCGACCGGCCTGGTCGATGACGCGGTCGACGCGTTGACGTGCGCGCAAACCTGGCACTGGGTGGATGTACACGCCGCTAGCGCCGAGGCCGACCGCGTGATCCGTCCCGGCGGGCGCCTCGTGCTGTGCTGGAACACCCTGGCCGTGCGCCACCCCTGGGTGCTGAGGCTCAGCCGCATCATGCATTCCGGAGACGTACAGCGCGAGGGCTTCTACCCGGAGGTCGCCTCCCCCTGGCAGCTGACAGACGAGCTGCGCCAGGAGTGGCTCCACCCCATCGCCGTCGAGGACTGCTTCGAACTCATGGCTACCCGCTCCTACTGGCTGAAAGCGAACGAGCGCACTCGCGCCAAGATGGAGGCGAACCTCGCCTGGTACCTCTACGAGCGCCTCGGCTTCGACACAGGCGACACCATCCCGCTGCCGTACCGCACCGACGCCTTCGTCTACGAGCGCGCCTAGCTGGCGCGGTTAAACTCCAGCCCGAAGAACTCAACTATCGCCTTGGTGGCGTCCACGCCGCGCCGGGCAGCCCACGGCCCTGTGGGCCACTCGTGGCCCATGCCCTCCACCGCAATCAGTTCGGCGCGGGCGCGGTCGCTGTTGCGGCGCTCAAACGCCGCCACCACGTCGGGTGCACCAAAAGTGGTGTCGTCTTCTCTCCCGCTGTACGGGGAGCGCTGCTCGCCGGCAAACGGCACCACGTCGTCGAAGGTGCCGTGAATGTTCAGGTAATCCAGCGGCTGCGCGCCCGCAGCTAGCTCGTCCGGGGTTGCACGCACGGCCGCTGCGACGGTGGCGACGCCAGCGAGGTCGAGGTCTGTCAGACTCAGGTGCACTGCCAGTCCCCCGCCGTTGGAAAAGCCGACCAGGTAGGTGTTGGTGGTGGCGAAGGTGGACCGGAGGTCGTCGATAAGCGCACGCACAAACGCCGCATCCTCATCGAAGGTGGTGCGGGCGTACGGCGCGGGCGACCAGGCAAGTCCCGCACCCGTTGGTGCGGCGACGATGGCGCGCGCCCGGTGCAGGCCCGTGCCGGCGAGGAAATCGCGGCCGTTGTCGCCCTTGCCGTGCAGGGCGACGATCACCGGCAGCGCGCCAGCGTGACCTGCGGGAACGCAGACGTGGTAGCTGCGCTCCACACCGCCAACCTCCAGCGTGCGCTGCCGCATAGACCTAGCCCTTCTTGCCGCGCCGCTCGCGCACGCGCACCGCAATGCGCACCGGTGTGCCGTGGTAGCCGAACTGCTCGCGGAACTTACGCTCCAGGTAACGGCGGTACCCGCCGTCGAGGAACCCAGTGGTAAACAGCACGATTGTCGGCGGACGGGTGCTGGCCATGGTGGCGAACAGCAGCTTGGGCAGGCGGTTGTTCTTCATCGGCGGCGGGTTCGCCGCGATCGCCTCGCGCAGCCAGTTGTTCAGCTGGCCGGTGGAGATGCGCTTATCCCAGTTCTCCAGCGCCTCCTTCATCGCCGGCTCCAGACGGTGGAGACCCCGGCCGGTGTCGGCGGAGATGTTTAGCTTGGTCACCCACTTGAGCTGGCCCATAGTCTCGTCGAATTCGCGGTCGAAGTCGTAGCGGCGGTCCTCGTCCATCAGGTCCCACTTGTTAAAGCAGATGACCATCGCCTTGCCTGCTTCTAACACCATGGAGATCACGCGCTGGTCCTGCTCAGAGATCTCCTCCGAGGCGTCGATGAGCACGACGCACACCTCAGCGGCCTCGATGGTGCCGCGGGTGCGGAGCGACGCGTAGTACTCGTGGCCCTGGGCGTTTTTGACCTTTTTGCGCAGGCCGGCGGTGTCGATGAAGGTCCACAGGTCCTTATCCAGCTGCACAAGCTCATCCACCGGGTCCACGGTGGTGCCGGCAACGTTGTCCACCACTGAGCGGTTGGACTTAGTCAGCTTGTTCAGCAGGCTGGACTTGCCCACGTTAGGCCGGCCCACCAGCGCGACGCGGCGCGGGCCGCCGGTGATGGATTCCTTCACGCGCGGTTCGGCCGGGAATAGGCGCATGATCTCGTCAAGCACATCCGCGCCGCCGCGGCCGTGCAGCGCGGAGACCGGCCACGGGTCGCCCAAGCCGAGCGCGTAGAACTCGGCCACGTCGCCCCACTGGCTGTCTGACTCGAACTTGTTCGCCACCAGGATCACGGGAACCTCGGAGCGCTGCAGGTTGCGGGCCATCACCGCGTCCGTCTCCGTGATCGCGGTTTTCGCGTCCACGACCATGACGATGACATCGGAGGTGGCCATCGCGGCCTCCGCCTGGCGGGCGATCGCGGCGTGGATGCCCTTCGCGTCCGGGTCCCAGCCGCCGGTGTCCTGCACCCAGAAGCGGCGCCCGCCCCAGTCCGTGATGTAGCTGACCCGGTCGCGCGTGACACCCGGGTGGTCCTCCACCACGGCCTCGCGGCGGCCGATGAAGCGGTTCACCAGCGAGGACTTGCCCACGTTCGGGCGGCCCACGATAGAAACCGTCGGCAGCGCCTCGGTGACCACGTCGGGCTGGGCGATGCCGTACTCCGCCTCGAGTTCGGCCCACTCCTCCTCGGTCAGCTCGTCGTCAGAGTCGTAGCCCTCGCCAAAGTCGGCCTCGCCGAACTCGGACTCGTCGATGCCGGCGTCCTCGAAGCCCTGCAGGTCCTCTTCCGCGTTGAAGTCCTTGTTCTCGTAGTACTCGGCGCTATCGGCGCCGACCACGTAGGCATCCATGTCGGTGTAGCCGGACCGGTCGATGCCGGGCTGGATGAACTGCGTTTCCGGCTCGAGGTGCTCGTCGTTGGAACTGGGGTTGTTGTTGCGCTCGCTCATCGTGCGCTCCTTTCCACGACCTCGGTCAGTGCCGTCAGGACCTCGTCCGGGGTCATCTCGGAGGTGTCCACAAGCACCGCGTCGTCCGCGGGCTTGAGCGGGCTGGTCGCGCGCGAGGAATCTGCCTCGTCGCGGCGTTGCACGTCCGCAAGCACCGCGTCGAAGTCCGCCTCGCGCCCCGCCGCAACGTCCTGGTCGTAGCGTCGCTTCGCGCGCACCTCTGCACTCGCCGTCATGAACACCTTCGCGGGTGCATCCGGCAACACGACGGTGCCGATGTCGCGGCCCTCCACGATCGCGCGCCCTGACTCGCGGGCGAGCTTGCGCTGCAGTTCCACCAGGTTCACGCGCACCTCGGGGATGGCGGAGACGGCGGAGACGTGCTTGGTCACCTCGGCGCCGCGGATTTCCGCCTTGACGTCCTCGCCGGCGAATAGCACCTCGGTGGAATCCGGGTCGTCGGAGACCTCCAACGGCAGGTCCGCGGTCGCCTCAATTACCTTCGCCGTGTCGGCTGGGTCAACTCCCGCGCGCAGCACAGCCAACGTGGCCACGCGGTACATCGCCCCGGTGTCCACGTACTTCGCGTCCAGGCGTTTCGCCAGCGCGCGGCACATGGTGGACTTGCCGGTGCCCGAGGGCCCGTCCACAGCCACAATGAGCCCGCCGTTTTCCGTGTTGGAGAGTGTGTCAGCCATTTACATCCCCACCGCCTTGTACAGCGACGCAAGCTCAGAAGAGTTCAGCGCGCGCATGGAACCCGGCTTCATGTCGCCGAGCTGTACCGTGTGGAACTTCGTGCGAACGAGTCGCTGCACCGGGAACCCGGCCTGTTTCAGCATGCGGCGCACAATGTGCTTGCGGCCTTCGTGCAGCTCCACGCGGACGATGGACTGGCCGTTGTGCACGTCCACGATTTGCGCGTAGTCCACCTTCGCCGGGCCGTCGTCAAGCTCGATGCCCTCCTTGAGCTGCTTGACCACCGCATTGTTGGCCTCGCCGAGCACCGTGGCCAAGTACGTCTTGGCCACCTCGTACTTCGGGTGGGTCAGGCGGTTGGCCATCTCGCCGTCGTTGGTGAGCAGCAGCAGGCCCTCGGTGTCCGCGTCGAGGCGGCCGACGTGGAACAGGCGCTGGCCGGACGCGGTGCGCTCCGCCAGGTAGGAACCCACCGAGACGCGGTCCATCTCGTCCTTCATAGTCGAGTGCACGCCGCGGGGCTTGTTGAAGACGAAGTACTCGTGCTCCTCGTTGACGTTGATGCGCGCGCCGTCGACGCGGATGATATCCACGTTCGGGTTCACGCGCATGCCCTGGCGCATCACGATTTCGCCGTTGACCTCGACGCGGCCCTGCTCGATCATCGCTTCTGCGTGTCGACGGGAAGCTACGCCCGCTTGCGCGAGCACCTTCTGCAGTCGAACGCCTTCAGCCGCGGCCTTCGCCGCTGCCGGGTCTTCGTCCCACCAGTTATCGTCCAGCGGGTTCGGTTGATTCTTCGCGGCGTTTTGGCGCCTCTTGTTCAGGCGGACATTCTGTTTCTTAGCCGGCTTGGCGTAGGAGATGTAGAACGTATCGTCCTTCCCACGCTTATCCGGTGTGCCATCTCGGCGAGCGGGTGGTGTCATGCCCCGGGAGTTTACCAGGCATCCTCGATGGAATCGATGTCCGGAAGCAGCGGCGCAAGCTCCGGCAGGCGTTCCAAGGAATCGATGCCTAGAAGCTCCAAAAACAGCTCGGTGGTGACGTAGCGGTGCGCGCCGTGATCCGGCGCGTCCTCCCCTGCCTCCCCCGGGTCCACCTCGGCGATCAGCCCTCGCAGTGCGAGCGTGCGCATCACGCCGTCCACGTTCACGCCGCGCACGCCCGCGACCTGCGCGCGGGTGACCGGCTGGCGGTACGCCACCACCGCGAGTGTTTCCATCGCCGCGCGAGACAGCTTCTTCTGCGTGCCATCCAGCAGGAACGCCTCCACCGCGTCGGCGTTGTCGGTGCGGGTGTACAGGCGCCAGCCCTCCGCGGTTTCGCGCAGGTCCATGCCGGAGCCGCGCTCGTCCAGCTCGCGGGCGAATTCGCGCAGCAGGTCGGATACTTCCTCGTTCGTCGCGCCGAGCGCACTTGCCAGCTGCTCCACGGCGACGGGCGCGTCGATGACCAGCAGCACCGACTCGATGCGGGAGCGCAGCTGGGAGACCATGGGCAAGCTATCCATGCTTCGGCAGTGTATCGGGTGTCGTATGCCGGCCCGGCGCTTACGTCCAGTTCGAGGCGGCAACGACCGCTGGGTCCACCTCAAGCCCGGTCCAGGACACATCCAGGCGCCCGAGCGCTTCCGGCTGCTCCGTCTCCACGGCCTTGGCCTTGTACAGCTCCAGCAGCGCCAGGAACCTGCCCACTACCTCCATGGATCGGGTGCAATCGCGCGTGAGCGCCGCGAACGTCAGCCATGAGCCGGCACCCGCCAGCTTCAGCGTGTCCAGGATCTTGCCCGCCTGTTCTGGCACGGACACCGCTTGTGCGTGCAGGTGGTCTGTGCGCACCTCCTCCGGCGGCCGGGGGCGGAACACGCTGGCGGCTAGCTCGGCGAAACTCGCAGCTGTGTGCCCGAGATCCACCGGCGGCAGCAGGTCCACGAACCGCGGCTCCATGGAAACCGCGCGCGGGTAGCGCCGCAGCGCGAGCTTTTGCCACTCGGCGAACTGGTCGGCCACGCGTTGGTAGGCGCGGTATTGCAGCAGGCGCGCGAACAGCAGGTCGCGCGCCTCCAAAAGCTCGAGATCCTCGATGTTGTCGCCGTCGTTTCCCGGAAGCAGGCGCGCGGTCTTCAGGTCCAGCAGGGTCGCCGCGACGACGAGGAACTCAGTGACCTCGTCCAGTGCCTCCGTCTCCCCGAGCGCGCGCGTATAGGCGATGAACTCGTCGGTCACCTCTGCCAACGCCACCTCTGTCACGTCCAGCTTCTTCGACTGGATCAGCGTGAGCAGCAGGTCGAACGGCCCCTCAAAGTTCTTCAGAGCCAGGGTGAACCCGGTGATCTCCGGCTGGGGGTACTGCTCGGGCGCTGCCGCCACCACTAGCTGGTGCGCTCCAGCACCTCGAGCGCAAGGTTGCGGTACTGGTCCGCGCCCTGGGAGTTCGGCGCCCAGGTAATGATCGGCTCGCCGGCCACAGATGTCTCCGGGAAGCGCACGGTGCGGGTGATCACGGTGTCGAAGACGCGCTCGCCGAAGACCTCCACCACCCGGTCCATCACCTCGCGGGCATGGGTGGTGCGGCGGTCGAACATGGTCACCAGGATGCCCACGATGTCCAGGTCGAAGTTGATGCGGTCGCGCACCTTCTCCACTGTGTCTGTGAGCAGTGCCAAGCCGCGCAGGGAGAAGTATTCGCACTCCATTGGAATGATCACGCCGTGGGAGCAGGCAAGCGCGTTGACGGTGAGCAGGCCGAGGGACGGCCCGCAGTCGAGGATGATGAAGTCGTACTCGTTTCGCACCGGACGCAGGGCGCGGGCGAGCGTGTGCTCGCGCCCGACCTCGTTGACCAGCTGGATCTCCGCCGCCGACAGGTCGATGTTGGCGGGCACCACATCCAGGCCGGAGACGTTGGTCGTGTTAATCGCGGCGTGGATGCTCGCGGTGTTATCGAACAGCAGGTCGTAGACGGTGACCTGCTCCTCTTCGTAGGAAACGCCCAGACCTGCCGAGAGCGCGCCCTGCGGGTCCAGGTCCACGAGAAGCACCTTGCGGCCTTGTTCCGCCAGGCAGGCGCCGAGGTTGATCGTCGAGGTGGTTTTGCCCACGCCACCCTTCTGGTTGACCATGGAGATCACCGTGGCGGGCCCGTGCTTGTCCAGCTCCTTCGGCTGGGCAAATTCGCGCCAGGGCCGCCCGGTCAGAAACGTCTTCTGGTCCGCAGCGTCAAACAGCGCCTCGTCCGCCATGGCCGGTCCTTCCCTCAATCACGTCCAAACCCTTGACTTCCGCCATCTTACAACGTTGTCATTACGCCTGCGCGCGCCTCCGGCGCAGGAACACAATCAGCACCGCGATTGCCGCCAGCAACGCAGCTCCAGCGATCGCAAGGGGCACAACATCGCTTAACGACGACGTCTCGTCAACCCCACGGCCTTGACCATCCTGGTTCGCGTAGTTGCCGTACTGATTGTCCTCGTTGCTGTCGCCGGCCTGCTCCACAGGAACGTTGGTCGAGGTGATCACCGCGACGAAATCCGCTTTGCCGTCGCGTACCATTTCCATAATGAACGGGTTGTCCGGTGTCTCCCCCTCCGGATAGGTCAGGGTGATCGTGCGTTTGCCCTTATCAATCTCGCGCTTCACGCCCTCAATGACCTGTCCGTTGACGTCCAGGTACCGCAGCGTGGCGCCCTCCGTGTCGTAGCTGGCGTACTTCATCAGGTCCTTGACACGGCTCATCGGCACCTTCACCACGATCGTGTTGCCCTGAATTTCGCCATCGAAGTACAGCTTGGTCGCGGCAGCATCGTCAGCGGGCTCCGCCTTAGACCGCGACGGGCGCGACACCGCCGGGGCGCTGCCGCCACCGTTATCGTCTGCGTTAGCCTCACCGGGCTGGCCACCTTGGCCGCCTTGGCCACCTTTGCCGGCGCTGGCCCCGCCGCCGGAGCTAGTGTCATTACCCTCCCCGCGGGACGCGCCGCCGTCAGCCTCGCCATCCGCGGCTTCGCCGTCAGCAGCGGCACCGCCGCCTCCCCCGCTGGTACCACCGGACTCGCCGGAGTCCCCGCCGACATCCGCGGAGCCATCGCTGACAGCGACCAGGTTCACCGTCGCCGAGTAGCCGCCCGCGCTAGCCGGCACCGCCGCCGTAGCGCCCGGCTGGTTCGGCGCGCTCACGGTCACGGACGTGCCCGAGGACGTTACCGTCCATCCGCCCGAAGAGTAGTTCACGTCCACCGGAACGCCCACGTCAACGGTCGTGCTCTCGCCCGCCGGAACAGAGATCTCCCCGGGGATCATGGACTGCACTTCCTCCGGGCTCATGCCGCCTGGAAGCTGCGCGTGCGCCACCGGAGCGATCGGAGCCGCAAGAAGCAGGGCGGCAGGCACGGCGATCAGCGCAGCGCGGCGCGTGGTGCGCGGTGTGAAAGATGCGGGTCGCATAGATAGTTCTCCCGTTAAATGTGTGGGTCAATCAAGCAGCCGAGTCTACGCACGTGGGTGCGTACTGCGCCAAACTTCGCGCAGGTTATCGGCTGTGATGTGGGTGTAAATCTGCGTGGTGGTCACTGAGGCGTGCCCGAGGAGTTCCTGAACGCTTCGCACGTCCGCCCCGCCTTCCAGCAAGTGCGTGGCAAACGAATGCCGCAATGTGTGTGGCGAGATGTCCTTGTCAATACCCGCCCGGTCTGCCGCAGCCTTGATCGCGTTCCACGCGCTTTGGCGGGACAACGCTCCGCCGCGCTTATTCAGCAGCAGCGCGTGCGAGGTCCCGTTGGCAAACGTCGGACGCCCGCGCACCAAGTACGCCTCCAGTGCCTCCTGCGCCTTTGATCCCAGCGGCACCAATCGTTGTTTGTTGCCCTTGCCAGTCACCGCGAGCACGCCGCCGTACTCGCCGTCCAAGGCGGCGCTGGCGTCGTCGACGCTTAAGCCCAGCACTTCCGAGACACGGGCGCCGGTGGCGTAGAGCGTCTCCAACAGCGCTTTGTCGCGCAGGCCGGATGGGGTTTCGGTCGGGCATGCGTCGAGAAGCTTGGCCACCTCTTCGATGCTCAAGGTGTCTGGCAGCCGCTCGCCGGTCCGCGGCGGCGAGACCTCAGCGGCCGCGTCAGCTGGCAGGACGCCCTCGTCCACACCGAACTTGTGCAGACCGCGCGCGACGGTCAGCGCGCGCCCTGCCGAGGACGCGGCCAGGGGCTTCGCCCCGTCCACACCGCGGCGCAGGTCCGCGACGTACGCCTCGATGTCGGCGGCGCTGACCTGACTCAAATCCGTTTTGCCAACCGCGGCCAGCCACGCGGTGTAGCGGTGCACATCGCGTGTGTAGTTGCTCAGTGTGTGGGGTGACACGCCCCTTTCGACGGCAAGATGGGTCAGCCAGCGCTGCGCCAGCGCCTCCGCGTCCACCGGCTAGACCCGTTTCATGTCCGGCACGATGCCTTCTTCCGCGCGGCGGTTGGCCAAAGAAGTCGGGCGCAGGTGGAACGGCTCGTCGACAGGCCTGGGTTTTTCGCCCCGGGCCACCAGGCGCGCGGCCGCGAGGATGCCGGAGACCGCAATCGAGTTGACCACTTCGCCGCGCAGCGCCTTATCAGCGGCCTCCTCCAGGTCCACCCACGCAAAGCCCATGTCGGCCTCCTCGTTTTCGGCCTCGGGACGTTCCACTTCGTGCAGGCCGCGGGCAATGAACACCCGCACTGCTTCCTCCGCGAACCCCGGCGAGGTGACTAAGTCCACCAGCACGCCCCACTCGTCCGCAGCCAGGCCCGCCTCCTCCTGCAGTTCCCGCTTCGCGCAGCTCAGCTCGTCCTCCGCGTGCATGTCCAACAGCCCGGCGGGAAGCTCCAGCAGGCGCTCACCCACGCTGTGGCGGTACTGCTCCACCAGCGCCACGCGCCCCTGATCGTCCAGCGCGACCACGGCGACGGCGCCGAAGTGCTCCACAATCTCGCGCGCCGCCTCGTTGCCGCCCGGCATAACCACCTGGTCGCGGCGCACCGCGATGATTGGCGCGTCAAGGACGACTTCGGATCCAGTGACAGTGAATTCGTGGCTCATGGGCACAAGCCTACGAGCCTTAAGCCCCGCCGCCACCACTGGACACAGCAAGCACGGACTTGATGCGCCCGGCCTCCGCGTCCACGCCGCCGACAGTCTTTATCCCGCTGATCGCATCGGGCTCAGCGCCCTGGGTAGCCAGCGCGGTTTTGCCTTCTGCCCCGAGCGCCTTGGCAAAGTCGCCGATGACCTGTGCGCTGAAGTCGCTAGTACGCGCCGGGCCGTCCACGATCACCACAGCGCCGGCGGGCACGATGGAACCGCTGAATTCGATAAACCCGGCCTGCTGCAGTGAGTCCAGCACAAGCGTGCGGTCATCCGGCAGAGTTTTGGATTCGCCGGAAGTGCCGTCGTCGAACAGCACGGTCGCGAGGGACTGACCTGCGTGAAGCCCCGGGGAGCGGTCCTCCACCGACAGCTTCGCACCTGAAGGCAGTGTGTTTGCGACGATGCTGGACAGCTCGTCCGCGCCCGCCTGGTCGGAGAAACGCTCCGTCAGCGTCAGCTCTCCGGAATCGGATGCTCCGGCGGCGTTGAGCAGCCAGCGCACGGACTCGACATCTTCTGCGTCCGCCGCGGCCGTGCGCACGATGGTCACCGGCACGTCCTTGAGCGCACCAGAGACGATGGAGCCGGATTCCTGCGCCAACAGGTCGTTCGCCTCCTCTGCTCGCGCCTGCGCGGCCTCGTATTCCGCATCGTCTACGACTGGCTTCGCGGGGGCGTCAGCCTTGTACTGGGAGAAGCCGAGGTCTACATTTCCCGGCATCGCTGGTGCCAGCACTAAAGCGCCCAGCGCGATTCCGAGCGCTGCGCCCCATCCCAGGCCAGCTGCGATGAGGCCTACCCTGCCTTGAGTCTTCGCCATCAGACACTGCCCTCCTAGTTAGTCCAGCCATCGAACCAGCCGCGCACCGTCAGCGCGATGGTGTTCCAGGTGTCCACGAGGTTGTCGGCGAAGTTGCCGTTGCCGCCCAGCCCGGCGATCAGGATCGCCACCGCGGCAGCGACCAGCACGCCGAGGATCGCCCACGCCCATGCCACACCTGCGCCGGACTCGACAGCGTACAGGTTGGTAATCACGGAGGAATCCACAATCTTGCGCCCCGCCTTCAGCCGCGCGAGCAGCGCCGCCGGTTCCGTGGCCGGGGTGCCCTCGGTGGTAGCGGAATCCGCGAAGATACGGTCCAGCTCCACCGGCTGGCCCACGGTGACGATCATCTCGGCGTCGTGGAACGTCGCCAGCAAAATCGCGAGGTCCGTCGGGGAATCTGTCGCGGCTGGGAACGTCATGGCCCCCACGCCCAGATCCTGAATGCGTTCCAAACCAGGCGCGTAGCCGTCCGGCTCCGCGGGCAAAATCACCTTCGCGTCCGAGCGCAGGTTCTCAGACGCCACGTCCTTCGGGTCGCCCACGATGATGTCCGGCGCGTAGCCCATGGACGCAAGCGTGTCCGCTGCGGAACCCACACCGATGACAACCGGCGTGTATTCCTGCATGAAGTTCTTCAGTTCCTCCATGCGCTGGCGAGTGTCGGGAGCCGGCGAGACCACCAGCACCTTGCGCTCGGTCATGATGTCGCCGAGTTCCGGGGCACCGACGCCGTCGATAAGCAGCGCCGCCTCCGAGTGGATGAACTCGATGGTGTTGCCGAAGTAGGCCTCCATGTTCTCCACCAGGCCGCGCTGGGCCTGGGAGAACGTGGCGTCGACCTCGGTGCGGGTCACCGGCTGCGCTTGGCCGGCGGCCTTGCGCCCCACGGTGATCTGGCCGGTCGGCGACACAGTAGCTTTCTTGCCGTCGCGGATCTTCCCGCGCAGGTCCGTGCCAGCTGCTTCGAACAGCGGCACGCCGGCGTCGAGAAGCAAGTGCGGGCCGAACGTGGGCAGCGTGCCAGTGGAGTACGGCGCGAGGTTGACCACCGCCGCCGGGCGACGCGCGATAATCTGCTCAGCCAAGCGGCGCTGCATGTCGGGTGCGTCCACGAATACGATGTCGCCCTCGCTAAGCTTGCCCAGTCCCTTGCCCTGCGGGGTGCAGTCGCGCAAGGTGCCGCGCAGCTCGGACGCGGGCGGTTCCTTGGTCGGTTCTTGAGCGGAGGGTGCAACAGTCATGCGCACCATTGTGCAACGATGACCTGCCTGAACCGGGGAGGCGCGCGGGGAACTAACCGCGCAACTGCGCCACCTCACCCTGTGCGCGCTCGAACAGCTCGGCGGCATGGGCGCGGCCGGTGTCCGAATCGTCCATGCCGGCCATCATGCGGGCCAACTCCTCGATGCGTTCTTCCTTTTGCAACGCAGCAACACCGGAGGTCACGGCCACGTCACCGATGTCCTTGGACACGTGCAGGTGCGTGTCAGCATAGGCTGCGACCTGCGGCAGGTGCGTGACCACAATGACCTGGTTGCCGCGGGCCAGACGCGCAAGGCGCCGGCCGATCTCCACTGCTGCGCGCCCGCCCACGCCCGCGTCCACTTCGTCGAAGACAAGCGTTGCGCCGCTGGAGGATTCGGACAAGATGACCTCCAGCGCGAGCATCACACGCGACAGCTCGCCGCCGGAGGCGCTCGTGGCCAGCGGTTTCGGCTCTAGCGCGCTATTCGGCGCGAGCAGGATCTCCACCGAGTCGGCCCCGTCGCGGCCGTACTGCGCCTGTGTGACGTTGACGGAAAGCTGCGCCTTCGGCATCGCCAGCCCGTGCAGCTCCTCGGTTACCGCCTCGCCCAACTTGCCCGCGGCTTTGGTGCGCGCCTTCGTCAGCGCGGCCGCATGCTTTTTCATCGCCTGCTCGAGCTCGGCAACCTTCGCCTTGAGCTTTTCGACGGCACCTTCCGACGTATCGATCTTCGCCAGCCGTGCCCCAGCCTTGTCGCGCCACGCCACCACACCAGCCGCGTCCGGGGCGTACTTGCGGGTCAGCCCCTTGATCTCTTGCTGGCGCTGCAGGTACCGCTCCAGCTCCTCGGGGTCGGACGGAAGTCCGCTGGTGTAGCTGCCCAGCTCCGCGGAGACGTCCGAGAGCACGCCGGCGACCTCGCCCAGCCTGGCTCCCAGGTCCCGCAGCTCCTGGTCGCTCGCACCTTCGAGCGCGGCCTGGGCGCGGCCGATCAGGTCGGAGGCGGGCTCTTCTTCCCCGCCGACACCGCCGACGGCGTCCGCGCCGTCGATAGCCACAAGCGCGGTCTCGGCGGCCTCGCGCAACGCGTCCACGTCCTGGAGACGGTTGATGGTGGCCACCAGCTCCTCGTCCTCGCCGGCCTGCGGTGCTACCGCATCGATCTCGTCGATGGCGAACTGGAGGCGGTCCACCTCCTGCGCCAGCTCCAGGCGTTTTTCAGTGCGCTCCTTCAGCTCCTTCGCGGCGCTGCGCCACGCGGTGTACGCCTCCCGGTAGGCGTCCAGTTTGGCCTGGATGGCCGGGTCGAAACGGTCGAGGGCCGCCAACTGCTGTTCCGGCGCCATCAGCCTCAGCTGGTCGTTCTGGCCGTGGATGGTGAGCAGGTGGCCCGCTAGCTCGCTCAGCGTCGCCGCCGGCACCTTGCGCCCGCCGAGGTGCGCGCTGGAGCGCCCCGAGGCCTTCACAGAGCGCGACACCAGGTACTCACCGTTTTCGTCCGGTTCGGCTCCAGCGCCGGCCGCAATAGCGTCGATAGCCTCGCGCACCTCATCCGGCAGGCCTTGGGTGCCAAACGCACCCTCCACCACCGCGCCGTCGGCGCCGGTGCGCACGCGGGAGGCGTCCGCACGCCCGCCGGTGAGCAGGCGCAGGCCTGTGACCACCATCGTCTTACCTGCGCCCGTCTCGCCAGTGAGCACAGTCAACCCCGGCGAAAGCTCGGACGAGGCGTGGCTAATCACGCCAAGGTTGGAGATAGCGATCTCAGCGAGCAAAAACGTGCCTCCCTGTCAGATTTACGCCCCGCGCGGGCCGCGCCACCCGGAAACCGGGAGCTGGAATTTGTCCACGAGCTTGTCCGTGAACGGTCTGTCGTCCAAGCGTACCCAGCGCACCCCGCGCTCGCCCCGCGCCACTTCCACGCGCGAACCGGCGGGCACCGTCAGTCGGCGCTGGCCGTCCATCACCGCGGTGGCCTGCGTGGTCTGCCGCTCCGATTCCACCGCCACAGTCGACGTCGGCGCCACCACCAGGGGCTTGGCAAACAGCGCGTGGGCGTTGTTCGGCACCACCAGGATCGCGTCCAGCTGCGGCCACATCACCGGCCCGCCCGCGGAAAACGCGTACGCGGTCGAGCCCGTCGGTGTGGAGATGAGCACGCCGTCGCAGCCGAATGAGGACACGGGGCGGAAATCCACCTCCAACGTCGCGTCCAGCACGCGGGTGCGGTCCGAGTTTTCAATACTGCACTCGTTGAGCGCCCAGCTGCGGCCGAGCACCTCCCCACCCTCGCCGAGCACAGAGATGTCCAGCGTCATCCGCTCCACCACGCGGTACGAGCGGTCGATCACCTGGCCGACGACCTTTTCCAGACTCGACGCTTCCCCTTCCGCGAGGAAACCCACGTGGCCCAAGTTGATGCCCAGCACCGGGATGTCCTGCGCACGCGCGTAGCTCGCTGCCCGCAGAAACGTTCCGTCGCCGCCGAGCACCAACACCAGCTCGCACCCCGCAGCCGCGGAGTCGTCCGCCTTCGCGCGGGTCAGCCCGCACAGCACCGGGTTGGTCTCGATGACGTCCATCTGCTCCTGCTCGAGCAGGCGGACCTCAATGCCCGCCTGCTGCAGAAGTTGCGCCGCCCGCGCCGCCGAATCAATGTTGGAGGCCCTGAACAGGTGCGGCACCAGCAGGATCTCGCGGCGTGTTGCATCACCCATCTACATCGGTCCTTCCTCGATCGCGCGATTGACCAGCGCGGTCAGTGCGGCGTCGTCAAGCTGCTGCTCGCCCCCGTCTTTCACCAACCACAAAAAGTATTCCACGTTGCCGCTCGGCCCCGGTAGCGGGGATGCCGTCGCCCCGCGCACCGACAATCCCAGCGACTGCGCGAAACGCGCGACGTCCAACGTGACCTCCGCCCGCAGCTCCGGCGAACGCACGACACCGCCGCTGCCGAGGCGGTCCCTGCCCACCTCGAACTGCGGCTTGACCATGGGCAGCATGTCCGCGCCGTCGACCATGCACTCCACCAGCGCCGGCAGCACCAGCTTCAGAGAGATGAACGACAGGTCGCCGACCATGAGATCCGCCGGCCCGCCCATCATCTCCGGGGTGAGGTTGCGGATGTTGGTCCGGTCAAGCACACGCACGCGCTCGTCGTTTTGCAGCCGCCACACCAGCTGGCCGTAGCCCACATCCACCGCGACGACCTCGCTCACGCCACGCGACAGCAGCACATCAGTAAACCCGCCGGTCGAGGCGCCAGCGTCCAACGCCTTTCGCTTCTCGACGACAAGCCCGCCCCCGCCAAACACCTCAAGCGCGCCAAGCAGCTTGTGCGCACCGCGCGACGCCCAATCGTCCACATCGTCGGTGTTGACCTTGATGGAAGCATCCGGCTCCACCACCGTCGCCGGCTTCGTGGCGGTAAAACCGCCGACCTGGACGCGACCTTCCTTGATCCAGTTCTGCGCCTGCTCACGCGAGCGCGCGATCTTGCGGCGGACCAGTTCCGCGTCGAGCCGGGTGCGTTTCGGTGCCACGGTAGCGGCCCCCTTTCGTTGCTTTAACTGTCGGGCTTAACTCTCGGACAGCGCCTCGTGCAGCACCGCGTGCGCCCGAGTCAGCGCGTCCACCTCCGCAGCGAGGCCATCGGTCGGCTCGGCAAGGATCGACTCAACGCGCTGTGTCACCTCGTCAGCGCTGACTTTCGGTGCCCGCGGGTCGCGGGGAATCGGAGCGGGGCTCATCGGCGTCACCACCACTCTGCGAGCGCCGCCTCAGCAGCGTCAGACTCCCCGCGAACCTCAACCGGCGGGTCAGGCTGCTGCCACGCCACGTCGAGCGCGGTGCGGAGGGCGGCCAAGCTGGAGGCGTCGGCGTTGCCGCCGGTGAGGACGATGGCGGAGCCGTCGATACGCGCCTCGAAGCCCTCCTGCGCACCCGGGGAGAGTTTCTCGGGCGACTCGCTAAGACCGCGCATGTCCGCCGCGATGTAGGTCGGGCGGTGCTCCGGCGGCGCCTGCAGCAGCGCGTGCGGGCCGGAAACGCCCGTGAGCACGTGCAGCGCGGGCATGCCCGCGGCGACGCCGCCGGCGATGTCCGTGTCCAGCCTGTCGCCCACAGCGAGCGGCTTGTTCATACCGCGCGACTTCGCAGCCTGGGTGAACATCGCCGGCTCCGGCTTGCCTGCCGCCTCCGGCACAACCCCGGTCGCCGAGGTCACAGCCGCGACCATGGACCCGTTGCCCACCATGAAGCCACGCTCCATCGGCAACGAGGTGTCCAGGTTCGTCGCCAGGTACTTCGCCCCTCGCTGCAGGCTCAGTGCCGCCTCCGACAGCTGGCGCCACCCGGTGTCCGGGTTATGGCCGTGCAGCACCACCTTTGGCGCATCGTCGGCGCTGTCCACGATCCGGTAGCCGGCCTCTTGAACGAGCTGACGCAGCGACGGCGCGCCCACGACGTAAACCGCATCACCCTGATCGAGATAGCGCGCCGCCATGGTCACCGCCGCCATCGCGGACGTGAGCACGTCCCCCTCAACCACACGAAGGTCAATGGCCCGGAGCATCTCCGCGACATCCTTGGCGCTGCGAGAGGCGTTGTTGGTCACGTACATCGCTGGCAGGCCCGAGGCGTTAATCGCCTCGACAGCATGCTCAATCGCCTCACCGCCAGACCAGACGGTGCCATCGAGGTCCAGCAGCAGGCCGTCATGGTTCGCCGCAAGCGTCATAGACTTAGCCCAGTTCCGCCACACGTTCGGACGCGTCAGTCATGCCGTCCACGTCAATCTTGGCCACGTGCTCGAACCACCGCTTCGCCTCAGCCTTTTCACCGGTAGCCAGAAGCGCATCAGCGTAGGCGTAGCTCAGGCGGGCCTGCTCAAAGCCCTGGGAATCCAGCGACGGGTTCAACCGCTGCAGCTGCGCAACGGCAGACTCATGCTGGCCGAGATCATGACGAGCACCAGCCAAGACGATTGCCAGCTCAATCTGGCCGGCCTCGTCCAACTCGCGCGCCTCCGGGCTGCGGCCCAGCTCCAACGCCTTCTCCGGGCGCCCAAGACCGCGCTCAGCGTCCGCCATCACGGCCAGCAAGCCAGGACCACCGGAAATACGACGGGCGGCGCGCAGCTCAGACAGCGCCTCCTTCCACTCACCGGCGTGGTACGCGACCACACCGTTGGTCTCGCGCACCACACCGACGCGCCCCGCGCGGTTCTTCGCCGCGCGCGCGTGCTGAAGCGCGAGCTTCGGGTCGTCGTAAAGCAGGTCGGTCGCCATGAGCATATGCTTTGCGACGCGCTCCGCATTATCCTTGGACAGCACCTTCAAATCCTGCAGGACAGAAGGATCCAGGTCGGAGATTTCCAGGCCCTGCGGCAGATCGGGCTCCTGCTCCTTCTGCGCCATGCGGTCCTCGCGGAAGCCTTCACGGCGCGGGTTGGATCGGTCGTGGCGCACGCCGCCACGACCCCGGCGGCGGTCCCCATCGCGTCCGCGACCTTCTCCACGTCGGCCGTCGCCACGGCGGCCGTTCCGGCCCTCTCCGCGGCCGCGTCCTCCGTCTCGGCGACGATCACCGTCTCGACCACGGCCTTCGCCCCGATGGGATCCACCACCACGGGATCCGCCCTGACCTTCACGGTTACGGGCATCGCGGCCGCCGCGCTCCCCGCGCGAGCCGTCCTTGCGACCGTTATCGCCGAAAGAGCGCTCCCGCTCTCTTCCCTCGTGCACATCTGCCATAGGGGACCTCCGTTTCTAATCTCGACCATTATAGGAAAGCTAGGCACTCGGGCACATACGGCTCCCACCACCTGCAGGTTCCGCCGCGCGCTCTCGCGCTCGCAGCCCCCGTAACCAGAACCTACCTGCGGGCTATCGCACAGACCGTATACGTGGCACCGTGTTCGCCCTGGAGAGTTCTCGGTTGGTGGGATGACGCTTCGGTTGATAAGCACCCATAGTTGGTGCAGGCGTAGTTGTCCGCAACGCGGACTTTGGTCCGACCGCCGAATTGGTGGGCGTGCACCAATGATGGGTGTTGGTGTGGTTGTCCGCAGTGCGGAGTCTCGCGCGGTGGTTTCGTACAAGTTGAAAAGCGGGCCGTTTTCGCGTGCTGTCGCTGCGGCTGTTGAATCGTGGTTGTCAACGTTTCCGGGGCCTGCCTGGCCATGCGGCGAGGTTTTCTCGTGGGTACGTTGTTGGTCGAGTAGTGGAGGTCGAGTCCATCGGTGTATGCGGGCGTACTCGACGTCCGGTACTCGACTTTCCCACAGTAGGCGTCATCGTGGCTGCGTGTGCTGGCCCCGCGATTTATGGGGCCTGTGACAGATCGCGCCCCGCCGTGTGGTTTCGCCCCGGGGCTTTATGTGTGGGCACCCATAATTGGTGTATCTCGTGTTGTCCGCAATGCGGAGTGTGGCCCGGAACCGCGATTTCATGGGTCTGCACCAATGATGGGCGATGGTCTGGTTGTCCGCAATGCGGAGTCTGGCGGGGCCAGTTTGCCATCAGGGGTTCTTATAGCAGTTGACGAGCAGGCCGTTTTCGGCCGCTGTTAGCACAGGTAGCGAGTCTCATGTGTCAACGTTTACGAGCCCGACGGCCACGTGGTCCGTGGGTGCACCCCCATAGTTGGTGTATCTGGTGTTGTCCGCAATGCGGAATCTGGCCCAGGCGCCGAATAATTTGGCGTACACCAATAATTGGCACACCTGGTGTTGTCCGCAATGCGGGAACCCGGGACATCATCCAGGCACGGACCCTAAACATGAAAAAGCACCCGCTGTAAGTGTGTGCTTACAGCGGGTGCCGTGTGTGAAGTTGTTGGGTCGGCGGTAACCTACTCTCCCACTCCCTCCCGGGGGCAGTACCATCGGCGCGGGCGGGCTTAGCTTCCGGGTTCGGAATGGGACCGGGCGTTTCCCCGCCGCCATCAACCACCGACACACCTATAAGGGGCATGGTCGGCTGATCAACAATCAGCGATATGCAATTTACGTGTCGGCCATCCGGTGGATGCCGGGTGGTGTGTTGTGTCAGTGACTGCACAGTGGACGCAAGCAACATGCTTTGTTGTGTTTCTTCGCGGTGTTCACAACCTCTTAGTGTGTGTGAATGGTGTTTATTGGTGTATTAGTACCGGTCGCCTCCACACATTACTGTGCTTCCAGGTCCGGCCTATCAACCCAGTAGTCTCCTGGGAACCTCAAATGAAACCTCATCTTAAAACAGGCTTCCCGCTTAGATGCTTTCAGCGGTTATCCCTCCCGTACGTAGCCAACCAGCCGTGCTCCTGGCGGAACAACTGGCACACTAGAGGTACGTCCGTCCCGGTCCTCTCGTACTAGGGACAGCCTTCTTCAAGTTTCAACGCGCGCGGCGGATAGAGACCGAACTGTCTCACGACGTTCTGAACCCAGCTCGCGTGCCGCTTTAATGGGCGAACAGCCCAACCCTTGGGACCTACTCCAGCCCCAGGATGCGACGAGCCGACATCGAGGTGCCAAACCATCCCGTCGATATGGACTCTTGGGGAAGATCAGCCTGTTATCCCCGGGGTACCTTTTATCCGTTGAGCGACACCACATCCACAAGTAGGTGCCGGATCACTAGTCCCGACTTTCGTCCCTGCTCGACTAGTAAGTCTCGCAGTCAAGCTCCCTTGTGCACTTACACTCTAAACACCTGATTGCCAACCAGGCTGAGGGAACCTTTGGGCGCCTCCGTTACATTTTGGGAGGCAACCGCCCCAGTTAAACTACCCACCAGGCACTGTCCCCAACCCAGATCATGGGCCAAGGTTAGATATCCACTACGGTCAGAGTGGTATTTCAACAACGACTCCACACACACTAGCGTGCATGCTTCCACATCTCCCACCTATCCTACACAAACCGCACCGAATGCCAATACCAAGCTATAGTGAAGGTCCCGGGGTCTTTTCGTCCTGCCGCGCGAAACGAGCATCTTTACTCGTACTGCAATTTCACCGGGCCTGTGGTTGAGACAGCAGGGGAGTCGTTACGCCATTCGTGCAGGTCGGAACTTACCCGACAAGGAATTTCGCTACCTTAGGATGGTTATAGTTACCACCGCCGTTTACTGGGGCTTAAATTCTCCGCTTCGACCACAACGGCCTAACGGGTCCTCTTAACCTTCCAGCACCGGGCAGGCGTCAGTCCGTATACATCAACTTCATCGTCTTCGCACGGACCTGTGTTTTTGATAAACAGTCGCTCCCCTCTCTTCTCTGCGACCCCAACCAGCTCAACACGAACATGTGTCACCGGTTGTGGTCCCCCTTCTCCCGAAGTTACGGGGGCATTTTGCCGAGTTCCTTAACCACAGTTCACCCGCTCGCCTTAGTATTTTCTACCTGACCACCTGTGTCGGTTATGGGTACGGGCCGTACATGCACATCGCTAGAGGCTTTTCTCGGCAGTACAGGATCACCAACATCACCCACACATGGGCTACGCATCACGCCTCACACTTAATGGCAACCGGATTTGACCAATGTTGCCGTGCCACACGCTTGCACCGCAATCCAATAAGCGGCTTAGCTACCTCACTGCGTCACCCCATCACTGACCTACCACGGATCAGGCCCCACGCATCACCACCAACCAACCGTCCCAAAGGACGGCAACGATCGGCGGATCAGGGTGGTTAGTCTCACCGCTTCGATACTGGGCGCGCATACACGGGTACGGGAATATCAACCCGTTAACCATCGACTACGCCTGTCGGCCTCGCCTTAGGACCCGACTCACCCTGGGAAGACGAACTTGACCCAGGAACCCTTAGTCATCCGGCGGGCAAGATTCTCACTTGCCATTCGTTACTCATGCCTGCATTCTCACTCGCATGCAGTCCACCGCTCCTTCCGATACGGCTTCACCCCACACACGACGCTCCCCTACCCAAACAACAAATGTTTGCCGCGGCTTCGGCGGTGTGCTTGAGCCCCACTGAATTGTCGGCGCGGAACCACTCGACCAGTGAGCTATTACGCACTCTTTCAAGGATGGCTGCTTCTAAGCCAACCTCCTGGCTGTCTTCGCGATCCCACATCCTTTTCCACTTAGCACACCCTTAGGGGCCTTAACCGGCGATCTGGGCTGTTTCCCTCTCGACTATGAAGCTTATCCCCCACAGTCTCACTGCAATGCACCACTTCAACCGGTATTCGGAGTTTGGCTGACGTCGCTAAGATGATAGTCCCGCTCAACCAACCAGTAGCTCTACCTCCGGCAAGCTCACATCACGCTGCACCTAAATGCATTTCGGGGAGAACCAGCTATCACGGAGTTTGATTGGCCTTTCACCCCTACCCACAGCTCATCCCCTCAGTTTTCAACCTAAGTGGGTTCGCGCCTCCACAACCTCTTACAGCTGCTTCACACTGGCCATGGGTAGATCACCCCGCTTCGGGTCCAGGACATGCCACTTGCCACCCTATTCGGATTCGCTTTCGCTACGACTACCCCACAAAAACGGGTTAACCTCGCGACATGCCGCTGACTCGCAGGCTCATTCTTCAAAAGGCACGCCATCACACACAAACAGGTGCTCTGACGGATTGTAAGCGCATGGTTTCAGGAACTCTTTCACTCCCCTCCCGGGGTACTTTTCACCATTCCCTCACGGTACTTCTCCACTATCGGTCACACTGAGTATTTAGGCTTACCGGGTGGTCCCGGCAGATTCACAGCAGATTCCACGAGCCCGCTGCTACTCGGGGAAAAACACAAACAACACAACCACACACACCTTCACGTACAGGACTCATCACCTACTCCGGTGCACCATCCCAGATGCTTCCGCTGATGCATATGCATTGCGCTTGCAGTCGGCAGCCTGCAACATTTACGCCCCACAACACCGCACACGCAACCCCTGCCAGGTATCACACGCACACGGTTTAGCCTCATCCGCTATCGCTCGCCACTACACACGGAATCACAATTGTTTTCTTCTCCTACGGGTACTGAGATGTTTCACTTCCCCGCGTCAACCCCCACACAGACTATGAATTCACCTGCGGGTAACACCACACAACCGGTGCTGGGTTTCCCCATTCGGACATCCTCGGATCAACGCTTTGTTGGCAACTCCCCGAGGCATAACGCAGCCTCACACGTCCTTCATCGGCTCAGCATGCCAAGGCATCCACCATACGCCCGTAACAAAACACACGGACACACAAACAAACAGGTACAAACACCAAAACACAAAAAAGAAAGATACTCGCGTCCACTATACAGTTCTCACACAACACAACCCCACACACAAACAACCACAACAGGCCATTCGTGTACATAGGGCCCAACAGGAACAACATTGTGCTGCCCCAGACACCCAACAGTGCACCAACGCAAAACCCTTTTGTCACGCAAAACCGGTGTATCCACCAACCCCACA
Source organism: Corynebacterium afermentans subsp. lipophilum (assembly GCF_030408375.1). NCBI lineage: Bacteria > Bacillati > Actinomycetota > Actinomycetes > Mycobacteriales > Corynebacteriaceae > Corynebacterium > Corynebacterium afermentans. Next base: position 1,114,319 of record NZ_CP046530.1, on the reverse strand, counting down.
CACCACGCAGCACACACCCCAACATCAGCCACCAACACCACCATCGAAGCAGCATCAGCGCCTGCGGGTATGCCTCCACCCGGCAAACAAAATAGTGGCAGTCACACACTCGGCGACTCAACCACACAACACCCACAACTGTGGGCCAACAATACAAGCTCCTTAGAAAGGAGGTGATCCAGCCGCACCTTCCGGTACGGCTACCTTGTTACGACTTCGTCCCAATCGCCGATCCCACCTTCGACAGCTCCTTTTGACAGGCCACTGGCTTCGGGTGTTACCAACTTTCATGACGTGACGGGCGGTGTGTACAAGGCCCGGGAACGTATTCACCGCAGCGTTGCTGATCTGCGATTACTAGCGACTCCGACTTCATGGGGTCGAGTTGCAGACCCCAATCCGAACTACGACCGGCTTTACAGCGATTAGCTCACCCTCACAGGCTCGCAGACGCGTTGTACCGACCATTGTAGCATGTGTGAAGCCCTGGACATAAGGGGCATGATGATTTGACGTCATCCCCACCTTCCTCCGAGTTAACCCCGGCAGTCTCTCACGAGTCCCCAACCGAATTGCTGGCAACATAAGACAAGGGTTGCGCTCGTTGCGGGACTTAACCCAACATCTCACGACACGAGCTGACGACAACCATGCACCACCTGTACACCAACCACGAAGGGAAACCGTATCTCTACGGCGATCTGGTGTATGTCAAGCCCAGGTAAGGTTCTTCGCGTTGCATCGAATTAATCCACATGCTCCGCCGCTTGTGCGGGCCCCCGTCAATTCCTTTGAGTTTTAGCCTTGCGGCCGTACTCCCCAGGCGGGGCGCTTAATGCGTTAGCTACGGCACGAACCCCGTGGAAGGGACTCACACCTAGCGCCCACCGTTTACGGCATGGACTACCAGGGTATCTAATCCTGTTCGCTACCCATGCTTTCGCTCCTCAGCGTCAGTTACTGCCCAGAGACCTGCCTTCGCCATCGGTGTTCCTCCTGATATCTGCGCATTCCACCGCTACACCAGGAATTCCAGTCTCCCCTACAGCACTCAAGTTATGCCCGTATCGCCTGCAGTCCCGCAGTTAAGCTGCGGGCTTACACAAACGACGCGACAAACCACCTACGAGCTCTTTACGCCCAGTAATTCCGGACAACGCTCGCACCCTACGTATTACCGCGGCTGCTGGCACGTAGTTAGCCGGTGCTTCTTCTCCAGGTACCGTCACAAAAACGCTTCGTCCCTAGCGAAAGGAGTTTACAACCCGAAGGCCGTCATCCCCCACGCGGCGTCGCTGCATCAGGCTTGCGCCCATTGTGCAATATTCCCCACTGCTGCCTCCCGTAGGAGTCTGGGCCGTATCTCAGTCCCAATGTGGCCGTACACCCTCTCAGGCCGGCTACCCGTCGACGCCTTGGTAGGCCATTACCCCACCAACAAGCTGATAGGCCGCGAGCTCATCCCACACCGAAAAACTTTCCACCACACCATCCAAAATGTGGTCCTATCCGGTATTAGACCCAGTTTCCCAGGCTTATCCCGAAGTGCAGGGCAGATCACCCACGTGTTACTCACCCGTTCGCCACTCGAGTACCCAAGCAAGCTTGGGCCTTTCCGTTCGACTTGCATGTGTTAAGCACGCCGCCAGCGTTCATCCTGAGCCAGGATCAAACTCTCCACAAAAAACGTTTCAGCAGAAACAGGCCGTGAAAAGCCCAATACCCAACCAAAAACAAACCAACCACCAACACCCACAAACATGAGCATCAGTGACTGGCAAAAATCCAAAAATTACAAAGGTTCAACAACCAACCCCCAACCCGACGGGGTCATAAACAGGGGTCAGCCAAAAACATACGTGAAACATGTTCAACCACACCCCACGCACACCATGAACCAAACGATGACGCGATTAGTCATTGGAATTCAACCACGCCACCACCGGCACACACCCAAAAAGAGCGTCCACCACACAGTGCACAAAACAAGGGCAGGCAAACACACCCACGCAACAAAAGTACATTGGCACACTATCGAGTTCTCAAACAACACCAGCACACCCACCAACCAGAACCACACGATCCCAGCCAGAAAAAGCGGCTTCGTCAGAAGCTACACAACCAACCAACCAAAAGTCAAACTCACGTTAAACCCCGGTTAACCAGAACGTAACCCCTATTCAAATTAACTCGTCCCTCCCAACCGGCCGAACCGCTCGGAAGCAACGGATGGAAATATAACCACGAACCCAAACACAACACAAAACGCCCAGGCCAGAGGGTAAAACTGGCCTGGGCGATAGCTCGTCGTAAAGCTGGGTGCTACACGCGCTTCGCTCCCGCGAAATTCTTCTTGCCGCGCCGCAGCACAAGCCAGGAACCGTGGAGGAAGTCGTCCTCGGTGGGCGCCCACGCCTCGTCTTCGATGCGGACATTGTTCACGTACGCGCCACCTTCCTTGATGGAGCGGCGGGCGGCGCCCTTGGAATCCGCCAGCCCGGCACCGACGAGCAGGTCCACGATGGTGGTTTCGCCGGAGAACTCGAAAACGTCGGTCTCGGAGACGGACGCGGCGAGGGTTGCCTCGTCCAGATCCGAAAGTTCCGCGCGACCGAAAAGTGCCTGGGACGCGAGCTCGACGGCCTCGCGGGCTTCCACGCCGTGGACCAGATCCGTCATTTCCTGGGCAAGGCGGCGCTGCGCCTCGCGCTTGAACGGGCGCTCCGCAACCTCCACCTCCAGGCGGGCGAGTTCCTCCTGGTCCAGGAAGGTGAACCAGCGCAGGTAACGGATCACGTCGGCATCCGCGGTATTAACGAAGTACTGGTACCAGGTGTACGGGCTGGTCATCTCCGGGTCGAGCCACAGCGCCCCGCCGCCTGTGGACTTGCCAAACTTCTTGCCCTCGGAGTCGGTGACCAGCGGAACGGTCAACGCGTGGGTTTGTGCGCCGTCGATGCGGCGGTTCAGGTCTACGCCGGCAACCAAGTTGCCCCACTGGTCGCCGCCGCCGATCTGCAGGATGCAATCGTGCTCGCGGCGCAGCTGCACAAAGTCGTTGGCCTGGAGCAACATGTAGGAGAACTCGGTGTAGGAGATGCCGTCGTTTTCCAGGCGGCGCTTCACCGTCTCGCGTCCCAGCATTGTGGACAGGGAGAAGTGCTTGCCGATGTCGCGCAGGAACTCGATCACGCCGAGGTCCTTGATCCAGTCGTTGTTGTTGACCAGCTTCGCGGCGTTTTCGCCGTCGAAATGCACGAAGCGCTGAAGCTGCCCGGAAATGCGATCCGCCCAGTCTTTAACGGTGTCCGCGGAGTTCATGGAGCGCTCCCCCACGTCGCGCGGATCGCCAATCATGCCGGTGGCGCCGCCGGCGAGCACGATTGGGGTGTGGCCGGCCTCCTGGAAGCGCCGCAGCATCAACAGCGGCACTAGGTGGCCGGCGTGCAGCGACGGACCCGTCGGGTCGAAGCCGCAGTACAGAGTGATCGGTGTTTCGGTTGCCTCGCGCAAGTTATCCAGGTCGGTGGACTGGTTGATCAGGCCGCGCCAGGTCAGTTCATCAATGATGTTGGTGGAAGTCATGGTCGCTTTCTTCTAGTTCGCTGGGGTGTAGGGCTCTGCCTCGTCGATGAGCAGAACCGGGATGCCGTCGTCAATGCGATAGGCAATTCCGAGGCGTTCGTTGACCAAGAGCTGCTGCTCTTGGTTGTACTCCAGCGGGCCCTTGTCCTTGGGGCACGCGAGGACGCTGAGAAGCTTCGGATCCAGACTCATGGTTTCGGATCGTACCCGTCGCCGCCGCGGTAGCTGTCGTCGAGTCCGGGCAACTCCCCGAGCTCCTCCCTCAAAAAATGCGCCTGGGAGTCCATCGCCCGCAGGTTGTCGTCCAATATGCCCTGCCGCACCCGTCCTGCCGCGCGCGTGAGCGTGGTCAAAGAGTCCACAACCACCCGCACCGCGGAGGCGTCGCGGTACTGCGGGGCATCGAGATACGTATCGACGACCTCCGGGTAGTACACCTTCACCACATTCCATATCGTTTGGCGGTGCTCCGGGGTGGGTTCCAAATGCTCCCACTCGGAGAGCACAAACCGGACAGTGTCCTCGAGCGCACGTGCCTGCGCCATCACCTGTCGCGGCGGACGGGCACCGCCGAGGCGCCTGGACGTCTCCCGCAGCGATCGGTCCAGCACCACCGGTGTGGGCTCCGCCGGCGCGGGCGGCAACTCCTTGGGTTTGCGCGACGGCGTCAGCGCTGCGCCTGCGCCGTAGGCCGCCAGAGCCGCCACCGGCCAGTACATGCCGATGCCCACCACCAGGTGCAGCACGATCACCAGGATGGCAAGCACCAGCCCGACCTGGTTCTTCGCCGAGGCGAAGTAGCGGGCGGCTGCGTTTCCAGAAGAATTATTGGAAGCCACGGATCTCCTTAAACGCCGCCGCGAGATCGCCGCCGAGCGCGTCGAACACTTCACCGCCGGTCAGCTCCGCTAGTTCGCGCATCTCCGCCTCGCTGGCGTCGCCGTAGAGAATCACAAACACCGGCACGGACCGCTGCGCCGCCGGCAGTTGCTCGTACTGTTCCTTGAACTCGGAGAAGCGCGGGCCCACGGTGTCTTCGCCGTCGCTGAGCAAGACTATCGACGGGATACCGCCGGCCGGATCCGTCTCGCGCAGCGCTTCCAGCAGCGTCTGGTACATCGCGGTGGAGCCGCTGGCGCGGAGCCCGTCCACGTACTCGGTCAACTTCGTGGCCGAAGCCGGGTCCTCGTGGGAGAACCGCGCCGTGACAGGCTCATTCGGCCTGCTGTCGAAGGACTGCAGTGTGACGTTCTCCCGGTCGCGCAGGGAAACGTCGCCGGTGAGGGTGGAAGCGGAGCCGTCGATAAGCGAATGCATGATGTCCTTGAGCGAAGCGATGCGCTCGCCTTCCATCGAGCCCGAGGTGTCCAGCACGAAGGTGGTGGTGCCGGGCTGGCGGTAGGAGTTGTCGTAGGCGTAAAGCAGCTCATCCACCACGCCTTCGTTCGCGGGGAACGGCAGCTCAATGACCTGCTGGTCCGCGATCTCCGCGGGCATGTTGTCCACCTGCGTCACCGGCCTGCGGAAGGTATCCGCGATGTCGGGCTGGTGCTCGAGGAGCCAATTCGCAAGCTTTTCGACGCGCTCCCGTGCGTCCGCATTCTTCGGCTGCGAAAGCGCGGACAGCGGGTAATCCGCGGAGATCACACCATCCGCTGGAACAACAACCTCGATGGGCTGGCCCTGCTGACGCATCTGGTGGAGCGTGGCCTCGTAATTGACGATCGCGTCCGCGCGCTCCGGGTCGTCGACGAACGCATCCGCCAACCAGCCGGATGACCCGGAAACCATGGATTGGGCCTGGAACAGCTGCTTGAGGCGCGGGCCGACGCGCTCCAGATCGGCCGGCGCGATGGCGTCGCCGGTGTCCGCCAACGCGGTGGCCACGGCGACCAGGGCGGAAAACCCGGAGTTGGACGCCTGCGGGTTGGTCATGCCGAAGCTGAACTCGCCAGCCTCTGCGGCCTGGGCGAACTCCGCCCACGTGGGCTGCGTAGTGTCCCAGCCGAGGCGCTTGGCGCTGTCCTCCCACACGCCGAACGCGACGGGGCTGGTGGCGATCTTCGTCTCGCCGTCCAGCTTGTCGGTGGCGCCGATGAGATTGACGTAGCGGTTGGTGGCGAACCAGGTGGCGTCCACTTCCCCGTCGAAGTCGCCGCGCTTGAGCGTCTGCGAGTTGTCGAGGGTGCCGCCGGGGAACTGCATATCGATGGAGAAGCCGAGGTCTTGAGCCGCCTGGTCGACCAGCCCTTGGAGGTCTTTCAGTTCTGTCGCGGCGACGATGGTCAGATCCGCCGGGCTGCCAGAACCCGACCCGGAGTCTGCGCCGGAGCCGGAGCCAGAGGTGTCGCCGCCGAGCGAGACGCACGAGGCGAGCATGAGCGACATCAGGGCGGCGATGGCCGCGAGTAGGCGTTTCACTGGTCGTCCTCCTTCGCCGGCACTGGCGCTCCGGCGTAGCGTTGTCCCACTCCGTCGATGAGCTGCTCGAGCCTGTCGTAGGAGGGCGGGTCGATGGAATTGACGTAATCGGATGGGGCGTCGAAGCCGCGGTCCGCGAGCTCGTCCGCCAAGCTGCCGGAGTTAGCGGGCCGGAAACCGTGGCGCGCCGCGAGCTGCTGCAGCTGCGGGTCGTTAGACAGCAGACGCCCCAGCTCCTTGCCGCCTGCCGAGACTCCGACGATGCCGTGATTCGCGAGCACGGTGGGGCTCAAGTGCAGCAGCACCATGTCGTCCCGGATGCGCGAGTTCGGCCGCATCTGCTCGCCCAAGAACTGCGCCTCGTACACCATCACCATGGGCGCGGCACCCATACCCTGGCTCAGGTAGTCCGTGAACGGCCCGGACGAGGACGCTTCGCTATACCCTTGCGCGGTGAAAAACGGTGCGATCTCGTCGATGAGGAAGCCGACGTCGTCCCTGCGCTCGGGGTCACGCTCGGCCACCTCCCACGCCAGAAGCGACAGGTACATCGCCGCGGAGTTGGAGGTGCGGATGTCCGTGGAGCGGATCTGCACATTGCGTGGCGACGGGTACGCCTCGCCCAGGTCCCGCCAACGCTTGCCGGAGCGCGCCAGGTCCATGTACTTGTTCACGTCCAGGGTGTACGCGCCGTTTTGCTCGCTGACCACGCCTTCTGCCACGAGGAGGTCAGCGATCGGCTTCCAGCTCGCCACCGCCATCGGCGTGAAGAACGGGAAGTCCACGGAGTAGCCGCTGCCCTGCTCGCGCACCTTCTGCGTCGCCGGCGCCGAGGAGGGGAAGACGAAGTCTTGCTCGGCAATGTCCGTGGTGGTGGCGATCTGGCGCGAGCCGGCGGTTGTGACGCTGACGCTATACCCCAGCTCCTCCAGCCGGGCCACCACGTCGGGGTCTTCGAAGTAGGCCCGCTTTTCCGAGCCGATCACGCCGTGCAGCTGCGTCAGCTTACCGCCGGACCCGCCGGTTGTTCCCCCTTCATCCCCGTCGCCGAAGGGCAGCAGCCCCCGACCCAGCGCAATGGCGGCGATGACCACCCCAACTAAAATGACGCCAAGCACCACGGAAACTTTCCGTCCCCGGGGCTTGGCGTCATGGCTGCTCGGCACATTCATATCTCACATGCTAAATGGCCGGGCCGAGATGCGCGCCGCAATCGAACAACTATTGCGAGCGCACCGGTGTCTTCGCCCACTCGCGCGCCGCGTTGTTCGCCTCGCGCACACGCTCGCGCTGCTCCTCCACTCGCGGGCGCGCGGTGCCGCCGCGGGTGTCGCGGGATGCCACCGCACCGTCAACGGTGAGCACCTCCCGGACCTCAGGCAGCAGACGCTTATCTACGCTTTGCAGTTCCTCATCCGTCAGATCGACCAGATCCACGCCGCGGGATTCCGCGATGCGCACGCAGGCGCCGGACGCCTCGTGGGCCTCGCGGAACGGCACGCCCTGGCGCACCATCCACTCGGCCAGATCCGTCGCCAGCGTGAACCCTGCCGGGGCCAGCTCGCGCATACGGTCCTCGTGGAAGGTCAACGTGGACACCAGCCCGGTAAACGCCGGCAAGAGAATGGACAGCTGGGTCACCGAGTCCACCAGCGGCTCCTTGTCCTCCTGCAGGTCGCGGTTGTACGCCAGCGGCATCGCTTTCAGCGTGGACAAAAGGCCGGTGAGGTTGCCAATCAAGCGTCCAGCCTTGCCGCGGGCGAGTTCCGGCACGTCCGGGTTCTTCTTCTGCGGCATGATCGATGAGCCCGTGGACCACGCGTCATGCAGCGTGACGTAGCCGAACTCCGGGGTGGACCAGGCGATGATCTCCTCGGCGAAGCGGGAGACGTCGATGGCGATCTGCGCGAGCACGTAGGCGGACTCGGCGGCGAAGTCGCGCGAGGCGGTGCCGTCGAGCGAGTTGTCCGTGGCGGAGTCGAAGCCGAGCTCTGCGGCAATCGCCTCCGGATCCAGGTGCAGCGAGGAACCCGCCAGCGCACCCGAGCCGTACGGCGAGACCGCCAGGCGCTTGTCCGCGTCCTGGATGCGCTCTAAGTCGCGAAGCAGCGGCTGGGCATGCGCTAAGAGCGAGTGCGCCAGCAGGATCGGCTGCGCGGCCTGGAAGTGCGTCTTGCCGGGCATGATCGCGTCCGGGTGGGCCTCGGCCTGCTGGACAATCGCGTCGATCAGATCGTTGACGTCCTGGGCAACACCACGCAGTGCGTCGCGCAACCACATGCGGAACATCGCCGCAACCTGGTCGTTGCGGGACCGGCCCGCGCGTAGGCGGCCGCCGATCTCGGGTCCCACGCGGTCGATCAGGCCCCGCTCCATCGCGCCGTGCACATCTTCGTCCGTGGGCAGCGGGCCGAACGAGCCGTCGGCGACGTCGCGCCCAAGCTGGTCGAGACCGTCGAGCATGACCGCGAGGTTGTCGTCGCTAAGCAAACCTGCCTTGTTGAGCACCTTCGCGTGCGCCTTCGACGCGAGCACGTCGTACGGTGCGAGGACCCAGTCGAAGTGGGTGGACACAGACAGGGCGAACATCGCCTCAGAGGGGCCGCCGGAGAAACGGCCGCCCCACAGTGCGCCCTCATTGGTCTTGTGCTGCTGCATCGACTACTTCTCCTGGTCGGCGCCAGCGGCACGATCGCGCTTGTTGGCGATCTGGGAGGACAGACCGTGCAGGCGCACAAAGCCCTTGGCCAGGGTCTGGTCGAAGGAATCGCCGGTGTCGTAGGTGGCCAGGTTGAAGTCGTACAGGGAGTGGTTGGAGCGGCGGCCGTTGACGGTGCAGGTGCCGGCGTGCAGCACCATGCGGATGTCGCCCGTGACGTGCTCCTGGGTGGACTCGATGAACGCGTCCAGGGAACGCTTCAGCGGGCCGAACCAGAGGCCGTCGTAGACTTCCTCAGACCAGCGGGCGTCGATGAGGCGCTTGTAGCGGGCCAGCTCGCGCTCGACGGTGACGTCTTCAAGCGCCTTGTGCGCGGTGATCAGCGCAACAGCACCCGGGGCTTCGTAGACCTCGCGGGACTTGATGCCCACCAGGCGGTCCTCCACCATGTCCAGGCGGCCGATGCCCTGGGCGCCGGCGCGACGGTTCATCTCTTCGATGGCCTCGAGGACGGTGACCTTGCGGCCGTCGATAGCCACCGGCTTACCGGCCTCGAAGGAGATGATCACCTCGTCCGGGGCGTTGCCCAGCGCCGGATCCTCGGTGTAGGCGTAGAGGTCCTTTGTCGGCGGGTTCCACAGGTCCTCCAGGAAGCCGGTCTCGACTGCACGGCCCCAGACGTTCTGGTCGATGGAGAACGGAGACGCGGCGGACTGCTCGATGGGCAGGTCCTTGCCCTCGGCGTACTCGATGGCCTTGTCGCGGGTCCAGGCGTAGTCGCGGGCCGGGGCGATGATCTCCAAGTCCGGGTCCTGGTTGAGGAAGCCGACCTCGAAACGGACCTGGTCGTTACCCTTGCCGGTGCAGCCGTGGGCGACGTGAGTGCCACCGTACTTGTGGCCGGCCTCCACCAAGTGCTTGACAATCAGCGGGCGGGAAATGGCGGAGACCAGCGGGTATTCGCCCTGGTACATGCCGTTGGCCTTAATGGTGGGCAGGCAGTATTCCTCAGCGAACTCGTCCTTGGCGTCCACCACGATGGACTCCACGGCGCCGCAGTCCAGCGCGCGCTGGCGCACGGACTCCATGTCCTCGCCGCCCTGCCCCAGGTCCAGGGAGACGGCGATGACCTCGCCGTCCGTCATCTCACCCAGGTACGGGATTGCTACGGACGTGTCCAGGCCGCCCGAGTACGCGAGCACAACGCGGTTAGTCATAGTGAAAGATCTCCTTCGAAGTCCAGGATGATTCAGAATTATTCAGTGTAAGTAAAATTATGCGATCGGCGCCGCAATGTCTACTCGCCGACGCTTTCCTTCAGCCCGAACAGCTGCTGCGCCAGCTCTTTGCCAGTGAGCGGCTCGCGGGCGACCACGAAGACCGTGTCGTCGCCTGCGATGGAGCCGACCACTTGGTCGAGCCCCACGCGGTCGATGTAGCTGGCCAGGTACTGGGCCGCCCCGGGAGGCGTGCGCACCACGGCGATCTGCCCGGAGTAGTCGACGGAGACGACCAGCTCCTCGATCATGCGGCGCAGCTTTTCGCGCGGGCCGGAGTGCGCCGTCTCCAGCGAGTCCGCCTCCGAACCCACGGTGTAGTAGGCGCGGCCGCCCGCACGGGGACGGACCTTCTTCGCGCCGAGCTCGTCCAGGTCGCGCGAGAGGGTGGCTTGGGTGATGTCGATGCCCTCGTCCAGCAACAGCTCAGACAGCTGCACCTGGGAGGACACGCGGGTTGATTCGAGCAGTTCGAGGATTCTCGCCTGCCGCGCGGTGCGGGATACAGGTTGGGTCATACTTGGTGCTCCAAAAGCCAGGCCAGCAGCGCCTTCTGGGCGTGCAGGCGGTTTTCAGCTTCATCGAAGACGCGCGATTGCGGCCCGTCGATGACTTCCGCGGCGACTTCGCTCCCGCGGTACGCGGGAAGGCAATGCAAGAATATTGCATCCTCGGCCGCGCGCGACATCAGGGCAGCATCCACCTGGTACGGCAAAAACGGGGTGCGGCGGTCCTTGCCGTCCTCCTCCATGCCCATGGAAACCCACGTGTCCGTGATGACCACATTCGCGCCCTCCGCAGCGGCAATATCGGAGGTCACTGCCACTGCAGCACCGGTTTCCTCACCGCGGCGCCGTGCGCGCGCAACGAACTCGTCGCGCGGCTGGAAGCCGTCCGGCGCGATGACGGTGATGTCCACGCCGGCAGTGGCAAAGCCGATGAGGTAGGAGTTAGCCATGTTGTTGTCGCCGTCTCCCAGGTAGACGGCCTTCAACCCCTTCAGCCCCGCCGGGCCCTCGTCCGGGCAGAAGTTTTCGACCACCGTTTGCAGGTCGGCGAGGATCTGGCACGGGTGCAGGTCGTCGGACAGGGCGTTGATGATCGGCACGGTGGCCGTTTCCGCCATTTCCAGCAGGTTGTCGTGGGCGTAGGTGCGCCACACAATCGCCTCGACAAACCGCGACAGCACCGCGCCGGTGTCCTGGTAACTCTCTTTCGTGCCCATCTGCGAGTTGCCGCTTTCGGTGACAATCGCGTGCCCGCCGAGCTGCGCGATGCCGGCGTCGAAGGAGTAGCGGGTGCGGGTGGAGGTCTTGTCAAACAGCACGGCGACGGACTTCGGCCCCTCCAGCGGCCGGCGCGAGAATGGTTCGCGCTTCAGCTCCGCGGCAAGTGCGAGCACCTCGGCTTGCTCCTTGGGGGTCAGGTCGTCGTCTGCCAGGAAGTGTCTGACCATCGTTCTAGCTCCTATCTTTCGCTGCATCGATTGCGCGGGCGAAGCGCTGCATCGCCTCAACAATCTCATCGTCGGTAATCACCAGGGGCGGTGTCAGGCGGATGACGTCTTCGCCCGGTGCGTTCAAAATCAGGCCTTCTTCGAGCCCCTGCTTGACGACGAGCTTCGCCACCGCCTCATCCAGCACCACCCCGAGCATCAGCCCGCGCCCGCGGACGCTTCTGACACCGGGGATCTGCGAAGCAGTGCTGGTAAGCAGTTGCCCCTTGCGGCGCACTTCCGCGAGGAAGGCCTCGTCGACGACCCCTAGTACTGCGTTTGCTGCGGCGCAGGCGACGGGGTTGCCGCCGAAGGTGGTGCCGTGCGAGCCCGGGGTGAACAGCTTCGCTGCCTTGCCGCGGGCGATGGTTGCGCCGATGGGCAGTCCCCCGCCCAAGCCTTTAGCCATGGTGATCACGTCGGGGAGGACGCCTTCGTGCTGGAACGCGAAGAAGTCGCCGGTGCGGCCGACGCCAGTTTGGACCTCGTCGGTGATGAAGAGGATCCCGTGGGCGTCGCACATCTCGCGCACCTTCGTGAGAAAGCCCTCCGGCGCGGGGATGACTCCCGTTTCACCCTGGATGGGCTCCAGGATGATCGCGGCGGTGTTGCCCGGGTCCTGCTGCACCAGTGCTTCCAGCGACTCGGTGTCGCCGTAGGTGAAGAATTCCACGCCTGCCGGCATCGGCTCGAACGGGGCGCGTTTATCCGGCTGGCCGGTCAGCGCGAGCGAGCCCATGGTGCGGCCGTGGAAGCCGCGCTCCGCGGCAAGGATGCGGCGGCGGCCGGTCAGGCGCGCCAGTTTGAAGGCGGCCTCGTTTGCCTCGGCGCCGGAGTTAGAGAAAAACACCCGCGCGGTGTCGTCGCCAACCCGGGCACGCAGCGCTTCGGCGACCTCCACCACCGGCTGGGAGCCGAAGAGGTTGGACACGTGCCCCAATCGCGCCACCTGCGCGCTAACGGCGTCCACTACCGCCGGATGCGCGTGGCCGAGCGCGTTGACGGCGATGCCTGCGAGCATGTCGATGTAGGTGTTGCCGTCCGCGTCAGTGACGGTGGCGCCTTCGCCGGAGACAAGCTCCACCGGCGGCGCCGGGTAGGTATCTAGTAGCGCGGAAGTCCAGCGCGAAGAAAACTCGCTCATGCGTCGTCCTTTCTAAAGATCGTGCCGTCCGGGTAGTGCGCTCGGTCGTAATCGTCCGGCAGCACCATGGTGCCAACGCCTCCCATGGTCAATAGCTCCAGCAGCACGGAGTGGGCCACGCGGCCGTCGATGACGTGTGCTGCCTTCACCCCGCCTTGGACCGCGGTGAGGCAGGCCTCCATCTTGGGGATCATGCCGGTGTCTAAGCCGGGCAGCATCTTGGCCAGCTCGCCCGCCTCGATCTTGGACAGCAGCGAGTCCTTGTTCGGCCAGTCCGTGTAGAGCCCCTCAACGTTGGTGAGCACTACGAGGCGCTCGGCACCGATTGCGGCGGCCAGCGCACCGGCGGCTTCGTCGGCGTTGATGTTGTAGACCTCGCCGTTTTCCCCCGGGGCGATTCCGGAGACCACCGGGATGCGGCCGGCCTCGATGATGTCCATCACCGCCTCGGGGTTCACATCCGTGATCGTGCCCACCAGGCCAATGTCCTGCGGCTCGCCGTCGACGACCACCTTGCGCTGCTTCGCCGTAAACAACCCGGCATCCTCGCCCGAAGTGCCTACCGCATAGGGCCCGTGCGAGTTGATCTTGCCCAACAGGTCCCGGCCCACCTGGCCGAAAAGCACCATGCGCACCACATCCAGGATCTCCGGGGTAGTCACGCGGAACCCGCCGATGAACTCCCCGCCGTCCAAGCCCAGGCGCGCGAGCATCTGGGTGATCTGCGGACCGCCTCCGTGCACCACCACGGGTTTCGCGCCCACAGTGCGCAGGAACACCATGTCGGCGGCGAACGCGGCCTTTAAGTCCTCATCGATCATGGCGTTGCCGCCGTACTTGACCACCACAATCTTGTCGCGGTAGTGCTGCAGCCACGGCAGCGCCTCCGCCAACACGGTGGCGCGTTGCTCGCTGGACAAATTCGGCATCATCTCGCGCACTCCTTAGCTGGTGTAGGCCGAGTTGATTTCAACGTAGGCGTGCGACAAGTCCGTCGTGCGCACCGTCGCGCGGCCCTCACCGCCAGTGCCCAGGTCCACCACGACCGCGATGTCCGACCCGCTCAGATCCACGTCCCGCGCGCCGGGCACTGCACCGGAGTACTCGCAGACGGTGTGCCCGTTGAAGGTCACCGAGATGTTGTCCACGTCCATCTCCGCGTCCGCCATGCCCACGGCGGCGAGCACGCGACCCCAGTTCGGGTCGGAGCCGAACATCGCCGTTTTGACCAGGCTGTCGCGGCCGATGGTGCGCGCGGCATTCAGCGCCTGCTCGTCGTCTGCGGCGCCTTCGACGGTGATGCTCACCCGCTTGGTCACGCCCTCGGCGTCGGACTGCATCATCCCGGCCAGCTGCGAGCAAGCTTCGTATACCGCGGCGTCCAGCTCGTCCTGCTCCGGGGTCACCCCGCTTGCGCCGTTAGCCATCGCGACGACGGTGTCGTTGGTTGAGGTGGAGCCGTCGATGTCCAGGGTGTTGAAGGTGGTGGAGGTGGCGCGCTCCAACGCGGTCTGCAGCGCCTGGGCATCCACCTTCGCGTCGGTGGTCAGGCACACCAGCATCGTCGCCAGCGACGGCGCCATCATGCCGGCACCTTTACCCATGCCACCGACAGTCCAGCCGTCGCCCTTGACCAACACCTCTTTGGCGATGGTGTCGGTGGTGCGGATGGCATCGGCGGCGTCTGTCCCGTGGTCGCCGAGCTGCGTGACGACGGCTGCGATGCCGCGTTCCACCTTTTCCATCGGCAACAGATCGCCGATGATGCCGGTGGAGCAGACAGCCACCTGGTGCGGCTCGGCGCCGACGCCTTCGGCCGTGAGCCGCTGCATAATTTGCGCGTCATTCAGCCCCTGCTCTCCGGTGCAGGCGTTGGCGTTGCCGGAGTTGAACACCACCGCTTTCAGCTCGCCTGCGGCCACGGCTGCGCGGCTGACCTTCACGGGCGCGGCAAAGACCTTATTTCGGGTGAATACGGCGGCGGCAGCGAACTCGGGGCCTTCATTGACAACTACGGCCATATCCGGGTTGCCGGATGCTTTCAGGCCCGCGCTTGTGGCGGCGGCGGAAAAGCCTTGAGGTGCGGTGACTCCAAGAGAGCTCATGATGGAGGGGTCCTTTCGGGAAAAGAGGAAGATGGTTTGAGGGTCCTGCCGGCGGTTACGGAGCCACCGCGGCTCGCGGCAGACCCGCCCCCTCCTCGAAGCCAAGCGCAAGATTCATGCACTGCACCGCCGCTCCCCCGGTGCCCTTGGTTAGGTTGTCTATGGCGCTGGTGACAACAAGCTTGCTGGCTGCCTGGTCCACCTCAACTTGGACGTGGCACATGTTGGAACCCACCACGTGCTGCGTTTGCGGCTGCTGGCCGGCGGGCAGCAGGTGCACGAACGGTTCCTCGGCGTAGGCGCTTTCGTAGGCCGCGCGCACCGCATCCACGTCCGCGCCCTGCACCAGCGGCGCGGTGACGGTGGTGAGGATGCCGCGCGGCAGCGGCGCGAGCAAGGGGGTGAAACTTACCGCGATCTGGCCGTCCGCAACTTCCTCGAGGTTTTGCGCGATTTCTGGAGTGTGCCTGTGTGCGCCTGCGACGCTGTAGGCCTTCAGCGAGCCCATCGTCTCGGCGCCGAGCATGTCCACCTTGGCCTTTTTGCCGGCCCCGGAAACGCCGGTGACGGCCACAACTGTCAGGTCCGGCTCGACCAATCCAGCCTGCACTGCCGGCCATGCGGCGAGCGTGGCACCCGTGGGAAAGCACCCAGGGACAGCGATGCGGGTTGCCTTTGCAACGTCTTCACGGTGCCCCGGCAACTCCGGCAGCCCGTAGGGCCAGGAGCCCGCGTGTTCCGAGCCGTAATAGGCGTGCCACGCCCTAGCGTCGCGCAGGCGGAAGTCGGCCGCGCAGTCGATGACCATCACGTCTTCGCCCAGTGCGGCGCCGATGGCTGCGGAGTGGCCGTGCGGAAGTCCGAGAAAGACCACGTCGTGGCCGGTGAGCACCTCGACGGTCGTCTCTTCGATGACCCGGTCTGCAAGCTCCGGCAGATGTGGCATGAGCTCACCGACGCTCTGGCCGGCGTTGGACGCACCAGTGAGCGCGCCGATCTTTAGCTTCCCCGCGAGATACGCCGGGTGGCCCAGCAGCAGGCGGAGAATCTCACCGCCCGCATAGCCCGTGGCCCCCGCGACCGCTACTTTGACAACCTTGCCTTGTGACATGGTCGCCAGTGTATCAGTTATGCAGTCGCGTGGAAGTTATTCACGGAAAATTTATTTAGCCGCGCATTTCTGCGCCGAAGCGCTCCTTGGCCAACTCGGCCGCCTTCAGGCGTGCCTCGGAGGCTTCCTCCTCGGTCAGCGTGCGGTCCGGGGCGCGGAACGCCAGGCCGAATGCGAGTGACTTCTTGCCTTCGCCGAGGCTCTCGGAACGGTAGACATCGAAAAGCGTGACTGCCTCGACGAGCTCGCCCGCACCTTCCTCGACGGCGCGGCGCACATCCTCGGCTGCCACCGTCTCGTCGACGACCAGGGCGATGTCCTGGTTGAGCAGCGGGAACGCCGACAGCTGCGGTGCCGGCAGGCGCTCTGCCAGCGGGATCGCGGTCAGATCGATCTCCATCGCGCAGGTGCGCGCGGGCAGGTTCAGCTTCTCAAGGATCTGCGGGTGCAGCTCGCCGGCGTGGCCGACCACCTCGCCGTCGACTTGCAGCTCGGCGCAGCGGCCGGGGTGCCACGGCAGGTACTCGGCCGCCTGAACGTCCAGTTCAACGCCGCAGACACGGGCAACGAGCTGGGCTGCCTCGATGGCGTCCGACCACTCGTAAGCGCGGCCGGTGCCCCACGGGCCTTCCAGCTCCGTGTTGCCCAGTGCCACGGTCGCGGCGTGGAGGTGCTGCTTCGGCAGCGACTCAACGAGCTCCGCGACGACCTCGTCCTCCGGGCGCTCGGACACGTCCGGCAGTGGCGAGACGTCCGCGCGCTTTTCCGAGGTCTGCGCCACGGAGTAGATCGCCACATCACCGCGGCCGCGCGCGACGTTTCGGCCCGCGGCCTCCAGCATCGGCGGCAGCAATGTGGTGCCCAGGATGCCGTAGTCCGCATCCAGCGGGTTCTGCACCTTGACGATGTTGCGGCGCGGATCCTCGGCGTCCAGGCCCCAGGTGTCGAAGGTGTCGTTGGCGATAAACGGCGTGGGGATGATCTCCGCGTAGCCGGAGTACGCCAGCGCGTGGGTCACCGCACGGCGGCGGCGCTGCAACGGGCTCAAACCGCGGCCACCGCGGGGCGTGGGCAGGATCGACGGGATGTCGTCCAGCCCCTCCAGGCGCACGACCTCCTCGACCAGCTCCACCGGCACGGTGATGTCGGTGCGCCAAGTCGGCGGAGTGACCTGAAGCTCGTCGCCGTCCCCAGCGACCTCGCAGCCGACCTCCTGCAGGCGGCGGACCACGGTCTCACGCGCGTAATCCACACCGATCAGCTCAGCCGGCCGCGTGGCGCGCATCGCAATCGCATCACGCTTTTCCACGTCACCGACCAGCGTCCTGCCCGCTTGAATCGTGCCGCCAGCGATCTCCACCAGCAGCGCGCACGCAATGTCCAGGGCGTTTTCCACCAGCTGCGGGTCCACGCCACGCTCGAACCGGCGCGACGCCTCCGAGCTCAGCTTCAGCCGGCGTGCAGTGCGCGCCACGGTCAGCGGATCCCAGGTTGCGGCTTCGAAGTGGACGTTGACCGTCTCGTCCGAGATCTCCGAGGTGGTCCCACCCATGACGCCGGCGAGGGACTGAATGCCATTGTCGTCGCTGATCACCACGTCTTCAGCGCTCAGCGTGCGCTCGACGTGGTCGAGCGTTTCAAACTTCTCGCCGTCGGAGGCATTGTGCACACGCAGGCCGCCGGCGATCTTGTCGGCGTCGAAGGCGTGCATCGGCTGGCCGGTGAGCAGCATGACGTAGTTGGTCACGTCCGTCGCGGCGTTGACCGTGCGCACGCCGGCGAGCATGAGCTCTCGCTGCATCCAGAACGGCGCAACCGCGTTTGCATCGATGCCTTCGACAGTGCGCACGCCGAAACGCCTCGCCTTGGTGGATTCCTCCACGGTCACCGGGATGGTCTCGCCTGCCGGGACTGGAACGCCAGCAATGTCGATGCCGGCGATTGCGGGATCCTGCGCCACGTCTGCGAACTCGAGGTCGAAGGCGGAGGCGATCTCGCGGGTTAAGCCGCGGGCGGACAGGGCGTAGCCGCGGTCCGGGGTGACGTTGACCTCGAAGACGGTGTCGTCCGAGCACAGAATCTCGCGGGCGTCCTGGCCGGGGGTGGCGGAGCCGTCGTGAAGCGTAATGATGCCCTCGCTCTTTGCGGTGAGCCCAAGCTCAGCCGCAGACGCCATCATGCCGGCAGAGATGTGGTCGTAGGTCTTACGCGCCGAGATCTCAAATCCGCCCGGCAGGACCGCGCCCGGAAGCGACACCACGACCAGGTCACCCTGCTTGAAGTTGCGGGCGCCGCAGATGATGCCCTGCGGCTCGCCGGTGCCATTGGCCTGGCCCACGTCCACCTGGCAGTAGCGGATCGGCTTTTTAAAGCCGGTCAGCTCCTCGATCTCGGCGACACGGCCGATGACCAGCGGGCCGGTGATCTCCGGCAGAGGCTCGTAGCCTTCCGTTTCGAAGCCGACGCGCACGAAGCCCGCGTCGAGCTCCTCGTCGGTGGGGTTGAAGTCCTTATTACCTGCGTTCTGCAGCAGGCGGACGATCCAATTTTTGGAAATGAGCATTATCAGTGTCTCCTTTACGCCTGCACGCCGAACGGGATGGTGAAACGGACGTCGCCTTCGACCATGTCGCGCATGTCCGACAGACCATTGCGGAACTGCAGGGTGCGCTCCAAGCCCATGCCGAATGCGAAGCCGGAGTAGACCTCCGGGTCGATGCCGACGGCACGCAGCACGTTCGGGTTGACCATGCCGCAGCCGCCCCACTCGATCCAGCCGGCTCCGCCCTTCTTGTTGGGGAACCACACGTCCACTTCTGCAGACGGCTCGGTGAACGGGAAGTAGTTCGTGCGCATGCGCGTCTTCGTCTCCGGGCCGAACAGCACCTTGGCCAGGTGGTCGAGGGTGCCGCGCAGGTGCGCCATGGTCAGGCCCTTATCCACGGCCAGGCCCTCCACCTGGTGGAACACCGGGGTGTGGGTGGCGTCTAGCTCGTCAGTGCGGAACACACGGCCCGGACATGCGATGTAGATGGGCACGTCGCGCTCAAGCATGGTGCGCACCTGCACCGGCGAGGTGTGGGTGCGCATGACCTGCTTGGAGCCTTCCTCGCCGATGTAGAAGGTGTCCTGCAGCGTGCGGGCCGGGTGGTCCGGGATGAAGTTCAGCGCGTCGAAGTTGAAGTATTCCGCCTCCACCTCCGGGCCTTCCGCGACTTCCCAGCCCATGCCGATGAAGATGTCCGCGATGTGCTCGGACAGCGTGGTGATCGGGTGCATCGCGCCAGCCTGCGTGCGGGAGGTGGGCAGGGTCACGTCCACCTTCTCCGCGCGCAGCTGACGCTCGCGGTGCTCCGCCTCGCGCTGCACGCGCAGCTGGGCGTACGCCTTTTCTGCGCGGCCGCGGGCCATGTTCACGAACCGGCCGGCATCTTTGCGCTGATCCTTCGGCAGCGTCCCGAGTGCACGGCGGGCCTGCAGGATCGGGGCCTTCTCCCCCAGGTGCGCGCGGTGCGCCTCCTCCAGCGCAGCGAGGTCCTCGGCCGCCTCAAAGGCAGCGATCGCCTCGTCCGCCGCCTTGTTCAGGGCGTCCTCGGTCAGTTCAATTTCCGGAGTTGGGTTTGCGTTGTCGGCCACGCTTGTGTTCACCCGCACCTTTCCACAAGTGCGCTGCGCTGTTCATACAGACCGCAGCGGTGTCGGTTCAAAAGCGTCCACCACTTTACCTATCGCTCGACACAGCGCCCGCGCGAGGGCGGGCGCGCAAAATCCATCAAGCGCAACTATTCCTCAGCGAGCGCCTTCGACGACTCCCACAGGCAGATACTCGCCGCAGTCGCCAGGTTCAGCGACTCCGCCCCGCCCTGAATCGGAATGGAGGCGCGGTGGTCGGCGGCCGCGAGGATGTCGTCGCTAAGCCCATGCGCCTCGTTGCCGAACAGCCACGCAGTTGGCTGCGCGAGCGTCTCCCCGGGGGCCGCCAGGTTCACCTCGCCGTCCATTGTGGTGGCGAAGGTGGACAGCCCGGCGTCTTCGAGCTGTCCGATGACGCGACGCACGTCGCGGTCGCGCGCCACGGGGATGTGAAACAGCGAACCAGCTGTCGAGCGCACCACCTTCGGCGACTCCGGGTCCACGGTGTCGCCCGCGAAAATCACCGCGTCCGCACCTACGGCGTCTGCAATGCGGATGATCGTGCCGGCGTTGCCGGGGTCGTTGGTCTCCACGCACACAGCCACCAGCTTCGGGCGGCCCTTGAGAATCTTCGGCACGGTCCACAGCACAGGGCGGCACACCGCGAAAATGCCTGTGGACGTCACCGCGTCCGCGAGCGAATCCGCCGCCTTGTCCGTGATCGCGTGCGTGTAGACGTCCATGTAGCCCGCCGCCCGCACGATTTCCTCGAAGCGCTCTGCGGCAGCTTCGGTGACAAAAAGGTCGGTCGCCGCCCCCGTTGCCACAGCGGCTTCCACAGCGTTTTCACCTTCCGCCAAGAAAGCCTTTGCTTTACGACGAGCTTGCGCCCTCTTCAACTTCCCCGCATTAACCACACGCGGAGTGCGCTCTGTAAACGGCTGCTGGAAATCCAATGGCATAGCTCCAGACTACGTTGCAGGCACTACGCTGTTGTCCGTGCCTACGTTTTCGGAGCTCGTGCGCGCCCGCCTTCTTTCATCGGCGGCGCGCCCTTGGCGCATTGGCTTTGCGCTCGCAGCTCTTCTTTTCGCTCTTGGACTGCTGGCACTGCCCGGGGCTCCAATTGCCGTTGAGTGGTCCCGGTTCGCGGTGGCGCTCTACGCGGCATTTCTCATCGTCGCCGCGTTCTTTGCCCCGGTCACCGCCGGGTTGGGCTACGGCTTTCTGCTGCAATTTTCCAACGTTGCACCGGAGTACCGCAGCGCGATCATCATCATCGGCATGTTCGCGATCGCCACTGTTTTGGGGCTGCGTATTCCTGCGCGCTATAGCCTGCCGCTACTGGCCTATCTCTGGTATCTCGCACAGACAGACTTTCCCTCCGGCGTCTATTTCCCCATTTCCTTTGAAACGGCAATCTTTTTGTTCGTGCTGCTCCTTGTCGCGTGGGCAGTTGGCTGGATTCTGCGCGCGTTCCTCATCACCCGAGAACGCCAAGCAGATCGGCTAAAGGCGGAGCTGGAACGCGAACGGGAACGCACTGTGAAGGCATTGCACGGATCCGTGGCGTCCTCCCTCACCTCGGTAGTGCTCCGAAGTGAGGCCTTGGCGATGTCCGGTGATGAGCAAACTGCTAAGGCGGCAAAGCTCATCGCAGAGGACGCCAGGCGATCAATGCAAGAGGTCCGCCAGCTCATCCGCTTCATGCGTTCTGACGATCCCGCTGCGTTCAATGAGGACACAGCAACTCACACTCCCGCATTGGGTGAAGCCTTAAGGTCCTTTTCGGATACCTTGCGCAGCCACGGCTACACGGTGGCGGAAAGTGGTCTGCAGGGCGAGGGCCTGAATTCAATCTCGCTGCGTCACGCTCCGAGCGCGTTCCGAGAGATTCAAACTAACGTGATTAAGTACGCGGATAAGCACCGACCAGTCATCGTCGCCGCAGTCGAGGACGACAACGACGTGCAAATCCTGGTGCAAAATATCGGGGCTTTAGAGGCGCAGGCGGTTGAAATGAGTACCGGCGTTGGCCTGGGTGAGGTGTCTTCGCTGCTCAAGGAGGACGGCGCCACGCTCGACGCTGGATACCACGGCGAGGCTTTCCGCTATCACCTCACCGTGCCGAAGGAACGAAAGTAGGTCTGCCGAACGCCCGGAGGATACTTTCGTACCGACTTCTCCCCTACGCAACCAAAATAATTGCGCACTGTTACCGTGGGCATTCATAATTCGATGTAGCGATTTAGCAGCTTTAGCTCACGAAAGGATAAGCAAATGCGCAAGTTTGCTCGCCTCGCGGCCTCCGCCCTAGTTGCAACCGGCCTTATCGCCGTTGCACCTGCGTCTGCGGATGCGCAGACAGTGGCAACCCCCTACGCGGCTGGCGCCATCGGCGACACCTTCGAGTGCGGCGGCATGCTCGGCCGTCTGTGGTGCTAATCGCACCGAAATGACCTCACCTGATCAGCCCATCCGGGTTTTCCTCGTCGACGATGATCCGCTGGTTCGCGAGGTGCTGAAAAGCTACCTCGACAGCGCCGAGGGCATCACCGTCGTCGAGACGGCTTCGGACGGGACCGAAGCTTTAGAGCGCATCCCCGAATTAGACGTGGATGTTGTGCTCTCCGATGTCTACATGCAGCACATGGGTGGCGCGGAGCTGCTGCGCAACCTCGCTACCCGCGGGTCCGCCCCCGCGTTTCTGGCGATCAGCTCGTTGGACAATGACGCCGCGATGCTCGACATCCTCGACCACGGCGGGCGGGGCTACATTTTGAAAAGCCAGCCGCGCGAAGAAATCATCCTTTCGGTACGGCAGGCCGTCGCAGGTGGCACCGTTATCTCGCCTGCAGCGATGAACAAGCTGCTTCCCTACCTTTCGCAGCGGGAGCCGCACGTTCCACAAAGTGATCGCGGAGCGCGCCCAAAGGCCGCCATCAGTGTCCCTGCCGGTGTTTCCGATACCGAGCAAAGCGTGCTTGAGCTGCTTTGCGACGGCTTGAGCAACGCCGACATCGCGAAACACCTGAACTACTCCGAGTCCACCGTGAAGAAAATGGTCTCGAAGCTGCTCTCGGCGTACGGCGTTTCCTCCAGACTCGATCTAGTCGTTACCGTGCTTAACGGCCGAGGACCGCAGGCGCAATAGTCCCTCCCTCGGTTCTGAACGAACGTATCGGCATCGGGAACGGAGGTGCCGATACCCCAAATTTTCCTTGTCACACGACTGCGACATCCCTACGTTGTCTCCTGTAAGCGATCAACCCGACTGCTAGCGACGCTGGCGGTAGCTTCACAGGAAAGGACAACGTATGACCCGTAAGACCCGACGCATCACTACCGCGCTTCTCGGCGCTCTGATGGCCGGCGCTGCCATCGCTCCCGCGAACGCAACCACCCTCGAGGAGTCCGCTCCCGAGACCCCGGCGAACAACGACAAGCTCCCGATCGTTCACACCTACCGTGGTTCCGACCACCTGAAGGCCAACGTGCTTAACCCGCGCCCGGTGTGCAACTCGACCGAGGATTACCGCACCGTCGTGTACAAGGTGAAGGACAACTTCCTGCCGGTGGGCACCATCTCCACCACGAACCTTTCCGACGAGGCAATCCCGCTGCAGCAGGATCTCTCCCGCACCCAGACGGTCTCCGCTTCCGTGAACGGCTCCAAGACCGAGACTTTGGATCTCGGCGGCTCCGGCTCCAAGAAGGGCATCGAGGGCAACATCGGCTACTCCCTGGCGAAGTCCCTGGGCTGGGACGTCTCCGCTGAGCTGTCCTGGAACGTCGGCCAGACCGTCGGCCCGTACGACGTGCCGGCCGGCAACACCGGCGAGGCAACTTACGGCTTCCGCACCGTCACCATGACCGGTACCCAGCAGCGCTGCCGCCCGAACGGCACCTGGGCAACCCCGACCGCCTGGGTTGCCAACATGCCGGTAAAGAACGAGGTGCGCGTGAAGAACTTCGACACCCCGGCTGATTCCTGGGCTCCCAACAAGGGTGCGCAGACCACCGAGGTCAAGGACGAGCCGAACGCTGAGTACGACAAGGACGTTGACGCCCTGAACAAGGGCGACAACATCGACGACGTGGAGAAGGTCGACGACAACAAGACCGCCGACGTCAGCAACGAGGACGTCAACCTCGCCGCCGACAACGAAAACGCGGCCAAGGAGGAGTCCGAAAAGGCTGACGAAAGCACCACCGACAACACCGAGCACGACCTGGACCTCGAGCCGTACTTCACTGTCTCCTCCGCGAAGGCGAAGGGCTTCGCCGGTTCCACCGCGCTGCGCGTGAAGAACGTCGGCAACGAACGCTACTGGGGCGAGTTCCCGGCTGTGACCTTCCGCGTCGCAGTCCGCACCGAGGACGGCCCGGAGGGCGTTGACCGTCTGATCACCACCACCACCCGCGAGGGCGGCTACGCCCACGACCTGGGTTGGGACGAGGATGAGCAGGCTCGCATTTTCGAGGTCACCCTTTCCAACCCCATCAACCCGGGTGAGGAAGCAGACCTCGTGTCCTTTTCCTTCGGCGACGGCAACACCAAGGAAGGCCGTCTGACCAACTACATCACCGTCACCCAGACTGGCCGTCTCGACGGTGACGACTCCGAGTACAACGACCAGGATGTCGACTCCCGCGACGTCACGCTCGACGACTTCGGCCGCGAGAACGAGGGCATCTTCTAAAACAGCTCCACCACGAAAAAGCTCCCGCCCTTCCCGACTGTTCGGGGATGGGCGGGAGCTTCGTCGTTAAGCGAAAGTGCTTTACGCAGCCTTCGGAGCGTTGACGTCCTCCGGCAGAGCGTTCTTCGCAACCTCGCACAGAGCGGAGAAGGCAGCGAAGTCGCTGACAGCCAGCTCGGCCAGGATCTTGCGGTCGACCTCGACCTCGGCCAGCTTCAGGCCGTGGATGAGGCGGTTGTAGGTGATGTCGTTCATGCGGGCAGCGGCGTTGATGCGCTGGATCCACAGCTTGCGGAACTCGCTCTTGCGCTTGCGGCGGTCGCGGTACGCGTAGGTCTGGGAGTGCAACCACTGCTCCTTCGCCTTGCGGTACAGGCGGGAGCGCTGGCCGCGGTAGCCCTTCGCGGACTTGAGGATTGCGCGGCGCTTCTTCTTAGCATTGACTGAACGCTTCACACGTGCCATGAGTCAAACTTCCTTTTCTTTTTCTCGTAATCGGTTGATTGATCGGGCAGTGCTTAGGACATGCCGAGGAGGCGCTTTGCGCGCTTGACGTCAGCCTTCGCGACGTCGGTGGAGCCGGACAGCTTGCGGCGGCGCTTCGACGAGAGCTTCTCGTTCAGGTGGCGCTTACCAGCCTGCTCGCGGCGCAGCTTGCCCTTGCCGTTGACCTTGATGCGCTTTGCGGTGCCCTTGTGGGTCTTCTGCTTCATGGTGAAAGCCCTTCAGAGTGTCGATTGTTGGAACTACTTTTTGCCCTTGCGAGCCGGTCCGAAGACCATCGTCATGTTTCGGCCATCCTGCTTCGGACGGGACTCGACAACGCCGAGCTCCCCGATGTCCTCAGCCAGACGCTCCAGCAGGCGGTAGCCCAGCTCGGGGCGAGCCTGCTCGCGGCCGCGGAACATGATGGTGACCTTGACCTTGTTGCCCTTCTCCAGGAAGCGCTCAACATTGCCCTTCTTGGTCTGGTAGTCGTGCTCATCGATCTTGGGGCGGAACTTCTGTTCCTTGACCACGGTCTGCTGCTGGTTCTTGCGGGCCTCGCGGGCCTTCTGATCCTGCTCGTACTTGAACTTGCCGTAGTCCATGATCTTGGCCACGGGCGGCTTGGCCTTCGGGGCTACCTCAACCAGGTCGAGGTCCGCCTCGTACGCCAGTTTGCGGGCGTCGTCCGTGCGGACGATGCCCACCTGCTCGCCGGACGGGCCGACGAGGCGAACTTCAGGGACGCGGATTCGTTCATTGATCCGAGCTTCAGCGCTGATGAGAACTCCTAGAGACTTAAAGAAACAATGCGTGCCGCACTTGAACCGCAATCAGACTCATCCCACGCGAAAAACCCGCTCACCCTGACGGGTGGCGGGAGTTCGTCCAAGGCACGCCAAGACAGTTGTCTTGCCTGACGCACCCTTTGACCCGTATCCAACTCAGTTGCCTGAGCGGCTTGGGGTGGGATTCACTCCTCTTGCGGCCCCCGCACCCGCATAACACGGGCGCGCTGGGCGGTGTAGGCAGCAATATACATGTTTATACCTGCACAAACCAAATCGGGCACGCTACCCCTTGACTAAAACGTCCTGCAGGAACTGTCCGGTGAAGGAGCCTTGCACCTTTGCGACGTCCTCCGGTGTACCCTGCGCGACCACAGTGCCGCCGCCGGAGCCGCCTTCGGGCCCCATGTCCACGATCCAGTCCGCGGACTTAATCACGTCCAGGTTGTGCTCGATGACCAGCACCGTGTTGCCCTTCTCCACCAGGCCGTTGAGCACGAGCATGAGCTTGCGGATGTCTTCGAAGTGCAGACCCGTCGTCGGCTCGTCCAAGATGTAGATCGTGCGCCCGTTGGAGCGCTTCTGCAGCTCCGCGGCGAGCTTCACGCGCTGCGCCTCGCCGCCGGACAGTGTGGTCGCGCTCTGGCCGAGCCGGACGTAGCCCAGCCCGACGTCCACAAGCGTCTGTAGGTAGCGGTGGATGGAGTTGATCGGCTCGAAGAACTCAGCGGCCTCCGAGATGGGCATCTCCAGCACCTCAGCGATGTTCTTGCCCTTGTAGCGCACTTCGAGCGTCTCGCGGTTGTAGCGCGCGCCTTCGCACACCTCGCACGGCACGTACACGTCCGGCAGGAAGTTCATCTCGATTTTGATGGTGCCGTCGCCGTGGCAGGCTTCGCAACGCCCGCCCTTGACGTTGAAGGAGAAGCGCCCGGCCTTGTAGCCGCGCACCTTCGCCTCCTGGGTTTCGGCGAACAGGTTGCGGATCTTGTCAAACACGCCGGTGTACGTCGCCGGGTTGGAGCGCGGGGTGCGCCCGATCGGGCTTTGGTCCACCTGCACGAGTTTGTCCAGGTGCTCCAGCCCCTCGACCTTCTTCACGCGGCCGGGAACCTGGCGCGCGCCGTTGAGCTGGTTCTGCAACGTCTTCGCCAGAATCTGGTTGACCAGCGTGGACTTGCCGGAGCCGGACACGCCGGTCACGGCCACGAGTACGCCGAGCGGGATGTCCACGCTGACGTTATCGAGGTTGTTCTCGCGTGCGCCGATGATCTTCAGTTGCCTTTGCTTATCGACGTCCCTCCGGCGCTCCGGTACCTCAATAACCTTGCGGCCGGACAGGTAGTCGCCCGTGATGGAGTCTTTGGCCTTGAGGATGCCCTCCGGCTTGCCTTGGTAGACCACTTCCCCGCCGTACTCGCCGGCGCGCGGGCCGATGTCGATGAGCCAGTCGGCCTCGCGGATGGTGTCCTCGTCGTGCTCGACCACGACCAGCGTGTTGCCTAGGTCGCGCAGCTTCTTCAAGGTAGTGATCAAGCGCTGGTTGTCGCGCTGGTGCAGGCCGATGGACGGCTCGTCCAGCACGTAGAGCACACCAGCCAGGCCGGAGCCGATCTGGGTGGCCAGGCGGATGCGCTGCGCCTCGCCGCCGGACAGCGTGCCGGCGGAGCGGGCCAGGGTGAGGTAGTTCAGCCCCACGTCCAAAAGGAAATGCAGGCGTGCCTGGATTTCGCGCAGCACGGCACCGGCGATCATCTCCTCGCGGTACCCCAGCACCAGGTTGTCCAGATATTCGGAGGCGTCCTCGATCGACAGTTCAGTCAGGCCCGCGATAGAGCGCTCCCCGTGCGTGGTCGATGCCAGGCGCACCGCCAGGATCTCCGGCTTCAAGCGCGCGCCGTTACAGGTCGGGCACGGCACCTCGCGGGTGTAGGCGAGCAGGCGTTCCTTTTGCGTTTCGGACTCGGTCTGCTCCAGTTTGCGCTCCAGGTAGCCCACGATGCCCTCGTAGGCCGCGGTGTAGGAGCGCTGGCGCCCGTAGCGGTTCTTGTAGCGCACATTCACTTTCGTGGACGAGCCGTGGATCAGGTGCTTCTGCTGCGTCTTGGTCAGCGAGCTCAGTGGCGCATTGGCGTCGAACTTCTCTTCTTTCGCCAACGCCTCAATGAGTTTGGTGAAGTACTTCTTGTTCGGGCTGGAGTTCCACGGCTGGAACGCATCTACCGCGGGTGCGTCCGGGTCCGGGATGACCAGGTCCACGTCGATCTCTTTGCGCACGCCCAGGCCGTCGCAGGCCGGGCAGGCACCGAACGGCGAGTTGAAGGAAAACGCGCGCGGCTCGTACTCCTCCACGTTGAGCTTGTGGCCGTTCGGGCAGGCCATCTTCTCAGAGAAGATCTGCACGCGGTCCGGGTCGTCGGCGTCCAGTTCGACAAAGTCGAAGCCGACAAGGCCGTCGGCAAGCTTGAGCGCCGTCTCCACGGAATCCGTCAGGCGTTGCTTCTGGCTGGCCTTGACGGTGAGGCGGTCCACCACCACGTCGATGTTGTGCTTGATCTGTTTTTCCAGCTTCGGCGGGTCCGAAAGCTGGTAGGTCTCCCCGTCCACGTTCACACGCGAGTAGCCCTGGGAGGACAGATCGGCGAAAAGATCCTGGAACTCGCCCTTGCGCTTTCGCACAATCGGCGCGAGCACCTGGAACTTGGTGCGCTCTTCCAGCTCGAGCACGCGGTCCACGATTTGCTGCGGGGTCTGGCGCTCAATCACCGCGTCGCACACCGGGCAGTGCGGAGTGCCGGCGCGCGAGTACAAAAGGCGCAGGTAATCGTAGATCTCCGTGATGGTGCCCACGGTGGAGCGCGGGTTGCGGTTGGTGGACTTCTGATCGATGGACACCGCGGGGCTCAACCCGTCGATGTAGTCCACGTCCGGCTTGTCCATCTGCCCCAGGAACATGCGGGCGTAGGAGGACAGCGACTCCACGTACCGGCGCTGCCCTTCGGCGAAGATTGTGTCGAAGGCGAGCGAGGACTTGCCGGAGCCGGACAGGCCGGTAAACACCGCCATCTTGTCGCGGGGCAGCTCAATGTCCACGCCCTTGAGGTTGTGTTCGCGCGCGCCGCGCACTGTCAGCTTTTCGGCCACGTCACTCTCGCTTTCGTCGATTAGTACTCCCAAGACGCTACCAACGCAGCGGTGCGGACAAACATTCCTCACTAGTCTTGGCCGCATGCTTTCTCTTCGCCATATTTCTGTCTCCGACATGGACAACAACTGCTATCTCCTCTGCAGCGAGGGGCAGGGGTTGCTTATCGACGCAGCTGCGAACGCCCCCGAACTTCAGGCGATGGCCGACGACGCCGGCGTGAAGGTCACCGCCGTGTTAACCACGCACCGCCACCACGACCACACCCGGGCCCTCAAGGAGGTGCTCGAGGCCACTGGCGCGAAGCACTACGCGCCGTTTTTGGACGCCCCGGCGATTCCTGCCCCGGCGGATGTGGAGCTCAACGACGGCGACACAATCGAGTTCACCGGCCACCGCCTGCCCGTGACCATCCTGCGCGGTCACACCCCGGGCGGCGCCTGCCTGGCGGCGGAGATCGACGGCACCGTCAACCTGTTCGTCGGCGACTCGCTGTTTCCCGGCGGGCTGGGCAAAACCCAGTCCGAGGGCGACTTTGTCCGCCTGTTCAACGACGTCAAAGAAAAGGTCTTCGACGTCTACCCGGACGAGGCCGTCGTTTGGCCGGGCCACGGTAAACCCACCACGCTCGGCGAAGAGCGTCCGCACCTGGACGACTGGTGGGATCGCCGCTGGTAAGGACAAAACCCGCTACCGGGGTGGCGCAAAATCGCTACACTCGACGGGAGCACATTCAGCTACAAAAAGTAAGGATTGGGTAAAAGTATGATCCGTAAAATCGCACGCCCGATGCTGGCTTCGGTCTACGTGATCGACGGTGTCGAGACCCTGCT
Source organism: Corynebacterium afermentans subsp. lipophilum (assembly GCF_030408375.1). Taxonomy (NCBI): domain Bacteria; kingdom Bacillati; phylum Actinomycetota; class Actinomycetes; order Mycobacteriales; family Corynebacteriaceae; genus Corynebacterium; species Corynebacterium afermentans. The sequence goes on along the minus strand of NZ_CP046530.1, from coordinate 1,084,934 downwards.
GAACCCGGCTGGCCACAAGGACAGCGCGGACAGCGTATTGAAGAAGCTGCGCGCCCTCACCCCGCGCGAGTACCGCGGCTTCCTGCCGAAGAGCCCGGAGACTGCCGCGCAGATCGTCGGTGCCACCAAGGCTGGCGCTGGCGCGTCCTTCGCCATCGGCAAGTTCCCGCGCCTGTCCGCCACCCTGCTCGCCGCCACTGCGCTGCCGACCGTTATGGGCCGCCACGCATTCTGGGAGGCTGAGGACGATGACGAGAAGGCACGCCGCCGCACCGGTGCCCTGACGGACCTCGGCCTCGCCGGCGGTGTACTGCTGGCCACCGTGGACAACAACGGCAAGCCGGACCTGAAGTGGCGCGCCCAGCACGCTGCCCAGGCCGCGCAGAAGAACGTCAAGCAGGCGCTGCCGACCAAGTCTGAGACCGAGAAGGCTTGGGACAAGGCGTCCGACTGGTTCTCCGACGCGACCGACCAGGTCACCGACTACGTCGACGACAACAAGGGCGACTGGAAGAAGAAGGCCTCCAAGGCCGGCGACGCTGCCAACGACTGGCTCGGCGACGCCAAGAAGCAGGCGTCCAGCTTCCTGTCCGACGCGGGCGATTGGCTGGACGACGCTGCTGAGAAGGCCACCGACACCGCCGAGGACGCGTACGGCGACATCAAGCCGTCCAAGATCCAGCAGTTCAAGGCGAAGCGCAAGGTCAACAGCGTCGTCGGCGACCTCCAGGACCAGCTGGACGACCTGCAGCCGTCCGCCCTGGACAAGTTCAAGGCGAAGCGCAAGGTGAACAAGGCTTCCGCCAAGGCCCAGGACAAGGCGCAGAACGCGGTCGACGCCCTGCAGGACGCTTGGGACAAGCTGGACGCTAACCCGTCCTGGATCACCAAGCTCAAGTGGAAGCGCAAGGCGAAGAAGGCCGAGAAGAAGGCTCAGAAGCTGGTGAAGAAGGCGCAGAAGAAGTTCGCCTAAGAGCCGCAACTACTTCAGCTACTTGGCGGCCCTGGGGCTGGGAATATTCCCAGTCCCGGGGCCGTTTGTTGTGAGGATGCAGGAAACAGAACAAACGTACGTGGATCAGCTTTTCGCGCACTTGGATAGCGAGGTGGCGCGAGCTCAAGCGCGCCTTGAAGAAGTGCAGCGCGACGTGGACCCGGACAACCCGGACTCGGACGCCCTGGTGCGCCGCGAAACGGAGTACCACGGGCTCAACGCAAAGCTGGATGCGCTCAACGTGGCCGAGACCGGCTTAGTCTTCGGCCGTATCGACGTCGCCGACGACGACCCGGAAAACCCGGTGCCGGGCCGGCCGGACCTGGAGCGGCGCTACATCGGGCGCATGGGCATCGACGACAGGGAGGACAACTACCGCACCCTCCTGTTGGACTGGCGCGCTCCCCTCGCCCGCCCGTTCTACCTGGCGACCACCGCGCACCCGGAGGGCGTGGAGACGCGCCGCAACATCCGCATGCGGGGGCGCACAGTCACTGCGGTTGACGACGAGGTGCTCTCCGGCGACGGCGCGGAAACCTCCAATGCGGGCGTCGGCTCCGAGGCGGCGCTGCGCCGCGCGATGAACGAAGCCCGCACCGGCCACATGCGCTCCATTGTGGAAACGATCCAGCGCGAGCAGGACGAGATCATCCGTGACACCACCCGCGGCGTCATGGTGGTCCAGGGCGGACCGGGCACCGGAAAGACGGCGGTGGCGCTGCACCGGATCGCGTATTTGCTCTACACATGGCGCGAGCAGCTCACCCGCACCGGTGTGCTGGTGGTCGGCCCGAACCCGACGTTCCTCGAATACATCTCCCGCGTGTTGCCGGAGCTCGGCGAGACGGGTGTGGTGCTGGCCACCGCCGACCAGCTCGTGCCGGGTTTCGCCCCCACCGGAGAGGACTCCATCGCCGCGCGCGAGGTGAAGGGCTCCGAGGAGATGGTGACCATCCTGAAGCGAGCTGTGCAGGCCTACGAGACGGTGCCGGAGGAGCCGGTGCGCCTCACCTTCGACTCTGTGCCGGTCAACGCCACCCCACAGATGGTCAAGGCCGCCCGCACGAGGGCGCGGCGCTCCCGTCGCCCCCATAACCAGGCGCGCGCCTACTTCGCTGAGCACCTAACGCAGTTACTCGCGGAGGCGCTGGCGAAGCGCATCGGCGAGGACCCACTCGGCGGTGCGAACTTGCTCTCGGACGCGGATGTGGACCAGCTTCACGACGACCTCGCGGACGACCCCCAGGTAGAGCAACTCATCGACACGCATTTCCCGGAACTGGACCCCGTCGAGGTGCTGGGCACGCTACTGACCGACAAGGACGCCATCGCCGAGGTAGCGCACGATTACGACGACTACACCCGCGACGCCTTGTACCGTGCGCCGGGCTCCCCGTTTACCCGCGCGGACACCGCGCTTGTGGACGAGCTGGCCGTGCTCATCGGCACCGTCGACCCCGAAGAGCAGCGCCGGAAGGAAGAAGAGGAATGGCGCGAGCTCGTCGCCGAAGCTGAGGGCGCGCTCGATGTGCTGTCCTCGTCCGAATCCACGGACAACGACGACGACCAGTTCGAAGCCGAGATCCTCTCCGCCGCAGACGTCATCGACGCGGAGACACTCGCCAGCCGCCAGCGGGAGACTGACACCCGCTCAACCGCACAGCGCGCACGAGCGGACCAGACGTGGGCGTACGGACACGTCATCGTCGACGAGGCGCAGGAGTTGTCCCCCATGGAGTGGCGCATGGTGTTCCGCCGCTGCCCGTCGCGGTGGATGACGCTCGTGGGCGACACCGCCCAGACGTCCTCCCCCGCCGGCGTGGACGATTGGACGAACGCGCTGGCGCCCTTCGTGGGCAACCGGTTCCGCCTCCACGAGCTCACAGTGAACTACCGAACGCCGAAGGAGATCGCGGACTACGCCGCCGAGCTGTTGGCCGAGATCGACCCGGACGCCGCCGTACCGGAGGCGATCCGCGAATCCGGTGTGCCGGTGCAGTTTGTGGGCAGACCGGAGGACGTCGTAAGGCGCGAAGGCTTGACCGCCGTCATTGACGCGGACAACGTCGGCGAGATGAAGGGCCTGGAGTTCGACAACGTTGTGGTGGTGCATCCGAGCAAAATTAAAGAGGCCTCGCCACAAGGGTGGCAAGACCTCTACGTCGCCGTCACCCGCGCCACGCAGACGCTGACGGTGGTCGGCGAATAAATTTACTTGACCGTGTGAACGATCATGACGTCGCAGTCGGACTGACGCGCGACGTCCGCCGGCACGGAACCCAGCAGGCGGCCGGTCAGGGAGTTGATGCCGCGGTTGCCCACCACGAGCAAGTCAGCATTGTTGTCGTTGACGATGGCCATCAGCGCCTGCACCGGGGTGCCCGGGCGGGTCGCGGTCTGCACGTCCGGGGCGCCAGCGGCGCGGGCGTGCTCAGCTGCACTCTCGAGGTTCTCCAGTGCCTTCTGGTCGCCCAAAATGGTCACGGAATCCTGACGCAGCGTCTTCCCGGCCTCTTCCTCGTTCTCGTAGTAAGCGGTGCCGATGACGAGGGTGGAGCCGAACGAGGCGGCAATCTTCGCGGCGCGCTCAACGGCCAGCAGAGAGGACTTGGAACCGTCGGAGCCGACGACGATGGTCTTGTAGTAATCGGCCATGTGAAATCACCTTTCAAAAATGCGACGCGGTTAGCGTGGTCAGTGTACCCCTTGGAGGTTTAGTCGTGTCCCTCTGCCCGGGTATCCACGAGCATGACGTCCACCGGGGCCTTCTTGGCCACGTTGCCGGGGATGTTGCCGAAAATGCGCCCGGCCATCGAGCGCATGCCCTTGTTACCCACCACGAGCAGGTCGACGCCGTACTCGCCGACGGCCTCTACCAGCACGTTTGCGGGCTGTCCTCCCTTGGACACCAGGTTGATCTTTCCGGCCTGCTCCTCCTTGGCAATCTCGTCCGCCTTGCGCAGAATTTCGCGCGCGTTGGTGGCGGTGACGATGTCCACGCGGGACAATTCCGCGTTCGTGGAGTTCAGCATCGAGCCGGAGGCGGTGTAGTGGGCGCAGATGATGGTTAGTTCAGCGCCGTAGACGCGGGCGAGGCTGGCTGCGGCACGCACTGCGACCATGGAGGTGGCGGAGCCGTCGGTGCCGACAGCGATCGACTTGTAGGTGTGCAAAGCAGGTTCCTTTCGCTAATTTCCTGTGTCTTTAATACCACGCAGCTCTCGTTTGAGATCCGCAATCTCGTCCCTGAGTCTTCCGGCAAGTTCAAATTTGAGTTCGCCGGCGGCGTCGCGCATTTGGACCGTCAGGTCGTCGATAAGCTTTTGCACCTCGTCGGAGGCCATGTTGGACACGTCCGCGCGCTCCGCAACGGCCGTATCGGAGCTCAAGCTTGCCGACGCATCCGTGTCCGCATCTTCGTACACCTGGTCCAAAATGTCCGCGATCGCCTTGCGCAGCGGCTGCGGGTCGATGCCGTGTTTTTCGTTGTAGGCGATCTGCTTCTCGCGTCGGCGCTCAGTTTCGTCGATGGCCTCCTGCATGGATTCGGTGACCTGGTCGGCGTACATAATCACTTCGCCGGAGACGTTTCGCGCCGCGCGGCCGATCGTCTGGATCAGCGACTTGGTCGAGCGCAAGAAGCCCTCCTTATCCGCGTCCAGGATCGCAACGAGGGAGACTTCCGGCAGGTCCAGTCCCTCGCGCAGCAGGTTGATGCCCACGAGCACGTCGTACTCGCCCAAACGCAGCTGGCGCAGCAGCTCCACGCGCTGCAGGGTGTCGATGTCCGAGTGCAGGTAGCGCACCTTGACGCCGTTGTCCAGCAGGTAATCCGTGAGGTCCTCGGCCATGCGCTTGGTCAGGGTGGTCACAAGGACACGCTCGTCTTTGGCGGTGCGGGTGCGGATCTCGTCGATCAGGTCGTCGATCTGGCCCTTCGTGGGTTTGACGGTGACCTTCGGGTCCACCAGGCCGGTCGGGCGAATCACCTGCTCCACAAACTCGCCCTGGGCGGCCTCGAGCTCGTAGTCGCCGGGCGTGGCGGACATGTACACGGTCTGCCCCACGCGGGCCTCGAACTCGTCGAACGTCAGCGGGCGGTTGTCCACCGCGGACGGCAAGCGGAAACCGAACTCCACCAGGTTGCGCTTTCGCGACATGTCGCCTTCAAACATGCCGCCGATCTGGGGCACGGTGACGTGGGACTCATCGATGATGGTGAGGAAATCTTCCGGGAAGTAGTCGATCAACGTCGCTGGCGCGGAGCCCGCCGGGCGGCCGTCCATGTGCCGCGAGTAGTTTTCGATGCCGGAGCAGAACCCAACCTGCTGGATCATCTCCAGGTCGTATTCGGTGCGCATGCGCAGGCGCTGCGCCTCGAGCAGCTTGCCCTTGTTCTCCAGCTCCTCGAGCCTGTCCGCGAGCTCTTCCTTGATGGCCTCGATAGCCTTTTCCATGCGCTCGTCCGTGGCCACGTAGTGGGTGGCCGGGAAGATGCGCACTTCATCTTCCTGGCTGATCACGTCGCCGGTGAGCGGGTGGATGTAGTACAGCGAGTCCACCTCGTCGCCGAAGAACTCCACGCGCACCGCCACCTCTTCGTAGGCCGGGATGATGTCCACGGTGTCGCCCTTGACACGGAAAGTGCCGCGCTTGAAGTCGATGTCGTTGCGCTCGTACTGCACGTCCACTAGCAGGCGCAGGAACCGGTCGCGCTCCACCTCCTCGCCCACACGCAGCACAATGGAGCGGTCCAGGTAGGACTGCGGTGTGCCGAGGCCGTAGATGCAGGACACCGAGGAGACCACAACCACGTCGCGCCGGCTCAGCAGCGCGGAAGTAGCGGAGTGGCGCAAACGCTCCACATCGTCGTTGATGGACGAATCCTTCTCGATGTAGGTGTCCGTCTGCGCGATGTAGGCCTCCGGTTGGTAGTAGTCGTAGTACGACACGAAGTACTCCACCGCGTTGTTCGGCAGCAGCTGGCGCAGCTCGTTGGCCAGCTGCGCCGCCAGCGTCTTGTTCGGCGCCATGACTAGCGTGGGTCGCTGCTGCTTCTCAATGAGCCACGCGGCGGTGGCTGACTTACCGGTACCGGTCGCGCCCATGAGCACGACGTCGCGCTCGCCACGGTTGAGCCGTTCATCCAGCTGTGCAATCGCCGTTGGCTGGTCGCCGGAGGGTTCGAACTCGGAGACGACCTCGAAGGGTTTTTCGCGACGCTCAATCTCCCCCACTGGGCGGAACTCGGACTGCGCGAGGACGGGATGTTCAGCAGCAAAAGCCATGCCGGCCAGTCTATCGCCAAGTGCGTCGGGCGAGGCATTGCTCGTCGATAGGCAAGGGCTCCCGAGAGCCTAGGCGGCGTACTTGCGGGAGGTCTCCAGCCACTCCTGCAGCTCGCCGGCTTCTTCCCACATGGAGTACAACGCGGATCCGCCGGGCCGTAACACCGCTTGCGCGCGGCGGCGGATCCACTGCTTGTCATCCAGGGTAAACGTGTAGTCGATCGTCCCCTCGAGCCCCTCCGGCAAATGGCCGTTGATGAGGGCGGCGAGCGCGATCACGGATTCCGCCTCGTCCGTATCCAAGGATCCGAGCCCGCATTCGAAGCGGAACTGGGCCATGCAGAACGTGCCGTTGACCAGTGCGTTAACGGCATCATGAGCAGAGTCGTTGTCGAACGGCCCCGTGTTCCACGTTCCCATGCACAGAAAGCTAAAACAGCAAGGTAAATGAAACGTGTCACACCGGTTAAATGCGACAGTACAATTCACTAATCTTTGATTTTCTTAATAAGTGCATCCACCTGCGGTTCGAGCGCCTCAAGCGGCCCGTTGTTGTCGATCACGACGTCTGCTGCCGCGAGCCGTGCCGCATCGTCGATCTGCTGCGCCATGCGGGCCCTCGCGTCGGCCTGGTCGAGCCCTCGCTTATCGACGAGCCTTCGGATCCTCTCCTCCTTGTCCACATCCACGACAACGGTGAGGTCCATGTCCTGATTCAGCCCGAGGTCCACGAGGAGCGGCATGTCGTAGATGACGGCCTGCTCCCCCGCTTCTTCGGCGGCAGCGAAGCGACGTTCGGACTCAGCACGGATGGCAGGGTGCGTAATAGCGTTGAGGCGCTGCGTGTCCTCCGTGGTGGCGAACGCGCGCCGCGCGAGCTCCCCACGGTCCAGTGCACCGTCGTCGCCGATGAGGTCTGCGCCGAACGCAGCGGCGACCTCGTCCAGTACCGGTGAGCCGGGGGCCATGATGTCGCGCGCGATTTGGTCGGCGTCAACCACGGCAAAGCCGGTGCCGCCAAGCATTCGCGCCACCGTGGATTTACCGCTGCCGATACCGCCTGTCAGGCCAACTTTCTTCATGGGGCCGAACATAGCAAAGCGCCCCGCTCACCGATGTGGTGTGCGGGGCGCTCGTCGCTAAGCGAGATGCTAAGCACTCGCAAGCTCGTGCTTAGGCAACGGGTTGATCGGAACCCCTAGTCGCGAACTTGTGAGCGACTAGTTGCCAGCGAGCTTGTCGCGCAGAGCCGCGAGCTGCTCGTCGGAGGCGAGGGAGCCGATGTTCTCCTCAGCCTGGTCAGCTGCCGGAGCTGCAGCTGCAGACTCGGAGGAGTAGTTGGCCTGCTCGCCCTCCTGCTCCGCGGCCTCGGCGGCAGCGGCGCGGTGACGCTCGATCTGGGCGGTGTGGGCCTGGTGGCGACGCTCTGCCTCGGCGTAGCGTGCCTCCCATGCCTGACGAGCCTCGTCGTAGCCTTCCATCCACTCGTTGGTCTCCGGGTCGAAGCCCTCCGGGAAGATGTAGTTGCCCTGCTCGTCGTAGGAGTCGGCCATGCCGTAGCGGGACGGATCGAACTCCTCGACGTAGTCCTCGTCAGCCTGCTTGAGGGACAGGGAGATGCGGCGACGGTCCAGGTCGATGTCGATGACCTTGACCATGACCTCTTCGCCGACGTTGACGACCTGGTCCGGGACCTCCACGTGGCGCTGAGCCAGCTCGGAGATGTGGACGAGGCCCTCGATGCCCTCCTCGACGCGGACGAACGCGCCGAACGGGACGAGCTTGGTGACCTTGCCCGGGACGATCTGGCCCACAGCGTGGGTGCGGGCGAAGACGCGCCACGGATCCTCCTGGGTCGCCTTCAGCGACAGGGAAACACGCTCGCGGTCGAGATCGACGTCGAGCACCTCGACAGTGACCTCGTCGCCCACGGCGACAACCTCGGACGGGTGGTCGATGTGCTTCCAGGACAGCTCAGAGACGTGCACCAGGCCGTCGACGCCGCCGAGATCGACGAACGCACCGAAGTTGACGATGGAGGACACGACACCCTTGCGGACCTGGCCCTTCTGCAGCTGGTGCAGGAAGTCGGAGCGGACCGCGGACTGGGTCTCCTCCAGGTAAGCGCGGCGGGACAGGACCACGTTGTTGCGGTGCTTGTCCAGCTCGATGATCTTCGCCTCGAGCTCCTGGCCGATGTACGGATCCAGGTCGCGGACGCGACGCATCTCGACCAGCGATGCCGGCAGGAAGCCGCGCAGGCCGATGTCGAGGATGAGGCCGCCCTTGACAACCTCGATGACGGTACCGGTAACCGGCTGGTCGTTGGCCTGCAGCTCCTCGATGGTGCCCCAAGCACGCTCGTACTGAGCGCGCTTCTTGGACAGCATCAGGCGGCCTTCCTTGTCCTCCTTGGTCAGGACAAGTGCGTCGATCTCATCGCCGACCTCGACCACGTCTTCCGGGTCGACGTCGTGCTTGATGGACAGCTCGCGGGTGAGGATGATGCCCTCGGTCTTGTAGCCGATGTCGAGCAGGACCTCGTCGTGGTCGACCTTGACCACGGTGCCGGTGACGATGTCGCCATCGTTGAAGTACTTGATGGTCTCGTCGACTGCGGCGAGGAATTCCTCAGGGCCACCGATGTCGTTGATGGCTACCTGGGGTGCGTTGGAAGTGCGCATAAGTTCTATGTGCTCCGAAAAAATAGGAGATCGTGATTGGACAGGAGCGTCTCTCTCGGCCACGTAAACCCGCTGCTAGAAGCCGTAAGCTCGCGTGCGCCGATCTCGCGCCGCAACGGCCACCTCACCCTCCTATTACGGTGGGCACCGCGCTCGCGCGTAGACACGCCCGCACGAGTGTAGACACTTTGCCCAGCTAGAGCAAATGATTCGCAGGTGCTTTCCGACGCCCCTCCGGTTTGCCCTAACCGCTAGCATTAGCAGACACCAATACATGCCACCAGTAACGCAATTGGAGCAAACTTTTATGTGGAAACGCAGCCTCGCAGTCGCTGCCTCATTCGTCGGCATCGTCGTCGGTGCCGGCTTCGCCTCCGGCATGGAGGCGCTGCAGTACTTTGTCGCCTACGGCACCGACGGGTTCTACGGCGTGATTCTCGCAAGTGTGACCATGCTGTTCGCCGCAACGGCGTTCATGACCTTCGGCTCATATTTCCTGGCGCGCGAGCACAACGAGGTCTTCTACAACGTCACCTCGAAGCCCGCGGCCTTCATCATGGACTGGTCCGCGGTGGCGTGCATGTTCTCCGTCGGGTTTGTCATGTTCGCCGGCGCCGGGTCGAACCTGAGACAGTCGTTTGGGTGGCCTATCTGGGTGGGTGCGGTAGCCATGCTCGCACTCATGCTGATCGTCGGCCGGTTCGACGTGGACAAGGTCTCCTCCGTCATCGGCTGGGCCACCCCACTACTCGTGGTGTTCGTGCTGATTGGCAGCATCTACTCGTTCACCCAGGTGGACGTGAGCTGGAGCGAGGTGGGCAACTACGCCCAGCAGGAGGTCTCCCGCGCCGACGGCACCCCGTACTGGTGGCTGGGAGCGCTCAACCACACCGGCCTGAACGCCCTGTGCGGCGTGTCCATGGCGCTGGTCATGGCCGGCGACGAGTTCGACACGAAGAGCAGCCGGCTTGGCGGCATCCTCGGCGGGGTGATCTACGCGGTGATGCTGGCCCTGCTCGTGGCATCGCTGCTGATCCAGGTGGAATCCGTCAACGGCAACGACATGCCGCTGCTCGCCGTGATCGAAAACGTGAACCCCGTACTCGGTTTCATCATGACCTGGGTGATCTTCCTCATGGTCTTCAACACCTGCCTGGGCATGTTCTACGCGTTGGCAAAGCGCCTCACCCGCAAGAAGCCGGAGCGCTTCTACCCCGTGTACGCCATCGCCTGCATCGTCGGCTTCGGTCTTTCCTTCGCCGGCTTCCAGCCGCTGGTGAGCAGCTTGTATCCGATCCTGGGCTACCTCGGCTTGTTCGTGATGGCAGTGATGACGGTGACCTATCTGCGCCACCGCAGCGAGTTGAAGGACGAGGGCGAGCGCCGCGCCGACGCAGTCGAAGCCGAGGACGGCCCAGAGGTCGACGAACTAGCCACCGAATCGAACCTGGAGGACGACGAATTCAAGGACGCACTCCAGGAGGAAGTCGAGTCCTCCGAAGACGACAACAAGCGGCGGTCACTCAACGACCTGCTATAGCAAAACGGGGGTACAAACCGGGGGCGAAACGCTCAGTTACACGGAAGTAAACGCCGCGTAACTGAGCGCTTTTTGTTGCTGGCCAGCCGTCCAACTATTCATGTGATCCAGTTAACGGAATGTTCGATTCTGGGCTTATCCTGTACGTCCGTTGAGCCTTTCCTTACCCAACGGTAAGGTCGCGCTTGGCTTTCGGGGAACGACCTGGCCAGGGGTGAAATCTAAGCCCCAGCCGGGTCATGGCCGCCCCCGGTGGCCCCTTCCCCCGAGGGGAGGTTCACAACTGAATATGCACTCGGAGCTGCAGGGGGAAGCTCCACGGAGGGGACCACGGCCGTGGGAGGGGTGCCGTGCGCGAGGCGGGTAGGAATCGATATCGTTCCTACCCGCCTTGGCGTTTGTGGAGCCAACTGACTAGTGCGCGGCCGCGTCCCAGTTGGCGCCGGTGCCCGCGGAGACCTCCAGCGGGACGAGCAGCTCGATAGCGTCGTCCATCTCGCGCTCCACAATCCCGCGCACCTCGTCCAGCTCGCCCGGGGCGATTTCGACAACAAGCTCGTCGTGGACCTGGAGCAGCACGCGGGACTCTTTGCCTTCCAACGCCGCGTCCACGCGCAGCATGGCCACCTTGATGATGTCGGCGGCCGTGCCCTGGATCGGCGCGTTCAGGGCGGCCCGCTCGGCGTTCTCGCGTGCTACCCGGTTGTCGCTGTTCAGTTCCGGCAGGTAGCGGCGGCGGCCGAACACGGTGGACGTGTAGCCGTCGCGACGCGCTTGCTCCACTACCTCATCCAGGTAGCGCTTCACGCCGCCGAAGCGCTCGAAGTAGCTGGCCATAATGTCTTTCGCCTCGCCGGCGGAGATAGACAACTGGTTGGACAACCCGTACGCCGACAAGCCATAGACCAGACCGTAGGACATCGCTTTGACGCGGCGGCGCAGCTCCGGGGTGACCTGGTCGATGGGCACGTCGAACACGCGCGAGCCGACAAAGTTGTGCAGGTCCTCCCCTGCCCTATACGCCTCGATCAGGCCCTCGTCCTGGCTTAAGTGCGCCATCACGCGCATCTCAATCTGCGAGTAGTCCGCGGTGAGCAGGCACTCGTAGCCTTCGCCCACCACAAACGCGGAACGGATCGCGCGGCCCGCCTCGGTGCGCACCGGGATGTTCTGCAGGTTCGGCTCCGCGGAGCTGAGCCGGCCTGTGGACGCCACCGTCTGGTTGAACGTGGTGTGGATGCGCTCATCCGGCTGCACCGTCTTAATCAGGCCCTCGATAGTGGACTTGAGTTTCTGGTGCTCGCGGTGCGCCAGCAGATGGTCCAAAAACGGGTGCGGGTTCTTCTCCGCCAGTGCCTCGATCTCACCTGCGGCGGTTGAGTACCCGGTCTTGGTCTTCTTCGTCTTCGGCAGCTCCAGTTTGTCAAAGAGCACTGCCGACAGCTGCTTCGGCGAAGACAGGTTCAGCGAAGGCTCGTCCACAAGCTGGCGCGCCTCCTGCTCAATCTGCTCCACCTTCAGCGTGAGCTCCTTGCACTGGTTTTCCAGCACGTCCAGATCCACCGCGATGCCGGTGTGCTCCATCTCGGCGAGCACGGTGACAAGCGGCAGCTCCAGGTCCGCGTAGAGCTCGTAGGAGTCGATCTCGCGCAGCTCCTTCGTCAGCTCCGCGGACAGCTCCAAGATCGCCGCGGCCGCATCCACGTCCGCGGTATCGCCGAGCAGGCTCATCTGATCCGAGCCGACGTTGAGCTGGCGCTGCAGATGGCGCTGGTAGATGTCCTCCAGCGCGTAGGTGCGCTGTCCGGGTCTCAGCAGGTAGGCGGCAATCGCGGTGTCGTGCGCGATGCCTGCGAGCTCGATGCCGCGACCGCGCAGCATGTGGTACGCCGCCTTCGCCTCGTGCATGTACTTCGGCGCGTCCGACTCGAGCCACCGCTTTACCGCGGCGTCCTCCTCGGCGCTCAAATCCGCGGCGAGCTTAGACACACCGTGCCTTTGCTTATCGACGATCGCCAACGCCACCACATCACCCTGCCCGGGCGTGGCATTGCCGGAGACATAGACGGCAAGACCGTCGGCTTGACGGCTATTGAGCCAGGTGTCCAGCGGCTCGTCGTCGATGGTGACGTCTTCAAGCTCGACAGTCTCTGTCTCGGGCGCGGCGCCGTCGGTAGGCACGGCGGCGAGAACACGCTCGCGGAGGTTGACGCCGAACTCGAGGTCGTCGAAGCGGGAGGCGACTTGGGTGACGTCCGCCGGCTTGAGCTCCAGATCGTTCGGGGCGACCGGCAGCTCGACGTCGGTGACCATCTGCGTGAGCTCGCGGTTGAGGCGCACCTGGTCGATGCGCTCGCGGAAGTTATTCGCGGCCACGCCCTTGAGCTCGTCGGCGCTTTCGATGAGCCCTTCCAGGCTGCCGTACTGCGTGATCCACTTGGTGGCGGTCTTCTCCCCCACTTTCGGCACACTGGGCAGGTTGTCCGACGGATCCCCGCGCAGCGCCGCGAAGTCCGGGTACTGCGCCGGCGTGAGCCCGTACTTTTTCTCCACTTCCTCAGGCGTAAACCGGGTCATAGTGGACACGCCGCGGGTGGGATACATCAGGGTTGTGGTGCCGTCCACAAGCTGGATGTAGTCGCGGTCGCCGCTGACCAGCACGATCTCGAAGTCGCCCTCCGCGCGCGCCTGGGTCACCAGCGTGGCGACGATGTCGTCCGCTTCGAAGTTCTCCTTGCTCAAGGTGGTGATGCCGAGGTCGCCCAGCACGTCCTCGATGATCGGCACCTGCCCTTTGAACTCCGGCGGCGCGGACTCGCGCTGCGCCTTGTACTCCGGGAAACGCTCCGTGCGGAACGTCTTACGGCCCACATCGAAGGCGACGGCGGCGTGCGTCGGTTTCTCGTCCGCCAGGATGTTGGCGAACATGGATAAAAACCCGTAGACCGCATTCGTGTGCTGGCCGCCGGAGGTGGAGAAGTTCTCCGCGGGCAGCGCGTAGAAGGCGCGGAAGGCCATCGAGTGGCCGTCGATAAGCAACAAGCGTTTCTTTGCAGTCACGCGAACCAAGCTTAGACGGTTCGGTGGCGGAAAAAGTTGTGCCCCAGGTGAGACTCGAACTCACACTGGACGGGTTTTGAATCCGTTGCCTCTGCCAATTGGGCTACTGGGGCGGTGTCGCGATTGCGTCGCCGAAATTATATCGCAGGAGCGAGCTTCGGCGTGAATCGCGGCTCGGGCTATTCGCCGCCTACTTGCCGGTCTTGGTCAGCACCATCATCTGCTTGTTGTCGTCGGTGGGCTGCAGGATCAGCGTCTCGCCGTTGAACTGGCCGTCGTACTTGCGGTCCTTGCCAGTCTTGACGTCGGCAAGCTTGAGCTCTTTGCCACCCTTGGACGACTCGCAGCGAGCGTCGTCGGTGTTGCCGTCGTTGTCCGTAAAGCTCCAGTGGCACTTGTTGCCGAGCTCGAGGGTCGCGGTGCCCTCCTTCTGGCCGGTCTCAATGTTGGTCACATCGCCGGTGTAAGTCCCGTTGTGCGAGCTGCCGCACGCGCTGAGCGTCACGGCGGTGGCCAAGGACGCGACCGCGAGGGCGGAGGTCTTGAGTGCACGGGTCATGGGGTTCTCCTTACCTAGCGTGGCATTCAGCGATTCAGTACGTCAGTAATTCAGTACAACCATATTCCTTATACAGACAGGGTCCCTACCGCTAGGCAAGGCCCGGGATGTAGGCGACGCTGCCGCCGAGCGACATAGTGATAAACAGCGGCGTGAGCACCAGCGGGCCCAGCCACGCGCGCCCGGTGAGCGAGTAAAACTGCTTGTTCATAATCGGTAGCAGAATCATCATCGGCAGGATCGATTGCAGCATGTTCACGTACAGCCAGTCTTCGGTCCAGTGCACCGTGCCGGTGGCGGCAAAGACCACGTACTGCACCACGAAGATCGCCGCCAGTCCGAGCGAGTTCGCGATCACTGCGATGACGTAGGTCTGCCACGCCGGCACGTCGCGGTAGCGGGTGCCAACGCCGGCGCGCAGCGAGTTGGCGAAGTAGAACACGAACATCACCGGTACGTACTCGCAGGCGATAAGGAACCATCGCATGCTCAGGGGGCGCGACGCGATGACCAGGAAGCGGTAGTCGGTGTGGAAAGCGGCATAGACCACGGCGAGGACGGAGAAGTAGACAAAGAGCACGGTGATCGCCAGCAGGACCGTCTTTCCGAAGTCCCGCCACGACATGGTGATGCCCCAGGCGCGGGCGCGCTCGCCCTCTGGGTAGGTGGTCTTGTCCCGGGTCAGGTAAAAGATCAGCAGCCCGATAAGCCCGTTGACCACGGCCCACAAAAGTACCGCGTTCACCATGCGCGCTGGGAAGAACCACGTACTCACCTTGTTCGCCGCGTCCGAGAAGAGGTGCTGGGAAAGGTCGGCGAGCGGCATGAAGGTCACGTAGGCAATCACCGCGGTGACAAAGAACACCACCCAGAACCGCATCGCGCCCTTGCCCCGCGGCCGCAACGGCGCCTGCGGCAGGCGCTGGGCCACGGGAGCGAAGAAGTCGGTGCGCAGCAGCGCCCGCGTCAGCGGGAACAGCATGGCGAACGCGGCCACCAGCGAGAGCAGGTTGAACAGCTCCTTGACCCACCAGGTCTGGTTGTGGCTGTCGAGGGAGACGGGCGCGCCCAGGGTCGTGTCGAAGAAGTCGAGCAGGCTGGCGATCGCGCTCGGCGTCAGCGGCTGCAGCGGGTGCAGGGTCTCATCGTTGTACGCCACGCGGTACGTCTTGTCCTCCACGCTGCCATAGCCGCGGCCGATCTCCACCGAGTCGACCTTGTGGTCCTTGTCCATCCCGGAGTTGACCATGGCAATGGCCTCGGGGGCGTTGCGCAGGTCGCCATCGCCATTGACGTTGCGGTAGGCGCCTTCGTCGTAAAGCGCGTAGCCAAGCCCCAGGTTGGAATGCACGTGCGCGAACTTCTTGTCGTCGAGGTTCCGCAGCCACCCCGAGATGAAAGCCGCCGCGATGGGGTTCTGCCTTTGGGCGTACTCGCGCTCCGCATCGGTGATTGTCTCCCCGCCGTCGCTGGCCGGATCCTTCGCCGCGTCAAGCGCGTCGTCCATCAGCTGGCCGTAGTGATTCGCGGCCGTACGTACCGCGCTGCCGCCAGCGGAGTGGCCGGTGATGCCCACGCGGTCCGCGTCGACGTAGTTGAAGGTACCCAGGTTGTGGGTGACGTAGTCGACCGCGGTGATCAGCGCGGAGTCGTCATCGTCGGGGGCCTGCGCGCTGGACTCGCCCTGGTTGTACGGGTCCACCACGAGCGTGACGAAGCCCCGCCGGGCGAGCTCGAGCGAGTTAGAGATCTGTGTTTCCTTCGTGCGCTGGAAACCCGGGGAGACTACCACCATCGGGGCCTTGTTGTCTTCGGTCGCCGCTTTCGGCCGGAACAAGTCCGCCGTGACGGTCGCCCCCGATTTGCCGGCGATCTTCAGCCCCGTGACCTCGATCGATCCTCCCCCGGTCTGCACTGCGGAGGCCCCGCCCGCGCCGACGAAGATGAGGACCAGGCAGATGAAGATCCGCCAGGCGTCGGAAAGCTTTCGCTGCTTGGCCACGGTTTCCGGGGCGTTGTCGCGTTCGCAATCCGGCGGGCACTCGCCAGGCGGGACATGCTGCCCGTGGTGGGCGACGGCTGTTGACATTGCGGTTCTCCCTTACACGTTTGTCGTTGTGCGCTGCCAGGTGCTGCCAGTGGCGCAGCTCACTTGATCATTTCATGATAGAAACCTGTCATTTATGGCGCTATATGAAAGAATTGTGTCACCCCCAATGGGGCGGCCCACCGCGCGCCGCCCAGATGCAGACGAGGAAGTAATTGATGCACGTCGCACTCATAATTCTGGCCATCGTGGTGACCGTTGCGGCCGGCACGCTGATGATCAAGGGGTATAGCCCCGTCATGACGCTCATCGCCGCCGGGCTCATCCTGCTCACCGCCACCGTGGCAGTAACCCCCGACACGCAGTTGGTGGAGGGCGAGGCCGCCACCGGAAACTCCTGGCTCGACATTTTCGCGCTCTTCGAGGCCATCGCAAAGAAGCAGCTTTCTTCCGTCGGGCTGATCATCATGACGGCCGCCGGCTTTTCCGCCTACATGGACAGGATTGGCGCGACTCACGCGCTCGTGGACATCGCCGCCAAGCCGATGCAAAAAATCCGCAACCCCTACCTAGTCCTCGTCCTCGGCTACCTCCTCGGTCAGGCGCTGATCATCGTCGTCCCGAGCGCCGCCGGCCTGGCGATGCTGCTCATCGTGACGATCCTGCCGATCATGGTCGCCGCCGGGGTCAGCCCCGCCGCGGGCGTGGCCGCGATCGTGACCACCACGGCGTTTCCCATCGGGCCTGCGACCGGCACCGAGATCCTCGCCGCGAAGACGGCCGAAATCACGCCGGTGGAATACTTCCTCCACTACCAGCTGCCGGTCGCGCTGCCGGGCATCATCGCCGTTGTGATCGCGCACTTCTACCTGCAACAGCGTTACGACGCCCGTGAGGCGATCCCCAACGGCAGCGTGGCCACCCACGACGAAACCGCCCGCGTGAACGCCCCCCGGTGGTACGCCATCTTCCTGCTGTTGCCGGTGGTGCTGCTTATCGTGCTCAGCCCCATCTCCTCGCTCGGCGTGGAAATCTCCACCGTGAGCGTGTTCATCCTGGTCTGGCTGCTGGCCGTCCTCGTCGAGCTGATCCGCCAGCGTGGCAGCAAGGAGGCCTTCGCGACCGCGACCGAGATGTTCAAGAGCATGGGGCGCATGTTCGGTACCGTCGTCGCGCTCATCATCGGCGCGGAGTTCTTCGCCGAGGGCCTGATGTCCACCGGCGCGATGGACGCACTGGTCAACGGTGCGAAGTCCGTTGGCGTGCCGCTGTGGCTCACGGCGATCCTGTTCACCCTGATCGTCGGCGTGGTCACCGTGCTTACCGGCTCGGGCGTGGGCTCGTTCTCCGCGTTCGCACCACTGTCGCCGGGCGTGGCCGAGGGGCTCGGCGGTTCCTCACTCTCGCTGCTGGTGCCCATGCAGCTCGCAGGCGGGCTGTTCCGTGCGGTCTCTCCGATCGCCGGCGTGGTGATCACCGCCGCCAGCGCCGCGAAGGTCAGCCCCTTCGAGCTGGTGCGCCGCACCGCGGTGCCGATGGCGGTAGGCACGGTAGTTATGATGATCGCGAGCAACGTAGTTACCTTGTAGCGGCCCTTCCAGTCAGGGGGGGCACGGGTGGGAGGGTTTTGAGCGCATGGCGCCGTCGCAGCAACCGGAGACGCTTCTGTCCAGCCTGGCGCTGGCCGGCGACCTCACCCCCACCGAGCAGGTGCTCCACCGCTATTTCGAGGAGACGTTTCCGCACTTAGCCATGCTCGACCTCGACGACATCGCCCAGGCTACGGGTGTCTCGCCCTCGTCGGTCACCCGCTTCGTGCGCAAGCTCGGCTACAGCGACTTCCGCGCCTTCAGCCGGCAGCTGAAGGCGGAGGTCGCCGCCAACTTCGACGTCCCCTCGCAGCGCGTGGGTTCCGCCCACACCGACGCGGGCGAGTCAGTCTTCGCTCCCGCCGCGGCCGCGCTGACTAACGCCGAGCAGGTGCTTGACCGCGCCGTCTTCGCACAGGTCGTGGAGCTCATCGGCGCCCCACAGCGACCGCTCTACCTGCTCGCCGCCGCGACCGGCCACCCGCTTTTGGAGTACTTCGGCCTCCTGCTGCGCTACTACCGCGGCGGGATCACATTGCTTCACGACGGCCCCACGCTCGCCCACGAGCTCGCCCACCTGCCCGAAGACGCAGTACTGCTTGCCTCGGCGTTCGACCGCCACTCGAAGGCAGTACAAACCGCAATGCGGATCTTTCGCGATGACGGGCACCCCGTCGTCCTAATCACCAACCGGCCCGCGACCCCGCTGCGCCGCTTCGCCACCCACGTGCTGATCTCAGGCTCGCACCGCTCCGGCACGTTCAAGTCCCGCGCAGGGCTCGTCGCGCTCCTCGAAGCGCTGGTCGCTGCTTGCGCCCCCGGCAGCGTCGACGAGGAGAAGGCGACCGTGTGCTCCGTCGAGCAGATCCTCGACGAGCTCGACGTGTTCATCTCCCCCGCCCAGGGTGCCGGCGGGGGCTCGCGGTAGCCCGACGCCGGTCTCGGCTCGGTCTCGCCACAGCTGTGGTGCGCGCTAGATCTCGCGCGCGATCCGCTCGGCCTGGCCGGTATACGACTCGGGGCGCTGGATCGCCTCGAGGTCGATGCCCGCGAGCTGCTCGGCCAACGTCTCCTGTCCCATGGCGCCGTCGCCGCCGAACGGGCCGTAGTTCGCCACGAACTCCTCGAGTCCGACGCCGCTGCGGCGGTGCTCGGTGGCAAACTCCTGCACCACGTCGTGCGCGCGCCCGTGCCCGATCCGCGGCGCGAACGCCATCATGATCCCCTCGGTCACGGTGAGCACGCCCTCCGCCGCCGCGTTGGCGTAGAGCCGTTCGGTGTCGAAGCGCAGGGCGGCGAGCAGGTGCACCAGCTTCGCTGCGGCACCGTGCACCGCCGCGAAGATCCGCGGCACAGCGTCGCGGTCGACCTCGAGGGCACGGTGATCACGCTCGAGCGAGCTCGGCGGCTGGGTGAGCACGGTGGCGGCGCTGCCGGCGGCCACGCGTGCCGCGACGGAGATCTTCATCGTGTCGAACGGGTTGCGCTTCTGCGGCATTGTCGATGACCCCGAGAAGTGCACGTCCATCTCCTCCGCCGCCTCGGCGAAGTCGGAACGCTGCATGTCGAAGAGGTCCTCCGCGATCTTGGCCAGCGTCTGACCCGCGATCGCCAGGGTGGCGCACAGCTCGGTGATGGTGTCGCGCTCCGCGTGCCACGCCACCTCTGCGAACGGCAGGCCGAGCTCCGCCGCCACTCCACGGGCGACCTGCGAGCCCCGCTCGCCCATCGAGGCGTAGGTGCCAGCGGCGCCGGAGAACTGGGCGACGGTTGCCCGCGGCGTGGTCTCGTCGAGCCGCCGGCGGGAGCGACGCACGCTCTCGGCCCAGCGCGCGTAGCGGTAGCCCAGTGTGGTGGGCAGCGCGAACTGCCCGTTGGTACGCGCCACCATCACGGTGCCGGCCTGCTCATGCGCGCCGTGGACGAGGGCGCGCTCAAGCTCCCCGAGCTCATCCTGCACCAGCCCGAGGCTCTCGCGGATCTGCAGGGCACGCGCGGTGTCCATGATGTCCTGGGTCGTGGCGCCGTAGTGCACCCAGCGGCTCGCGTGCTCGGGCAGGCTGCCGCGCAGCGCGTCGAGGCCGCGGGTGAACGGGTTGCCCGAGGCGCCCGCGCTGATCGCGGCGATGACCTCGTCGCTCGGCTCGACGGCGGCGCCGATCGCCTCCGCGGCCTCGCGGGGGATCATGCCCGCGTCGGCCTCGGCTGCGGCCAGCGCCGCCTCCACCTCGTACCAGGCGCGGACGCTGGCGCGGACCGACCAGGCCTCGGCCATCGCGGGGGTGATGTACCCGCTGCTGGTAATTGGATTATCGAACATGCTAAACGGCACAGTGCAGGCCTCCTGCATTCCACGGCGAAAACGGGTCGAGTGCGGTTTACATACTTTGCAACCCAACTTTGGGCCTTTACTAGCAAGCAACCGCATTACGTGACAGTCTACCGTCACCGCCCGCCGGACTCCCCACGTCGGCGAACACGTATATAGCCTGCCTATATTCGCAACCTATATAGAACTGGTATATAGTGCGTCTATGCAGTCCGCCGCCGACCTGTCCCTCCTCGCCGTCGACCTTGTCGCGGCCGGCAGCCACTTTGCCCGCGCCGCGTACCAGGCGTCGGGCATGGAGCTTTCAAACGTTTCCATGCGCGCGCTTGCGGCCCTCGAGCGCGAGCCGGGGCTCCGGATTGGAGAGCTTGCAGCACGGGAAGGCATCCGCCAGCCCTCCATGAGCCAGGCCATGAAGCGGCTTGTGAACGACGGTTACGCCGCCAGACACACCGCCGACGACGATGCCCGCGCAACAGCGCTGACCATCACCGACGCCGGCCGCGAGGTTCTACGCAGCTACAGGGCAGCAGCAGCCGAGGCGGTAGCCCCTGTGTTCGAGCCGTTGAAGCCGGAGGACGTCGCGACGCTCAAGCGCGCGGCGGAGCTTCTGCCGGAGCTAACCGCAGAGTTGAAACAACGAGAAGGAGGTCGCGCGTGACAGACTCGCCGCACACACCGGAAAACCATTCAATCCTTAAACAGCCCGTCGCTGTGTGGGCCCTGGCCTTCGCCTGCGCGGTGTCATTCATGGGCATCGGGTTGGTGGACCCGATCCTGCCGGCGATTAGCCGGGAGCTTGACGCCTCCCCGACTCAAACGATGCTGCTGTTTACCAGCTACCTGCTTATTACCGCGCTGGCGATGTTCTTCAGCGCATTCATTTCCTCGCGCATCGGTGTCAAGACCACGCTCCTGATCGGTTTGGCGCTGATCGTCGCCTTCTCTGCGCTGTCTGGTGCTGCTGGTTCGGTCGACGCAATCATCGGCTTCCGCGCTGGCTGGGGTCTAGGAAACGCACTGTTTATCTCGACGGCGCTGGCAGCCATCGTCGGCGTGGCGGCGGGCCACGCGGGCCAGGCAGTGATCCTATACGAGGCCGCGATGGGCGTCGGTATGGCCATCGGCCCCCTCGTCGGCGGCATGCTGGGCGAGATCAGCTGGCGCGCACCCTTCTACGGCACGGCGGTGCTGATGGCGGCCGGCTTTATCGCGATTGCGACGCTGCTGGCCAAGGCGGAGCGCAAACCGGAGCCCGTCGCGCTGACGGCGGGGCTCGCCGCAGCCAAGGACCCGGCCCTGCTCACGCTCGGCTTGGTGGCGTTTTTCTACAACTTCGGGTTCTTCACCCTGCTCGCCTACTCGCCCTACCCCATCGAGGAAGCTGCCGCGCTAAGCGGGCGCAACTTCGGCGCGACTGAGCTGGGCTACGTCTTCTTCGGCTGGGGCCTGGCGCTGGCCGTGTCTTCGGTGTTCATCGCGCCTCGCCTGACCCGCGCCTTCGGTCTGATGCCGGTGGTGGTCACCGTGCTCCTCGGCTTCAGCGCTGTTCTGGCGGGCCTCGGCTTCGGCGCTCACCGGCTGAGCGTTGTAGTGGTCCTGGTCATCCTCGCGGGTTTCTTCAGCGGCGTGTTCAACACGGTGCTGACTGAAGCTGTCATGGAGGCCACGGAGATGCCGCGAAACGTGGCGTCGTCGAGCTATTCGGGTATGCGCTTCCTCGGCGGCGCGGTGGCACCAGCTGTATCCGGCCCGCTGGCTGCAGCTCTGGGTGCCGGCGTGCCGTACTGGTTCGGCGCAGGGTCCCTCGTGGTGTCCCTGCTGATCCTCTTCGCAGGTCGAAAGACTCTGCATCGCATTCTCTAACGGATTGATTAAGATACGCCCCATGCGCAAGTCTCTCATCGCCGGCGTGACCGCCGGAGCACTCGTCCTTGCAGGCCTGAACGCTCCGTCTGCTACCTCGCAGACGAAGCCGGCAGGCACCGGCATCAACGCCGAAGACGCCGAGGTTTTCCGCCAGACCGCGGACGCGTTTGAAAAGCTTTCGGCCGAGGGCACCTCCTCTAGCAGCGGGGAAAGCTCCTCCAGCAAGACCGACAATAAGAAGAACAAAGGTCCGCGGAAGCCGGGCGATCCGTCGCCTGAGCTCGAGGGGCTGAATCCGGATCCAGAAAACGATCCGCTCTACATCGATCCGGAGAAGAACCCGCTCAAGGAGGTCTCCTCCTCGGAGATGTTCCTGGAGTGGACCGACGGCATGGAGGAAGGCGACGGCAAAGACTTCGTCCAGGCGTGGGCGCGCAACTCCTCTGTCCCAGACACCGCCAACCCTGTAGAGCTGTGGAAGCAGGAGGCTCAGGGCTCGGCGATGATGTCCTCCGGTTTTTTCAGCGGCGATTTCGCGCAGTCCTCCGCAGGCTCCAGCCAGGCAACTTCGGTGCTCATCCCTGTTTTCCTGGGCATGCTGGTCATCGGCTCACTGATTGAGCTGATCATGCGCGGCGTTCGCATGGCGCAGCCCTAGCCAAAAACTTTTGCGTATCGACGGCCCCAGGGGTGACCCCGGGGCCGTCGATACGCATTTGCGCCCGGGTGTAATATACGATGGATTGTAAATATTCATCGTATATTGGAGCCGGTATGCAACACACCACCTTCCTACGCGTTGCCGCGTGCCTGGGCGCGACAACGCTGCTCGCGGGTTGCGTGACCAACGAGGAGGGCGGCACCCCCGACGGCTGGGAACCCATCGTCCCGGACGCTGTTCCTGAAATTGCGGCCATGGTGCCGCCAGAGGTCGCCGCAGACGGCGTGCTTAACGTGGGCACGAACCCGCCGTTCGCCCCTTTCGAGTTCAAGGACTCGCAAGGCGAGCTCATCGGCGTGGAACTGGACCTCGCGCGCGCTGCAGCGGGCGTAATGGGGATGGATTTCCAGGCCGACGACATGGACTTCGCCATGATCTTGCCCGCCGTGTCCGCGGGCAGCTTGGACGTTGGCGCGTCCGGTTTCACGGACAACGAGGAACGCCGCCAGTCCTTCGACTTTGTCAACTTCCTCTACGCCGGCGTGCAGTGGGCCGCCCAGCCGGGCTCGGGCGTGGACCCGGATAACGCCTGCGGGCTCACGGTGTCGGTGCAGCGCACGACCGTGTCGGACACTGACGACGTGCGCCCGAAGTCGGAGGCCTGCGAGGCGGCCGGTAAGGACCCGATCACGGTGCTGGCCTTCGACACCGCCGACAACGCCGCACTCGCCGCGCTGGTGGGCCGCGCGGACGCGTACAGCGCTGACTCCCCCGTGACCGCCTGGGCCGTGGAGCGCTCCGACGGCGTGCTGGAGATGATCGGCGAGATGTTCGACGCAGCCCCCTACGGCTTCGCGGTGCCGAAGGGCTCGCCACTCGCCGACGCGATGGCGGCGGCGATGCAGCACCTCATCGACACTGGCGACTACGAGCGGATTCTCGAGCAGTGGAACATCGATACCGGCCTTTTGGACCAGGCCCTGAAAAATGAACAACCTCTGGGAGGACAGTGAGCATGAGCACCCCCTATTCCAAGTACGCCACGAGCCAGCAAGAGCGCACCCGCCCCGAGCGCATCCAGGCCAAGCCGCTGCGCCACCCGGGCCGCTGGGCGCTCGCCGCCCTGCTCGTGGTGCTGGTGGTCTGGTTTGTCATCGGCGCCGCGCGTAACGACGCCTACGGTTGGGACACCTACTTCTCCTACCTCCTGGACACCCGCATCGCCACCGCGGCGCTGCACACCATCGCCATCACAGTGCTGGCCATGCTCATCGGCGTGGCCGGCGGCGTGCTGCTGGCGGTGATGCGCATGAGCCCGAACCCGGTGTTCAAAACCGTCGGTTGGATCTTCCTGTGGATCTTCCGCGGCACCCCGGTCTACGTCCAGCTGATGTTCTGGGGCCTAATCGGCGCGATCTACGACACGATCAACCTCGGTTTCACCGAGATCCCGCTGGACCCGTTCACCTCCTCGGCGTTCGCGCTCGCCGTGGTGGGCCTGGGTTTAAACGAGGCCGCCTACATGGCCGAGATTGTCCGCTCCGGCATCTCCGCGGTGCCGGAGGGCCAGGTGGAGGCCTCCAAGGCGCTGGGTATGAGCTGGAGCCAGACAATGCGCCGCACCGTGTTGCCGCAGGCGATGCGCATCATCATCCCACCCACCGGCAACGAGTTCATCTCGCTGCTGAAAACCTCCTCGCTGGTGGTGGCCATCCCCTACTCGCTGGAGCTCTACGGCCGTTCCATGGACATCGCCGCGGCCCTGTTCGAGCCGGTGCCGATGCTTTTGGTCGCCGCTACCTGGTACCTGGTGATCACCTCGCTGCTCATGGTGGCGCAGCACTACCTGGAGCGCTACTTCGACCGGGGTGCCACCCGCCAGCTCACCGCCCGCCAGCTGGCCAGCCTGGCCGACGCCGAGGGCACCATCCCCAACAACGTTGAAATCGTGGAAGAACCGCAGAAGAAGGGGCAGCGCTAATGACCGTCAAGCAAAAGCCAATGATCCAGGCCGTGGACGTGTGGAAGTCCTTCGGCAACCTCGACGTGCTCAAAGGCATCGACCTGGAGGTCTACCCCGGCGAGGTCGCCTGCCTGATCGGCCCGTCCGGCTCCGGTAAGTCCACCCTGCTGCGCTGCGTCAACCACCTGGAGAAGGTCAACGCCGGCCGCCTCTACGTCGACGGCGAGCTCATCGGCTACAACGAGCGCGGCGGCGTGCTGCACGAGATGAGCGAGAAGGACGCCGCCAAGCAGCGCCGCGACATCGGCATGGTGTTCCAGAACTTCAACCTCTTCGGCCACCGCACGGTGCTGGACAACATCATCGAGGCGCCCGTGCACGTCAAGGGCCAGCCGGTGGACGAGGCCAAGGCGCGCGCCATGGAGCTTTTGGAGATGGTCGGCCTAGCCAGCAAGGCGGACGCCTACCCGATCCAGCTTTCCGGCGGCCAGCAGCAGCGCGTGGCCATCGCGCGTGCGGTGGCGATGGATCCGAAGCTCATGCTTTTCGACGAACCCACGTCCGCCCTCGACCCCGAACTCGTCGGCGAAGTGCTGCGCGTGATGCACGAGCTCGCCGAGCAGGGCATGACCATGCTGGTGGTCACCCACGAGCTTGCGTTCGCCCGCGAGGTGGCCGACAAGGTCGCGTTCATGGACGGCGGCCGGATCATCGAGTACGGCACCCCGGAGCAGGTGCTGGACAACCCGCAGCACGAGCGCACCAAGGCGTTCGTGTCCACCCTGTTTTAATCAGGTTCTCGCCTGGCGCCGGCATTCTTGGCGCGGGGCGAAACCGGCCGCTCGTAAAATCTGACGCGGCCGAAACGCGAACTGGGCAAACGGGCCGCGGAAATAGCCTGGTCGTCAACTTTTACGAGGCCAACCTACGCCACCGGCGCTAAGCCAATAGCCCGCGCACCAGGGCCGTCACCCCGCCGGCGAAAGCCAAGCCCAGCGCGATGCGGTGCGCGGTAGCCGGCGGCACGTGCGGTGCCAGGCGCTTGCCCGCGCCAATGCCCACCGCCAAAGCGGCCAGCGTGGCGACCCACAGCGCAGGCTCAATGCCCGTCACGTCCGCGGCGCCGGCGACCACCTTCACCGTGAACGACAGCGTGCCGGCAACCAAGAAGATCGGCTGCAGCGTGGCGGCGTAGACCCGCTGCGGCCAACGGGCAGCCTCCGCGTAGACCGTAATCGCCGGGCCGGCCACCCCGGCCAGGGTGTTCATGAACCCGCCGATCACACCTGACAGCGCCGCCGGCACCGCACCCTCCACGCGCGGCACGTAGCGCTTGCCCAGGGTGACCACGGACAATGCCAGCAGCAGCAAAGCGCCGACCAGCACGAGCAACACGTTGGTCGGCGCGTTCGCCACCACCCAGGTACCCGGGACCACGCCAAAGACTAGCGCGAGCGCGATCGGAGCGAACTTTTTCCAGTCCACGTCCGCGCGCATGCCCCAAGTGTTCGTCGCAGCGTTGATGACGGCGAGGAGGTTGACCAGCAGGATGCCGTCGACAGGCCCGAGCAACAGCGACAGCACAGGGGCGGCGATCAGCCCCACGCCCATCCCGGAGATGCGCTGCAGGCACGCGCCCACCGCGACGGCAATGCCGACGCCCAACGCGACGAGCACTAGCGGTACTTCTCCGCCATCGCCTCGCGCACGGTATCCGGCACCAGGCCAGTGACGTCGCCGCCGTACTTGGCCACCTCCTTGGTCAGCGAGGAGGAAATGTAGCCGTACTTCTCGTCCGTGAGCAGGAAGTAGGTGTCCACGCCGGTCAGGCGTCGGTTCATCTGCGCCATCGGCAGCTCGTACTCGTAATCCAGCGAGGAGCGCAGACCCTTGACCAGGGCGGTGATGTGGTGGGCGGAGGTGTAGTCCACCAGCAACCCGCCCCAGCTGTCCACGCGGACGTTGGGCAGGTGCGCGATGACCTCGCGGATCAGCTCGACGCGCTCGTCGATGGAAAACAGCCCCGAGGTCTTTGTCGGGTTGCCGGTGACCAGGACCACCACCTCGTCGAAGTGCCGCGAAGCGCGGGTGACAATGTCCAGATGGCCGTTCGTGATCGGGTCGAACGAGCCCGGGCATACTGCGGTAGTCATTTACTCCTCCACCTCTGCTTCAGTTTCCGGATCCGAGTACACGGCCATGTCCATGCGCGCGATGCCGTAGAGGCGCTTCTTCAGCTTCTGGCCGGTCGGGGTGAACTCCTTCGGCCAGGCCGTCTCGGGGCTTTCGCGGTGGCGCTCGACGACGACCACGGCGCCGTCGTGAAGCACCGGCTTAAGCGCCTCCACCATCTCCGCGACGGCCTCATCCGCGAGCTCGTACGGCGGGTCCGCGAGCACGATGTCGAAGTGGTTGCGCGGCGCGCGGGCGAGGTACGTCGATGCCTTCACTTGCTCGATGGTCACATTCGGGTGGCCGACCACACCGGCGTTGTACTCGATGACGCGCACGGCCTCCGGGTTGTTTTCCACCAGCACCACCTCGGCGGCGCCACGGGAGGCCGCCTCCAACCCCAGCGCGCCGGAACCGGCGAACAGGTCGAGCACGTTCATGTCCACGAACCCGAATCGGACCTGCAGGGAGGAAAACAGGCCCTCGCGCGCTCGGTCTGAGGTGGGACGTGTGCCCTCTGGCGGCACCTTGATCTTGCGGCCGCGGGCCTCGCCGGAAATGATGCGGTTCATGGCCACAACTCTAACGCCCTAGCTCTTGTCCAAATACTCGAAGTCCTCCGGAATGAAATCCGCAGTGGCGGCGCGGGCGAACTCGAGGTTGTCTGCCACCAGACGGGCGGCGTCGTCGTACGCCCGGCGCACGAGCTCGAAGTCCTCCACCAGGTTGAGCAACTTCAGCGTGCGGTGCATGCCGGACTGCTGCGTGCCCAGCACGTCGCCCTCACGGCGGTTGAGCAGGTCCAGCTCCGCCAGCGCGAAACCGTCCGTGGTGGACGCGACCTGGCTCACGCGCTCAAACGACGGGGTACCTTCCTCCGCCTGCGTGTGGAACAAACACAGCGACTGGTTGCCGCCACGGCCCACGCGCCCGCGCAGCTGGTGCAGCTGGGACACGCCGAAGTGCTCGGATTCGCGCACCATCATCACCGTCGCGTTGGGCACGTCCACGCCGACCTCGATCACCGTGGTTGCCACCAGCACATCCACCCCGCCGGCGGCGAAGTCCGCCATCACGGTGTCTTTCTCATCGCCCTTCATCCGGCCGTGCAGAAACGCCACGTTGAGACCTTCGAACTCCGTGGACGCGAGCTCGGCGAAGACCTCGAGCACGCCGCCTTCACCGTCGATGCGCGGGCACACCACGTACGCCTGGTGCCCGGCGGCGACTTCCTCGCGGATCTTCTCCCAGGCGCGCGCCACCCAACGCGGCTTGAACTCGGGCACCACCGCGGACTGGATCGGTTTGCGCCCGCCGGGCAGCTCGCGCAGGGTGGACACGGTCAAATCGCCGAAGACGGTCATGGCGATGGTGCGCGGGATCGGCGTCGCCGTCATCACCAGCAGATGCGGGGTTTCATCCCCCGCCTTGGCGCGCAGCGCGTCGCGCTGCTCCACGCCGAAGCGGTGCTGCTCGTCCACCACCACAAGCCCGAGGCTGAAAAACTCCACCCCATCCTGGATCAGTGCGTGGGTGCCCACCACGATGTCGGCCTCGCCGGTCATGATCTTCAGCAGCGCGTCCTGCTTCTGCGCCGCCGGCATCGACCCGGTCAGGGCCACCACGCGAGTGGGCAGGCCGGCGTTCATGAGCACCTTCGTCATGGAGCGGGCGTGCTGCAGCACCAGCACCTCCGTCGGCGCGAGGAAGGCGCACTGCGCGCCGTTGTCCACGGCCTGGAGCATGGCGATCAGCGCCACGATGGTTTTGCCGGAGCCGACCTCACCCTGCAGCAGACGGCTCATGGGCACGGTGCGCGCCATGTCGCGGGTGATCTCCGCGACCACCTCGTTTTGGCCGGAGGTCAGCGGGAACGGCAAACGCTGCACCAGCAGGTCCTGGTCGCGGCCTTTCACGCGCGGCAGAGCCTTGGCGCTGCGGGCCTCCGCGTCGGCGCGACGCACGCCCATCGCCAACGCCACGGACAGCGCCTCGTCGTACTTCAGCCGCTCCAGCGCACGGGCAGGCCCCGGCGGGCCCGGCTCGTGGATCTGGTGGACAGCCGAATTCAGGGGCAAAAACCCGATGGGGGTGAAGCCGAGAGGCTCGTCGATAGGCGGAAGCTCCTTGAGCACCGCATGCACCGCCCCCATGATGGTCCAGGTGCTGACGTTTTTCACCGCCGGATAGATGGGCAGCCATTCGCGGCCGCTCATGATCTGCTCGATGTCGCCGAAGTGGCCGAGCTGCCGCAGCGCGCCAGTGGCCTGCGTGGGCCCGTCCAAAAGCACGAAGTCCGGGTGCGAGAGCTGCGGCTGGTTGCGGAACACGTCGTACTTGCCGGTGAGCATCACCCGCCGGCCCTCTTTGAGCACGCGCTGGGCGTAGTGGGAACCGAAAAAGGCGGCCAAAAACACCTGGCGGCCGTCGTCCACGTGCACCTTGTAAATGGGCCGCTTCGGCTGCTTCTTGGAGGTGAACTGCTCGGTGCCCACGACCGTGCCGATGACGTTGATCGTGTCGCCCGGACGCACCCCGGAAAGGTCGGCGCCGGTGCCGTAGTGCAGGTAGCGCCTCGGGTAGTGCCGCAGCAGCTCGCCGCAGGTGTGGATGTCGAGGTGCTTGCCTATCGCCTTGGCCTGCTTGAGGGGAATGACCAGGTTGAGCGGGCGCGTGTCCTCGAAACCCAGCATCTACTCCACCCCAATCTCCGCGCAGGCTTGCAGTCCGTCCGCAGGATAGACCATCACGTCGACACCGAGTTTGCCCGCGAGTTCCTCCAGCGCGTCCGCGCGCAGCTCGCTCGGGTCGAACAGGACGCTCACCTGCTCCCCGCCGTGTTCGAGCAGGCGGCGGCAGGCGCGCTCGACGGCCTCCATCGGCTCGTCGGCGATGAGGAGATGCTCGCCGCGGGAGGTGACCACCACGTCGCCCTTCGCCACCGCGCCGCCCAGGGTAAGCGCGCCCTTCTCGGCGCGGAAGGCGAGCGCTGTGCGCATCTCGCCGGCGGCCTCGGACATGGTGAAGGCGGCGGTGGCCAGCGGCTGCGCCGGATCGTGCACGGACAGCGCTGCGATGCCGGAGACCAGCCGCACCGTGGGCAGGATGGTGATGGATTGCTCTACCGCGCGCGCCGCGTTTTCCACGGCTGCGAGCTCGCTGCTGCTCAGCTGGCCGTTCGGCAGCACGATCACTTCGTTGCTGCCGGAGCGCGTGATCGCGTCGAGCATGTCCGCCGCCACGTTCGGCCCCGGCACCACGGTCGCCGCACCGGAGGCGGCGTACAGGCTGGTTACAGACCCTGGCGGGGTGACAGCGATGATCAGGCGCTCCGGCGCGCCGGCCGCCACCGCGCTCGTGAGCACCTCCAAGCGCAGATCTGTCACCTCACCTGCGGAAAAGGCGGTCTCGATGACCTTGCCGGCGTCGCGGGAGTGGATGTGCACCGTGGCCTCAGCGTCGTTCAGCGGCGCGATAATCAGGCTGTCGCCCAGCCCCGCAAGCTCGCCTTTCAGCGCATCAAGGTCCCCGCGGAAGCTAAACATCACCTCTAGCTCGCCCTGGGTGCCGTGGGTTTCGGGCATCTGCCTATCGACGCCATCCGGCTCCCCCTCGCCTTCCCCTTCAGCCGCGCCCAGATCAGTCAGCGTGCCCAGCACCGCCACCAGGCCCGCCCCGCCGGCGTCGACCACGCCGGCCTCGCGCAGCGCCGGCAGCTGGGTCTGCGTCAGCCGCAGCGCATCTTGGGCGGCGGCGGTGGCGGCGGCAGCGACGTCGTGAAGCGGGAGGTGCGCGTTCGGGCGCGCGGCGTCAGCGGCAGCGCGCAGCACCGTGATGATGGTGCCCTCGACCGGCTCCGCGATGGCGCGGTCCACAAACCCGACGGCGTTGGTGAGCGCGACGGCGAGCATCTCGCCTTCTGTTGCCCCGTTGTCGGCGGCCTGGGCGAAGCCGCGCAGGACCTGGGAGAGCACGACACCGGAGTTGCCGCGCGCGCCGCGTACCGCGCCGACGGCCAGCGCTTCGGCGACCTCAGTCAGGCCCGCGCCCTCCGGCAGCTCGGAGGCGGCCTCGACCGCCGCTGCCATCGTGTGCGCCATGTTGGAGCCGGTATCACCGTCCGGAACTGGGAAAACGTTGAGTTCGTTGATCTCCGCGCGCTTGCGCTCCAGCTCGCCGGAGGCGCGGCGGGCCCATGCGAGCAGGCGTGCGCCGTCGGAAAGCGGAGATGCAGACATGCTGAGAGAGTTTACAGGTTTTGCTTAGAGTGCCCAGTTGACTGGCTGGGCACCCATCTTTTCCAGCGCCTGGTTCGCCCGCGAGAACGGACGGGAGCCGAAGAACCCGCGGGAGGCGGACAGCGGCGACGGGTGCGGCGACTCGATGCGCGGGGTGTCGCCCAAGAACTTCGCGGCCGTCTGCGCGTCACGGCCCCACAGGATGGCCACCAGAGGAGTGTCGCGGGCCACCAGTGCTTCGACCGCCGCCTGCGTCACGGCCTCCCAGCCCTTGCCGCGGTGCGACGCCGGCGCACCCGGACGCACGGTGAGCACCCTGTTCAGCAGCAAGATCCCCTGCTTCGACCACGAGCTCAAGTCCCCGTCCTTGCGTGGCGGAACGCCCAGATCGTCCTGCAGCTCCTTGTAAATGTTCACCAACGAGCGCGGCGCGGCCACCCCGGGCTGGGTGGAAAACGCCAGCCCCATCGGATGCCCCGGTGTTGGGTACGGGTCCTGGCCCAGGATGAGCACGCGCACATCCTCGAACGGGTCCGCAAACGCGCGCAGAATGTCGTTGCCGCGCGGCAGGTACTCGCCCTCGGCGCGCAGGAAATCGCCCATGGCGTGGATCTGATCCTCCACCGGCGCCAGGGGCGCCTGCCAGGATTCGTGTACGGGCAACATTAAAAGCTCTCCCATCCGGTGTCGGTGGCGGGCGCGGAGCCGTCGATACGCACGCCCTGCTTCTTGGTCACCGCGCCGATGGAGCGGAATCCCACCGGCGCGGAGCCTTCGATGGTGCCGATGAGCGTGTGGTCCTCCCCGCCGCCGAGCACCCACTCCCAGGGGTCCATGCCGAGCAACTCGCCGGCCTCTACCAACAGCTGGTCGGGGGCGATCGCGTTGGACGCGAGGTCGATGCCGACCCCGGACGCCTCCGCGAGCTGGGTGATGTCCCGGATCAGCCCATCCGAGTTGTCCGTCATGGAGCACGCCCCCGCCGCGCGCGCCACCACCCCGCGGCCCGGGGTCAGCTCCGGCACCTGGTGCGCGGCGACCAGCGGCTCCAGCTGGGACGGGATGTCCACGCCAGCCTGCAGCAGCGCCAGCCCCGCCGCGGAGTACCCGATGCGCCCATGCGCGATCACGCGGTGCCCCGGGCGCGCCCCGTCCAGGGTCAGCGGCGGGCGGTTGCCGCCGAGCGCGCCCATGGCGGTTACGGACACCACCAGGTAGTCGCCGCCCGTGACGTCACCACCGACGAGCTCGCAGGCGTAGTCCGACGCCATCTCGCCCACTCCGCGCGCAAGTTCCTCCAGCACCTTCGCCGGGGTGTCCGGGTGCGCGGAGACCGCCATCAACGCCGCGATCGGGCGCGCGCCCATCGCCTCGATGTCCGCGAAGTTCTGCAGCGCCGCTTTGCGCCCCAGCAGGTACGGCGTGGTGGTCTGTGTGGTGAAGTGGCGGTCCTGCACGAGCATGTCGGTGCTGGCCACCACGCGGGAGTTCGGCGCCGCTTGGGTGAGCACCGCGGCGTCGTCGCCGTTGAGCGGGGACGGCGCCTGGGCGCGGATGAGCGCAATGACTTCGCGCTCGCCGAGCTCGCCCAGTGTCGGCCCGCCGGTGGGAAAGCCTGTCTCGATCACGTCTGCGCGCACCCTTTCACTAGACTCAGCCGCCATGGGTTCCACGGCGCATGATGCTCAATTTAACCGCACCACCATCTACGTCAGTCTTGGGCTGGCGGTGGCGCTGGTGCTCGGCGTGCTCGTCGGCGCGCGCGTGTTCTTCAACCGCGTCGCATTGCAGCCGGTGGCGATGACGGAAGTTCCCGCGCCCGAGGCATCTTCCTCAGAGTGCACATCGCTTATCGACGCCCTCCCGCCCACCCTCGCAAGCCTCGAACGCGCCGAACTGGCCGAGCCCGCGCCCGAGGGAGCCGCCGCGTGGCAGGCCTCCTCCACCGAGCGCATCACCCTGCGCTGCGGCGTGGACGCGCCCGCACAGTACACCCCGTACGCGCAGACCGAGGACATCGACGGCGCCCGCTGGCTGCGCGTCAACGATGCCACCCCGGGCTCCACCCTGGCCACCTGGTTCACCGTGGACCGCTCCCCCGTCCTCGCCGTCACCGCCGATACGCAGCAGCTTCGCGACGGCACCGCCCCCGTCGAAGGCCTCGACACCGCAGCGTTGACCGGCCCCGCCCCCGAGCAGCGCCCCGCCCCGCTCGCCGACCTCGCCGCCGGCGCTGACGCTGGCTCTGACGCCTGCGGCAGCCTGCTCGCCGCGGCTCCTGAGTCCATCGCTGAGGGCTACACTCGCGTCGACGCCGTGAGCGAACAGACCGTGGCCTGGTCCGCCGCAGGCCAGGACGCGATCGTGCTGCGCTGCGGAGTCGCCGACCCGGAGAACTACGGCCCGGGCGCACGCCTGGACCAGATCAACGGCGTGCCCTGGTTCGAAGACGTGAAGCTGGCCAACGGCACCACCGCCTCCACCTGGTACGCGATGGGCCGCGACGTGCAGGTCGCGGCGTCGTTGCCGCAGGTGGAGAGCAACGAGGCGATCACCAACCTGACCAACCTCATCGCCGAGCACACCGCGCAGGCCTAGCTAGCGCAGCGCGGTTCGGATCAGGGTGTCCAGCAGCTGCGGGTAGTCCACGCCCGCGGCGGCCCACACCTGCGGGTACATCGAAATGGCGGTGAAGCCGGGCATAGTGTTGATCTCGTTGAGCACCGGCCCGTTGTCGGTGACGAAGAAGTCCACGCGCGCGAGCGACTTGCAGTCCAGCGCATGGAAGCACGTCACCGCCATGTCCTGTAGCTGGGCGATCAGCTCGTCGGAGTACGGCGCCGGGATGGTGGCAGTGACGCCTTCTTCGAGGTACTTCGTCTCAAAGCCGTAGAAGCCCTCAGCGGAGTCCTCGGTGCCGTTGAGTTTGGCGGGCACGGATGCGGCGATGGTGCCGTCGGGGCGCTCAAGCACGCCGACTTCCACCTCGTCGCCGACCAACTCGGCCTCCACGATGACCTTGCCGTCGGACTCGAGCGCGAGCGACACCGCGTCGGGCAGCGCATCCCAGCTGGTCACCTTGGACACGCCGATAGAAGACCCGCCGTTGGCCGGCTTCACAAACACGGGCAGACCAAGATGCGAGCGCTCCGCCTCGGTCAGCTCGCGCGCGCCGTTCAGGATCACCTCGCGCGTGACAGGAATCCCGGCCGCCGCCACCAGCTTCTTCGTGTACTCCTTGTCCATCCCGCACGCGGACGCCAGCACGCCCGGGCCGACGTACGGCACCCCGGCCATCTCCAGCAGACCTTGGACCGTGCCGTCCTCGCCGTATTTGCCGTGCAGCACCGGGAAGACGGCGTCGATGGTGGTGATGGTCTCGCCGGAGGTGACGTCGTAAAGCAATCCCTTGCGCTGCGGGTTCAACGAGAGCGCAACCTCGCGCCCAGGCTTGACGACGGGAAGCTCCGCCCCTTTAGCCGGATTCGCCACACCCTCAACCCAGATACCTTCCTGCGTGATGCCGATGGGAACCACCTCGTACTCGGCGGGCATGTGCGACATGACCGAGTCGGCGGAGATGCAGGAAATCGAGTGCTCGGTGGACATGCCACCGTACAAAACAGCTATGCGGATCACGGGGAGCTAGCCTACCGGGCGCTACTCCGCTTTCTTGCTGCGACCCATCAGCGCAGCGATGACGTCCGCGACCTTCATGCCCTCGTGGCACACCGAGAACACGCCCTGGGTAATGGGCATCTCCACAGAGTGCTCTTCCGCGAGCTGGAAGATGCTGCGCGAGGACACCACGCCCTCCGCGACCTGGCCTTTGGTGGCGGCGCGGGCCTCGTCCATCGTGGCGCCTCCACCCAGCGCGGCGCCGAACGTGCGGTTGCGCGACAGCGGGGAGGCGCAGGTGGCCACCAGGTCCCCCATGCCCGCAAGGCCGGCGAAGGTGCGTGCGTCCGCCCCGAGCGCCGCGCCGAGTCGGGTGATCTCCGCCAGGCCGCGGGTGATCAGTGTGGCCTGGGTGTTGTCTCCCAAGCCTTGGCCGGCGGCCATGCCGCAGGCGAGCGCGATGACGTTTTTGGTGGCGCCGCCGATTTCACAGCCCACCACGTCGGTGTTGGTGTACGGGCGCAGGTAGTTAGTGGCGCACGCGGCCTGGACCAGCTTGGCGCGGTTTTCGTCGGCGCAGGCGATCACGGTCGCGGCCGGCTGCTCCTCGGCGACCTCGCGCGAGAGATTCGGCCCGGACAGCACCGCGATCCGCTCGTTTTCTACGCCGGTGACTTCCGCGATGATTTCGCTCATGCGCAAGTGCGTGCCGGATTCGACGCCTTTGGAGATGGAGACCAGCGTGGCGTCGCCAGGCAAATGCGGCGCCCAGCGGGTGAGGTTGTCTCGCATGGTCTGGCTGGGCACGCCGAAGACGACTATCGCCGCGTTCTCCAGCGCCTTGGCGGCGTTCGAGGTGGCCTGGATCGCCGCCGGGAGTTCGATGCCGGGCAGGTAGTCGGGGTTTTCCCGGGTGTCGCGGATTGTGCGTGCGAGCTCCTCGCGCCGCGCCCACAGGCTCACGGGGTTGCCCGCGTCCGCGAACACCTTGGCAAGGGTGGTCCCCCAGGAACCGGCGCCCAGTACTGCCACGTTGACCATCAGTGCGTCCTCCCAGCGTTTTTCAACCGCTACAACGTACCACCCCGCCCGGACCCCGCCCGGACGTAGCGCGCCCGCCGAGTCTGCGACACAATGGAACGTATGCCAAATGACGACCGCCAACTGCACGAGCAGGACAAGGACACGCGCGGCGAGATGTTCCTCACCGGGCGCCTGCAGGAAATCCCCAACCACCCGCAAAGCGAGTTCAAGCGCACCACGCTTGCCGCCGGCGCGGTGCTCTGGCGCGGCGACCTGGCACAACCTGACTCGCTGGAGGTGGCGTGCATCCACCGCCCGCACTACGACGACTGGTCGTTGGCCAAGGGCAAGCTGGACCCGGACGAATCCCTGGTGCAGACCGCGGTGCGCGAGATCAAGGAAGAAACCGGTTTCGACGTGCGCCTGGGCAAGCTGTTGGGCAAGACGGTCTACCCGGTGAAGAAGACCACGAAGGTGGTCTACTACTGGACCGGCGAGGTCACCGGCGGCGAGTTCGAGCCCAACGACGAGGTGGACGAGATCCGCTGGCTGCCTCTCGACGACGCCTGCGAGCTGATGACCTACGACTTAGACCGCCAGGTGCTGCACAAGGCGAAGAAACGCTTCGCCACCCCGGCGGACGCACGCGTGCTGTACGTGCGCCACGCCCGCGCGCACGAGCGTGAGAAGTGGTCCGGCGACGACAACTTGCGCCCGTTGGACAAGAAGGGCCGCCGCCAATCCGAGATGCTGATCCCGCTGCTCAGCGCATTTTCCCCGGAGCGGATCTACTCCGCGGCGCCGGAGCGTTGCCAGACCACCGTCGCCCCGCTTGCGGACGAGCTGGGCATCGACGTGGCCGTGGATGCGCGCTTCGGCGACGAGGCCTGGCTGTCCGACATGGTCGGCGCGCAGCGCGCCTTCACCGAGGTGATTGAGCAGGGCGGCACCTCCGTGGTCTGCGCCCAGGGCGATGTCATCCCGGGCATGATCGCCTGGCTGTCTGCGCAGGGCACCCTGCCCATCGACTCCGACATCCACGCGAAGAAGGGCTCCGTGTGGGTGCTGAGCTTTCACGGCGGCCAACTCACCGGAGCCGACTACGTCCCGTCCGCACTGCCGGTGCTGTAGCAACAGAAAGGAACGGATTTTCTTATGACTTCCCCCACCCCCACCGCATTCCCGCCGGTGACGCAGGAGCGCATCGCGTCCACCCTGGAGGCGATGGATCTGAAGTACTTCCGCGAAGACGGCGGCGAGTGCCGCACCGCCTTTCCCGGCCTGGTGGTCTTCTTCGAGGTCGAACGCGAGGGTTTCAAGGCCACGTCCAGGTGGATGGCGGTTGTGGATCAACCGGAGGACGTCGAGAAGCTTCGCGAGTTCGCGAACGTGATGAACCGCACCCTGCCGCTGGTGCGCGTGCACCCGGTGCTGCGCCAAGACGGCACCGCCATCGCGATCATGGAGGCGCCGTTCTTCTCCGGCGACGGTTTCGCCGACACGCAGCTGCGCGAGATGTGCGAGTATTTCTTCTCCGCCATCCACCACGTGGCCGGCCAGCTGCGCGAGACCTTCCCGGGCCTCGAAGAATCCTTCAACGACGGCGCTAAGGAGGCGTAACACCCATGAGCAACGACACCTTAAAGCCCCTGTCCATCCAGCGCGTCAAGGACGTCTTTGCCAAGCAGGGCTGGCAGTTTGACGAGGCAAGCGAGTTTGCCATCCGCACCGGCTTTTCCCGCATCGGCCTGGAAATCGCGCACATCGCCCCGAACATCAACGTGATTTCCTCGGTCGCGGTTGATTCCATCGGCGCGGACCGCTACGAGGACATCCGCAGCTGGGCCGAGCAGTACAACTACACCAAGGCCTACCCCACCGTCACCGCTTTGAAGGATGAGGAGCGCGGCGTCACCGCCTTGGGCGTGGCCTACAGCCTGCCCGGCCACTGGGAGTACACCGACGCCCAGTTCGAGTCCCACATCCTCACCGGAATCCAGGGCGTGGTGACCGCTTCGCGTGACTTCCTCGCGGAGTTCGCGCCGGAGGTCACCCAGCGCCTCGACGAGGAAGCGCCGCAGGAGTAGCGCTTCCCCCTTTTATCGCACGGCCGGCTTGAACGCCGGCCGTTGCGCTTCGTAGGCCTCGATGGCGTCTTCGCCGCGAAGCGTCAGGCCAATGTCGTCGAGGCCTTCCATCAGGCGCCAGCGGGTGTAGTCGTCCACCTCGAAGACGAACGTGTTGTCGCCGACGGTGACCGTGCGGTCTTCCAGCGACACGGTGGCGGTCTCGCCCGGGTGCTGCTCTAAGTGCTTCCAGATCAGCTCGATGTCGCTTTCGGGCAGGTTCGCGGCCAGCAGTCCCGCCTTTCCGGAGTTGCCGCGGAAGATGTCGGCGAAGCGCGGGCTGAACACGGCGCGGAAGCCGTAATCCATCAGCGCCCACACGGCGTGCTCGCGCGAGGAGCCGGTGCCGAAGTCGGGCCCGGCGAACAGCACGGAGCCGTTTTTGTACTCGTCCTGGTTGAGCACAAATCCGGGTTCGCTTTCGCGCCAGTTGGAAAACAGGCCGTCTTCGAAGCCGGTGCGGGTCACGCGCTTGAGGTAGCGTGCCGGAATGATCTGGTCAGTGTCCACGTTCGAGCGCGTCAGCGGTACGGCGACACCGGTGTGGGTGGTGAATTTCTCCATCTGAGTGCTCCTTTACAGGTCTGCGGGGCTAGCAAGGTGACCGGTGACAGCGGTCGCCGCGGCGACCAGCGGGGAGACAAGGTGGGTGCGCCCGCCGGGTCCTTGGCGTCCTTCGAAGTTGCGGTTGCTTGTCGACGCACTCCGCTCCCCCGGCTTCAGCTGATCCGGATTCATGCCCAGGCACATCGAGCACCCGGCAGTGCGCCACTCGGCGCCGAAGTCCGTGAAGACCTTGTCCAGGCCTTCCTCCTCCGCCTGCTGTTTGACCAGCGTGGAGCTGGGCACCACCAGCATGCGGGTGTTTTCCGCGATGGTGCGGCCCTTAACCACCTCGGCGGCGGCGCGCAGGTCCTCGATGCGGGCGTTGGTGCACGAGCCTAGGAACACGGTGTCGATGGCGATGTCGCGCAGCGGCGTGCCTGGGGTCAGGTCCATGTAGTCCAATGCCTTGGCTGCGGACTGCTTGGAGGTCTCGTCGGTGAAGTCCTCCGGATCCGGCACTCGCTCACCCAGGGGCAGGCCCTGGCCGGGGTTGGTGCCCCAGGTGACAAAAGGTGTCAGGGAGGCGCCGTCGATTTCCACCACGGTGTCGAACTTGGCACCCTCGTCGGTGGGCAGCGTCTTCCAGTACTCCACTGCTGCGTCCCAGTCGGCGCCCTTCGGTGCGTATTCCCGGCCTTCGACGTAATCGAAGGTCTTCTGGTCGGGCGCTACCATGCCGGCGCGCGCACCCGCCTCGATGGACATGTTGCAGATGGTCATGCGCGCTTCCATGGACATCTTCTCGATGGCCTCGCCGCGGTACTCGATGATGTGGCCTTGGCCGCCGCCGGTGCCAATCTTGGCGATGATCGCCAGGATCAGGTCTTTCGCGGTGACGCCTTCCTGCAGTTCGCCGGTGACCTCGATGACCATGGTCTTAAAGGGTTTCAGCGGCAGGGTCTGGGTGGCCATGACGTGCTCCACCTCGGAGGTGCCGATGCCCATGGCAATGGAGCCGAACGCGCCGTGGGTGGAGGTGTGCGAGTCGCCGCACACGATGGTCATGCCCGGCTGTGTGATGCCCAGCTGCGGGCCGACGGTGTGCACGATGCCTTGCTTGACGTCGCCCATCGGGTGCAGGGTCACGCCGAATTCCTCGCAGTTCTTGCGCAGCGTGGCCACCTGGGTGCGCGAGGTCGGCTCCGCAATTTCGAGCAGCTGGCCGGAGACGATCCCTTCGGTGGGCACGTTGTGGTCTTCGGTGGCCAGGTGCAGTTCCGGGTGCCGCATCTTGCGGCCTGCCAAGCGCAGCCCCTCGAACGCCTGCGGCGAGGTGACCTCGTGCAGGAGCTGGAAATCGATGAAGATGAGGTCGGGCTCGCCGTTTTCGCCCTGCTTGACCACGTGGTCGCGCCACACCTTCTCCGCCAACGTCAACGGTCTCTCCGCCATAGCAAACTCCTTCGCGTTTCCTCCCTAACTTCCCACATAATGAGATGATAGGATTCGAACTGTGAGACAGTATAACGAAGGATCCGGCATTAAAGTGCTCGACCGCGCAGTAGCAATCGTGGCCGCGGTAGCCAGCGGCGACAAATCGCTCGCAGAGCTCAGCGACGCCACCGAACTGCCCCGGGCCACCGCACACCGCATCGCCACAGCACTCGAGGTGCACCACGTGCTCGCCCGCAACGAACGCGGCGAATGGTCGCTTGGGCCCGCGCTGCCCAGCTACACCGGCGGGCCGTCGCCGAGACTGCTCGCGGCCGCGGCCCCGGTGCTTCGCGATCTCGTCGAGACCACTGGCGAGTCCGCCCAGCTCTACCAACTCACCGGCACCACGCGCACCTGCATCGCCGCCGAGGAACCCGAAAGCGGCCTGCACAACGTGGTCCCGGTCGGCTCCCACTTGACCCTCACCGCGGGCTCCGCCGCCCGCGTGTTCGCCGCCTACGCCCCCGTCGACGCGCCCTTCAACGACGCGGAACTCAAGCAGGTGCGTGACGACGGCTTCGCTGAATCCGTCGCAGAGCGCGAAGTCGGGCTCGCATCGGTGTCCACGCCGGTGTTCCAACCGGATGGCGCGCTGGTGGCCGTGCTGTCTATCTCCGGCCCGGCCGAGCGGCTCGGACCGAGCCCCGCAGCCAAGTGGGGCGCCGCGCTCAAGGACGCCACCGCTCGGCTGAGCGCCGAGCTCTAGCCGAGCTACGGCCTGACACTGGGGGCGCCAACGGGCCCAGACCCGGGGCGTTTCCCTAACGCTCCATTCGAGGGTACGCTCGCCACGTGAGAAAAAGCGTGCAGATTCTTGGACGGGACATTCGTCGCCTGCTGCGCGTTCCCCGGGCCTTCATCATCATCGTCGGCGTGCTCATCATCCCCGCGCTCTACTCGTGGTTCAACATCAACGCCTTCTGGGACCCCTACGACCACACCCAGAACATCCGCATCGCGGTGGTCAACAACGACCGCGGCGCCTCCGCCGAGCGCGTCGGCGAGGTCGACGTCGGCGAGCAGATCACCGAGCAGCTCAAGGACAACGACAAGATCGGGTGGGTGTTCCTCCCCGAGGACGAGGCCCGCGACGGGCTCATGCGCGGCGACTACTACGCCATGTTCCTCATCCCGCCTGAGTTCAGCGAGGACCTGCTGAGCCTGGTCAGCGGCACCTACACGCAGCCGGTGCTGGAGTATTACGTCAACGAGAAGAGCAACGGCGTCGCCCCCTCGATCACCGATGCCGGCGCCTCCGCCGTCGACACGGCCGTGTCCGAGGCCTTCAAGAAGAAGGTCGGCGAGGCCGCGGCGACCGAGCTGCGCAACACGGGGTTCGCGTCGCGCGATGATGCCGAGGAGGTCCGAGGCAAGGCCTCCGGGAGCTTCGGCCAGATCGCCGCCGACCTCGACGCCTCCCAGGGGCGGGTGGCCACGATGAAGCAGAGCATCAGCGGGGCGCGCCCGGTCGTCGCCGAGCTGAACACCCTCGTCGGCTCCGTCGACGACACCCTCGGGGCCGTGGACTCCTCCCTCCGCGAGGCCGAGGGGATCATCGCCGAGCTGCAGAAGTCCTCCGCCGGTTTCAGCGCCGACACGTCGACCGCGCTCGTCGAGTCCGCCAACGCGCTCAGCCTCGGCGCCGCCTCCGCCAACGCCTCCATCGCGGAGGCGACGGGCCAGCTCGGCACCGCCCAGGGGCGGGTGCGCTCCGCCGTCGGCGAGGTCGACGGCGTGGTCAAGCAGGGCGAATCCGCCGCCGCGCAGCTGCGCGCCATGTCGGCCGGGGCCGCCCTATCGCCCGAGGTCCGCGCTCAGCTCGACGCCGCGGCCAGCGCGCTGGAGGAGCGTACCGCCGCCTCCCGCGCCGTCCTCGACGGCCTGAACAACGTGGACCGCAGCGCGGGCGCCGCGCTGGCGTCGATAGGCGAGCTCGGTGACTCCCTCGGGGCCGCGACCGCCGACTCCAACGCCGCAGCGCGCGACGCGAGCAAGCAGCTCGGCGAGTCCGTGCCCGCGATCAACGCCTCGCTCGCGCAGGCCTCCGGCAGCGTCGCCTCCGTGCGCGGCGCGCTGAGCAGCCAGCGTGCCCTGCGCGAGGAAACGACCTCCCTGCTCGCCGGGGTGGACAACCAGCTCGCGGCCAGCCTCAGCATCCTCGACGAGGTCTCGGGCAACCTCGGCACGCTTGCCGACGGCGCCCGCTCCGCCCAGTCCGACATCAACGCCCTCCTGGCCACCTCCGACTCGGAGGCCCTCAACACTGTCACGAACCTCAACTCCACGAAGATCGGCGAGTACATCTCCTCGCCCGTCACCGTCGAGCAGCAGGCCCTCTTCCCCACGGAGAACTACGGCAGTTCCATGGCCTCCTTCTTCACCAACCTGGCCCTGTGGATCGGCGCGTTCGTGCTGACGATCATCTTCCGCGTCGAGGTCGACACCGAGGGCTTCCGCCGCCTCACCGTCGGCCAGGCCTACCTCGGCCGCTTCCTCCTCTTCGCCACGCTCTCGGTGCTCCAGGCCGTCGTGGTGACGCTCGGCAACGTCGCCTTCGGGGTGCAGATGCAGTCCGTCACGGCCTTTCTCGCCACCGCAATCGCCATCGGGGTCGCCTACACGGGGATCATCTACTCCATCGTTTCCGCGCTCGGCCACATTGGCCGCGGCATCGCCGTCTTCCTCGTCGTCATCCAGATCCCGGGCGCGTCGGGCCTCTACCCCATCGAGCTCATGCCCGACTTCTTCCGCCACATCTACCCCTTCCTCCCCTTCCGCTACGGCATCGACGCGATGCGCGAGACCATCGCCGGGTTCTACGGCCATCACTACCTCCGCTTTTTGGCGGCGCTTCTCGCCATGTCCGCCGCGGCCTTCGCCCTGGGGTGGCTGTTCCGACTCACCTCCTCGCACGCCAACCTCCTGTTCAACCGCCAGCTCGCGCGCACGAACCTGATAACGAACGAGGAGGTGGAGGTCATGGGCTCGCCCTACCGCGCGTCCGACATCATGGCCGCCCTGTCGGACCGGGATGAGTTCCGCGGGGGCGTCGAGAA
Organism: Corynebacterium afermentans subsp. lipophilum; assembly: GCF_030408375.1. Classification (NCBI taxonomy): domain Bacteria; kingdom Bacillati; phylum Actinomycetota; class Actinomycetes; order Mycobacteriales; family Corynebacteriaceae; genus Corynebacterium; species Corynebacterium afermentans. The sequence goes on along the minus strand of NZ_CP046530.1, from coordinate 1,042,078 downwards.
GCGGGCGCGGATGCTGCGGGAGAACTACCGCACCCTCATCTTCGGCGGGATCGGCGCGGGCGTTGTCGGCATCGCCATCATCACCCTGCTGACCATGCTCCTGCCCACCGACAAGACGATCATGCTGGCCATCGTCGTCGCCTGGTCGCTGCTGGTCGTCCTCTACCTCGGCGCGGTGGAGTACTTCACGCAGAGCCTCGTCGACGCCGAACAGGTCTCGCGCCTCGGTGAGGCCGAGCTGCGCGACGCCGTGATCCACCGCCACGACTCCGCCGGCACCAGCATCACCATCGGGCCCGCGGATGCCGAAAGCGAGGACACCAAATGAGAACCGTCTTCTCCATCGCCTACAACGACCTGCGCCGGCTCTACACCAACGTCATGGCGGGCATCGTCATGGTCGGCCTGATCGCCATCCCCTGCCTCTTCGCCTGGTTCAACGTGCTGGCCACGTGGGACCCATTCGGCAACACCGAGCGCCTTGAGGTGGCGGTGGCCAACACCGACCGCGGCCACACGAGCGATCTCACCCCGCTGGCCGTCAACGTCGGCGACATGGTCCTCTCCCAGCTCTACCGCGACGACTCTATGGACTGGGTCATCACCGATGCCGACAACGCCATCGAGGGCGCGAAGTCCGGTGAGTACTACGCCGCCATCGTCTTGCCGCCCACGCTGAGCGACGACATGTTCACCTTCTACGCCGACGACGCCGAACCCAGCCGGATCGACCTTTACGTCAACGAGAAGAAGAACCCCATCTCCCCGCTGCTCATCGCCAACGGCACGCAGGGCGTCAGCGCCCAGATCAGCGCGTCGTTCACCAGGGCCCTCTCCGAGGTGTCATTCGGGGTGATCGAGACGGCCTCGGACTACTTCAACGAGGCGGAGACCCAGCAGGCGCTCGACTCCATCGAGACGCGCACCGCCAGCGCTCGCGACCAGCTGCTCTCCAGCGCCCGCACCGTCGACGCGCTCGCCACGCTCACAGAGTTGAGCGTGCCGCTCGTCGACAGCGCCGAGCGGATCTCCGGGGCGCTGGGCGACTCTCTCGAGCAGGTCCACCCCGTCGACCTCGGGGTCACCGGGGCGAGCCTCGGCGGAGACGGCGCGGCGCTTGCGGCGGCGCTGGGGGCGACGTCGGTAAGCTTCGCCGCCGTGAGCGAACGTGTCGACCAGCTGCTGGCGGACTCCTCCGCCACCTCCCAGGCCACCGCCGCGAACCTGACGGACATCGCCGCGCGCGTCGATGTCCAGGTGAGGCAGTACACGGCCCTGCGCGACACCATCAACGGGCATGTCGCCCCGGCGCTTCCCCCCGACGCCCAGCCGGGGGTGCGCGCGGTGGTCGGCGACCTCAACGACGCCATCGCCCGCCAGACGGCCGTGCGCGACCGACTCAACGACGCCGCCGCGCACCTCACCGCCGGGCAGGGCGGCCGGGACGGGAAGAACGCTGACCGGCAGGAGATCGAGGTTTCGATCGCCCGGGCCCGCGAGGCGATGGACTCGGCCAAGAATTCCTACGACACGGGGATCCGCCCGCGCCTCGAGGCGCTGTCAGGCTCGCTGGACAACGTCCGCGCGAACGTCGACAAGGCCCGCTCGGACATGGACGGCATCTCCTCTGCCCTGGCCAACCGGCCCGGCTCGCTGCGCGACACCCTCGCAGCCTCCGGTTCGGATCTACGCGACACGGCGGAATCCCTGCGCGCCAACGCGGCGAGGATGCAGGAGGCGCAGCGGTCGATCGCGCAGGCGCGCTCGAGCGGGGACCTGACGAAGCTGGCCGACCTCGTCTCCAGCCACCCGGAAGTGCTCGCCGACGCCCTCGTCGACCCAGTCAAGGTGGAGCGCAAGGAGGTCTTCCCCCGCGTCAGCTTCGGCGCCGGCATGGCCCCGCTCTACACGGTGCTCGCCCTGTGGGTGGGCGCCCTGTTGACGTCGGTGGCCGTGCGCACGGACGACCGCTCCATCGAACAGAACGTGGTCGATCCCGACAACCTCACCGCGGGCCAGAAGTACTTCGGCCGCTACCTGACGTTCGTGACCACCGGCCTGGCCCAATCCACGCTCCTCATGGCGGGGCTCATCGTCTACGTGGGCATCGAGCCCGCGCACCCCTTCCTCCTCTTCATGGCGGGGTGGGTCTCGAGCCTGGTCTTCCACCTAATCTGCTACACGCTGGTGCTCTCCCTGAGCAACGCCGGCAAGGCCGTGGGCGTGCTCATCCTGGTGCTCCAGGTCTCGGCGGCGGGCGGCGCCTACCCGCTGCAGCTGCTGCCGGGCTGGGCGCAGGCGATCAGCCCCTGGCTACCCGCGACCTACTCGATCCGCGCTATGCGCGCCGCGGTCTTCGGCACCTACGGCTGGGACTTCTGGCGAGCCCTCGGCAGCCTCGTCCTCTTCGTGCTGCCTTTCCTCTTCCTCGGCCTCTGGCTGCGCCACCGGCTGCACCACGCGATCGGCCGCATGGACGAGGCGGTCGCCCAGACCAAGGTGATGATGACGTAGGCCGCCCGCCTACAGCTCGATGGTGCCGCGCGCGCGGTGACCAGCCCGCCCACCCAGATGTCGCGGCCGTCGTCGATAAGCAGATTATGCTTCGACGAACCCCTCGCCGATGCGCCACTGGCGCTTCTCGCCCAAGCTGACGGAAGCGTCCGGGTCCTCCACGTCCGAGACGCGGTAGTAGAGCATGTCGACGTAATCGCGGTGGATGCTCGCCACGCCGTAGCCGTGTGCGTCAAAATCGATGTGGTTGACCCACGGGTTGGCATCCCGAATTGTCTGCTCCACCAAAAGCGACGTGGAGTTGTCCTCCTTGTGGTACGTGCCGAAGGCGCTGGTGAGGATCTCGTCCACGTTGGGCGCGGAGATTGAGGTGGTGACCATCTCGCAGCCGATCTCACCGAAACCGGACGGCGAGGCGATCGAGTTCGCCCACTCCGAGTGGATGTCGCCAGTGAGGAACAGCGCGTTCGACTCCTGCTCGTCCAACATGGTGAGCAGGCGGTCGCGCTCCGCGGCGTAGCCGTCCCACTGGTCCGAGTTCACCGCGATGCCCGTCGCGCGCTCCTTCATGTAACCGGCAGCGATGTTGGCCTTCTCGTTGTCCGGGATGGTGGCAAAGCGCATCGGCGAGATCATCACCGAGTTGCCCAGCACATCCCAGCGGGCGGTGGACTCCTGCAGCTGCTGCGCAACCCAATCGAACTGTGTCTTCCCCAGCATCGTGCGGTCGTCGTTGCCGAAGTTCGCGCCGGTGGTCTCCGCGTCGCGGTAGGTGCGCAAATCCATCATGGTCAGCTGCGCCAAGTCGCCGAACGTGAAGCTGCGGTAAAGCAGCTGCTCCTCGCCCTCGAACTGCGCGCGCACCGGCAGCCACTCAAAGTATGCCTGCTTCGCGGCACTCAAGCGTTCCGGCCACTCGCCTTCCACGCGGCCGTCCGTGTGGTTCTCCGCGCCCTCGAACCAGCTGTTGTTGGCCGTCTCGTGGTCGTCCCAGATGACAATCCACGGACACGCCGCGTGCGCCGCCTGCAGGTTAAGGTCAGTGCGGTAGCGGCCGTGGCGCTGGCGGTAATCTTCCAGCGTGGTGATCTCCCACTCCGGGTGGTGCATGCGCGCGACGCCACTCTTGCCGGCGTACTCGCCGGTCGGGTACTCGTAGATGTAGTCACCGAGGAAGACCACGTGGTCGATCTCGCCTGCGCGGGCGCGCTGCGCCATGTCGCCGTACGCGGCGAAAAAGCCGGACTCCCAGTTCGCGCAGGAGGCGATGGCCAGGTTGAGGTTGTCCACGCTCGCGTCAGCCTCAGGCGCCGTGAGGGTGCGGCCGACCGGGGAGGTCGCGCCCTCGAACTCGCCACTCTTGACGACGAAGCGGTAGAAGTACTCCGTCTCCGACTCCAGACCGTCCGGGTCGACGTGGACGGTGTGGTCCGAATCCGCCGAGGTGGTCACGGAGCCCGTCTGCGGGTTACCAAAGTCCTCCGAGGTATCGATCTGCCACTCCAGTTCCACGCCCTCACCCAGGCCGGAGCCCGGCAGCGCCTCGCGCGACGGGGTCACGCGGGTCCACAGCACCACGCGGTCCGGCAGCGGGTCGCCGGATGCTACGCCGTGGAGGAACGGCAGGTCCCACTCGCCCGCCGGGGTCGGTTCTTCAGGGGTGGACACCGTGCCACGCCGGGCGGCGTAAGCGCCACCGGTGCCGATAACGGTTGCGGCAGCGGCCGCTGCGACAGTTTGCAGGAACACACGACGATTGACACGGAACTTTGAGCTCATGGAGCATACTTTCAACTAGCTGTAAGCACGGTGCAAGAACAGCAGACCGATGTCACGTGATATTCATTTTCAATTCATCAAGGTGTCCAATTACTTGTAACCGGCTGTTAAAAACGGGTGATTTAAGTGGGCAACCATGACTCTCCTGCGTACCCACCGTTCCCTGCGCCGTGGCACCATCGCCACCGCCGTCGTTTTCTCCCTGCTCGCGCCGATGACCACCGCTGTGGCTGCGGATGCGGTTAACACCAAGCTCAGCCGCATCGTGCTCGGCATCGGCTCCGACGCCACGGAGGCCAACGTTGCCTGGCAATCCAAGACCAACGAGCTGCAGTACTTGGAGTACTGGCCGGCGGACAACGAGGCCGATAAGACCAGCGTCGAGTCCCCGCGCGGCCAGTACAACGCGGCGATCTTCTACCCGCACGAGGCGACGATGACCGGCCTTGAGCCGGACACGGAGTACGTCTACCGCGTGGGCAACGACGACCGCGGCTGGAGCGAGGAGCGCACCTTCACCACGGGCGAGGATTCCGACTCCTGGAGCTTCTTGGCCATGGCCGACGCACAGATCGGCGTGGACGCGAAGATCGACGAGCAGTCCGCCGCCTGGGACAAGGCAGTCAACGTCGCCACCGGCGAGCACCCGGATTCCGCGTTCCTCATGCACCTCGGCGACCAGGCTGAGGGCTGGGGTGCACCGGTCAAGCAGCTCGAGGAGTTCACCGCCCCGGAAGCGCTGCAGAACTACCGTCTGGCGGTGCTGAAGGGCAACCACGAAACGTACGCGCCGGACCGCCACTTCCAGGACACCTACTTCCTGCCCAACGAAGACGGCGAAACCGCAAACTACTTCTTCAACTACAACAACGTCCTGTTCATCGGCCTCGACGGCAACCGCTCGAGCGCAGCCGACATCGAGGCCCACGCGAAGTTTGTCAACGACGCAATCGCGGACCACGGCGCGGACGCGGACTGGGTGATGGTGGGCATCCACCAGGCACCGTTCTCCCAGGGCACCCACTACACCGACAGCGATGTGGTGCGCCTGCGCGAGCAGCTCACGCCGAAGCTGTCCGAAGCCGGCGTGGACCTGGTCTTGAGCGGCCACGATCACATCTACACCCGCACCCACCTGATGAACGGTTTTGATCCGGTGATCCCGGAGGGCGCTGCAAAGTCCGGCGATGTGCTCATCCCGGAGGACGGCGAGGTGCTCTACCTCACCTCCACCACCGCCACCGGCGGCAAGTACTACGACTTCCAGGACAAGTTCGGCGAAACCCACCCGCACGTCCGCGAGGAGCGCGCCCGCGACCTGGCGCACGACACCACGGCCCGCTGGCGCCAGGACTACAACCCGGACTACACCAGCATCGACGTCTCCCCGACCGAGCTGAAGCTGACCACCTACAACATCAACACCCCGTACGTGGTGGACCAGGTCACGCTGCAGAAGAAGGACGCACAGAAGCCGGAGGAGAAGCCGGAAGAGACTACCAAGCCGACCACCGAGCAGAAGCCGACCTCTGAGCAGAAGCCGACCTCTGAGCAGAAGCCGACCACCGAGCAGAAGCCGGCACCGGAGGTCGTGACCACGACGCAGACCTCGGAGAAGCTGGTCACCACCACCAAGACTTCTGTCGGTTCAGCAACGGTGACTGAGACGTCCGTGCAGACCTCGCCGGCCACCGAGACGGTGGAGAATACCAAGACGGTGCCGACCACGGCGAAGGAAACCGTCACCGAGACCTCCACGGTTGAGGTGCCGACCACCATCACCAAGAACGCTGAGCCGGAGGTCACCACCGTCACTTCCGTCGGCACTGCCACCGTGACCGAGACGTCGACGCAGACCGCCCCGGAGACCAAGGTCGTGGAGAAGACCAAGACGGTGCCCACCACGGTCACCGAGACCATCACCAAGAACGCCGAACCGCAGGAACCGGCTGGGGATTCAAACGCGGATAACACCGGTAAGGACGCCGCGGGCAGCGTGTCCGGCAGCAGCACCGGCGGCATCATCCTCACCGTGCTGGCAATACTGATCGCCGTCCTGGGTGCGATCTTCGCGGCGCTGTCCTACGTCCACCCGCAGTGGATTCAGGACATCCGCAAGCAGTTCAACATCTAGCGCACCGCCAACAACCCGCCAACGCGATCTTCTAGACCGCCGCGGCGGGTTCTGTGTTTCAGCAGCCGCTACTTGTGTTCCGCCGCAGCGGTGCTCACTCGGTCTGCCCAGCGATCGATGCCGTGCTGCTTGGTGCGCTTCAGCGTGTCGTGGCCGAGCACCAGACCTTCGTTCATGCGGCCGGCAGCAGAAAGATGTTTCTGCCCCACAAGCGTGGCGTCGGGCTTCACGTGCAGAGCATTCGTGCCGGCGTAGCGGAGTCCGATTCCGGCCTCCACCAGGTTGCCTACCAGGGTGCCCTCGACAATCCCGGGAGGTGCCTGCACCGCGTCGATGATGACAGTCGCGCCGACCTCTTCGGCCAGATCGCGGAGATCCTCCTCGCCGCGTGCGACTAACTCAGTACGGATGCGCCCTTCGTCGAGAAGCTCGAGCATGATCTGCGCGGACTCCACCGGTGGGCCGAAGCCGACGCGCTCCAGGGTGGAAACGAATGCGTCGAAGTCCTTCCCGCCCAGGGTGTGGCGGCCGCCGTAGGAGGCGCGGTCGATCACCGCATCGTAGGTGTCGCGGAACGCAAGCGCCACCGCAAGCGCCGGCGTCCACGGGCGCTCCCCTCGGGCCGCGGCAACGGATGCGCGAAGCTCCGCCACTGGGTCCCCGGTGAAGTCTTCACCGCGCAACACTTTCCGAATGTCGTCTTTCCCGCCTTCGCCGCCGGCGATGCGGAGCAGCTCCGTGGCGCAGTCCACGAGGATGCCTTCCAGCTCGTCGAGGCCTTCGCACTCGAGGATCTTCTGCGACGCCGCCTCGATGTGCGGCTGCGCTTCTATTTTCGCCTCGCCCTCGAAATACGCCTTGACCTCCATGAAGCGACCCGACCGTGTCACCGGATAGAACACTTTCGCGTCGGCGTACTTCACCACGTCAATGAAGGTCAGCGCAGCGCCGCGCACCAACGCGACATCGTCGGGGCCCACCGCGTCCAAGTTCGATGCCGGGTAGGCAGGGGCGACCACCTTGAAGTCGCCGAGATCCGCATGCGCAAGCGAACCGGGCCAGTCATGCGCGTGTCCGGTGACCATGAGGACCTCGTCGAAGTGCTCGCCGAGCACCACCACCCCATCGTCGGCGGGTTCGACCATCTCGATGTTTGCCACCCGGTGCGTGAGACTGCAGCGAGGCGGCAGGTTCTCCTCGAGCGCACGCCAAGATGCATCGAGGTGCTCCCCGACGTGCCTGCGGCTGGGAAAGTCCCCCGGAAGCTCATCGTTCGGGTCGAGCGGCCCGAGTTTCGTCTCCACGATCGACTTCGGTGCGTTAAGGATGAATTCCTCCGGCACTGAATCCCGAAACGCCCCGGGCGCGGAGGACTCCTCCAGCGGCTTGGCATCGAACACAGTCACGTCGATTGCCGCACCGCGCTCCCGCGCCCGTTCCATGAGCTCTTCCGATGCCCACAGACCGCGCGGCCCGGCACCAATTATCGCTACCTTCATCGCCGAATTAACCATGCGTCCCAGCTTATGCGCCGCGGTTCTCCAGCCGCTCCACCTGTCGGGCCAGTTCTTCGCCGAGCGGGTTTCCAGGCAGACGTTCTAGCACCAGGTCCGCCACAGAGCGGTACCACCACAACTGGCGCTCCTTGCCGGAGTTGAACCGGGCCCACAGGTCATCGCCCAGCTCACCCAAATCGGCGTGAATGGAAAGCAGGTTGTGCAGCTTGTCGGCAGCAGAGATGACCACGCTGCCATCATCCGCCTTACGCAGGTGCGCCAAATACGCGTCCGCGCGTTCCTGCCAGCTGGAAAGGGTGCTGTCTTTGGTCACTCCGCGCACCAGCTCCACGACACGCTCGCCGAACTCCCTTGTCATGCGCTCGGGGCTGTACTCCTCAGGCACGTCCTCCAAAATGTCGTGGAACAGCGCCGCGATGAGCACGTCCTCATCGTCTGTAACTTGGGACACCAGCTGCATCACTCCGAACACATGGGAGACGTACGGAATGTCGGTGCCTTTACGCACGTGGTCGCGGTGTGCCCACGCTGCGGTGTTAATTGCCTGGATAAGTCGCGGGGACGCGACGAGGGTATTGGTCATGTGAGAGCCTTTCTGCCGGGGACGCTTCACACGATACGAACGCCGCCGACACGACCCCACCAGGAGTAGAACACACGTTCTACGCTACGTTCAACGTCCCTCGAACCCGCACCTGCGCGCGACCGCCGACCCAGATGTCACTTCCGTCGTCGGTGATTTCCACCCGCCCATCGCGTCCCAGCGCGGTTCCCTGCGAGACGGTGTAGCGCTCCGGCACGACTCCCCGCCCGCGCAACCACTGCGCCATCGCACCGTTCGCGCTGCCGGTCACGGGGTCCTCGAACGTCGGCGTGAACGCGCGCAGCTCATAGGCCGGATCGTTGCCACCAGTCAGCGCCGCAAACGCCATCTTCAGACCGCTATCCGCCGGCTTCTCCAACGCGCGCAACGCGTCCAGGCCATCCAGCAAAGCCAGCTTCCAGCCGGGACCGTTGTCGCCGTAGGCGGCGTCGATAAGCAATTGCTTCTCGACGCCAAAGGTCTCGCACACCTCATCCTTCTCCTCCGGCGACAGCTGGCCGCCACGCTTTAAGGGCGGGGTGGCGAACGCGAGCGAGTCGCCTTCGATGCGGACCTCGACGTTGCCCACGCCGCACTCCTGGATCACGCGGCCCTGCTTGCGGGGTGAGTTGCCCAGTTCAAGCCACGCACGCGCCGTGCCGAGGGTGGGGTGTCCTGCGAAAGCGTACTCCTCCACCGGCGTGAAGATGCGCACGCGGTAATCCGCCCCAGGATCGGTCGGCTCAAGCAGGAACGTCGTCTCGGAGAAGTTGGTCCACGACGCAATTCGCTGCATCTGCTCGTCGCTCAAATCATCCGCGCCGCAGATCACGGCGAGCGGGTTGCCGGTGAACGCGCCGGTGGCGAAGAGGGTTAAACGACAAAAAGTGTGTCTGGAATCTACGATTTTCAGGGGTTGACCTGTAGGTTTCAGGGAAATATATGCTCCGGGGGCATATATCTAGGTCTCGAGCGTTCAATCCTCGGTGTGGCAGCGTTGGTGTGCTATGTGCGGCGTGGTGTGGTGTCGCAATGTCAAAGAACCAACCTCGCTGCTACTGCGGCGGTGAAATGAAACGCAACGGCACCACCAGCAAAGGCACCACCAGGTGGCGCTGCAAACAATGTGGCGCCTCCAGCGTGAAACACCGAAGCGACATCACCAACGCGGCGGCGTTCACCGTCTTCATCGACCACCTCACCACCGGTGCCAGCCTCGATACCGTTGCCCGCCGTGTGGGGTGCTCACCGCGCACGATGCAACGTCGATTCGAACCGTTCTGGTTCGTTGATGTGCCTGACCCCACCGCCGGCCACGACAAGCGGGTCTACGACCAGATCTTCCTTGACGGCACCTACACCGCCGGCGGCTGCTTGATCGTCGCGGCGACGATCGACCACGTGATTGCCTGGCACTGGTGCACACACGAAACCACCCGCGACTACCAACTGCTGCTTGAACGCATCGAAGCCCCACTCATCGCCGTCATCGACGGCGGCCAAGGAGCCTACAGCGCGATCAAAAAGTGCTGGCCGGCCACGAAAATTCAACGCTGCCTCGTCCACGCCCAACGCGTGGTGCGCCGCTACACCACCAGCAACCCGCGTACGGATGCCGGGCGCACCATCTACCGACTTGCGCTGAAGCTGACCCGGATCACCACGCTGGATGCAGCCGCCGCATGGGGTGCGCAGCTGCACGAGTTCTCCACGATCTACCGGTCATGGATGGACGAGAAAACCATGGTGAAAGACCCGAAAACCGGTGCATGGACCCGGGTGTGGACGCATCACAACGTGCGCAAGGCCTACAACAGCCTCAACCACTTATTCCGGTCCGAGATGCTGTTCGTCTACCTCAACCCGCCAAAAGCAGTACTTCAACCAGAGCGGATCAAATCCAACACCAACAGCTTAGAAGGCGGCATCAACGCCCAGCTCAAACTGCTCGCCAGAACCCACCGCGGCAGATCCGGCGAACGACAACGCCGCATGCTGGATTGGTGGCTCTACCTAAAAACGGAACTGCCTGACGATCCAGTACGAATCGCCAGGCAGTCCAACTGGGGCCAGGACCAACTCGCCAAAGTATCCACCCTGACCCAAACCGAGAACCAAGCCGACCACGAAACAGGACGACCAGCCCTCTACGACAACGCTATCGACACCAACTACACCCACTCAATCGGCATCCAAAAAGGCCAAATCTAACCCCCACGACACGCTGAATCAGACACACTTTTTGTCGTTTAACCCGGCGAAGACGTCGATTTCAAAGAAGTCCAGGGAAGTCACCCGGCCAAGGCTACCAATGCGAAAACTCCCGACCCGGAGTCCGGATCGGGAGTTTTGCGTTGTACCCCGTACGGGATTTGAACCCGTGTTACCGCCGTGAGAGGGCGACGTCCTAGGCCGCTAGACGAACGGGGCGCGCTCGCTTGTTTGCGACTTGTTAAAGATAAAGGACGGTACTGCAAACCTACAAATCGCCTGTTCAGACCTCTTTACCTAGGGTAAACGAGCGGATTGTGAATACCGATTCTGACACGATCCCCGACCTTTGGGTTCATACGGGCTGAAGCGCGAGCGCGAAACTCCACCCCGTCCACATCGATGGTGAGCGAGTAGACGGACACCTCAAATAGCGAGGAGGTGACCCGGCCGTTTAGTACGTTCCGCTCCCCTGGTGCTGCCACTTCTACCGCCTCAGGCAACACCGCAACGGTGACATCACCTCTATGGCCTGATGCGCCAACCATCTCCACATGCGCAGTCGGCCATTCCATGGCAGGCGTTGTGACGACCACGCGGCCGTCGATAATTTGTCCCTCTAACAGCGTCGCGTCAGCGATAAAGGAGGCCACCCACGGCGAAGCTGGTTGAGCTACGATATCCCTCGGCGAGGCAAACTGCTCGAGCTCGCCGTCTCGCAGCAATGCGATGCGATCTGCGATGGCAATCGCTTCCTTGCGGTCGTGGGTCACGTGCACTGTAGTTAAAGAAGACTGCTTAGTCAGCGCAACAAGCTCTCGGCGAAGACTGTCTCGCAGTGGTTCGTCGAGGGCCGACAAAGCTTCGTCGAGCAGCAGCACTTGCGGCTTGGCCACAATCGCACGCGCGAGTGCGACTCGCTGCCGCTGACCGCCAGACAACGTTGAAGGTTTCCGGTCTCCGTAGCTCTCCAGCCCCACGGTGCGCAACGTCGATTCGACGAGCTGTTGTTGTTGTTTCTTGCTCGTACCTGCACGTTTGAGCGGGTAGGCGACATTATCCGCAACACTCATGTGTGGCCAGACTGCGTGCTGCTGAAACACCATGCCCATCCGCCGCTTTTCTGGCGGTGTGCGAGTCACGTTTGTACCGTCGAGGGAGACCGTGCCTGTGGAGGGCTGCACAAACCCGGCGAGGGTGCGCAGCAGCGTGGTTTTTCCCGAGCCGGACGGGCCGACTAGCGCTACGAACTCGCCGCTACCAACGCGTAGGTTGATGTCGTCCAACCCAACGGCACCGTCTGGGAATACGACGCTGAGGCCTTCAATCGCAATGTCACTCATCAGGACTCCTTGTCAGGGTTGCGCACGGTCAGTGCCAGGGCGGCAATACCGATTACTGCAAACATCAATGCAAGCGCTGAAGCTTGGTTGTAGTTTCCGGACTGTTGGAGGTTGAACAGTTGCACACCAATTGTTGTGGTGCCCGGAGCAACGAGCAGAATTGACACGGTGAGCTCGCGCACCGCGGTGACTGCAACGAGAACTGCCCCGGAGAACGCCGCTGGTACAGCCATTCGCCCCGAAGTATCCACGATTGAGCGCACCCTACCCGCGCCAGAGATTCGTGCCGCTTCTTCCACTGCAACCGGAATCTTGCTCATCGGTGCGCGCACAGCCTGCAGCACCAAGGCTGTGAAGGCGCAGACGTAGGCCAACAGGATCACCCAACGGGTGTTGTAGAGCCCCGTGTACCTGCCCACAATGAGCCACCCGACGCCAATGATCAGTCCAGGGAGTGCAGCCGGAAGCAATGTAGCCAGGGATAGCGGCGTGTTAGTACGCGCGCGGGTGCGGGTGACCAAGATGCCGATCGCCCAACCCAGCAGACCGCACAGTAGTGCGGCACCGCCTGCGAGAGCGACCGAGTTAGTGAAACCATCAACCACCCGCGGGTTACTCAGGGTGCGCTGAAAATTCGACAGCGAGATGGTCTCCAACGTAAACGGCACACCCGGGGCCGGAAGCAACGCACGGTGAGCGAGCCCCAAGATCGGACCAAGGGTAACCGCGAGTGCAAGGACCCAGGACACCACGGTGACAGGAACTCTCGCCACACCGAGTGAAAGTTTCATCGTGCTGGCACCACTGACTTGCGAGGAGGCTCGGCGCGACACCGCGTAATCTGCCACCACGGCGATAATGCCCAGCAGCATCAACACTGCTCCAACTGTGGACACGACCTGCAGCGGGTTGCTTACCGTGCCTGATTCCATAAACCGGTAACACATTGTCGCTAATGTCTCGAACTGCACCGGCGACCCCAGAATCGATGGAATACCGAAGTCGGCGAGGTTCGACACTGCCGTCAAGGTGAAGGCGCTCAAGAATGCGGGCCCCAACAGCGGGATGGTCACAGTGCGCAGCACCGTGCCACTGCCCGCGCCACTAACGCGCGCAGCCAGTTCGAGATCAGAGGGGATCTGGCGCAACGCTGCGGCCACAATGACGTACACAACCGGGTACGAGTGCAACGTCATCAGAAAGACGATGCCGTCGGCTCCGTACAGGTCCCACAGCGGCCGGTCGAACAGCGCATTGAGCCCCTGGTTTCGGCCAAACAGCTGCAGCCAGGAAATGGCACCGACGAACGGCGGGACTAACAGCGGCGAGAGCAGAAATAAGCGTAATCCCGTTGCTCCACCAACATCGGTGCGCTCCAAAACAATCGCAATCGTGCCGCCGATTAGTACCGCGCCCATAGAAGACAGCACGGTGGTAATCACGGAATTCCAAGTGGCGCGCGCCAGGCCTTGTTCCACAAGTACCGGAAACTGATTTCCCCCGAGCGCGAGTGAGACCACCAGCGCGAGAGGAACAATAAAAATCGCCGCGGCAACCAACCACACCCCTAGGCGAGCAAGGTTGAGCCCCGGCGAAGAAACACGTTGCATTGCCACCTAGTTCATCGCGCTCTGGAAAAACTCTACAGAACGTGCGCGATCGTCCGTCAGCGTCTGCAGATCAGCATCCTTCAACGCAATATCATCAAGCTCCGGGGCATCACCCGGCGTACCGACGCCGTCAATGATCGGCAAGTAGTTCTGCTCGACTGCTAGTTCTTGGCCCTTCTTCGACAGCACAAAGTTAATAAACAACTCCGCCACAGACTGGTTCTTCGAATCCGCGAATACTGCGATCGGCTCGGTGATGTACGGCGAGCCTTCGGTGGCGTAGACCTCCTTAACCGGGGATCCCTGTGCCGCCAGATCGCGCACGAGGTAGTCCACCACTACGCCGACCGGGTGGCCACCACCCGCAATCTCCTGCGAGGTCGGGCCGTTGGATGCAGCAATCATCGGTGCGTTCTCACCCAGCGCGGTGAGCCAATCCTCACCGAGCTCGTCGTTGTTCATCCACACCGTGGCGTTGTATGCGGCTGCGCCGGAAACTGCCGGGTCCGGCATGACGATCTTGTCGCGGAACCGTGCGTCGGTCAGATCCGTCCAAGACTGTGGTGCATCAGCTTCATCGATCACTGAGGTGTTGTACGCAAGAACGGTAGAGATGATGCGGGTGCCAACGTAGTACCCTTCCGGGTCCACGGCGCCGTCGATAACCTCACCAGCTTCCACATCATTCAACTGTGCGAGCAGGTCTTCAGACTTGAAGGCCTCAAAAGTTGGTGCGTCCGCCGCCCAGATCAGGTCGGCCTCCACGGAGCCAGATGCCTTTTCTGCCTCGATACGCGCTTTGAGGTCACCGGTGCCTGCACGATAAACCTGCACGTCTACATCCGGGTGCTCCTCATTAAACGCTGCGATAATTTCGTCGACCTTCTCCTCCGGCTCGGAAGTGTAAAGCGTGAGCGAACCGGTGGCAGAGTCCTTGGCCGCGTCTTCAGCAGCATTCCCGCCGGAGGTTCCGTTGCTAGACGCTGTGTCCTCTGTAGGCTCAGAGCAGCCAGCGAGAGCGAGCATCGCGGCGCTGAGGGTGGCAATTGCAGACAGGGACTTTCGTGTGAATTTCATTAAGAACTCCTTTGCGCACGGTAAAAACAGCGCTTACCTTAACACCGCATCCCACTGCACGCTCGCCGAACAGCAGCGCCAGTTGCTACCCACTCGACCCTGCAGACCCGCCGACAGGCTGCGGCGTCTCCTCCGTGGGAGGCGTCTTCGTCACCGGGGTCTCCCGCTCGAAGGGTTGCACGTCAAGCGCCGACCCGATCAAGCCCCAGCTTTTGCGCATGGACTTCTCAAACAGGCCCCAGCTGTGCGTGCCTTCCACCTGTGGGTACCACCGCACGTTCAGGCCGGCGCGCTGCGCCCGGTCCACGAAGTATTCAGAGCACGCGTACGACGCAGACTCGATCGCCACGGGCGGGCCAATGCGTTCGGAGGACGTCTTCGTGTCGTCGATAGCGCCGGGCACTCCCTGCGCGGCGGAGATGAAAAGCTTCGTGTTGTCCAGCGCGCCGAGGTGCAGCACGGGCGAGTGCACCATCCACGCCGGGTTGGAGGACATGCCCCACATCTTGCGGGGATCCGCCCCGTTGAGCTTCAAGGCCTGGCGCACGTATGTATCGCCAAGGACACCGGAGGTAGCCGGGCACCCGGAGTACGACGCCGCGGCGGCAAACCGCTCCGGTTCCAACGACGCAATATGCAGTGCCGGCCCGCCGGACATGGAAATGCCCGCGATGGCGTCGGTGCCGGTGCCGTGGAACTGCTCGTCCATAAGCGGAGGCAGCTCTTTGGTGAAGTACGTGAGCCACTTGTTACGCCCCGTCGCATTGTCCTCGCGGTACCAATCAGCCTGCATTGAGGAGACTGAGCCGATCGGAGTGACCACATTGACCAGTTTGTCCTGGAAGAATTCCTGGTAGTCGGACGAGTTGCGCCAGGACCAGCCGTTGGCGGCGCCGTCCGCACCCATGAGCAGGTAAAACGTGGGCCGCGGAGTGTCGTTATCCGGCCCGCCGGGCAGGATTACCTCGTTTTTGACCTCCCTATCCATCGATGGCGAGTACACGACGACCTCGTAGACGTCGTTTTCAATGTGCGTCACCGATTTCAGGGTCGCGGGCTTCGCGTCCGGATCCGGGAACGTCTCGGCGACGTTGCTGGAGCCATCGCCTATCGACGACCCGCTTGCCGCCGACCCCTCGTAGAGCGACGCACCGAAGACACCCCCACCCAGCGTTGCGAGGAACAGCGCCGGCACTGCGAGCAGTGGAATCGAGGATGACAAGCTCGATGCTGCTGCTGGCACGCTGAACGCGTCGATGAGACTGGAGCCACTTTGACGAATTTCACCACTGAACAGCGACGACAACTTCCACACCATGCGCTCACAGTACCGGACGCGAAAAACCTCCGGCCCAAAAGCTGGACCGGAGGTTTTTGCGTTGTACCCCGTACGGGATTTGAACCCGTGTTACCGCCGTGAGAGGGCGACGTCCTAGGCCGCTAGACGAACGGGGCATTAGGACACAGAACTTAAAAGCTCTGCAGCTGGCCTACCAGGACTCGAACCTAGAATGACGGTACCAGAAACCGTTGTGTTGCCAATTACACCATAGGCCATCGTTTTTCAGTCTGACCTGCGCTTTCCCTCTCGGCGTTGCGCCTGTCTGCTGAACAACGTGGATTACTATAACCATGAATCGCTACAGCAACCAAATCCGCAGGCCACCGCCCAAATCGCGGCGGCCATAACGGGCCATAACAACAGCGTTGTAACTACTCCGCCGGCTGGTAGGGAGTCACCTCTCGAGCGGCACGGAGACGCTTCAGCGTGGACTCGCGTCCCAGCAGCTCCATAGACTCGAACAGCGGCGGAGACACTGCCGCGCCGGTCGCGCCAACGCGCAGGGCACCGAACGCGACGCGGGGCTTCAGCCCGAGGTCGTCGATAAGCGCCTTGTTCAACGCCGCCTCGATGTTGGGCGTGGTCCACTCCTCCACCGCTTCCAGCGCGGCGATGCCCGCGTCCAGCGGCTCGATGGCGGTGTCCTTGAGGTTCTTCTTCGCGCTCTTCTCGTCCAGCTCCAGGTCCTCGTCGGCGGTGACCAGGAACTTCAGCAGGTTGTAGCCCTCGGACAGCACCTTGATGCGCGTTTGCACCAGGTCCGCAGCAATGGCGAACTTGTCGGCCGGGTAGTCCTCCGGGAAGTCCGTGTGCTCAGTCAGGTACGCACGGAGACGGTCGCGGAAGTCCTCCGGGTCGAGCAGGCGGATGTGGTCGGCGTTGATGGCCTCGAGCTTCTTCTGGTCGAAGCGGGCCGGGTTGCCCAGCACGTCGTTGACGTCGAAGGCATTGACAAACTCGTCGACGCTGAAGATGTCCTGGTCCGCGGACAGGGACCAACCCAAAAGCGCCAGGTAGTTGATCATGCCCTCCGGGATGATGCCGTTGTCCCGGTGGTTGAACAGGTTCGACTCCGGGTCGCGCTTGGACAGCTTCTTGTTGCCCTGGCCCATCACGAACGGCAGGTGGCCGAACTCGGGGGTGAAGTCTGCGACGCCGACGCGCTTGAGCGCCTCGTACAGCGCCATCTGGCGCGGGGTGGACGACAGCAGGTCCTCGCCGCGCAGGACGTGGGTGATGCCCATCAGCGCGTCATCGACAGGGTTGACCAGCGTGTACAGCGGTGCGCCGTTGGAGCGGGCGACCACGAAGTCCGGCTGCGTTTCGGACTTGAACGTCACCTCGCCGCGCACCAAGTCGTTCCAGGTCCAGTCCTGGTCCGGCATACGCAGGCGCCACACCGGCTTGCGACCTTCAGCCTCGAACGCGTCGATCTGCTCCTGCGTCAGGTCGCGGTCGAAGTTGTCGTAGCCCAGCTGCGGGTCGCGGCCGGCGGCCTTGTGACGCTCCTGGACCTCTTCGTTCGTGGAGTACGCCGGGTACACCTCGCCGGCCTCGATGAGCTTATTCAAAACGTCCGTGTAGATCTCAGAACGCTGGGACTGGCGGTACGGCTCGTGCGGGCCGCCCACATTGATGCCTTCATCCCAGGTCAGGCCCAGCCACTCCAGCGACTCGATGATCGCCTGGTAGCTCTCCTCCGAGTCACGCGCGGCATCCGTGTCCTCGATGCGGAACACAAACGTGCCGCCGGAGTGGCGCGCCTGCGCCCAGTTGAACAGTGCCGTGCGCACCATGCCCACGTGCGGGGTTCCGGTGGGTGACGGGCAAAAACGTACACGCATTGAAGAGTCAGTCATGTGCGCAATCGTAGCGCGCAGAGCCCCTCGCTTATCGACGTCCTCCGGTGCACCACCGAAAGAAGCATGGCAATAACCGCTGCACCGCCTATCCTCCCGGCAACGTATTTGAAAGTTCAACTGGCTCGAGACCCCCGATTGGACAAGTCAACTCAACTAGATCCTCTTGCGTCCAAACTGACCCTGCCAACGGCGCCCAATACGGCGACGCCTCATTCTCTAGGGCGTGCCCCACCGCAACTGGTGCCGCTACCGCAACCGCGAGAGCCTGTCACGGACGATCGATGTGGCGGTGCCGAAACTCCGTCACGGCCCATCCTTCCCTTACTACTCGAGCGCCGATCACGCGCAGAGAGCACGCAATCGACTCCGATTCGACGGCCAGCCTTTCAGAATCCAAAGCCCTGCGAATGCCTAATGAACTCGACGAGATGGTCACCGTTTCGAAAAATGCCTGCTCGATATCTACGGTTTCGGCTACCTGTCCCGTAGCATGCTCAGCTTGAAATAGGCGCGGGCGACCCGATAGTTGTCATTGGAGTCAATCTCTTTTCTGTACAAACCTGAGATGGGAATGGTGCCAGCACGAGTTGCAATTGGATATAACGAGGGAGACCCTCCAGAAAAGTGGCGAGCAATGAAACATACATTGTCTACATTTATCTATCCCCCCTCTTCGTTAGCCTCGGACACGCTTCTAGTTCAGGTGGCCGGATAGAGACGACCACGCCCCGAAATAAATCGACGTACAGATAAGGAACCATTATGGATGAGACATCTACGTGGTGTTTTTTCACAAAATTCGTGTGTCGGTACGACCAACTTGATGAAGCAAAAGCAAGGCACCAAAGATGTGTCGATGTAGTGCGCGAGAAAAACAGAGTGCACTTCTCGTCTGAACAGGCATACCAAGCTGGACACAGTGAGCCAACTTTTGAACTCCTCCTGTCAGAGATCATCCCACCGAGTGAGGAGTTAAGCCCGGAAGAGGAAGCGGAGTACTCAGTATTCTTCTTCGTAACTGTTGCTGATGTTCCCTGTGATCCCAATGAAGTCGATGACGCGGTGCGACTATTATCAGCAAAACTTGAAATTGATTTCGAGCCAGGGATCCCTGCGAAGTTCCCAAGCCGCACACGCGGTATTCGTGTCAGCGAAACCGGTCATGAAATTGAGCGATGCATCTACCAATAGGGGCAGTCACCCCTATTCACCTTGCTAAGCTGGCTACCCTAGATTTTGTGCCTGCTTTACATCGAGTCGAAAGTAAGAAGCAGCGACACCACCCCGGGACAGAACCGGCACAACATTATGCGGCCGCAGAACCGGCACAACATGGTTTTGTAAAACTCGGCCTAAAACAAAACCCCGAAACCCCCAACCCCTCACCCCACTGTGGCCGAGTTTTACAAAACCGCGCCTTGACAGGCGCCCCCGGGTCGCGCCCCGGGGGCGCTTAGGTGGTGCGCTACTTGGAGTGGCGGGAAAGGAACGCCCACATTTCGTCGGCGGCGGACGGCGAGTACCACCAGTAGTGGTTGGAGCCGTGCACCTGGATCACTTCGACGCCCTTGCGGCAGCCGCGGGCGGAGACGCGGGTGGCGTTGTACAGCGGGGCGCGGTTGAGGCCGGGGCCGCAGCCATTGCGGGCGGCGTAGGAGCCGAATAGCTCCGGCACCGGCAGGACGCGCTGGCCGCGTCGGGTGGTGCCGTAGTACGGGGTGAGGGTGTCGTTCATGCCGTGCAACGCCATGAATGCGATCGGCAGGTTCTGGCAACCCCGGTTCACCGGCGCGTAGTACGCACCGGATACGCCTGCGACGCCGGCGAAGAGGTCTGCCATGTGGCAGGCGGAAACGGCTGCCATGCCGCCGCCGGTGGACATGCCGGTGGCGTAGATGCGGCGGCGGTCGATGTTGTAGTAGCGCTGTACGTCGTCGATCATTGCGCGCACGTATGCGATGTCCTGCCCGGGCCGGGTGACTGCGGTCGGCGAGCCTTCCCAGGATGTACCGATAGCGCGCGGATAGACGATTATGGCGTCGCGCCCGACGGAGGATTCGCGCAGTCGGGAGTAGTTGCGGAAGTTCTCGGTGGAGTCTTGGTAGGCGGAGTAGCCCACCATCACCGGCGTCGGGTTCGCCGGGTTGTAGCCCCGCGGCACCCAGATGAGGTAGCTGCGTCCTGCGGCGTGGATTTCGCCGTTGGTGCCGTTAGCCACTGGTGCGGGTACTTGTGGCGTCCAGGGCGCAGGCACCGGCGCAGGCGCGGGCAGCGGATTGCGCGGAAGAGCCGAGCTGCCGGGGATGGTGTCGTTGGCCATTTTGACGAACTTGTTCCACTCGGCGTTGGCCTGGTTCACAGCGTCGGTGGCGGCGCGGTTAGCGTCGTTGATCGCACGGTTGACCTGTCCGTTGATTTGGGACGACATATCTTGGGCCCCAGCCTGCACCGGGGCGACCGCACTACCTGCGATGAGCAAGGCAGCGAGACCACCTGCAAGGCTTTTCACAATTTTCACACCGGCCACATTAACCCCACTTTTATGTAGCGGCAAGCAATACAGACGTGCGTGCACAAATGGAGGTTCGTTAAAGTATCGTCACATGCCCACTTCCAGACCCGATAGCGCCCCAGACTTTCTGCTCTCGCGTGGCGACGGCTCCGTGCGCACCCAAGGTGCACTCCGCACCTTCGACGATGCGTGGGAGGCTGCGGACGCGATCGCGCGCGGCGAGGAAGAAATGGTTGTCGGCGCCCTCCCCTTCGATCACGACTGCCCAGCGGCACTCACGGTCCCCGAGCACATCATCCGGGAGCCGGGTGCGCTCGAGCCGCACCCGTACTACCGCGTCGGCGAGGGTTCCAAGCTCAACGCAATGCTTATCGACGTTGACCCGTCCCCGGCCGAACACCTACGCCGAGTCGAAGCCGCCATCTCGACAATCCAAAGCTCCGCCCTGGACAAAGTAGTGCTGGCGCGTGCAGTCGACATCGCTTTTGACCCGCCGGTGGACCCCCGCTTGGTCGCGGCGCGGCTGATCGACCTGTCGTATACGCACGACGGGTTCATCGCGGACCTGACGCCGTCGGGACGCGCGGGGCATTTCCTCGTCGGGTCCTCGCCAGAGGTGCTGGTGCGCCGGCGCGGCAGGCGCGTCTGGTCGTTTCCCCTGGCAGGTTCCGCCGCCCGCGTCCCCGGCAACCAGGATGCAGACCAGGCGGCGGCCAACTCACTGCGCGATTCTGCGAAAGACCTCGACGAGCACCGCTTCGTGGTCGACCACATCCGGCGCATCCTGGCACCGCTGTGCAGCGAGCTAATCGTCCCCGATCGACCAAGACTGGAAAAGACCAGCGAGATGTGGCACCTGGCCACACCAATCGAGGGCGTGCTGAAAGATCCAGCGCCGAGCGCGCTCGACCTCGCTTTAAGCCTGTACCCCACCCCGGCGGTCTGCGGCACCCCGCAAGCGGCGGCGGAGGCGTTGATTACCACCGCAGAGCCGGACCGCGGATTCTACGCCGGCGCGGTGGGATACACGGACGCGGCCGGCGACGGCGAGTACATGGTGGCCATCCGCTGCGCCGAGGTCAACACCGACGGGACCCGGGCACGCGCCTGGGCGGGCGGGGGCCTGACCGCCTACTCGGACCCGCAGGCGGAGCTCGACGAGACCTCGGCCAAGCTGCGTACCATCATGCGCGCACTCGGCCTCTAAGCGCCCTACGCCCGCTCGACGGGGTTGCCCAGCTTGCCGATGCCGGGGATCTCCACCTCGATATGGTCGCCCGGCACCATCTCCGCGGTGCCGGCGGGCGAGCCGGTTGCGATGACGTCGCCAGGCAGCAGCGTGAAGGATTCGGAGACCCACTCCACCATCTCTCCGACGGACTTGATCATCTGGTTGGAGTTGGAATCCTGCTTGGTCTCGGTGACGCCGTTGTGGGTGTGGTGCGCCTTGATGGGCAGGTTGGCGAAGTCGAACTTCTCCAGGTCCGTCTCAATCCATGGGCCGATGGGACCGAAGGTGTCGATGCCTTTCGCGCGGGCCCACTGGCCGTCAGCGAACTGCAGGTCGCGGGACGACACGTCGTTGATGATGGTCACGCCGCGGATAACGGACTTCCAGTCTGCAGCCTTGACATTCTTGCACGGCACGCCGACGACGAGCGCGAGCTCGCCTTCAAACTCCACTCCGGTGGCGTACTCCGGAATCTTGATGGCGGCGCCGGGGCCCACCACAGCCGTGGACGGCTTGATGAAGATCGTCGGCGGCAGGTGCTCTGAGGACTGCTTGAACACCTCCGCGACGTGGTCGGCGTAGTTGCGGCCCACTGCCACCACCTTCGACGGCAGCGTCGGGGCGAGCAGGCGGACGTCCTCAAGCGCATACTCTTTGCCGGTGTACTCGGGGTCGGTGAACGGGGTGCCAGCGATGGCCTTCGCAGTTGTTCCCTCGTCGTCGATGACGGCGAATGTCATTCCTTCAGGTGTTGCAATTCGTCCAAAACGCATGTGACAGAGCATACAACCAATTACAAAAGTGGCGTTACCCGGATGCGGTTAACGCGAGATAGAGCTCGGCGCACGCCACCGCGTCGGTCAACGCGTTGTGGTTCGCGTAGGCCGGCAGGTTATAACGCTGACGCACCCTGGGCAAACGCAGGTCTTCGCCGCGCGGGTAGGTGCCCATGCGTTCCATGTGGCGCCGCTCCATGGCGAAGGTGTCAACCACCTCGCTGTCGTGCAGCCGCCATTTGGAGCCGCGCACTTCCTGGTGCAGCTTGCCTAAAAACCCGGTTTCCATCTGCGCGAAATGCGCGAGCAGCTTCCGCCCGTCGAGCGCAGCCAGAAACACCTCGAGCACCTCTGCAGGTTCCCGGCCCAGCGACGTCACCTCGTCGTCGGTCACCCCGTGCAATGTGGCGGACTCCCCCACGTCCGCCCCGCGCAGGACGAAGTATTCGGCGCCGGCGAGGTCGATCACCCGGCCGTTGACCGGCACCCAACCCACGGACACCAGCTGCGAGTGCGCTGGCTTCAGGCCCGTGGTTTCGACGTCCACGGCGAGCAGGGAGTCGTCGATAAGCTGCCGCTTCTTCGGACCGAACAGCATTTCACACCGCCCTGGTCGGGTACGCGGTGGAAAGCGCGTTCTGCAACGACTTGATCACCCCGAACGCGTCGCGAAGTGCTGCGCGGTCGCGCTCGGGCAGCTGCTTCGGGTCGATGCGGTAGTTCGGAACCTCGCCCGCGCGCACCTGCGTGGCCTGGTGGCGCATGGCCAAGTCGGCCAAGTACTCGTAGGCGTCCAAGAGATCCGCCGCGCCCTTCGCGGAGACCGGCCCGCCGGCGGCGCCGCGCAGCCGCGCGATGGTGTCCACCTCGTCCACCCCGGCCGCGATGGCGTACAGGCGCGCCATCTGCACCACCGCCGCAGTGCCGCCACGCTTGATGTCCAGCGTGTGGGCGTAATCACCGCTGCGCTCGAGCACAAACCCGCGGAAGAAACCCACCGGGGGCTCGCGGAATGTGGCCAGCGCGGCCAGGTGCGTATGGAGGCGGCGCGAGCCGTGCGCGGACGCCAGCGCGCCAGAGCGCACGCGCGTGGCCATGTCCTCCCAGCCTTCTCCGAAACCGAAGACGGCGCGGAAATCGAAGAACACCTGCGCGTGCAGTAGCGCGTCCGGCTTCGGCGCGGTGACCCAGCCGTGGAACGTGCGCCCCCACTCGCTTTCCGTCATCCGCCAATGTGGCGAAGACGCCATCATGTCGCCCGGGCACAACGCCTGGCCGGCGCGGGCGAGCCCCTCGCAGACGAATGCGCTGAACTGCGCGAAGTACTCGCCGTGTCGCTCGGCATCAAAGGAATCGGCGAGCACGAGCGCGTTGTCCTGGTCGCTAGCTGGACCCATCTCCCCGCGCGCCTGCGAGCCCACCGCAACGAACGCGAAAGGCACAGGCGGAGGCCCAAGCTTCTCGACGGCTAAAGTGCCCAACCTTTTCGCCACCGCATCCGCGATCGAAGTGAGCAGCCGCTGCGTCACGGCCGCCGAAGCGCCGCGCTCGAAAAACCGCACCGCGACGCGCGCCGCGTCCCGGTAGGCGCCCTCCAGCTCTTCCTGCGACGCCCGCGCGACGTCCGCCGCGAGGTAGATCGGGTCCGCCTGCAGCTGGCGCATAATGTCCGCAGCGGTGACCACCCCAACCACTTGGGTGTCGTCCGCGACCGGCAGGTGGTGGATGCCCATCTCGCTCATAGTCAGCATCGCCTCGAACACGAGCGCGTTGGGGGCAATGGTACGCACCGGGCTGGTCATCACATCAGCCACGGGCCCGGACGTGTCCACCCCCGCCGCGACCACGCGCGAGCGCATGTCGGCGTCGGTGATGATGCCGGCGACCTCGTGCCCGTCGGTGATGATCAGGCTGCTGATGTCCTCTTCGCCCATCGCGCGAGCGGCCTCGGCGATACTCACGTGCTTGTCCCGGGTGACCGGCCCGCGGCCGGCGAAAATCTCGCGCAGCGGGGTGCGCAGCACGTCGGTGGCGCCGCCATCGCGCACCTCCTCGGCGGCGGCACGCACGCGGCGGGAGGCGGTTTGGAAGAAACGGCCCATGTCGGGGAACTGCGCAAGCAACTCGAGGAACGCCTCGCGCGGAAGCAAGAGCAGGATGCTGTCTTCCACCGCCTGCATGAGGTAGGCGGACTCACGCTCGCCCACCAGCGTGGAGTAGCCGAAGTTCAGGCCAGCCTCGCGCCGGTCCAGCAGCAGGTTGTCCGCGCTGACGATGTCCACCGCGCCGGAGCGGATGACGTAGAGCGTGTCGTTGGGCTGGCCCACCTCCACCACGGCCTGGCCGCGGCGGACATAGGTAATGCCCATCTGCGACGGAAGTGCGCGCAGCGTGTCCTCGGGTAGCGTCGAGAAGGGCTCGTGCTGGGCGAGGAAACCGTAGACCTCATCAAGCTCCACACTCATAGAGCAAGAGTATCGTGCGGCTGCGCCCGATACCGGCAGTTTTTACTGGTAGCTGACAAACCAGGGACGCGGGTTGACGTCGCGGTAGGTCTGCTCCGGGGTAAACGTCGGGAAATCCTCGTCGAAGAAGTTCTTCCACGCCATGAAATAGTTCGGGTCCAGACCTTCGCGCAGCACGTTCCAGGTATCGAACTTCTGCTCCGGGTCGCCGTGGCCGTCGGCGTGCAGGATCCAGGCGAGCTCTGGCTGGCCGGTGACAATGTTTTCGCGGTCCGGGTACATGGCCACGTTGAACTGGTGCAGAATCATCGCCTTTTGCGGCAGGTTGTTGTCGCGGACGAGCTGCGCGAGCCAGTCCGCCACCTCGTTGATCTCGCCCGAGGTGGCGCTGCCGATGCGCGACAGGGGCTGCTCGCCCGGGTTGAGCTTCCACTCGGCGTCCAGTGCCAGTCCGACGTTCGGGCGCTTGAGCAGCTCCTCATACAGCTTGGCCTGCTCGAGGAAGCTGCCCTGGCCGGGCTGCAGGTCGATCACGGCGTAGCCGCCGGCGTCCACGATCGCGTCGACGTAGGGCACGAGGTCTTCCATCGGCGTCTCGTTGGAGAAGTTACCGTCGTCGCCCGGGCCGCCGGAGGCAACGGTGGCGATGACCTCGAACGCGGGGATGACAGGGGCATCGCTAAACGGCTGGTAGTCCTCGGCGTACTTCTTCGCCAGCTCCACCGCGGCCGCCGGGTCCTGCTCCCCCATCACGCCCAGGTCCGGGCCGTAGGGGTGGCCGTACAGAGCCACCATGCGACGGCCCGGGAAGACCAGGCCGCCGCCGCCCGGCAGCTCGCCGCCCTCCGCGAGTGCCGCACGCGCCTGGAAGTTTTCAGTGTCGCCCCACTGGCGGCCCAGCGCGAGGGTGTCCTGGTCGGTGACGGTGCGCATGCTGTCCGCCGTGGCGCGCGGATCCGGCGCCGCCAGCACTTGCACCTCTGCGCCAGCCGCGCGCGCGGTGGCGACGGAGGCGCGCGAGGACAGCGCGGTGGCGAACACCGGTGGCATGGTCAGCTCGCTCGGGTTCTGCGCGTCCAACGCCGCGATCGCAGCGGCGTCCTCGGCCGGCTCGGCGGAGGCGACCGCCTCGGCCTCTTCTTCATCGCCCGGAACGTTGATCACGCGCGTGGCGCCCAGGCGCTCGACTTCGGCGTCGACGGCGGAATCGGTGCCGTCGAGACGCACAAGCATCGGCGCCCCAAGCTTGACGGCGATGGCCGCTGCCTTGAGCTGCTGGTCGCGGTCCTTGGCGGAGACTACAACGGACTCCGAGGAATCGAAGAGGCGTTGTGAGACCTCCACACCGGTGCCGTCTGTGTCCTGGATGACCTCGTCACCGTGAGTTTCGAGCGCGGCAGGGGCGCCGACCCCGCCTTCTGTACTGCTGCAGCTGGTGAGCACCAGTGCGGTTGCGGTCAGGACGGCAGGAATCGTGCGGGTCACATGCATGCGCACAACCCTACTTCAGGGCGGCGGCGATCCGGTCACCCACTTCGGTGGTCCGCAGCTTCGCGTCGCCGCGGGAGGCCACATCGCCCTCCACGGCCTCTTCGATGCGCGCGGCGTTGTCCTCGTCGCCGAGGAAGCGCAGCATCATCGCCACCGACAGGATCATCGCGGCCGGGTCCGCAATGCCCTGCCCGGCGATGTCCGGGGCCGATCCGTGCACCGGCTCGAACATGGAAGGAAATTCCTTGGCGGCGTTGATGTTGCCGGAGCTGGCGAGCCCCACGCCCCCGGCGACGGCACCTGCGAGGTCGGTGAGGATGTCGCCGAAAAGGTTGTCTGTGACGATGACATCGTAACGCTGCGGGTCCTGCACCATGTAAATCGTCGCGGCGTCGATGTGGTTGTAGTCCACCTCGACCTCCGGGAACTCGGGCGCGAGCTCGTCGACGACGCGCTGCCACAACCCACCGGCGTTGACCAGCACGTTCGTCTTATGCACCAGGGTGAGCTTCTTGCGGCGGGTCATTGCCAGCTCGAACGCGTAGCGCACCACGCGGGAGACACCGTGGTAGGTGTTCTGGGAGACCTCTGACGCCACCTCGTTGTCCGTGCCCTGTCGCAGGGTGCCGCCGTTTCCGGCGTAGAGCCCCTCGGTGCCCTCGCGCACCACCACAAAGTCGATGTCCCCCGGGTTCGCCAGCGGGCTCACCGACGACGGGTACAGCCGCGACGGGCGCAGGTTGACGTAGTGGTCCAGCTTGAAGCGCAGCGGCAGCAGCAGGCCGCGCTCGAGCACGCCGGCCGGAACGCGCTCCGGGTCGCCGATGGCGCCGAGCAGGATCGCGTCGTGCGCTTTCAAATCGTCCAGGTCGGCGTCCGTAAGAAGCTCGCCGTTTCGCAGGTAGCGGCGGGCACCGAGATCGAAATCGGTCGTTTCCACGTCGTCGCGCACAGCGTTGAGAACCTTGAGACCCTCCGCCATGACTTCTGGTCCGATGCCGTCTCCTGCGAGCACTGCAATTTTCATATCCTGAAACCCTCTTCTCACATAGTAGAAAACAGTCTCAGGCTATCACCTCGCGCCGCGCTAGTAGGCCGCTTCCGCCTCCCGGATACGCACGGCCAGCTCCTCGGAGGTACCGAAGTGGCTTCCCAGCGCCACCAATGGACGCTCGGCCAACCCCGCCATGGCAAACAGGGTCTGCTCGCTCCTGCGCGGATCCGCCAACGGCACAAGCGTCACTTCCGCGCCGTAGCTGCGCGCGTTTGCCACGGACGGGATCGACGATTCCCAGGTCGCAACCACCCTTGGTGCCATATTGGCGTCGCGGCGGGACTGAATGGGGAAAGGTTCCGGGGTCGACGCGGGCAAGACCGCCGGATCCGCCCACTGCGCACGCAGCCACATCGGTTCGCGCTGGTGCAACTCGGCTACCTCCCGCACCGCCTCCTGCGGCGTGGCGACGGTGCGCTCCCGGTAGCGCAACGCCGTCATCTGCTCCAACGCCCGCAGTCCACCGGGATCGCGCCGCACGCTCACCGCGCCTTTCGACGGCGCAATGGCCACGTCCCCGACCGTGAGCACGTTCACCGTGCGCATATCCGCGATCATCTGCACGTACTCGGCGTGGCGGGCCGGGTCGTAGACCATCATCGGCGCGTTCGTGGTCACCGCGATGGAAGCCGCGCGTAGCTGCGCCTCAACCGAGCTGTCGCTCAGCACGAGCGTCTCCGACGCCGGGAAGAACAACCTCGTGGTCTCAATGCCCAGAACGTCATCGACGACCTCCGGCTCGCCCGCGAACAGCTTCCCCACGTGCTTGGACTGGTTCACGCCGCGAGCGCGCTCCAGTGGGCTCAACTGCGCCTCGGGCGCGCACGACATCAGCATCGCGGCGGCAGCAATCACAGCGGCCGCCCCCGCGAAAGTTCCCGCTTTCGCCACTAGTCCCCGCTCGGTTCCCAGTCCCGCTCGGCGGCACGGTCCATGGCGTACTCGATCATGCCCACGAAGCGCTCGCGCCTGTCGGCCACGAAGCCCTCCCAGTTCGAGGCCAGCACCAGTTCCGGGTCCATCTCGTGGCCTTCAAGCACTGCGTCGAACTCGTCGTCTTCCAGCAGGGACTTCGACTGCAGCCGGGACAGGTAACGCTTCGGCTCGTTGCCCTCGATAACCACGTCCGTGCGCCGTCCCATCGGGGTACGGTTGAGCACCGAATCGGCCAGCTCCGGGTCGTTGTCCAGCGCACCGGTCACTGCCAGATACTCTGTCGGGAACACCTGCCGGAACCGGGGCTGCAGCCGCCCCACCGTTTCGGCGGTAAACGGCTCGGCGGTGCGCCAATCGCGTGCGCCCCGGGCCATGAGCAGCGAGTACAGGCCACGGTAGACGCCGCTGTCCGGGCCGGCAGTACGCAGGCGGGACTCGTAAAACTGCGCGTCCGACACCGTGCGGGGCGGCTCGCCGGTGTCCCCGCGCACCCAGGGAGTCACCTCGGTGACATCCAGTCCGATGCGGATGGTGGGTGCGTGGGAGCCGTACAGCTCACCGAAGACACCGCACCAGAACCAGCGGTTGAGCCGGTCCGCTGCCCCCTCGCGCTCGAGCGCGCCCGGATCCTCAGCCAGGCGTGCCAAAATCACCGCCAACGGGATCAATTGGGCCGGGTACGGCACCTGGTCCGCGGAAACAACCCGTCGCTTCTCCAAAAACGCCGCCGCGGCAAGAAAACCGTCCAGCATCTCACCTGCGTGATTCCGGTACTGCTCAAGCGTTATGTCCAAGATGTCGCCGCGGTGGCCCCGCGCCTGGCCTCGCCTGCTGGACAGCAGCAGCGACAGCGCACGTAAAAACTCCACGCGCCCAACGCTGTCCAGCACGGGATGCTCGCGCAGCTTGCACTCCGTATCCAGCCATGTTTCCGCCAGCACGAACGACGGGTCCTCGGATGCGAAGACCGCCGTGAGCAGTTCAAAAACGTCCATCTGCACGCCTGCGGAGTTGGCAAAGGCGAAGATCTGGCCAACACCCGCCTGCGTGGTTTCGCGGTCCACGCGGATCACCGGCACGTCGTAAGCCGGAAGCGCCCGCATGACCTGGTTGACAAAACGCTTGACCGCGTCGCGCAGCTGCGCGTCCTCGGTGCTCGCGGCCATGTCCACGAGCAGGTCGTTGCCCTCCGGCCACAGCAGCATGCTCACCGGGATGACACCGTTATGTATGTAGGCCTCGCGCGAATTCAGGGCACCTTCGACGACCGGCCCAAAGTGGGAACGCACCTGTCCTTGCTCGTCCACCGCGAACAGTGCCTCCACCGGCATCGGGTCCGCGGACGCCGCGGCGCGCACGTCCACCAGGAAGCGGCGGCAGATCGGCCGGCCTAAATAATCCACGGTATGGACCTCGCCGTTGTTCGTGAACGCCTGGTAGAGCGAGGTCAGGCGCTGCTGGCCGTCCAGAAGCAACAGCCCTGGAGCCACGCCGTCGACCTCCACGCCCTCGAGCGGGCGCGGCTTGAAGCGCTGCTCCATGTTGCGCGTGTCCAGGGCGAGGAACGAGCCCACCGGGTAGCCACGCAGCACCGATGTCACCAGCGTGCGGACTCTGTCGACGCCCCAAAGATATTCGCGCTGAAAATCAGGCAACTGCAGCTCTCCCCGCCCTGCGCGGGAAAACAAGTCCTTGAGTGAGTAGCTCGGCGTGGTGAAACCCATGGCACCACAGCGTAGTGCAGTTTCAGCACACCTTCTCGTGACCGATGTGCTCCGGCGGCTCAATCTGCACCGTCGCATGCTCCACCCCTAGCTGCGCCAGGGCCTCCTGCACGCGGTCAAGCAGCTGGTCCCGGTCCACCCCGGGACGCGCCACCACGTGCACCGTAGCCAGCACGCTCACCCCATCCAGCGACCATAGGTGCAGGTCATGCGTGTCACCCACCCCTTCGACATGCTTCAGTGCGTGCACCACCTCGTCCGCGTCAAACCCGGCCGGCACGTGCTCGAGCATCACGCGGGTAGAGCCCACCATCAGCCGCCAAGCCTGTGGCAGCACTAGCGCCGCAATGAGCAGCGAGGCGACCACGTCCGCTCCGGTAAAACCGGTGAGCGCGATCACCGCTCCGGCCACAAGCACTGCGACGGAGCCGAGCATGTCCACCATCACGTGCAGGTACGCTCCCTGCACGTTGATGGAGCCCTCCCTATGGCGCGAGAGCACCCACGCCGAGGCTGCGTTCGCGACTAAGCCAACAACCGCGATCACCATCATTGAGGTGGTCTCCACCGGTTGCGGGTCGCCCAACCTGCGCACCGCCGCAACCACGATCCAGACGGAGATGCTCAGCACCGCCACCGCGTTAAGCAGCGCGGCGAGCACCTCCACGCGCCGGTAACCGTACGTCGCGGTCGCCGAGGCTGCCCTTTGTCCGACGATGATGGCGATCAGCGAGATGATCAGCCCCGCGGCGTCGGAAAGCATGTGCATCGCATCCGCGATCAACGCCATCGACCCGGAGAGCCAACCGCCTACGACCTCCGCGACAAACACCGTGCCGGTGATGGCAAGCGCGACTGCGAGCGCGCGCCGCGGAGCGCCGTGGGCGTGGTCGTGGTGTGCGTTGTCGTGCATCTCCGGTTCCCTTCGCATTCTGCACATTGCCTATCGACGACCTACGGTATTCGCTGCATACCTTAATGACAACTAATTGAAAATCGTTCCATATGGCAGCGGCCACCCTGGGAGCGCAGGGAAAACGCCGAATACATTGAGACGCGCAGCACGGATCCCGCGGCACCGCTTGCGGAAGTTTTGTTACAGTGGGCGTTCGTTCGCCACGGATGCTGGCTCAGCCATGCGTCCGACGGAGACGTTATGCCAGCACTTGTGTTAGCACGAAAGGAATTTACAATGAGCAACCCCATCGACCCGAAGCGCAACCCGAAGGACGTCGCCAAGGACGCTAAGGACTTCGGCCAGGACAAACTCGGCGACGCGAAGGATCTCGGCAAGGACAAGCTGGACGACCTGCGTGGCCGCGGCGGCGAGGGCGCCGACCGCGTTAAGGACATCAACGCTGACCGCACCAACGTCGAGCCGAACAAGGATGTCCGCGTTGAGCGCACCACCACCGAGGGCACCGCATCCACCCCGGCTCGTTCCACCTCTGGCTCCACGGCTGTGACCGAAGAGGGCAACTCCGGTGGCGGCTGGTGGAAGTGGCTGCTCGGCCTGTTCGTCGCGCTGCTGCTGCTGTGGCTGCTGTGGTCCCTGTTCTCCGGCGACAATGACGAGGGCGAGACCGTTACCTCCACCACCACCGCCGCAACCGAGGTTGTCTCCGAGACCACCACCGTCGAGGGCGCCGAGGAGTCCGCTGCCGCGGGCGCCGAGGAGTCCGCCGCTGAGCCGGCAGACGAGACGGTCACCGAGACCAACATCGTTGACGAGATCACCGAGACCCTGGCACCGGAGGAAGCTCCGGAGGGTGCTGCGGCTACCAACTAGTCGCTACAAAAAGCTTCACCCCGCGTCTCCCAATCGGGAGCGCGGGGTTTTTGCTGCCTACAAGCTATCGGGCGGTGTCGGTGAGCGGGTTCTTCACCCAACTCATCATGTCGCGCAGCTCTGCGCCCGTCTTTTCAATCGGGTGCTCGGAGACCTTCGCCCGCAGGTCCTCCAGCTCCTTATTGCCGCCTTCGACGTTGTCGACGAGGCGCTTGGTGAACGTGCCGTCCTGAATGTCCTTCAGGATCTCGCGCATGCGGTTCTTCGCGCCGGCGTCGATGACGCGCGGGCCGGAGAGGTAGCCGCCAAACTCCGCGGTGTCGGAGATGGAGTAGTTCATGTTGGCCAGGCCGCCTTCGTAGATCAGGTCCACGATCAGCTTCATCTCGTGCAGGCACTCGAAGTAGGCCATCTCCGGCTCGTAGCCGGCCTCGGTGAGCACCTCGAAGCCGGACATGATCAGGTCCTCCAGGCCGCCGCAGAGCACGGCCTGCTCGCCGAACAGGTCGGTGACGGTTTCCGCCTCGAAGGTAGTCGGGATGACGCCTGCGCGTGCGCCGCCGATCGCCGCGGCGTAGGACAGAGCGAGCTCCTTGCCGTTGCCCTGCGGGTCCTGCTCCACAGCGATCAGCGCCGGCACACCCTTGCCGTCGACGAAGGTGCGGCGGACCAGGTGGCCCGGGCCCTTCGGCGCGACCATGGCGACGGTGATGTTGTCCGCCGGCTCGATCAGGTCGAAGTGGATGTTCAGGCCGTGGCCGAAGAACAGTGCGTCGCCGTCTTTGAGGTTCGGCTCGATGTCCTCAGTGAAGATCTGCGCCTGGGAGGTGTCCGGGGCCAGCAGCATGATCACGTCGGCCCACTCAGCGGCCTCCGCGTTAGTCTTGACCTCGAAGCCAGCCTCGCGAGCTTTGTCCGCGGACTTGGAGCCTTCGCGCAGGCCGACGACCACCTCGACGCCGGATTCGCGCAGGTTCTGCGCGTGTGCGTGGCCTTGGGAGCCGTAGCCGATGATGGCGACCTTCTTGCCCTGGATCAGGGACAGGTCTGCATCGTTGTCGTAGAGCACGTCGATTGCCATGTGTACGTCACTTCCTTCATTCTATGAGACGGTCATTTCACATTATGACACAACCGTCTCGGGATTTTAAGATTTACTCGGACTTTGCCATCGTCTTGGCACCACGCGACAGCGCCACCGAACCGGAGCGCGCCAACTCGCGGATCCCGAAGGAGTCCATCACCTCAAGAAACGCCTTGAGCTTGGCGGAGTTGCCCGTGGCCTCGATAATCACGGAGTCCACCGCCACGTCGATCACGCGGGCGCGGAACAGGTTGGCGGCGTCCACCACCTGCGGACGGGTCAGGTTGTCCGCGTTGACCTTCACCAGGAGCAGTTGGCGGCCGACCGACGTGGCGTCGTCAAGCTCGAGCACCTTGTGCACCTGGATGAGCTTGTACAGCTGTTTGGTGATCTGCTCGACGGCATGGGGCGTGGCGTCCACGACAACCGTGAGGCGGTTGATGCCCTCCTTCGCCGTCTTCGCGGAGACGAGGGAGACCAGGTTGTAGCCGCGGCGGGTAAACAGCGCGGTGACGCGGGTGATGATGCCGTCGACGTCGTCGACGAGCACCGACAGCGTGTGGCGGGTGATCTGTTCGGGCTGTGCCATGGTTAGTTTCCCTCCTGCTCGAGCGCTTCGATGGTGTCGTTGATGGCCTCCGGCGTCTCCGCCGCAGACTCCTCCTCGCCGAAGAACGGACGCATGCCGCGCGCGTACTCGATGTCGGAGTTAGAGGTGCCAGCCGCAATCATCGGCCACACCTGCGCGTCCTCGCCCACGACAAACTCGATCACCACCGGGCGGTCGTTGATCTCGCGGGCGCGTTGGATCGCCTCTTCCACCTCGTCGGCGGAGGTGACGCGGAACGACACCGCGCCGAGCGCCTCGGACAGCTTCACAAAGTCCGGGACGTAAACCTCGCCGCCGAGCTTGGTGTGCGAGTAGTGCCCGTCGTAGAACAGGGTCTGCCACTGGCGCACCATGCCCAGGTTGCCGTTGTTGATCAAGGCCACCTTGATGGGGAAGCCCTCGAGGGCGGCGGTGGTGATCTCCTGGTTGGTCATCTGGAAGCAGCCGTCGCCGTCGATCGCCCAGACCTCTTTCTCCGGCATCGCCGCTTTCGCGCCCATCGCGGCCGGGATGGAAAAGCCCATCGTTCCTGCGCCGCCGGAGTTGATCCAGTGGCGCGGCTTGTCATAGTCGATGAACTGGGCGGCCCACATCTGGTGCTGGCCCACGCCCGAGACATAAATTGCGTCGGAACCTGCGGTCTTGGACAGCGTCTCCAGCACGTACTGGGGTGCCAGCGTGCCGTCGGTGTGCTCCTCATAGCCGCGCGGGAAGCGCTCTTTGAGGTCCATCAAGCGCTCGATCCACGGCCTGATGCTGGGAGCCTTGACCTTATCTTTTTCCTCGAAATAATCGGTGAGCTCGGACAGCACCCGCTTGGCGTCGCCGACGATCGGCACGTCCACCGGGCGGATCTTGCCCACCTCGGCCGGGTCGATGTCGGCGTGGATGACCTTCGCGTGCGGGGCGAAGGTCTCGGTGTCGCCGGTGACGCGGTCGTCGAAACGCGCGCCGATCGCGATGAGCAGGTCGGACTCCTGGAACGCGCCCACCGCCGGCACGGTGCCGTGCATACCAGGCATGCCCAGGTAGAGCGGGTGGTCGTGCGGGAACGTCCCGAGCGCCATCAGTGTGGTCACCACCGGGATGCCGGTGGCCTCCACAAACTTGGCCAGCTGCTTGTGCGCGTTTGCCTTGACCACGCCGCCGCCGATATAGAGCACGGGGCGCTTCGCCTTGGCAATCATCTTCGCCGCCTGCGCGATCTGGCGGTTGTGCGGCTTCGTGTTCGGCTTGTAGCCCGGCAGGTCCACCTTCGGCGGCCACGCGAATTCGATCTCGGCGTTTTGCACGTCCTTCGGGATGTCCACCAGCACCGGGCCGGGGCGGCCGGTGGAGGCGATATGGAAGGCCGCCGCGATTGCGCTGGGGATCTCCTCAGCCTTCGCCACCATGAGGTTGTGCTTGGTAATCGGCATGGTCACACCGCGGATGTCCGCCTCCTGGAACGCGTCGGTGCCCAAAAGCGGCGAGCCGACCTGGCCGGTGATGGCCACCATCGGCACCGAATCAAGGTAGGCGTCCGCAATCGGGGTAACCAGGTTGGTCGCGCCCGGGCCGGAGGTGGCGATGCACACGCCCACATTGCCGGAGGCCACCGCGTAGCCTTCCGCTGCGTGTCCTGCGCTTTGCTCGTGGCGCACGAGGACGTGGCGCAGTTTCTCGGCGCGGAACAGTGCGTCGTAAAGCGGGAGCACTGCACCACCGGGCAGACCGAATACGATCTCGGTGCCCAGTTCCTCGAGGCTGCGCACGACTGCGTCCGCACCCGTCATGCGTTCGGGCTTTCTTTTCTCTGCAGCTGCCACGTGAAGGCTCCTTGCTTGCTCGACTCTGCTTGTTATCGCGATCTCATACAACAAAAGCCCCCGGCGAGCGATGTGCTCTCGAGGGCGCTTGGTGTGTGTGAGCGGCGTGTAAAACGCACCCGCTACGGCAAGCGCCGTCGGGAGAGAATAATTACAAGTCGCTCGTTGATCACGATTCAGAACTGTAGTGTCCCAGACAACAACTCGTGGGTTTTTATTCAAGTATTTAAATTGCGGGCTATTGCCTATCGACGTTCCAAAGGTGACTACCATCCCCAACTATGACTGACACGCCGGAGCACACCCAGCACGTATTCAAGCCCACGCGCGAGCACATCCTCGCCATCGTGCTCGCCACCGGCATCGCCCTGATGGGCATCCTCTGGGCGCCGAAGTACCTGGCCTGGCTGCTGATCTTCCCCGCCGTCTGGCTGGCCTGGGTACTCGCCTCCTCCACCACCGTGGACGAGCGCGGCATCACCGCCAAGTATCTGGTGCGCAAGAACGTCACCCTGCCGTGGCGCGATCTGAAAGGCCTCGCGTTCAAGGGTTCTGCTGTTCACGCCGTCACTGTCGACGGCACCGAGCACCCGCTGCCCGGCGTGACCTTCAACTCGCTTCCCGATCTGGCCGAGGCCTCCAACGGCCGCATCACCGACGTGATCACCGCAGCCCAGGAGGCCGCCGACGGCAAGTACGAAATCATCGACAAGGACGGCCACAAAATTCTGCTCTCCCGCGAAGAGTACGACGCCTATGTAGCCGAGCACCCGGATCTGCCGGGCCCGCGCCCGTCCGCGCCGAAAACTTCCCCTGAAAGTTAAGGAGTAACCACCGTGATCCCACTTCGCTCACGCGTCACCACCATCGGCCGCCAGGCCGCAGGCGCCCGCGCACTGTGGCGCGCCACCGGCACCGGCGAGAACGAGTTTGGCAAGCCGATCGTGGCCATTGTGAACTCCTACACCCAGTTCGTGCCAGGCCACGTCCACCTCAAGGAAGTCGGCGACATCGTCGCGGACGCCGTGCGCGCCGCCGGCGGAGTGCCCAAGGAGTTCAACACCATCGCCGTCGACGACGGCATCGCCATGGGACACTCCGGCATGCTGTACTCCCTGCCGTCGCGCGAAATCATCACCGACTCGGTGGAGTACATGGTCAACGCCCACACCGTGGACGCCATGGTCTGCATCTCCAACTGCGACAAGATCACCCCGGGCATGCTCAACGCCGCGATGCGCCTGAATATCCCGGCCGTGTTCGTCTCCGGCGGCCCTATGGAGGCCGGCAAGGCATTCTCCGTCGGAGGGGTGACCAAGCCGAAGTCCGACCTCATCGACGCGATCGCGCTGTCCGCCAACGACGGCGTCTCCGACTCGGAGCTCGACGACATCGCCAACAACGCCTGCCCCACCTGCGGCTCCTGCTCCGGCATGTTCACTGCCAACTCCATGAACTGCCTCACCGAGGCGCTCGGCCTGTCTCTGCCGGGAAACGGCACCACGCTCGCCACCCACACCGCGCGCCGCGAGCTGTTTGAAAAGGCCGGCCGCACCATCATGGAGCTGTGCGAGCGCTACTACGGCCAGGGCGACGAATCCGTCCTGCCGCGCAACGTGGCAAGCGTGAACGCCTTCCGCAACGCCATGGCGCTGGACATGGCCATGGGCGGATCCACCAACACCATCCTGCACATCCTCGCCGCCGCGCAGGAGGGCGGAATCGACTTCGACCTCCACGACATCGACGAGCTGTCCCACCAGATCCCCTGCCTGTCCAAGGTCGCGCCCAACGGCGAAGCCCACGTCGAGGACGTCCACCGCGCAGGCGGCATCCCGGCGATCCTAGGCGAGCTCAACCGCGCAGGATTGCTGCACGCGGATGTGCACTCGATCGCGTATCCGTCGCTAAGCGAATGGCTCGCAGACTGGGACATCCGCGGCGGGTCCGCGACCGATGAGGCACTGGAGCTGTACCACGCCGCCCCCGGCGGTGAGCGCACCACGAAGGCGTTTTCCCAGAGCGCCCGGTGGGCGGAGCTCGACACCGACGCGGCAAACGGCGTGATCCACGACGCCGAGCACCCGTTTACGTCCGACGGCGGCCTGGTGGTGCTGCGCGGCAACCTCGCACCCGACGGTGCAATTTTGAAGACCGCCGGCGTGGAAGAGGGCCTGTGGGAGTTCACGGGTCCCGCGCGCGTGGTGGACTCGCAGGAGCAGGCCGTTTCCATGATCCTCAACCGCGAGGTGCTCGAAGGTGAGGTCGTGGTGATCCGCTACGAAGGCCCCGCCGGCGGGCCGGGCATGCAGGAGATGCTGCATCCGACGTCGTTCTTGAAGGGCGCTGGCCTAGGCAAAAAGTGCGCGCTGATCACGGACGGGCGTTTCTCCGGCGGCACCTCCGGGCTTTCCATCGGCCACATCTCCCCCGAAGCCGCCGCCGGCGGCCTGATCGGCCTGATTGAAAACGGCGACACTATCTCCATTTCCGTGTCCAACCGCGAGCTGAAGCTCGACGTGGACGAGGCGGAGCTGGACAAGCGCCGGAAAACGATGGAAGCCTCCGACACCCCGTGGACGCCGAACCGCGTTCGGGAGGTGTCGAAGGCTTTGCGAGCGTACGCGAAGATGGCCACCAGCGCCGACAAGGGCGCAGTGCGCCTTGTCGACTAACTAGTGGACTAAGCGACCGGATTGACCCCGGTGCCGAACCACCAGATCAGTCCGGCAGCCGCCAGGCCGAGCAGCGCGCAGATCCAGCTGGAGACCAGCGGGCGCTTGGCCCAGCCGCGCGACGCGTCGACGCCGTAGCGGCCCGGGCCGGTGAACTGCACGACCAGGGATGCGGCCAGCAGCATGACCGGCACCCAGGTCTCCGGCGTCCAGGCGAATACGTTGAAGCCGTCAGACTGGGAAACGAACGCGTGCAGCGCCATAAAGCCGGTCACAGTGATAGCGAC
This sequence comes from Corynebacterium afermentans subsp. lipophilum, assembly GCF_030408375.1. Classification (NCBI taxonomy): domain Bacteria; kingdom Bacillati; phylum Actinomycetota; class Actinomycetes; order Mycobacteriales; family Corynebacteriaceae; genus Corynebacterium; species Corynebacterium afermentans. The sequence goes on along the minus strand of NZ_CP046530.1, from coordinate 1,003,664 downwards.
CAGCGCCGCAATCGGAGTGAGCAGGCCAAGCAGCAGGAACACGCCAGCGGCCAGCTCGAGGGTGGGCACCACAACGGCCAGACCGGAACCGTAAGGGTAATCCGCAAACGCGCTCTCCAGACCGGAGATGCCTTCGTTGCCGCCGAGGCGGAAGAAGATCGCGACGGAATCGATAATCAAGAACGCGCCGAGGAACAGGCGCATCAAGAAAAGACCGAAGTCCGTGGTGCCGCGGCGGGTCTCCTCCTCCACCACGGCCGGCTCAGCGGCCTCGGCGTAGGCCGGCTCGGTGGCCTCATACGCCGGCTCGCGGTCCACGGCCGCCGTCTCAGTGGTGCTTTCAAACCCGGTGGTCTCCGGCGCCTGCGGGATCAACGGGGCGTTGTCCTGCTCGCCGCGCGGGAAGATTTCCGTCGGGGCAGCCTTGCCCGTTCGGGTGTAAAGCCCGTCGCCGGTGTACTCCGGTACCTCAGGGGAATCCAGGTTTGTCAGATCGTTTTGCTCATTCGGGGTGAGATCGCGTGGGTTGTTAGCCATGCCAACAAATCTATGCGAAAACACTGCCTGATCCTTGACAACGCGCCGTTAAAAACGCCAAAACCACGCCTGTGCGCTGCGGGGTTGACGGCGGGAACCTTTGGTCGTCGGTTAGCAATGGCCCCCTAATGGTGTTACCCTCGGCTCCGCTCATTTACTAGATTTCATTGAGGAAAATTATGGGTAAAACCTTCAAAATCGCCCTTGCGCTCGTGGGCCTCACGGTCGGCGCGGGCTTCGCATCCGGCCAGGAGGTAATCCAGTACTTCCTGTCCTTCGGCTACTGGGGCATCGCCGGCGCCGCCGTGGCCGGCATCAGCATCGCCGTGTTCAGCGGCTGGGTCTACCAGCTCGGCTCCTACTACCTGGCGGACAACCACAGTGTGGTCTTCCGCAGCGTGTCCAGACCATGGCTGGCCAAATACATGGACATCACCACCATGTTCACGCTGTTCTGCATCGGCTTCGTCATGGTCGCCGGCGCAGGCGCCAACCTGGAGCAGCAGTTCGGCTTCCCCACCTGGGTCGGCTCCGCCATCATGGTCGTGCTGCTTTTGCTGTCCGGCTTGCTGGACGTGGACAAGCTCACCAGCGTGATCTCCTTCATCACGCCGCTGCTGATCATCTGCCTGCTCGGCGCATTCGTGATCACGCTGATGAACATCCCGGACGACTTCGGCTACATCAACGAAATCGCGCAGACCAACCCGCACGCATCCGGCACCTTCGACAACTGGCTGATCACCGCGCTGAACTACGCCACGCTGGTGATGATCATGGACACCTCCATGATGCTTGTCTTCGCCGGCTCCCACATGAACCCGGCCCAGACCGGCAAGGGCGGCCTGCTCGGCGGCATCATGTTCGCCGTGCTGCTGATGATCCTGGTGTTCATCCTGTTCTGCAACATGGAAGCAGTCATGGACGCGGATCTGCCGCTGCTGAAGGTCTTCGACACCATGCACCCGGCCGTAGGCGTGTTCGTTTCCATCGTCATCTACCTGATGATCTACAACACCGCCGTCGGTCTCTTCTACGCGCTCGGCCGCCGCCTGAGCAACGACAAGCCGGGCAAGTTCCGCGTCTACTACGGCATCGTGGTGCTGGTCGGCTTCGCGCTGTCCTTCATCGGCTTCGCCGACCTGGTCGGCTGGGTCTACCCGGTCCTGGGCTACCTGGGCTTGGTGCTGGGCATCGTCATGGGTGTGGCCTGGTTCCGCGACCGCAAGAACATCCAGGACGAGACCGGCCGCCGCGAGCGTCTCGCCGAGCTCGCCGGCAGCCAGCTTGATCCCGAGAGCTCGGACCTCACCGGCGCGGAGCGCAGCGAGGTCGACTCGCTGACCTCCGACTCCAACGTCGGAGGCAAGGAACTGTGGCAGTCGGTGCAGGAAGAGGTTGCGGCGGACATGCACGCCGACTCCTCCAGCGACTTCGACATCAAGACCGTCCCGGCCCTGGACCCCGAGTCCGACTCCTACGCTGGCGCCCCGGATTCCCAGGACGAGAAGATCCAGTGGGAGGCGTACGAGGAGATGTACAAGACCGGCGAGTTCCCCGCCGTCAAGCCTGAGCAGAAGCCCAAGGGCAAGTAAGCACTTTTCGCTTTACGACGTCCAGCTCCGCCCCGGCCAACGCAAAGTTGGCCGGGGTTTTGCGTTGCTGGGTTTCCCTTTGGACTAACCCACCGCAGACCCCTAGTAAGGGAGCCAGAGAAAGCCCTGTTTTGGGCCATAATCTGGATCGCTTACTAGGGGTCTGTCAGGTGATGGGCAAGGGCAACCCCTTGCTTTACAGATGGTGAAAGGCAAGTGGTGAATCCGCGCGGATCTGCGGATCTTCACCACTTGCCTTTCACCATTTGCGGCCGATGCAGCCGAATAACGCTACTCCGCGAGCTTCTTCGCGATGAGCTGGTTGACCTGCCCCGGGTCGGCCTTGCCCTGGGTCGCCTTCATCACCGCACCGACAATGGCGCCGGTGACCTTCTTGTTGCCGGCGCGGTACTTCTCCACGATGTCCGGGTTGGCGGCCAGCGCTTCGTCGACGGCCTTCTCAATCGCGCCGTCATCGCGCACGACCTCCAGGCCGCGGGCGGCGACGACCTCGTCGACAGAACCTTCGCCAGCGATGACGCCGTCGATGGCCTGGCGGCCCAGCTTGGTGGTCAGCTTGCCTTCCTTGACCAGCTCCACCACGCGGGCGACGTCGGCCGGGGTGACACCGAGGGCGTCGAGGTCCTTGCCGGCCTCGTTGGCCTTGCCGTTGATGTAGGAGACCCACCATGCGCGGGCCTCATCGGGCGTGGCGCCAGCCTCGACGGTGTCCACGATCAGGTCGAGCGCGCCGGCGTTGACCAGGTCGCGGAACTCCTTCTCCGGCAGCTGCCACTCCTCCTGGATGCGCGCACGGCGCACCCACGGCAGCTCTGGCAGGGTGGCGCGGATTTCCTCGACCCACTCCGGCTTGGCAATCACCGGCGGAAGATCTGGATCGTTGAAATAGCGGTAGTCGCTCGCCTCTTCCTTCGGGCGGCCCTTGGAGGTGGAGCCGTCCTTCTCCTGGTAGTGGCGGGTCTCCTGGACCACTTCCCCGCCGTCCTGCAGGACCGCGGCCTGGCGCTGCATCTCAAAGCGCACGGCCTGCTCGACGGACTTCAGGGAGTTGATGTTCTTCGTCTCGGTGCGGGTGCCGAATTCCTCCTGGCCAACCGGGCGCAGGGACACGTTGGCGTCGCAACGCATGCTGCCCTGGTCCATGCGCGCGTCGGAGACGCCGAGGGCCTTGACCAGCTCGCGCAGTGCGCCGACGTAGGCCTTGGCCACCTCGGGTGCGCGCTCGCCGGCGCCGATGATCGGCTTGGTCACGATCTCGATCAGCGGGATGCCCGCGCGGTTGCAGTCCACCAGCGACGCGGTGGCGCCGGTGATGCGGCCGGAGGCGGAGCCTAGGTGGGTGAGCTTGCCGGTGTCTTCCTCCATGTGCGCGCGCTCGATCTCCACGCGCCACTCGGTGCCGTCCTCGAGCACGACGTCCAGGTAGCCGTCGTAGGCGATCGGCTCGTCGTACTGGGAGATCTGGTAGTTCTTCGGCTGATCCGGGTAGAAATAGTTCTTGCGCGCGAACCGCGAGGACTCGGCGATCTTGCAGTTCAGCGCCAGGCCGATCTTGATGGCCCACTCCACACCCTTGGCGTTGACCACCGGCAGCGCACCGGGAAGCCCGAGCGAGACCGGGTCGATGTTCGTGTTCGGCTCCGCGCCGAAGTGTGCGGAGGAGGTGGAGAACATCTTCGTCTCGGTGGCGAGCTCGACGTGCACCTCAAGGCCCATCACGGGGTCGTACTTTTCGAGTACTTCGTCGTAATCCATCAGGTCGTACGCAGTCATGCGCATCAGTCTACTGCCCCGCCCCGCGCCCCCGCGCTACAGCTCGCCCCGTCTCTGCACCCACACAAATGCCGCCGTCTTCTCGCGGCCGACTGCGAGCGCATTGCCTATCGACGGCCCATTGCCCACGTGCACCGACCCCCACAAAGTGTCACCGGGATTGGCCGGCAGGACGTCGCAAAGCAACTGCATCGCCACAGGTGCGAGGCCGCGACCGCGGGCATTGTCGTCGAGGAGGAACTCGTAGACCTGGAAGCCGCGCATGCCGTTTGCATCGTCGCGGGCCGCCGCAATGATGCCCGCGCGCTGCCCGTCTACCTCGATCGCACACAGCGCACCGGTCTCCGCGCAGCTCTGCAGCTGCTCCTGGGTCGCGGCCTCCGTCCAGGTGCGTACTTCGGGCCGTTGCTTTGCGACGTTGCCGAGCACCTCATCGGCATATGGCGCCGTCTCCGAGGGGTCTGCTGGGGTGAGCCGGACGCGTTCGTGCTGCGGGCGGCGCGGTTTCCGCCGCAGCTCGGAGACGAGCCCGGCGATGGTCCACTGGTCAATGTCCGCGTCCTCGGGCGGGTTCGGCAGCTCGAAGCGGATGGCCAGCGGGCCGAAGTCCGCGAACTCGTGGTGCAGCTGTTTGGTGTACGTGCCTAGGCGGTCGTGCTGCGGTGGCACGGATGTCGCCACGACGTGCACGAACGCCTTGTCCGGGTCCAGGCCCAGAAAGCGGATCCCGGCGACGCACCACTGCCCGTCCGCAAACTCAACGCGCCGGTTCGCCCACGCCAGCGGATCGGGCACGTCCGGGCCGCCGAGAGGTTTCAAATGGTCGCGAAAGCCCGCGCCGAACTCCTCGTTTGCCACATGCTGCGCCTGCGGGCGCATCTCCTGCACCGCGAGCTCACGCCGCTCGTCTGCGGTGTACCACTCGCGAAGCTGAAGTGGCATCCACACCTCGTACGCGCGCGCCATCTGTTCAAGCAGCATCATTTCAGCGATGCTACTGCAGGGGCGGTACATATAGCTGCACACTGCGAATGAGAGAGCAGTCCCCTATAGTGTCTCCGAGTGAAATACCCCGATTTTTCTGACAGAAATACCCGCACCGGCACGCTCGGCATCGTCGCCGTCGGAGCACTCATCCTCGCCGCCCCGTTTGTCGCCCAGGCGGCCACGTCGGACGGCGAGCCCGAGGTCACGGAGGTCTCCGCCGGTGGCGTCACGCTTCTCGACGCCAACGGTGCTCCCCTGAAGTGCACTCAAACGTCCGGCTCGGATAGTTCCGAAGACGACACCGATACGTGGAAGTGGGACTGCGGCGACACCAAGATTCAAATGCGCACCGACGCGACCGACGAGGACGCGCGTGCGGAAGCAGTCACGCGCACGTACTGGCTCGTAAGCGGAGGCGACCGGGTCAACACGGACGAGCTCGAGCGCCCCGCGCCCGGGGTGTACGCGGTGCACCGCAACGACATTTCCGTCGCCGCCGTCGAACGCGGCGACCTCACGGTGTACGTCGCGGCACCCGACGACGCCGGCCGGGAGATCGTCGAGCGTCTTGTCGCAGAGGAGGCTAAGTAGTGCAGAAGAACCTCATCCTCCAAGGTGTTGGCGGCCTGGTGATCCTCGCGTGCGTGGCACGGTTCGTCTACGCACTTACCCAGGTGCCGTGGACGCCTGCGTTCGGCGCTGCAGCGGCGGCATTCGTCCTCATTTCTGTCGCGGCGGCGTGGCTCCTTTTGCACCGCCACCCAGGACGGCCTGGGAATCCGTGGTGGCTGCCAGTCGGCGTGATTGCCGGGGTGGGCTTAGGCGGCGTGATGCCACTCGTCAACTCCGCTTACCTCGATGCGGCGCAGCAGCTGCCCGACGTTGTGACGTACCTGTTTTCCTCGATTCCGGAGGAGACTGCCAAACTGCTGGCTGCGTTACTGGTCATCGCCGCTTTCGCGCCGGTGCGCCGACCCGTCGAGTCGGCGGTGGTCGGCATGGCGGTCGGCGCCGGCTTCTCAGTCGCCGAGATCGTAACCAATTCAGCGATTAAAGCGACGCTGGATCTGCACTCGGAGTATCGCGACGGCGCAATTTTTATGCTTGTGATGGTTGTCGTGGGGCCGTTTGCTCACGCGGTCTACACCGGCCTGGCGGCGTGGGGCCTCGGGCAGTTCCTGTGCCGCACCGACCAGCCTTTGGGCTGGCGCCTCCCCCGGATTGCCGGCTGGTTCCTCCTCGCCGCTGCGCTCCACGGGGCGTTCAACGCTGCCCGTATGCTTCCCGGTGTCGCGGGTCTCGTCGGCGCGATCGCGGTCACGGTACTGCTGTGGGTGCTGCTGATCCGGCTCTACCGTCGCTCCCGCGCTCTCGCCTCCCAGACCTCCCGGTAGCTGTCGGCGAGCGTGGCGGCTAGACCGGAGTTTTGCATGCCCACCTCTACGGCCATTGTGCGCGACGACTGTTCCGTCTGGCCCGTAGCCTTGCCAGTGGCGTAGCCCAACGCGTAACCAAGGGCGTTGTGGAGCACGACCACGAGCAGGACGACGAGGCCGGCCGGCAGAATGACCATTTTCACGATCAACCACACCATTGGGCCTGCGCTGACATCCATGTGCTCACCGGCCGGCCAGAGTGTGAGTAGCGGGGTGAAAATCGGAGCGAGCAGCGTGGAAACCGATGTCATCGTCACCGACAGAGCGCCCCGGATTACATTGGGCGTATGTGGACCGATGAAGTACGCAAACTTCAGCGCGAACGAAACGCCGTCATTCTGGCGCATAATTATCAGATCCCGGAGATCCAGGACATCGCCGACTTCACCGGCGATTCACTCGCGCTATCTCGTATCGCCGCCGACACCGACGCAGACGTGATCGTGTTCTGCGGTGTGCACTTTATGGCGGAAAGCGCCAAGATCCTCAGCCCCGACAAAACGGTGCTCATCCCGGACCAAGATGCCGGATGCTCGCTGGCGGACTCCATCACCGCTGAGCAACTTCAGCAATGGAAGGACGAACACCCTGGTGCGGTCGTCGTCAGTTATGTGAATACCACCGCCGATGTTAAGGCCCTTACGGACGTCTGCTGCACCTCCTCGAACGCCGTTGAGGTGGTGGATTCTATCGATCCGGACCGTGAGATCCTCTTTTGCCCCGACCAGTTCCTCGGCGCCCACGTGAAGCGCCTGACCGGCCGCGAGAACATCCGTATCTGGGCGGGCGAATGCCACGTCCACGCAGGAATCAACGGCAAGGAGCTTGCGGAGCAAGCGTCGGCGCACCCCGATGCGCCGCTGTATATCCACCCAGAATGCGGTTGTGCGAATTCCGCAATCTTCCTCGCTGGTGAAGGAGTGATCCAACCGGAGCGTGTGCACATGCTATCCACCGGCGGGATGCTCGACCAAGCAGACCGCGACACAGAAGGAACTGTGCTCGTAGCCACCGAAGTGGGCATGCTGCACCAGTTGCGAAAGCGGGCTCCGCTGGCGGATTTCCAGCCCGTGAACCCCCAAGCTAGTTGCCGGTACATGAAGATGATCACCCCAGAAAAGCTGGTTCGCAGCCTGCGTGACCTCCGCGACGAGATAACCGTGCCCGAGGACGTCGCGGCGAAGGCGCGCCAGTCATTGGAGCGGATGATCGCGATCGGCACACCGGGAAGCGGTGAGTAGACACCGATGACAACGCCTGCTCAGCCGATCCTCCCTCCACTGAATAAGGAGGCCATACAGCGACTCATCCGTCTCGGTCTCGCGGAGGACTTCGCTCATGGCCCCGACGCCACATCCGTGGCGACAATTGACATGGATGCGGTTCTTACTGCACAGGTGGTCCCTCGCCAGGACGGGACCGTCGCGGGAATCGACGTTGTGGGATGGACTATGCACGAGATTTCCTCCGCCGTCGACGTGTCTGTGCACGCCGCCGACGGCGATCGAGTGACGGCCGGTGACTGTCTTGCTACGGTGTCCGGCCCGGCGCGCGTCATTCTGTCGGCGGAACGGACTGCATTGAATCTGCTCACCTACGCTAGCGGCATCGCGACCGCGACTTCTGCGTGGACGGAGGTTATTTCCGACACTCGGGCGCGGGTGAGGGATTCCCGGAAAACGCTTCCCGGCTACCGCGATTTGGCGAAATACGCCGTGCGTTGCGGCGGAGGTGTCAACCACCGCATGAGTTTGGGTGACGCAGCACTGATCAAGGACAACCACGTCGCGAGCGTCGGTAGCGCAGCCGACGCATATCGACGCACGGCCAACGCATTCCCAGGCCTCCCCCTTGAGGTCGAAGTGGATGACCTAGATCAGCTCACCGAGGTCCTGGAATTGAAGCCGACTCTGGTCATGCTGGACAATTTTGAGGTGGAAGACACGCGGGTGGCGGTCGCCCGGCGAGATGCCCTGTCCCCAGCGACGATGCTCGAATCCTCGGGTGGCTTGACGCTTGATCGCGCCCGCGCCTACGCGGACACGGGCGTTGAATTCCTCGCCGTCGGCGCGCTCACGCACTCGGTGACCATCCTGGATATTGGTCTCGACGCGCTGACCTGACCTCGGCGGATCACCTGTTCAGGCGGGCCTTGAGCGAGGTCTTCACCTCCGGCCAGCTGTAAACCTAGGTGACCATCGCCCTGCCGGTAGCGTGTCAGCGCCCGTGAACGGCGCACGGCGATCGCACCATCGGCCGTCAAAGCGGCGCGGTCGCCTCCCAGACCTCCCGGTAGCTCTCGGCGAGCGTGGCCACGGTCTCGTGCGCGTTGAGCCCGCTGGGGTTGCCCACCACCCACACCGGCACTCCGGCGAGGGTCTCGGGCTGGAGGCCGCGGGTGGCCTTTGGTCGTCGATAGGCATCGCGGTACGCCCCGATGCCTGCGAACATGACGGCTGCGGGCTGATGCTTTTCGACGACGCCCCGCACCACCTCTCCTCCCTCAACGAGTTCCGCCTTGGAAAGGTCGGACGCTTTCGGCGTCATGCGCCCCACCAGGTTGGTAAAGCCGATGCCGCGCTCGGCGAGCATCGCCGAGTCCTCCTCCGAAAGCCCCTCATTGGCGTGGACTCGGTACGGGGTGATGCCCGCGGCCTCCAGCGCCGGCCAGAAGCGGTTGCCCGGGTAGGCAAAGGGCGCGTCCACCTCCTCGGTGAGGCGGCCGGGGTTGATGCCGACGATGAGGAGCCGGCAAGGATCGGGAATACGGTCGTGCATGCATCCGACTGTATCGGTCCCCTGCTGCGTCGCCAGACCCGTTGTACAGTATGCCGATATGAATAAGCCCACCCTTTCCTGGGCACCAGTGGTGCTCGGGACAATCCTTTGTGTCCTTGTGGCCGTGCTGCTCGTAGCTCCGCGCATACTCAGCCAACCCGCGTCGTCGGAAGGATCGGCCGCGACTGAAAATCCGGTTGAAATGGGGAGTGTTTCCGTCGCTGACGGGGATGGCCCGCTCATATGCAGCAACCCGTCGGGATTCGCGCAGAGCTCGAGAATCTGGGATTGCGGCGGGACCCGCATCATGGCCCGCTCCGAGTCCACTCCTGACGACGAAGATAGGGCACTTGCTCGCGTCTACCGCGCCGCGGTCTGGGACCGCTCGGTTGATGTGGACGGCATCGAGCAACCGCGCGACGGCGTGCGGGTGAAACGCAACGGCGCCTCAGGAGACGGCGCCTTCGTTGCTGTATCCGTGCTCGACGACGCTTCTACCCGCTACTTCACCATCGGCGGCCCTGACGCGGATGAAATGGCTGACCGCGTAGTCGCCGCAGCTCCGGAGGAGATGAAAGTGGGTGCCCAGTGACACAGCGACCGGCTCTCGCGCTGCGAATAATCGCGGCCATTCTCTTTCTCACGAGCGCGGCATGGACCGCAGCGTACCTCGCTGGCCTGCCCTTCAATTCCGCTACCGCAGGTATGAGCGTTGTGCACGCAGGCGTCTGGCTGCTCATCGCCTGGCTTGCGCTGCGCAACCATCCGGGACAGATGGCTCATGCCATGCCGGGGTGGGTGGCCGCAGCGTTTTTCTGTGGCGCCGCGCTTTATGCACCATCCGTCAACGCAAACGACGCCGCGGTGTCGCTGCAGGGCCGACTCGGGTTGAGCAACCTGCAGTTCGGCCTCATCTCCCCTACCGCGGAGGAGCTACTGAAGTTCACCGCCGTGTTTGTATTGTGCACCATGGTTATCCGCATCCAGCGTCCTGTCGAGGCCGTTACTATCGCCATTGCTGTGGGATTCGGGTACTCCGCGGTCGAGGACTCGACGTACATTCTTAAGGGAGCGCTGGAAAACCTCAATTCCGACCTCGAGGGCTCACTGGTCGCTGTCGGCATGCGTTGCCTTCCCGCCCCGTGGGCGCACGCCTTCTACACGGGGCTAACCGCCTGGGGTCTGGGCAATTTCCTGTGCCGCACCGACAAGCCCATGCGCTGGCGCGTCGGTCAGCTGCTTGGGTGGTACCTGTTCGGGTACGCCGGCCACGCGACGTTCAATACCGCGACTGAGCTGCCGGGCGATGTCGCCCCGATTATCGGTCTCTTCGCCAGCGCGATCTTTGTGTTCGCAGGCGGTATCTGGTTCTACGCGCGCAGCCGCAAAATTGGCCGTCTGACAGTGGCAGGTTCTGCTGGGAGCGAAGACACCTAGGTGAACATTGCCTTCGCGGTGGCGTAGCGACGCTCGGGCACGGTCTTGAGCTGTGCCACGGCGTCTTCGAGCGCGACCAGTTCGATGTCCTCGCCGTGCAGGGCCACGCACTGGCCGAAGTTGCCGTCGTGGGCTGCGCGCGCGGCGTGGACGCCGTAGCGGGTGGCCAAGACCCTGTCATAAGCAGTGGGAGTGCCGCCGCGCTGGGTGTGGCCGAGCACGGTGGTGCGCACGTCGTAGCCGAGCCGCTTTTTCACCTCGTCGCCGATGATCTGGCCCATGCCGTTGAACGTCGTGTGGCCGAACTCGTCTTCTTCCCCCAAGCCCGCGTCCATCGTGCCCTCTTTCGGCACCGCGCCTTCTGCGACGACGATGATGCCGTACTTCTCCCCCATCTGGAATCGCCGCTCCATCGCCTTGCAGATCTCCGCGATGTCGAAGGGTTCCTCGGGGATCACGGTGTAGTGCGCGCCGCCGGCCATGCCGGCGTGGAGGGCGATCCAGCCCACGTGGCGTCCCATCACCTCCACGATGAGGATGCGGTTGTGGGACTCAGCCGTGGTGTGGAGCCGGTCGATGGCGTCGGTGGCCACGGACACGGCAGTATCGAAGCCGAAGGTGTAGTCGGTCGCGGCGACGTCGTTGTCGATGGTCTTGGGCACGCCCACCACCGGGATGCCGTTGTCGGAGAGCCACTTCGCGCCCTTGAGCGTGCCTTCGCCGCCGATGGCGATAAGCGCGTCCACGCCGGCGTCGTCCAAGTTGGCCTTGATCTGGTCCAGGCCCGCCTTGAACTTGTCCGGGTGCAGGCGGCCGGTGCCCAGCACGGTGCCGCCACGCAGGAGCAGGGAGTCCATGTAGGCGTCGTCGTACAGGTCGACGCGACGGTCTTCCATCAGGCCCACCCAGCCGTCGCGGTAGCCCACGACGGTGGAACCGTATTCCGTGTTGGCGGTACGAACAATACCGCGGATAACAGCGTTGAGGCCGGGGCAGTCGCCGCCGGAGGTCAAAGTGGCAAGTCGCATAGCTGCCAGGCTACCCGCGAAGCCGAAGCGACGACGCCGCGCCGATCAGCATCGCCGCGCACGGCAGCGCAAGCGCCCAACCGGCGGTGGATTCGATGGCGCCGGAAGCCAGCACCATGCCTACCAGTGCCACACCGAGGACGGACCCGACCTGGCGGGCGGTGTTGTACAACCCGGAAGCCGCGCCGGTTTCGTGCTCGGGGACACCGCGCATGGTCACCGCCGCGTTGGGTGCCCACACGAACGCGCCACCGATGCCCAACAGCGAGGTCACTGCGGTAAACCACCACACGCCCGCCCCGGTGTGAATCAGAGCGATCGCGAGTGCCAGACCAGCCGCGGAGACGCTAAAGCCCGCGGCGCAGAGTTTGCCCGGGTCGCGACGGTCCGTCAGGTACCCGGCAACCGGGGTGAGCACGAGCGCGAACACGGACATGGGCGCAGTGACGGCGCCGGATGCCGTCGGCGAGGCACCAGCGACGGTTTGCAGCCAATACATCAGCGGGATGAACATCGACGCCACGGTAAAGCCCATCGCAGCCACGCCCAGCGCGCCGAGCGCAAACGAGCGGTTCAGCATGAGCTCCACGGGCAGGAACCCGTCATCGGTGCCGTTGCGGGCTGAGAGCACCAGCACGCCGATCAGCAGCGCGCCCAAGAGGATCGAGGGCCACTGCCCGAACTGAATGCCGTAGACAAGCAGCCCCAACCCGCCGAAGGAAAGCACCACAGGCAACAGCGTCACCCGCTCGTTGCTGCGCGGCAGCCGCGGCAGCGCGACCAGCCCAGCGACCAGCGCCACCGCACCAAGCGCGGCTTGCGCGAAAAACGCGGCACGCCAGCCGAAGCCGTCTGCCACTGCCCCACCGACCACCGGGCCGATCAGCGACGCCACCGAGCCGATCACGCCCCAGGCTGCAAACGCCCGGCCTTGTGTGTCTTCTCCGAACACCCGCGGGATCAGCCCAAACGCCTGCGGCAAAAACACCGCGGCGCCCAGACCCTGCAGGCCGCGGGCCACCACCAGGGAGCCGAAGGACCACGACGCGCCGGCGAACACCAGGGCGGCCACATAGATGGCCAAGCCGATGAGGAAGACGCGGCGTTGCCCGAAGGCGTCGCCAAGCTTGCCTGTGGCAGGCATCGGTGCGACCGTGCACAGCAGGTAGATGCTGGTCAACCACACCGCGCCGGAAACCTCGAAAGGCAACAGCGGGGTGATCACGGGCATGAAGCCCTGGTCGATCAGCACAAGAAAATACCCCGCAGCCAAAGCTGCGAGGGTATTCCAGGGGTTAACGGCCGGCTTCAAAAGCGGCACCCACGCGGTACAGGCGCGCGTCCTCGAACGCCGGGGCGATCAGCTGCAGGCCCACCGGCAGGTTGGTGTCGGAGGCCTCGCCTGCCGGCACCGACATGCCGGGCAGGCCGGCCAGGTTCAGCGGCAGGGTGAACAGGTCGAAGTTGTACATCGCCAGCGGGTCGTCCACCTTGTCGCCGAGCTTGAACGCGGTGGTGGGAGCGGCCGGGGCGGCGATGACGTCGCAAAGCTCGAATGCCTTGGCAAAGTCCTGGGCCACTAGGGTGCGCACGCGCTGCGCCTGCAGGTAGTAGGCGTCGTAGTAACCCACAGACAGCGCGTAGGTGCCCAGGATGATGCGGCGCTTGACCTCGGCGCCGAAGCCCTCGCCGCGGGTGGCGGCCATGACTTCCTCGGCGGAGCGGCTGCCGTCGTCGCCGGCGCGCTGGCCGTAGCGCATGCCGTCGAAGCGCGCGAGGTTGGAGCTGACCTCGGAGGTCTGGATCAGGTAGTACGCGCCCATGACGTCCTCGAAGCTCGGGCAGTCCACCTCGACGATCTCCGCGCCCTGCGCCTCAAGCTGCGCGTAGGCCTTATCAATGGCGTCCTTCACGCCGTCCTGCGTGCCGGGGCGCTCGAACTGCTTCACGCGGCCGATCTTCACGCCCTTGAGGTCGCCCTTCGCGCCCTCACGTGCGGCGTCGGCGCACGCCGGCACTTCGCGGTCCACGGAGGTGGCGTCAAACTCGTCGTGGCCGCCGATGATCTCGTGCAAAAGCGCGGTATCCAGCACGTTGTTCGCGCACGGGCCCACCTGGTCGAGCGACGACGCACACGCGATCACGCCGTAGCGCGACACGCCGCCGTAGGTCGGCTTCACGCCGACGGTGCCGGTCAGGGATGCCGGCTGGCGGATGGAACCGCCGGTGTCGGTGCCGATGCCCAGCGGTGCCTCACCGGACGCGAGCGCCGCCGCGGTGCCGCCGCCGGAGCCGCCCGGGACGCGCTCGAGGTCGTGCGGGTTCTTCGTCTGCTTGTAGGCGGAGTTCTCCGTGGACGAGCCCATGGCGAACTCGTCCAGGTTGGTCTTACCCAGAATCGGGATGCCGGCGGCGCGCAGCTTGGCCACCACGGTGGCGTCGTACGGGCTCATGTAGCCCTCGAGCATCTTCGACGCGGCGGTGGTCGGCGCGTCGGTGGTGACCAGCAGGTCCTTCAGCGCCAGCGGCACGCCTGCGAGCGCGGAAGCCGGCTGATCGCCATTTTTGACCTGCTCGTCGACCTTGTCCGCCGCGGCAAGCGCCTCGTCGGCGCCGACGTGCAGGAAGGCGCCGAGCTCGCCGTCGACCTCCGCGATGCGGTCGAGGAAGGCTTGCGTGACCTCGCGGGAGGTGACTTCGCCGGACTGAATCATTGCTGCGAGCTCGTGCGCTGGCTTTGCGACGAGACCTTCGGCCGGAATCGTGTACTGCGTCATAAGTCTCTAGTCTCCCTCTCCGAGAATCTGCGGCACCACGAAACGGTCGTCCTCCACGGCCGGAGCCTGGTCCAGCGCCTCTGCCTGCGTCAGCGTCCTCTTCTCCACGTCGTCGCGCATACCCGCGTCGATGGAGTGCGGGTGGCTCATCGGCGTGACACCCTCAGTGTCCACACTCTGCACCTTCGAGACCGCGTCCACGATCGTGTCCAGCTGCTGGGCAATGTCGTCCAGCTCCTCGTCCTTCAGCGCGATTCGCGCCAGGCGTGCGATGCGCGACACCTCGTCGCGTGAAATCTCAGCCACAGTCCCATCCCTTCGTCCATCACGTGGGTTGCGATTAACGCGCCTTATCTTACGTCACGGCAATTCGCTTACCCGCGGGCGGTAAGACGCACCGGCAACGACGCCCAGCCACCGACCGGGTGAACCTCACGCTCCCCCTCGCCGGCGCTGGTGACCTCCGCGGCCGCAAGCAACTCCTCGAAGAACGCCTGCAACTCGACGATCGACAGCGCCTTGCCGGGGCACGCGTGAGGGCCTGCGCCCCAGACCAGGTTGTTATCCGCATGAGCATCCGGTGCGAATCCATCCGCTTCTGCGAACGCCTCCGGATCCCGGTTCGCCGCGGTCCAGTGGATGCGCACGCGCTGCCCCTCCGGCAGATCGTGCCCGCCGAGCGAGACGGGGCACGTGGTCACGCGCCGGTTGCTCACAAACGGCGAATCGGCGCGGAGAATCTCGTCGGCAATCGCGGTGAACTCCTTCTGCGACACACCGCCAGCGAGGCGGTCTTGCAGCTCCGGGTGACGGATGAGGGCGTCGAGCACCACGCCGATGCAGTACGCCATTGAGCTCAGATCGCCCGCGGTCCAGTTGCGCAGCACGGACACAATTTCTTCGAACTCCAGACGGCGCCCGAGGCTGTCGTCGTGGACGAGCCGCGAAGTGACCGAATCGCCCGGGTTGTCCTGGAGCGGCTCGACCACAGAGCGGATGATGTCGTCGAAACGCTCCGCGACGGCCGCGGTGCGCTCGAGCTCGCCGGACCGGGTGGCCGCGTTGTTGTCCGCCACCCATTTCACAAGGGTGTCGTTGAGCTCGCTTGGCCATCCGAGCCACGCGGTCATCGCCCGAACCGTGTACTGGGCGCCCAAGTCGCCGACGGCGTCGACTTCACCGGCCGAGACCGCCTTTTCAGCCAGTTCGCGCGCGATCTCGCGGAACATCTGATCGAGCTGCCCGACCTCCTCTGCAGTGAGGTAACGGTCGATGAACGCACGCATCTCGGTGTGCTTCCCGCCGTCGAGGCCGTTGGGCAACTGCAGAAAACGTGACACACCCGACGAGAACTGTTTCGGATTTTCCGCCACTTCGCGCGCAAGAGCGTTGCCCGTGACGACGACCTCTTCGCCGTCACGAGCCAACCTCGCGCCGTCGCGAAGCAACGCGTCCCCGACAGCACGCGGTTCGGCCCCGGCGAGTGTGGTCTGCGGAATGTCGGTGCGGTCCATTCTGGTTCTCCTCCGTTCGAAAAATGATGGGTTTTCGAATGTACACCCGCTCCTGATGTGCCGAATTGCTATAAATAAGGCCATGTCGTACCTCATCCGCGTATCTCTCCCCGACGTCCCGGGCAGCCTCGGCCAGCTTGCCGAGGTGTTCGGCATGGTCGACGCCGACATCAATTCCGTCGACATCGTCGAGACGTCCCACGACGGCACGGTGACCGATGACATCGTGGTCACCCTGCCCACCGGCGTGATGGTGGACACCCTGATCACTGCCGTGGCATCTGTCGAGGGCGCCGAAGTGGATTCGATCCGCCCGTTCACCGGCCGTGTGGACCGCCGCGGGCAGATCCAGATGCTCGCGCAGATTGCGGCGCAGTCCGACAGCGTCGAAGACCGGCTCAGCGAGCTGGTCAACGTCATGCCGAGCGCTGTGACCTCATCCTGGGCCGTGGTGCTGCACACCTCCGACGAGGGTCTCACCCGCGCCGCAGCCTCCCCCGCCGCGCCGGAAGACGACGGATCAACCCCGCAGATGCCGCCCGTTGAGGCCGCACGCATCCTCCAGCCCGACTTCGACGACTGGGCCCCGGAGTCCTGGTTCCAGCTCGGCACCTCGCTGACGATCACCCCCCTGCACGGCACCGACATGGTGCTGGTGGTCGGCCGCGTGGGAGGGCCGGATTTCCTGGCGTCCGAGGTGCGCGAGATCGGCGACCTCGGCTGCATCGCCGGCGCGATGCTGCGTTAGCTAAGCGCGTCTGGCCCGCCCTCGAGCAGCTGCACAAACTGCTCCTCGTTAAGGATCGGCCGTCCCAGCTCCTCCGCCTTCGCGGCCTTGGAGCCGGCGTTTTCGCCCACGACCACGTAATCGGTCTTCTTCGACACCGAGCCGGCCGCCTTGCCGCCGCGTGACAAGATGGCTTCTTTGATCTCGTCGCGGGTGAAGCCCTCCAGCGTGCCGGTGGCAACGATGGTCAGCCCCTCCAGCGTCTGCGGGGCGCGGTCCTCCTCGTCCGCTTCCATGGTCACGCCGGCTGCGGCCCAGGTATCCACGATGTTTTGGTGCCAGTCCACGGTGAACCACTCTTTGAAGCTTTCGGCGATCACGTCGCCGACGCCGTCGGTTTCGGCGAGGTCGGCCGTTGGTGCGTCGATAAGCGAACGCATCGAGTGGAAGCGCGACGCGAGCGCGCGTGCCGCGGTGGGGCCGACGTGGCGGATAGATAGCGCGACGATGACGCGCCACAGGTCGGCGTTTTTGGCGGTGTCCAAGTTGGCCAGAAGCTTCTTGCCGGAGGCGTTGACCTCGCCGTCCTTGCGGGTGTACACGCTGGATTTTTTCAGGTCCTCCTCGGTGAGGTCGAACAGTTTCGCCTCGTCCTTCAGCACGCCGGAGGCGATGAGGTCCTGCGCGCCCTTCTCCCCGAGCGCCTCAATGTCGAACGCGCCGCGCGAGGCGATGTACTCCAGGCGGGTGGCAAGCTGCGCGGGGCAGGAGCGGGTGTTGGGGCAGCGCCAGTCCGCGTCGCCCTCCTTCGCGGGCGCGAGCTTCGTGCCGCAGACGGGGCAGTTTTCGGGGTAGACGAACTCGCGCTCGGTGCCGTCGCGGAGATCCGCGACCGGGCCGAGCACTTCCGGGATGATCTCGCCGGCCTTGCGCACCACGACAGTGTCGCCGATCATCACACCCTTGCGTTTGACCTCGTGCTGGTTGTGCAGCGTGGCCATGGACACCGTCGAGCCGGAGACGAACACCGGCTCGAGCACCGCGAACGGGGTGGCGCGGCCGGTGCGGCCCACGGAGACCTCGATGTCGTTGAGCTTCGTGGTCACCTCCTGCGGCGGGTACTTGTACGCGATGGCCCAGCGCGGCGCGCGGGAGGTCGCACCCAGGGCGCGCTGCTCGGCGACGCTATCGACCTTGACCACCAGGCCGTCCATCTCGTGGATGGCGCCGTTGCGGTGCTCGCCCCAGTAGTTGACGGCCTCGATGACCTCCTCGGCCGACTCCGCCCGGCGCGTGTACTCGCTGACCGGCAGTCCCCACTCGGCGAGCTTCTCGTAGGCCTCGTGTTGGCTTTCCGGGGTGAAGCCCTCGCGCGCGCCTATACCGTGGCAAATCATGCGGAGCTTTCGCTTCTTCACGTCCTCCGGGTTCTTCTGCCTCAGCCCACCAGCCGCGGTGTTGCGCGGGTTGGCAAACGGTTTGCCGCCTTCTTTCTGGCGCAGCTCGTTGAGCTCCGGGAAGTCCTCGGGGCGGATGAACACCTCGCCGCGGACCTCCAGGAACGCCGGGGCGTCGCCAGTGAGCTTCTGCGGGATGTCCTCGATCACGCGTGCGTTGGCGGTGATGTCCTCGCCAGTGGTGCCGTCGCCGCGGGTGGCCGCGCGGGTCAACTCGCCGTTTTCGTAGACCAGATCGATGGACAGCCCGTCGATCTTCAACTCCGTGAGGTACGGGCCGGGGGCTTTGGCGAGCCACTCGCGCATCTCGTCTTCGTTGAAGACGTTGTCCAGGCTCATCATGCGCTCTGGATGGGTGACGTCCGCGAACGCGGTGTCGTTAGCGGGCGCGCCGACCTCCTTGGTAGGCGAGTCCGGCACGGCCAGCTCTGGGTGGTCCTCTTCCAGCTTCTGAAGGCTACGGAACAGCTCGTCGAACTCGCCGTCGGTGATCACCGGCTGGCCGTTGTAATACAGGTCCCGGTGCTTGCGCACCTTCGCGGCCAGCTCGTCCCATTCACGGTGCAGATCAGCGGAAATTTCACTCACGGGTGTCGAGTCTAGCGCCGTCACTCACGTCCGCTCTGCCCGTGTCGGCGCGCTCATTACAATGTCGCTCATGGCCACTTTCGACGCCTCCCGCATGCTCTCCTTCGACCTGGAGACCACCTCCGCCAACCCGCGCGAGGCCCGTGTGGTCACCTCTGCGCTCGTGCGTATCGACGGCTCCGAGGTCGACGCCAACGAAACCCTCGCCGACCCCGGAGTGGAGATCCCGGAAGAGGCCGCGAAGGTGCACGGCATCACCACGGAAAGGGCCCGCGCGGAGGGGCGCGACCACGACGAGGTGGTGCGCGAGACCGTCGAGGCGATCAAGAAGGGCTGGGAGGACGGCCTGACTCTGGTGGTGTTCAACGCCCCCTACGACCTGACGGTGCTGCGCCAGCTCACCGGGGACTTCACGGTCACCGGCCCGGTGTTTGACCCCCTGCTCATCGACCGCGCCAAGGACCGTTACCGCAAAGGCCCGCGCAATCTAACCTCCATGTGCGAGCACTACGGGGTGCGGCTAGACAACGCGCATGAGGCCACCGCGGACGCGTTCGCCGCAGCCCGCGTGGCGTGGATGCAGGTGCGCAAGCTCTACCCGGAGCTTTCCCAGATGGACACCGGCGAGCTCATGGAGTACCAGGCGGTGGAGTACTTCACGCTGCAGGAGGACCGGAAGCGCTACTTCGAGTCCCAGGGCCGCGACGCTTCGAACGTGCTGCCCGGCTGGCCCATGCTGGGCTAGTTGAGCGCCAGCTCCGCGCGCAGCTTCTCCGCAAAGTTGTGCAGCCCCCGGTTGTCGCCTTCGGATTCGACCGAGTACCTCTCCCCCGACTTGGTCTTCACCACCATCGCGCCCGACTCGCTGATGATCACATCGGCGATGCTGGCGGCGTCGAGCTCTGTGGTTTCCTTCTTGTCCACGAGGCGCAGCGTCTGCCCGTCAAAATCGGCCTCGCGTTTACCCGACAAAAGCCCAAACGCGACGAAGAACGCAATACCGCTGATGGCCCCAAAGAGCATGTCGTCCAGCATGAAGCCGAACACGACAAAGAACATCACTCCGAAGACGATCCCCGACGAGAAGTCGGCCTTCTTTTTGTCCCAATGCAGCGGCTTAGTCATACCTCCACTGTAAGCGCCTTGGCCATCTCCCGGGCCGCCCGGTAGTTCGCCGCCGTGTCCATAAGCGTTTTGGCTGGTTCCGCGTAGACGTCCACGGTCGTTTCGGCGGGGTCGATCTGCAGCTCGTCGAAGAGATTGTACAGCTCGCGCGGGGCCATCGTCGGAATCGCGATGCGCGTGCCGGCGTCCAACAGCCGGGCCAGCGCATCTTTGTCGGCGCTGCGGGGGTCGCAGGTCAGCCACGGGGCGTCAACAAGCTTCGGCGTATGCAGCAGGTGCTCGCCGAAGCGCGCGAGTGTCTCCTCCGGCTCGGGGATCGCGCGGATGGTCTCGAAGTCTGTGGCACCTTGCAGCGTGCCAGCGACGACCTCGGGCAGGCGCGGCTCGTCCAGCTGCAGCACACTTTCGCCAAATCGCTTCTCGACGTCCCGCCGGTGCCCCACGCACACCTCCAACAGGGCGTCCGTGAGGTCGCGAAGCGCGCCGGGGTCGGTGATCATGCGGTGGCCGTTGGCCATCTCGATCTCGGCGGCGAGCGTGAACGGGCCGGCCAGCTGCACCTTCACGGTGTCCACCTTGCCGTGCCAGAGCTCCTCGAGGTGGTCGAGGTCGCGCTCCATGCGGTCGGCATCCGCACGCTTCCGAGCCGCCACGCGCCAGCCGCGGGGTCCGCGCGCGACGGGGAGTTCCAGCATGGCGGCGGTGCGGCCGATCAGGTCCGAGCCGACGCCGCGGTCCGGCAGCTGCGGGATGTGCGGCAGGGGCGACTCTGACAGCACCACGTCCGCGGCCTGCGCGAGGTCAGTGCCGGGCAGCGGGCCAAGCCCGAACGCGGTTGGGGGAAGGATTGTCACGGCGCTGATGTTACGCGGTGGCGCAGATGGTGCCGGAGCCGAGCACGATGTCGCCCAAACCGTCCGGGTCCGGCAGGTAGAGCACCGCCGCCTGGCCGCGGGCCACGCCTTCGAGCGGCTCGTGCAGGGCAAGCGTCATCTGATCGCCCTCAACGCGTGCGGTGCAGGGCACGACCCCGCCGTGGGCGCGGATCTGCACGTTGGCCCCGAACTCGCCTTCCATCGCCGGGTGCAGCACTTTCAGACGGTCGGCGGTGATCTCGTGGACCTTCAGTGCCTCCCGCGGGCCGACGGTGACCGTGCCAGTGGCGGTGTCCACGTCCGTGACGTAGCGCGGCTTGCCGTCCTCAGCAGGCACGCGGATATTCAGTCCTTTGCGCTGGCCGATCGTGTACTGGAACGCGCCGTCGTGCTCCTTCAGCTCGCGGCCGTCGGTGTCCTTGATCATGCCGGGGCGCATGCCGATGGAGCGGCCCAGAAACGCCTGGGTGTTGCCGTCCGGGATGAAGCAGATGTCGTAGGAATCCGGCTTGGACGCGGTGGCAAAACCGTGGCGGGCCGCCTCCTCGCGAATCTGTGGCTTTTCGGTGTCGCCGACCGGGAAGATGCAGCGGTCCAACTCGTCGCGCGTGAGCACGCCCAAGACGTAGGACTGGTCTTTCTTGGGGTCGGTGGACCGGCGGAGGTTGCCTTGGTCGTCGATAATTGCGTAATGCCCGGTGGCGATAGCGTCGAAGCCCAAGGTCACCGCGCGGTCCAGCAACGCCGCGAACTTGATCTTCTCGTTGCAGCGCAGGCACGGGTTGGGGGTCTCGCCGTGCTCGTAGGACCACACGAAGTTGTCGATGACCTCTTCTTTGAAGCGGTCCGAGAAATCCCACACGTAAAACGGGATGCCCAGGTGGTCGCACACGCGGCGCGCGTCGGCGGAGTCCTCCAGCGAACAGCAGCCGCGGGCGGACTCGCGCGTCTGCTGCGCGTCCTTACTCAGCGCAAGATGCACACCGACGACGTCGTGGCCCGCCTCCACCAGGCGCGCAGCAGCGACAGAGGAGTCGACTCCCCCGCTCATGGCCGCCAATACTCGCATGTCGGCGCAGTGTAGTCCCGTGAGTGCGAAAGGTGAAACGTCAGGTCGTTCGGACTGTGACACCCCCTAGACATATACCCCACTGGGGTATTAACGTGGGAGACGGTCGTGGTGCTAGGCCCCGGCACGGCCGAACCGACCACAACGATGAACTGCAACGAGAGGACAGAACCATGAACGACAGACACGCCCACTCCGGCACCCGACCCGGTGGGCACGCCAGCCATCACGAGCACGACGCTCACAAGACCCATTCCGGTCACGGCAGTACCGAGCACGCGGAGCACGCGGGCCACGGAGAACATGGAGGCCATGGCCACGCGGGCCACGCAGGCCACGCAGGCCACGGAGACCACGTTGCCCAGTTCCGCAGGCTCTTCTGGATCATGCTGGTTCTCGCGATCCCGGTCGTCGGATTTAACGAAACCTTCGCCCATCTCATCGGCTACCAGCTGCCTGACGCTGAATGGGTCCGGTGGATCTCGCCGCTTTTGGGCACGGTCATTTACTTCTGGGGAGGTCGCCCGTTCTTGACGGGTGCTGTCTCCGAGATCCGCTCCCGCAAACCCGGCATGATGCTGCTGATCGCGCTCGCGATCACGGTCGCCTTCATCTCCTCTTGGGGTGCGAGCCTGAACTTGCTGGACCGCGGGCTGAATTTCTGGTGGGAACTGGCGCTGCTGGTGGTCATCATGCTGCTGGGGCACTGGATCGAGATGCGCTCCCTCGCCCAGACCACCTCGGCCCTGGATTCGCTCGCCGCACTTCTGCCCGACGAGGCCGAGAAAGTCGACGGCGACGAAGTGGTGAAGGTCACCCCGGCGGATCTTGAGGTCGGCGATGTCGTGATCGTGCGGCCCGGCGCGTCCGTACCTGCCGACGGCACAATCGTCGACGGCAGCGCCAGCATGGACGAGTCGATGGTCACCGGTGAGTCGAAAACGGTGCGCCGCGGTGAAGGCGAGCACGTGGTCGCTGGCACCATCGCGACAGACTCGGGCCTGCGCATCGAGGTCACGGCCACAGGTGGCGACACCGCGTTGGCCGGTATTCAAAAGCTCGTCACCGATGCGCAAGAATCGTCATCGCGGGCGCAGCGCCTCGCAGACAAGGCCGCCGCGTGGTTGTTCTGGTTCACCCTCGGCGCCGCCATTCTGACCGCCGTGGTCTGGACCGTTGTCGGCATGCCAAACGACGCCGTGGTGCGCACCATCACGGTGCTCGTCATCGCCTGCCCTCATGCCCTAGGCCTCGCAATCCCGCTGGTCGTCTCGATTGCGACTGAGCGCGCCGCCCGCGGCGGAGTGCTGATCAAGGATCGGCTCGCACTCGAATCCATGCGCACCGTCGACGCAGTACTGTTCGACAAGACCGGCACTCTCACCAAGGGCGAACCCACCGTCACCGCGATCGACACCACCGGCGGGCGTGATAAAGAATATGTGCTTGCCCTTGCGGCGGCCGCCGAGGCAGACAGCGAGCACCCGCTCGCACGCGCCATCACCGGGGCTGCTCAGGCCCGTGGCGTAGCCGTCCCGCAGGCAATCGACTTTTCTTCGTCCCCAGCAGTGGGCGTGAAGGCAACTGTCGACGGTGAGGTAATCGAGGTCGGTGGCCCCTACCTGCTTGAGAAGCATTCCGCCGAAGAGCTCCCCATCGCAGACGAGTGGCGAAAGGAGGGCGCGATCATTCTCCACGTCCTCGCCGACGGCGAAGTGATCGGAGCGCTCCGGCTTGCCGACGAGATCCGCCCCGAGTCCCGCGACGCCGTCGACGCACTTCACTCTGCGGGCGCCCAGGTCGTCATGATCACCGGCGATGCGCAGGCCGTCGCGGACACCGTAGCCAAGGACCTGGGCATTGACCGGGTCTTCGCGGGTGTGCGTCCCGAGCACAAGGCCGCGAAAGTCAAGGAACTGCAAGGCGAGGGCCACAAGGTCGCCATGGTCGGCGACGGCGTCAACGACGCCCCCGCGCTGGCCCAGGCCGATGTCGGCATCGCGATCGGTGCCGGCACAGACGTGGCGATCGGCTCGGCGGGCGTCGTCCTGGCAAGCTCCGACCCGCGATCGGTGCTTTCGGTCATCGAGCTCTCCCGTGCGACCTACCGGAAGATGAAGCAGAACCTGTGGTGGGCGGCCGGCTACAACCTGCTGTCCGTTCCGCTGGCTGCCGGTATCCTCGCCCCAATCGGGTTCGTGATGCCGATGAGCGTCGGCGCAATCCTGATGTCGGCCTCGACCGTCGTCGTCGCCCTCAATGCGCAGCTGCTCCGCCGCCTCGACCTCACCCCGCAGAGCAGCACCGACCGGATGCTTAACCGGTCCAAGTGACCCGACACCGTCCACACCACTCAGGAGACCAATGATGAGCACCCCCACCCACGGCTACATCAGCGAGAAAGACCGTTACCTCGCCCGGCTCAAACGTATCGAGGGGCAAACCCGCGGTATCCACCGCATGATCGACGAAAACGCCTACTGCATTGACATCCTCACCCAGATCAGTGCGGTCAACGCGGCGCTGAAGGGCGTAGCACTGGGTTTGCTGGACGACCACTTGAAGCACTGTGTTGCCGATGCGATCAGCGACGGGCAGGAAGCCGACGCCAAGATCGAAGAGGCGTCCGCCGCAATCGCTCGGCTGGTGAAATCCTAGACAGCCGTGGGAGGACTCGTGCGTCTGTTGCGTGTCCCTACTCAGCGAGAGGTGAAACGTCGGTCCACTCCGATGGAGGCTGCACATAACATCCGGCGGAGCGTAAAGTCTCTAGCGTGGTGGAACCTACTAATGTGTTTTCGAGCAGATCCTGTATTTCACCAACGAACGTCGTTGCATGTTCTATCCAGGCGTGCTCAGACAAGACATCTACCCGTTGAGCATCCACGACAACGCTTCGTAACGTTCTAACAGGCGTTCTTCTTCGAACTTCAGGGCACCGGCCTCGCGAAGCCGACGCAAGACATCGACGTTGTACGGTTGCATCTCTTCTTCGATGCTGGCCAATTCCTGGATGATCTCGTCGTTCGAGAGCATCCGGGTAACCGGAGTCGACATTTGCCCCTCCTTCTGCGTAGATACCTTGGACATCGATCCCCTGGATCAGTACTAGCGACCGTAGCGCAAGACCTTGTTTTTCACGGTTCAACTTGCATTCTCACCAGCGTCAAACCGCAGTACGACGAGGCGGCCAGTGGCGGGAAGCGTCCACGTCGGCACCATCGTCCTGGCGCTCTTGAACACGATCCGCACGGTCGCCGGCCCACAGTGAAGACGCATGTGGGCCGGGTGCTGGTTAAAACGCAGTCGCGCGACCGGGTGCACCCGGCGCTTTTTGCCTACCGCACCGGGTTAGTCTCACGCGCGCCTCTAGTACTCTCACCCGCCATGGTCGCAAAAAGCGAGTTTTACGAGATCGACACCGGCGTCGCCGAGGTGCTCCACGAGCCCGACGGCTCCATGGTGCTGCTGGTCAACGGCGTGCCCAGCTCGCACATAGTTCCTGGCGAGCCGACTCGGCTGGATTTCGAGTACATGCGCTGGATGGCGGATTTCCTCGACTCCGCCTACCCAGTTGACGCACGCCCGAAGTCGCGGCTGACGCACCTCGGCGGCGGCGCGTGCACGCTCGCCCGCTACTTCGCCGCCGCGTGGCCCGGCTCGCGCAGCACGGTCGTGGAGATCGATTCGGAGCTTGCGGTCCTTGCGCGCGAGCTTTTCGACGTCCCCCGGTCCCCCACCGTGAAAATCCGCGTCGGCGACGCCCGCGAGGCCACCGACGCGTTCAAACCGGCGACCCGCGACGTGATCATCCGCGACGTGTTCTTCTCGGCCACCACCCCGCGCGATCTCACCACGGTGGAGTTCTACCGCGCGGCGTGGACGTCGTTAAGCGATGGCGGCTTTTACGTGGCCAACTGCGGCTCGCACGCGGACCTGAAGGAGGCGAAGGAAGAGCTTGCGGGGATGTTAGAGGTGTTCCCGCACATCGCAGCGATTGCGGACCCACCGATGCTCAAAGGCCGCCGCTACGGCAACATCGTGCTTATCGGCGCTGGCCACCCGCTGGAGGCGAGCGACACGCTCACCCGCAACCTGCTCAAAGGCGGGGTGCCGGCGCAGTTCAAAGACGAAAAATGGTGCCGCCGCTTAGCGACTACACCGCGGCACGACTAGCCCCTGATTTAGCCCTTGTTCGCTGCCTTGGCGGCATTGTCAAGCAGGATGAGCAGGTCGCCGATCTGGTAGTCGCCGACCATCATCTTCTGCAGATCCTCGATCGGCAGCTCGCCCTGGCCCGCGAGCGCACGGACGAGGCCCGCGATGTTGTCCGCGTCGGTCGGGTCGAAGCCGGCGAGGCGGGCGGCGTCGATAAGCTGCTGCGCACCCAGGCCGCCCGCGGCGAGCGCGAGGATAGCGACGACGAGCTTGGTGCTGTCCTGCTCGAGCACCTTCAGCTCCCCGGAGTCCGGCGCCTGGAACGCCTCCAGCACGCCGCCGCCGGCGCGCAGGTCACCTGCGGCGAACTGGTTCAGCTGCGCGGCGTTGCCGTTGTAGATGTTCATGTCCACCGGCGTGTTGATGCCCACCACGCGGCCGGACTCGCTGCGCTGCCAGAAGCTCAGCTTGTCCCAACCGCCGACCGGGGCAGGCGGGCGGTTCTGGTAGGCCGCCAGCCACAGCGGATACGAGGTGAACGCGCGGGTGTCGTTCATGCGCTCGTACCAGAAGTAGCGGTACGTGTAGATCATCGGGCGCTTGCCGGTGCGCGCCTCGAGCTCGGAGAGGAACGCCTGCGTCCATCCCGCTAGCTGCACCGGCCCCAGCCCTTCGTCGACCTCCAGATCCAGCACGGGCGGCAGCTGGGTGGCCGGGCCGTCGTTGACCACGGAGGCGAAGTAGCGCGCCTGCGCCACCGGGTCTTCTGCCGGGCGCGCGTAGTGGTAGGCGCCCACCTTCAGGCCGGCGTCGGCCGCGGCCTTGGCGTCTTCGTCGTAGAAATCGTTCTTCCAGCCGTCGCCCTCGGAGGCCTTCACGTAGGCGAAGTCCTGGCCGCCGACGGTGTGCACGGAGCGCCAGTCAATGGCGGCGCCACCTGGGCGCTGGTGGCCCGCCACGTCCACGCCGGAGACCACGCCCGGAATGGGCTGGGCGTCTGCGGGCCCGGTCACCGGGTTGACCACGCTCAGGCCCAGGGCGAGCGCGGTCACGGCGGCGGCTGCGGTACGGATGCGGCGAGTGATCTGCATGCCCGACACACTAAACCACTCAATTCACACGTGCCACACGCGACACGCAAATCACAACGCGCCAGCGGCGCGGGCCCGCTCCACCACCTCCGGAATCGCAGCGAGGAATGCGTCCACGTCCTCGCGCGTGTTCGTCCGCCCCACCGTCACGCGCAGCGCCCCCATCGCTTCGCGCTCGGAGTACCCCATCGCCTCGAGCACGTGGCTCATCCGCAGCACACCGCTGGCGCACGCCGAACCGGCCGAGACCTGGATGCCCTGGGCGTCCAAAAGCATGATCAGCGCGTCCGCGTTCGCCCCCGGGAACATGAAGTGCGCGTGCCCGGGCAGGCGGGGCTCTTGCGCTACAGCGATCACCTCCGGCACAGCCGCCTTCACTCCGGCAATCACCGCGTCGCGCAGTGCCGCGATCCGTTGCTGCTCCTGCCCCATCTCGGCGACCGCTTCCTCCAGCGCCGCCGCCGTTGCCGCCGCCGAGGCCACATCCACCGTGCCGGAACGGATCCCGCGCTCCTGCCCGCCGCCCAGGATCACCGGCTGCGGCGCCGGCGAGCGGCGGGCCAACAAGATGCCCATCCCGCGCGGCCCGCCGAACTTGTGCGCGCTGGCCGCCAGGGTGGCCGCGCCGAGCTCGTGGAAGTCCACCGGAATGTGCCCCACCGCCTGCACCGCGTCCACGTGCACCGGGGTGCCCACGGCACCTGCGCGGGAGACAGCCTCGCGCACCGGCTGGATCGCGCCGGTTTCGTTGTTCGCCCACATCACCGCCGCCACCGCCGCCGGGGTATCTAGCGCCGAAAGGTCCGAGACCACGCCGTCTCGCCCCACCGGCAGCCACTCAGTCTGCCCCAGAGACTTGACCACCTCGAGCACGGCCGGGTGCTCGATCGGGGTGGACACCACACGGCCGCCGCCGGAGGCGTTCCAAAGCCCCCGCACCCCGATGTTGTTCGCCTCGGTGCCGGAGCCGGTGAACACCACCTCCACCGGATCCGCCCCCACCGCGGACGCGATGCGCTCGCGGGCGTCGGCGAGCACCGCGTTGGCCTTGCGCCCGGCGGCGTGCTGGCTGCCGGCGTTCAACGCACCGGCGTGCTCCACCCATGCGTCGATGGCGCACTGGCGCATGGGGGTGGTGGCTGCGTGATCGAGGTAGACCATGCCCCCAGGTTAGGCGTGCACGCGCGCGTGGCACACATGCGCCACCGCGTCGTTGCCGACGCGCGCGATCACCACGCCCATCTGCCTGTCCCCACGCAGCTTGAGCTTCTTGCGCAGCTGGTCGGGGTCCACGTCCACCCCGCGCACGAGGATCTCCGCGGCCCCAGCCCCGTGTCCGGCGAGCGTTTTCTTCAGCGCGCGCAGCGGCACCGCCTCGATGAACTCGAAGCCGCTATACCCCGCTGGCACAGCGTCGCCGGTGGTGTAGGCGATGTGCTCGTCGAGCATGCTCAACCCGTGGCGCGCCGCCCATTGCCGCACCAGCCCGGCGCGCACGACCGCGCCATCCGGTTCGATGATCCACTTGCGCGGCGCGGTGACCTCCACCTCGTCCAGCTCGTCGTCGGTGACGCGTTCCTCGAAGTCGCGCAACACCACTGCTTCTCGACGAGCTCCGCCCGCCAACCCTGGCGTGTACAGGCACGCCTCTTTGACGCCCCCGTCCACCGAAACCACGCTGACCAGGCCGTCCCACCCGGAGTAGTCGATGCCCGGCGCGCACTTGACCGCCATCTCGCGGCCGGCATGCGCGGAAAGCAAGTCCGGCAGCGGTGGCAGGAGCTTCGCCGGGTCGGTGATCCGCCTGCCGCCGGCCCGGCGCGCGGGGTCGGCCACCACCGCCCCGCCGGTGCTCACCGGCGCGAGCGCGTCGGCGCGAGCCAGCCAGGCGTCTGCGCCGAGGTTGTGCCGCGCCATGACCAGGCGCGCGGCGTCCAAGTCCGAGCCGAGCCAGGCAACGCCGGCATCAAGAAACGCCGGCGCCTCCGAGCCCACCGAACAGGTCACGTCGTGGACGAACTCCACCCCGGCCGCCGCAATGCGCTGCGCCCGCACGCGCGCCACGCGCGCCGGGGTGGCCTGCTGCACTGCGTCGGCGTCGGTGAGCCAGTGCTCCGGGAACTTCCCCTCTGCCGCGCGCTGGGAGGAGATGAGCACGCTGACCGCGCGGGCGTACTCGCCGAAGCGGGCATCGAGGACCCCGCGGTCCGCGAACACGGATTGCTTGGTTAGCGCCACCTGCGGCGCAACGTCGGCGACCTCCCCGGCGTGTGCCGCTAAAAAGCGGGCTTCTGCAACGCTAAATCCCACCGCGGCGTCCAATCCTGTCTATGGGCGTGAAAGAGAAAAAGTCGCGGTAGCGCACGTCGTCTACCGGGTCGCCCACCACCGGGGACAGGTCTGCGCGCCAGGCGGCAGCCAGCGCCTCTGCCGTGTCGTGGAAGCGCGCGACCTCAGTCAGCTGCGCCCACGTCGAGGGTGCCAGGCGCACCAGGCCGTGTTGCCAGCCGTCCAAGATCAGCTTTGGTGGAAACCAGTTGGCGTCGTCCGCCTCCTCGGTGTTGGAATCCGGTTCCTGGCCCTCCGGGTTGGCGGCGACGAAGGTGAAGGTGTCGAACCAGTTGCCGCTTTCAGATTTGCCCACCCACCTCGCGAGCGGTTTGACCAGGTCGGCGCAGACGTTGAGGTTGGATTCGCGGAGCACGTCGGTAAGCGAAAGCTCATGCGATTCCAGCTTCAGGCGGTGCTCGTGGAAGGGGCGCGCGTCATCGAGCAGCTCCCCGTCGTCGTCCACGGCGAGCAGCGTGCCGGTTTCCTCGAACAGCTCGCGCACCGCCGCGAACAGCAGCGCGTGCGCCTTGTACTTGGTCACGCCCAGCTGCCGGGCCAGGGAAATCGCGGAGCGGCCGAGCCACAGCTCGCCGTCGTCCCACGCGCGCGGCGGGAAATCGCGCGAATCCACCCCGCCGCCGGGAAAGACAGTGATGCCGGGGTAATTCGGCATGGATAGCACGCGCTCCTGCATCCACACCTCGAGACCGTCCGCACCGTCGCGCAGCAGCATCACCGTCGCGGACAGCCGGGCACCTTGAAACCCGCTGCGCTCATGGACGTCGATGGTGTCGCCGACGTCGTGCGTCAGCACGCCCTGGGTGTGGTTCCTTCTCGTGGGCATGGCCGAAATCCCCAGGCCTACGCCCGGTGCGCACCACCGCGCTTGGCGCGAGCTCGGCGGGCGGTGTAGCGGCCCTCGTCCACTGTGACCTCGATGGGCTGGTGGTAGGCGCGCGAAACGTTTTCGGAGGTCAGCACGTCGTTGATGAGGCCCTGGGCGACCACCTCGCCCTCGTCCAACAGCATGGCGTGGGTAAAGCCCGCCGGGATCTCCTCCAAGTGGTGGGTGATCATGACAATCGCTGGGGCGTCCGGGTCCATGGCCAGATCGCCCAGGTAGGCCAGCAGGTCCTCGCGCCCGCCCAGGTCCATGCCGGCGGCCGGTTCGTCCAGGATCAACAGCTCCGGGTTAGTCATCACCGCACGCGCAACCAGCACGCGCTTCTTCTCGCCGTCGGACAGGGTGCCCCAGGTGCGGTCGATCAGGTGGATCGCGCCGACCTGCTCGAGCACCTCGAGGGCCTGCTCGTAGTCCATCTCGTCGTAGTCTTCGCGCCAGCGCCCCAAAATGGCGTAGCCGGCGGAGACGACCAGGTCGCCCACCTTCTCGTTGTCCGGCACGCGCTGCGCCACCGCAGAGGACGTCACGCCGATCGCCGCGCGCAGGTCGCGCATGTCGGTGGCGCCGACGCGCTCGCCGATGATGAACACGGTGCCCTTGGACGGGAACTCCTGGGCCGAGGCCATGCGGATCAGGGTGGTCTTGCCGGCGCCGTTGGGGCCGATGACCACCCAGCGCTCGTCCAGCTCCACCTGCCATGTCACGGGCCCCACAAGGGTGTTGCCGCCGCGGATGAATTCCACGTCGCGCATGTCCACCAGCAGGTCCGGGTCTGTCACCAATTCCTCACTCGCATTCACGCATCCATCTTTACCTATTTCGGCCCGCGTGTGTGGGAGGCCCGCGCTACCCTGGCTGATGGAATGCAGGCAGGTTGAGAGGGTCAGTAAAAAATGGTTGCTCGCTTTGGCATCGACGATGTGCGCCCCCAGGTTTCCGGGCGCACGCTGCCCGCGAAGGCGGTGGTCGGCGAGGTAGTGCCCGTTTCGGCGCTGGTGTGGCGCGAGGGCCACGACGCGATCGCTGCGACGCTGGTGCTGGTGTCGCCTTCCGGCGAGCAGTTCTCGGTGCCGATGCGCCAGGAGGTCTACCGCCCGGATTACGTCCACGGCATCTTCATCCCCCGCGAAAAGGGGCTGTGGCGCTACCGGGTGGACGCGTGGAGCGACGTGATGGCCACGTGGCGCAATGCGGTGGAGAAGAAGCTCGCCGCCGGCCAGACCGAAGCCGAGTTGGCCAACGACATTGCCCACGGCGCGGACCTGTTCGCCGCGGCCATTGCCCAGACCCCCGCGCCACAGGTGCTGCAAAACGCCCGCACAACGCTTCTCGACGACACGCTCCCGCTCGCCGAACGCATCGCGCCGTGCGTGTCAACCGAGGTGCGCGACGTGCTTGCCGAGTACCCGCTGCGTGAGCTGGTCACCCGCGGGCCCGTGGCCGACATCCTGGTGGAGCGCCGCGCAGCGCTGGTCAACTCCTGGTACGAGCTGTTCCCCCGCTCCACCGGCGGCGTGGACGACAACGGCAACCCGGTCCACGGCACCTGGGCCACCACCGCCGCGCAGCTTCAGCGCGTGGCGGACATGGGCTTCGACACCGTGTATTTCCCGCCGATCCACCCCATCGGCGAGGTCAACCGCAAGGGCCGGAACAACACGCTGACCCCGGAGGACGGTGACGTCGGCTCGCCGTGGGCGATCGGTTCCAAGCACGGCGGCCACGACGCCTTCGACCCGAATCTGGGCGGCGAGGACGAATTCCTCGACATGATGGACCACGCCAACGAGCTGGGCCTGGAAATCGCCCTCGACTTCGCCCTCCAGGCAGCCCCCGACCACCCGTGGGCAAAAGAGCACCCGGAGTTTTTCACCGTGCTCGCGGACGGCACCATTGCTTATGCCGAAAATCCGCCGAAGAAGTACCAGGACATCTACCCGCTCAACTTCGACAACGCTCCGGAGAAGCTCTACGCGGAGATCTACCGCGTGCTCATGTACTGGGTGGACCTGGGCGTGACCACCTTCCGCGTGGACAACCCCCACACCAAGCCGGTGGATTTTTGGCACTGGCTGATTGCGAAGGTGCACGAGACCGACCCGGACGTGGTCTTCCTGGCGGAGGCGTTTACCCGCCCGCCGCGCATGTACGGGCTGTCCAAGGCCGGGTTCTCGCAGTCCTACACCCACTTCACGTGGAAGACCACCAAGGCGGAGCTGACCGATTTCGCCCAGCTGCTCGTGGACGTCGCTGACGTCTCCCGCCCCAACCTCTTCGTCAACACCCCCGACATCCTGCACGCCACGCTGCAGGAGGGCGGCCCGGCGGCCTTTGCGCTGCGCGCCACCCTGGCTGCCACCATGAGTCCGCTGTGGGGTGTCTACTCCGGCTACGAGCTCTACGAGGACCGCCCCGTGGCCGAAGGCAGCGAGGAGTACCACGACAGCGAGAAGTACCAGCTGCGCCACCGCGACTTCGCCGCCGCCCTGGAAAAGGGCGCGTCGCTCGAGCCGTACCTGACCCTGCTCAACCAGATCCGCCGCGACAACCCGGCGCTGCAGCAGCTGCGCCAGATCCGTTTCCACGACATCGCCAACGACAACATCATCGCCTACTCCAAGGTGGACGCGGAGACCGGCAACGCGGTGCTCGTGGTGGTCAACCTGGATCCCTCCTCCACCCAGGAGGGCATGCTGCGTGTCGACGCCTCCGCGGTCGGCTTAAACGACGGCGAAACCTTCGACGTCCACGACCAGATCACCGGCGAGCGCTACACCTGGACCACCGCCGAGACCGGTAACTTCATCCGTCTCGCGCCGGAGAAGAACGTCGCGCATATTTTCCGGTTGCCGGAGGTGCCTTCGGCTCGTCGAGAAGCACTTGCGTACCGTCAGATCTCAGACCACGACTACCGTCCCTAAGGAAGCCAATGAACACCGACCTGCTCATCCCCGAAGGCGACCGCCAGCGCCTCATCGAGTGCAAACACCACGCGCCCCACGATTTCTACGGCTGGCACCGCGTGGGCGCAGGATCCGTCGTGCGCACCCGCTTCCTCGGCGCGGAGCGCGTGGAGCTGCTCATCCACAACGGCGC
This sequence comes from Corynebacterium afermentans subsp. lipophilum, assembly GCF_030408375.1. NCBI lineage: Bacteria > Bacillati > Actinomycetota > Actinomycetes > Mycobacteriales > Corynebacteriaceae > Corynebacterium > Corynebacterium afermentans. The sequence continues at coordinate 970,360 of NZ_CP046530.1, read as the reverse complement.
GCGCGCCATGCAGCCCATCGGCGACGACATCTGGGCAATCTCGCTTGACGACGAGCATGCGCCCGACTACCGCCTCCGCGTCACCTACCCGGGTGCAGAGCCTGCCATCGTGGCGGACGCGTACCACTTCCTGCCCACCTTGGGCTCGCTGGATCTCCACCTGATCAACGAGGGCCGCCACGAACGCCTCTGGGAGGTCCTCGGCGCGAACGTGCGCTCCTACGAGACCTCCCTGGGCGAGGTCAGCGGCACCTCTTTTGCCGTGTGGGCGCCGAACGCCCAGGGCGTGGCCGTCGTCGGCGACTTCTGCGGGTGGAACCCCAACCAGTACCCCATGCGCTCTTTGGGCTCTTCCGGCGTGTGGGAGATTTTCATCCCCGGCATCGGCGACGGCGCCACCTACAAGTACGCCATCCAGATCGCCGACGGCACCCGCGTGGACAAGGCCGACCCGCTGGCCAAGCGGACGCTGACCCCGCCGGAGACCGTATCCGTGGTGGCCGCGCCGAGCGAGTTCGAGTGGACCGACAGCGAGTGGATCAACTCGCGCGCCGGCATCGACGCCACCAACTCCGCCATGAGCGTCTACGAGTGCCACATCGGCTCCTGGAAGCAGGGATCCAACTACGCCACCCTGACCGAGGAGCTCGTGCCCTACCTGGTGGAAAACGGCTTCACCCACGTGGAGTTTTTGCCCGTGGCCGAGCACCCCTTCGGCGGCTCCTGGGGCTACCAAGTCACCGGCTACTACGCCCCGACCGCGCGCTGGGGCACCCCGGACGAGTTCCGCAAACTCGTGGACACGCTGCACGCCAACGGCATCGGCGTGCTGGTGGACTGGGTGCCCGCCCACTTCCCCAAAGACGACTTCGCGCTCGCGCGTTTCGACGGCACCGCCTTATACGAGCACCCCGACTGGCGCCGCGGCGAGCAGAAAGACTGGGGCACCTACGTCTTCGACTTCGGTCGCCGCGAAGTGCGCAACTTCCTGGTGGCAAACGCCCTGTACTGGTGCGATGAGTTCCACCTGGACGGCCTGCGCGTGGACGCGGTGGCCTCCATGCTCTACTTGGATTACTCCCGCGAGCCCGGCGAGTGGCTGCCCAATCAGTACGGCGGGCGCGAGCACTGGGAGGCCGTGCAGTTTTTGCAGGAGATGAACGCCACCGTGCACCGCGAGCACCCCGGTGTGCTCACCATCGCCGAGGAATCCACCGCCTGGCCAGGCGTGACCGCGCAGACGGACGCAGACGGGCTGGGTTTCTCCCTGAAGTGGAACATGGGCTGGATGAACGACACCTTGGAGTACTTCTCCCTGGACCCCATCCACCGCTCCTACCACCACAACGAGATCACTTTCTCGCTGGTCTACGCGTTCTCCGAGCGGTACGTGCTGCCGTTTAGCCACGACGAGGTGGTCCACGGCAAGGGTTCGCTGTGGACGCGCATGCCGGGCGACGACTGGAACAAGGCCGCCGGCCTTCGCGCCCTCTACGGCTACATGTTCTCGCACCCCGGCAAGCAGCTGTTGTTCATGGGCTGCGAGTGGGGCCAGACCACCGAGTGGGACGAGGCCCACTCCGTCAACTGGGACAACATCTCCGATAGCTGGGGCCACGGCTACCACCGCGGCGTGCAGCGCCTCGTGCGCGACCTCAACCGCGTCTACCGCGACACCCCGGCGCTGTACTCGCAGGACAACACCCCGATGGGCTTCCAGTGGGTCAAGGGCGACGACGCCGCGAACAACATCCTCGCCTACATCCGCTGGGGCGTGGACGCTACCCCGGTGCTCGCCGTGGTGAACCTCTCCGGCGCCTCCCAGCCCAACTACCGCCTGGGGCTTCCCGAGGCCGGCGAGTGGGAACTTCTAGTCAACACCGACGACGCCGTCTACGGCGGCGCCGGCAACGACCTGCCGCAGGTGCTCACCACCGAGCCGACCGAATGGGACCGCTTCGAGCAGTCCGCCGAGCTGCACGTGCCGGCGATGAGCGCGCAGTACTACATCCTGCGCCGCTAGAACAGGGCGCTCGCGAGCCGGGTGCGCGCCGCGATCACGCGCGGGTCGCCCGGCTCGAGCAGCGTCAACAGCTCCAGCAGCCGCTCCTTGGCGCGCGGCTCGGCCTTGACGTGCTCCAGCAGACGATCGAAGGCCGCCTCCGGGTCGCCTGCGACAAACTCCTTGTCCGCGAGCCACAGCAGCTTCTCGACGTCCTCCTCCGGCTCCCCCTGTCCTTGCACCCTCTTAAGCACAGCCACGGTCGCCTTGGCCTGCTTGATGCCCGCGTTAGTGGGGTCGTCAGCGAGGATATCGTCGTAGACCGCCGTGGCGGCGTCGAAGTCGCCCGCGTTGAGCGCCTCGGTCGCGCGGTCCAGGCGGGGGTCGGCGTTTTTCTGCTCGGGCGCGTTGTCGTCGACAAGCCCCTTAAGCTGCGGGCCCACCTGGCTGACCAGGGCGCCCACCCACTGCTCGAGCTCGTCGGCCGGCTGGTTGCCCTCAAAGTTGGCCACCGGGCGCCCACCCGCGAGCGCAACCACGGTGGGCAGCACGCGCACGCCCATGGCCTGCGCGACCTGCGGGGTGGAGTCCGCGTCCACGTAGCCGACCATGAACGCGCGCTGGCCTGCCGAGAGCTTCTCAAACTGCGCCTTCAGGCTCTCCGAGTCTGGGCTGCGCGGCGTGCCGATGAGCAGTACCACGGGGATCTGCATGGAGCGCTCGAACACGCCCTTTTCAACGTTGGCCTCAGTGACCGTGATGAACGGCTCGAAGCCGGCCTGCGCCTCGTCGTTGCGCTCCGCGAGCGCTCCCAGGTCGATCGCGCCGCCGGTGAACTGCGGGTTGGTCATGTGCTCTTACGCCTCCAAGTGCTTGTTCAGGGATTCAACTTTCTGCTGCAGCATGTTCTCGTAGCCGGGACGGATATCCGCCTTGACCACTAGCGACACGCGCGGGGAGACTTCCTCCACCGCCTGCGTCGCCCGCTTAATCACGTCCATGACCTCGTCCCACTCCCCCTCGATGGTGGTGAACATCGCCGTGGTCTCGTGCGGCAGGCCCGACTCGCGGACCACCTTCACCGCTCTGGCGACAACGTCGGACATCTCCGCGTTGGAATTTTCGGTCATGGTCGGTGCCACAGAAAACGCTGCAATCATGCGGCCAATACTAGCGCCGCTGCCAGCAGTGCTTGTGCCAGTGCCGCCGGTCGTCCGCGCCGCGTCCGGTATCGCGTGGCCACGCCACCACATGCGCCACCCCGGGCGGGATGTTCTGGTTGCAACCAGGGCAGATGTAGTACTTCGTCGCGGCCGCCGAGCCGATCTGGCGGACCTTGAAGATCTCCCCGTTGGTCCAGCTCGGCCCCTCCATCTCCTGCGTGCCGATGAACGTGGAGCCGTCCTTGGGCAGCACGTAACGCGGCGTCTGGTTCCGGCGTCGGTTCCTACGCGGCATCAGAACAGGCGCAGCTCCGCGGACTCGATGCCGCGCAGCTCGTCGTAGTCCAGGGTCACGCACTCGAAGCCGCGGTCGCCCGCGAGCGTGCGTGCCTGCGGCTTGATCTCCTGCGCCGCGAACACGCCGCGCACCGGGCGCAGCAGCTCGTCGCGGTTGAGCAGCTCCACGTAGCGGCTGAGCTGCTCCACGCCGTCGATGCCGCCGCGGCGCTTCACCTCCACCGCAAGCGTGCCGCCTTTCGGGTCGCGCGCCAGGATGTCCACCGGGCCGATCGCAGTCGGATACTCGCGGCGCACCAAGGTGACGCCGTCTCCGAGCGTGGTGATGTGCTCCGCCAAAAGCTCCTGCAGGTGCGACTCCACGCCGTCCTTGACCAGGCCGGGGTCCTGCCCAAGCTCCTTCGTCTCGTCCAAAAGCACCTCAGAAATTGTGATGCGCAGCTGCTCGCCCTTCGGATTCTCCACGATCCACAGCTCTTCGCCGGTGTCCTCGCCGTCGACGTGCACCACCTGCTCCACACGGGTGGTGCACGGCGGCGTCATCCAGTTCAACGGCTTGTAGGCGCGGTCATCCGCGTGGATGGACACCGAACCGTCCGCCTTGACCAAGATCAGGCGCTTCGCCTCCGGCAGGTGCGCATCCAGGCGGCCGACGTAATCCACAGAGCAACGGGCTATGACAAGACGCATGCCTGTCAGGGTACAGCCGGGCTTAGCGCTCGTTTGCATCACGCTGCGCCGACTCGCGTTGCGCGCGTTGGGCCAGCGAATGCACGTCGATACGCTCCTTGCGCACATCCGGGGCCGCCTCCACCCACGACACCAGCCCCATCTCCGTGTGGCGGTCGGCCGCGAACTCGAAGTCCCCCTGCGGGCCGGAAAAGCGAAGGACGTGACCGATCTCAGGCATGAACTCCCGTTCACCCTCGGTCACGTCCCTGAAGCCCTCGAATTCCACCCCGCGGCGATCCAGCTCCACGTCGTGGTGGAACGTCAGAGATCGGAGCTTGAAAAACAGCAGCCGCTCCCCGTCGTAGCGCAGCACCCCGTGGCGCCAGCCGTGGATGCCCTGCGCCGGCAGCTCACGCATCATGGCGCGTGCGCCGGAGTTGCGCACCATCGCGAAGCGCCAGCCGGCCGCCGCGGCGAGGACAGCCAGGACAAGCGCTGCGATACCCGCCACGACCACCATCCCGGCCCAACCTCCTCGACTCCGCTGGATAGACATTTGCCAGTGATCATATCGCACAAATGCGAAACACCCCCTCCCGGTTTCCCGGGAAGGGGGTGCGTTCGTGGCGGTCGGCGTTTATGCCTTCCAGACCAGTTACTGGTTCAAGCGGCGAACCGCGGCGAGCTCCGCCTCGGAGCGAGCCTTGACAACGCGATCTTCGTCGTGGAGGTGCGACTCCGCCTCGGCGGTGTCGACCTCGGAGGCGAAAACGGCGTAGTCGGCCAGGATGGTCACCTTCTCGCCCACAACGGACAGGAAGCCCCCCTGGACGGCGGCGACGATGCGCTCGCCGTCGGTCGGGCGGATGGTCACCACACCGTTGTCCTTGAGCTGGCCAAGGAGCGGCTCGTGGCCAGGAAGGATGCCGATCTCACCCTCCGTGGTCTGGGCGGTGACAATACTTGCCTGGCCTTTCCAGAGCATGCGGTCAACCGCGACCAGTTGAACGGTAAGTTCAGCCATGTTCTACCCTCCTACGCCTGCAGCTTCTTGTACGCAGCCTCGACGTCGTCCAGACCGCCAAGACCGTTGAAGGCCTGCTCCGGGTAGTGGTCGAACTCGCCCTCGCAGATACGGTCGAACGCGTCGATCGTCTCCTCGAGCGGGACGTAGGAGCCCTCGTCGCCGGTGAACTTCTTCGCCACGAAGAAGTTCTGGCCCAGGAAGCGCTGGAGCTTACGTGCGCGCTGCACGGTGATCTTGTCTTCCTCGGACAGCTCGTCCATACCAAGAATGGCGATGATGTCCTGCAGCTCCTTGTTCTTCTGCAGAATACCGATCACCCGCTGAGCGACCGCGTAGTGGCGCTCGCCGACGATGCCCGGCTCGAGAATACGGGACGTGGAGGTCAGCGGATCCACGGCCGGGTAGATGCCCTTCGACGCGATCGAACGGGAAAGCTCGGTGGTCGCATCGAGGTGGGCGAAGGTGGTGGCCGGAGCCGGGTCGGTGTAGTCGTCCGCCGGCACGTACACGGCCTGCAGCGACGTAATCGAACGGCCCTTGGTCGAGGTAATGCGCTCCTGGAGCACACCCATCTCGTCGGCTAGGGTCGGCTGGTAACCCACGGCGGAAGGCATGCGGCCCAGCAGGGTCGACACCTCGGAGCCCGCCTGGGTGAAGCGGAAGATGTTGTCGATGAACAGCAGCACGTCCTGGTTCTGCACATCGCGGAAGTACTCCGCCATGGTCAGGCCGGACAGGGCCACGCGCATACGGACCCCTGGCGGCTCATCCATCTGGCCGAAGACAAGCGCGGTGTCCTGCAGCACGCCCATGTCCTCCATCTCGAGGAACAGGTCGGTGCCCTCACGGGTGCGCTCGCCCACGCCGGCGAAGACCGAGGTGCCGGAGAACTCGCGCGCAATACGCGTAATCATCTCCTGGATCAGCACGGTCTTGCCCACGCCAGCGCCGCCGAACAGGCCGATCTTGCCGCCCTTGACGTACGGGGTGAGCAGGTCGATGACCTTAATACCGGTCTCCAGGATCTCGGTCTTACCCTCGAGGTCCTTGAATGCCGGCGGCTCGCGGTGGATGCCCCAGCGCTCGCCGGTCTCGCCCACCGACGGGTCGTCCAGGCACTGGCCGAGCGCGTTGAACACGTGGCCCTTCACCTGGTCGCCCACCGGCACGGAGATCGGGTTGCCGGAGTCCGCCACCTTGGCGCCGCGGACAAGTCCGTCGGTCGGCGCCATGGCGATGGTGCGCACGAGGTTGTCGCCCAAGAACTGGGCAACCTCGAGCACGATCGTGCGGGACATTTCGCCGAGGTCGATGTCGACCTCGAGCGCGTTGTACAGAGCGGGCAGCTCGCCACGCGGGAACTCCACGTCGACGACTGCGCCAATGACGCGAACGACACGGCCGTTCTCAGAACCGCGCGGGTTCTGAGTGTTTTCGACCTGAGCCGGGGCGGTTTCGGTCTCAGAAGCCGCACCCGCCAGCTCGTCGTTGCGCTCATCAAAAGAGTGAGCAGTAGTCATGATTTAGTCACTTTCTCCACTACCGGACAGCGCGCCAGCGCCGCCGATAATCTCGGTGATTTCCTGGGTGATCTTTGCCTGACGGGCCTGGTTAGCTTCACGGGACAGGTCGTTAGCCAGCTCCGTAGCGTTGTCCGTCGCGTTCTTCATAGCCGTACGGCGCGATGCCGACTCCGCTGCAGCGGACTCCAGGAAGATCGAGTAGAGCAACCTAGAGACGTACACCGGAAGCAGCTCTTCCATCAGCGTGTCAGCGTCGGGCTCGAAGTTCATGTCCGGGCGCACATCGCCGGAAGTAGTCAGCATGTCCTGCTGCTCGTACTTGAACTCCTCCAGCACCGGCTCAATCGGCAGGAGCTGGGCGACTCGAGCCTCCTGCGACAGCATGGAGACGAACTCGGTGTAGACAACGTGCACGACGTCGAAGCCGCGCACGGAACCACCTTCCGCACCGTCGACACGCAGCGGCACCGAGGACTCGGAGCCTGCCATGTAGCCGTCGATGATCTGGTGGCGCACGCCGTGAGTGTCTTCCCACGACGGCTGCTGCGAGAATCCGGTCCAAGAACCCTGAATGTCCATGTCGCGGAACTTGAAGTGCGTGACACCCTTGTTGCCGGTGACGTAGCGGACTACCTCGTACCCGGCATCGGTGAGCATGCGCTCCAGCTGCGCCGCCTTTTTCAGGACATTGTGGTTGTAACCGCCGGCCATACCGCGGTCAGAGGTGACCACGAGGATTGCCGCGACCCGGCCGTTCTCACGCTCATGGAGCATGGGGTGGGCCAGGGAGCTCGCGGACGCGAGGCGTTCCATGACGTCTTTCAGCTCGTCGGCGTACGGCTTAGCCGCCTCGACGCGCTGCTGGGCCTTGGTGATCTGCGCGGTGGCGATCAGTTCCTGGGCCTTCGTGATCTTCTTCGTTGAGTTGACGGACCTGATGCGGTCGCGCAATTCGCGAAGCGTTGCCATGGTGTTTCCTCCCTTCCTTTAAGTAGTTGTCCTAGTAGCGATGCACGCGGTCTAGGAGCGGCTGACGTTGAGCTGGTTCTTGGCCACCTGCTTGGAGTCGAGCGGCTCTGCCTCGGCCTCGCGGACAATGCGCTCGCCGGAGGAAGCCTGGAAGTTGCGTGCCAGGTCCTCGTTGACGCGCAGGATCGCGGCCTTCGAGTCGTCGTCAAGCTGCTTGCCGCCCGCAATCTGGTCGTAGACCTGCGGAGCGTTGGCGCGGATGGACTCGTGCAGCTCTGCCTCGTAGCGGCGGACGTCCTCGACGGGAACGACGTCGAAAACGCCCTCGTTTGCGGACCAGATCGAGATGATCTGGTACTCGACGGGCTGCGGTGCGTGCTCGGACTGCTTCAGCAGCTCCACCAGACGCTGGCCGCGCTCGAGCTGCTTCTTGGAAGCGGCGTCGAGGTCGGACGCGAAGGCCGCGAAGGCCTCCAGGTCGCGGTATGCGGCGAGGTCCAGACGGAGGTTACCGGCGACCTTCTTCATGCCCTTGGTCTGCGCGGCGCCACCGACACGGGACACGGAGATACCCACGTCGATAGCCGGGCGCACGCCCTGGTTGAAGAGGTCGGACTGCAGGAAGACCTGGCCGTCGGTAATCGAGATGACGTTGGTCGGAATGAAGGCGCCCACGTCGTTCGCCTTCGTCTCGATGATCGGCAGCGCGGTCAGGGAACCTGCGCCGAGCTCGTCGTTGAGCTTGGCGGCACGCTCCAGCAGACGGGAGTGCAGGTAGAACACGTCGCCCGGGTATGCCTCGCGGCCCGGCGGGCGGCGCAGCAGCAGGGAGATCGCACGGTAGGCCTCAGCCTGCTTGGTCAGGTCATCGTAGATCACCAGGACGTGCTTGCCCTGGTACATCCAGTGCTGGCCCAGGGCCGCCCCGGAGAACGGGGCCAGCCACTTGAAGCCAGCGGAGTCGGATGCCGGAGCCGCCACGATAGTGGTGTACTCCAGGGCACCGGCCTCCTCCAAAGTCTGGCGCACACCAGCAATGGTGGAGCCCTTCTGGCCGACGGCGACGTAAATGCAGCGCACCTGCTTCGACGGGTCACCGGTCTCCCAGAACTCCTTCTGGTTGAGGATGGTGTCGATGCAGACCGCGGTCTTGCCGGTCTTGCGGTCGCCAATGATGAGCTGGCGCTGGCCGCGGCCGATCGGGGTCATGGCGTCGATCGCCTTCATGCCGGTCTGCAGCGGCTCCTCGACCGGCTGGCGGTCGAGAACGCCTGCGGCCTGGAGCTCCAGGGCGCGCTCTTCGTTGGACTCGATGGGGCCCAGGCCGTCGATCGGCTGGCCCAGGGGGTTAATCACGCGGCCGAGGAAGTTCTCGCCGACCGGGATCGAGAGAACCTCGCCCGTTCGCTTGACTTCGTCGCCCTCGGAAAGGGACTCAAAATTACCCAGCACCACGACACCGATGGAGTCGGTCTCGAGGTTCTGTGCGACGCCAATGACGCCGTTCGGGAACTCGAGCAGCTCATTCGTCATGCAACCTGGCAGCCCGGAAACCTGGGCAATACCATCTGCAGCCGAAGTCACCACGCCGACCTCCTCACGGGAGGCCTCCGCGGAGTAGCTCGAGGTGTAGTTCGCTATCGCGCTACGGATCTCATCGGAGGAGATCGTCAGCTCCGCCATGTTCTTCCTGCTCTCGGTAGTTTCTTCCAGCATGTTGTTTTCTATTTGGCCGCCTGGGCTGCCATGTCGGTGCGAAGGCGGTTAATCTTCCCGCGCGTCGAACCGTCGATGACCTCATCGCCCACACGGACAACCATTCCGCCGAGGAGGCTGGGGTCAACCTCAGAGTGGATGGCCATCTCGCGACCGTAAATCTGCTCCAGCTTGCGGGCTAGTGCATCGCGCTGGGTGTCGCTGAGTGCCTCAGCGGCTTTCACGCGAGCGACAGCCTTGCCACGCTGCTCCGCGACGCCTGCGGCCAGCTCGGCCAAGTCGTCGACGGGGTTGTGGTGGGGGCGGCCGATAACCTGCAATGCCAGTGCCTCGGTGAACATCGTCACCTTGCCGTAAATCACGCTAGCCAACAGTCCGCGCTTCTGCGCCGGGTTCGCGGTGCGGTCGGAGAGCAGCTGGGTCAGCTCCTTCTCCCCTTCGAGCAGCGTGGAGAGCTGGTACAGCTCGTTTTCCACATGCTCCAGCTGGCCCTGCTCCTTGGCACCCAACTCGAGCGCGCGACGGCCGAGGTTGACCAGACCAGCGCGGAACTCGCGCGGGGTCGACCACTCCTGCTGCGCTGCAGCGGTGAGGATGTTCAAGGTGGGCTCCGCAACCTTGTTGCCGAAGACGTCGCGGATGATGCCCTCGCGCTGCGAGGACTTAAGCGACGTGTCGGCCACGGCGATACGCAGTGCGCGCTCGGTGTCGAGCTGGTCCACGGTGAGGAACAGCTCGGTACCGATCTGCGCAGCCACGGCGACGGAATTGTCGGCGTTCCGGATCAGCTCTTCGAGCTTGCCCGTAACGTGCGACTGTGCTTCGCGACTAGCTGCCTTCATCTCGCCTACTTCCTCGTCGACACGTGGTCGAGCTCGCTCAGGAACTCGTCGATCGTATTCGAGCGGCGGGTCGAATCCGACAGCTCGGTGCCCAGCAGACGCTCAGCCAGCGAGATGGAGTTCTGGCCCATCTCGTTGCGCAGCTCAGCGACAACCTCCTCGCGGGAGGCCTGCAGCTGCTTCTCGCCGGAGGCGATGATGCGGCGGGCCTCTTCCTCGGCGCGGGCACGGGACTCAGCCTCGATTTCCTTGCCGCGGGTGCGGGCGGCTTCACGGATCTCAGCGGCCTCGTGGCGCGCCTCCGCAAGCTCGGCGTTGTTCTTCTCCAGGGCAGCCTTGGCTTCCTTTTGGGCGACCTCAGCACGCTCGATGCCACCCTTGATTCGGTCTTCGCGCTCCGCCAGCACTTCCTGGAACTTCGGAATGACGTACTTCGCAAAAAGTAGGCCGACGATGATGAAAACGACAAGAGACCAAACCACGTCGTAGGCGGCCGGCAGAAGAATGGAAGGTTCATTCTCCAGCGGCAGCTTCTCGCTGGCCTCTGCGGCAGCGAGGAATGCAGTGACGTTAGTCATTGGTTGCTCCTGATCTAAAAAATGTACGGGTTATTCGTTCGTGTTTTTTAGAACAGGAAGCCGGCGACGAGGCCGATCAGGGCAAGCGCCTCAACGAAGGCGATACCCAGGAACATGGTGGTGCGCAGCTGGCCAGCCATCTCCGGCTGGCGGGCCATGCCCTCGACGGTCTTGCCGACGAGCATGCCGATGCCGATGCCCGGGCCGATGGTTGCAAGGCCGTAGCCGATGGTGCCGAGACCCTCGTAGCGGTTCACGGTCTCCGCTGCCTGAGCAAGAATGATGTCGTTCATGTGAAAGTCGTTCCCTTTCTAAGTGCTCTCCCGCGGGTTGCGGGTGAGCGAGTGACAGATTGTGGGGTTATTCAGTTGGCCGTGTGGTCGCGCTTTGTTAATGCGCATCCGCGTGCAGCGACAGCTCGATGTACACCGCAGTCAGCAGGGCGAAGATGTACGCCTGCAGGAAGATGATGATCAACTCGTATGCGGTGAACAGCAGTGCTGCGATGAGGGTCAGGCCACTCACTGCCGTCCATGCGTTCAGCTGCCAGAAGAAGAAGTTCGTGGCGGAATACAGCAGGACGAGAATGATGTGGCCAGCCAGGAAGTTCGCCATAAGACGAAGAGCCAGGGTGACCGGACGCAGAATAAACGTCGAGAAGAACTCGATCGGCACCACCAGAAGGTGGAGCAGCGGCGGAAGGCCGGGAATCACGGTCGAGTGCTTGAAGAAAGCGATGCCGTAGCGCTTCACGCCGGCGTAGATCATCGCGATGTAGGCCGCAACCGCCATGACGATCGGCATGCCGATGCGTGCGTTAGGCGAGATGTTCAGGCCCGGGATGATCGTTGCGACGTTCATGAACAGCGTGGTGAAGAAGATGGTGCACAGCAGCGGCAGGAACCGCTTGCCGTCCTTCTTCCCCAGCGTGTCCTCCGCGATGTTGACGCGGACGAAATCGACACCGATCTCGGCGACATTCTGCAGCCCCTTGGGAACCAGCTTCGGGTTCCGGAAGGCAATAACAAAGAGGAGCACCAAAATCGCCGCCATGAAGAGGCGGACGAGCATGATGCGATCGAGTGCGAACCACCCATTAGCGAAGTCTTCGCCAATGAGCTGGCCGTACGTCTGCCCCGGGAAAAATTCTGGACCAAGCGAAGGTGCGTGGAATTCACCCTTCATGGCCAAAGTTGTAACGCTCAGCGTTCTCTCCCGTTCTCGGGCCGCGCTCCGATGCGCTCGGCGCGCGGTGCGATGGACGTCTTCAACAAAGGCTGCCTCCGCGGCGGACTCCGTCGCACATCTGCTTCCGCGGGGGCAGGGGATGTCGTTCTTCTGCCGGTTTCCCCTGCTTACGAGGGTTGATATCGACTCGGAACAAACCCAGCGGTAATCCTAACAGGCCATCCGCGCAAAGTAGGTTTTACCTGTGGAGTTGTCCCCCCGACGCGCCACCCCAGACCCCCGAAACCCGCAACTGCGCTGCTACAACGCGTTTTCGAAGGGTTGTTAGGTCTGTCACAGGCCGCACTTACCCCTAATCCAGGTAGGTAGTGCGCGTGGTGATCAAGCCCCAAGTTTCGGCACCCAAGGCCACAACTAAAGCGACCATAGTGGTGATGCCGAACGCCTGGTGGTCGTAGAAGTCGTAGCCGCGGATCCACAGGAAAAACAGCACCAGCACACCCATCTTGAGCAGCCAGCCGCCGAGCACGATCGCCATGGTCGCGTTCGGGGAGGAGTTCGAGGTGGCAAGCACGGTGACCGCCGTCAGCAGCACGAAGCTCCCGCCGACGGCCACGCCCATCAATGCGGCCCAAATGCCGGGCAGGTCGCGCGCCGCGCCCCACCCCATAAGGGCGACCACGGTCAGCGCCACGAGCGCCCAGCTCGCCACCTTCAGAGCGCGCACAAGGGGCTTGCGGTGGTCGGACATGGCATTAGCGTCGTTGACTTCAAGCGGTTTCACGGTGGCTCATCCTACCTGCCGGGCCAATTTTCCCCTTGGCCAAGGGCACCAGCGTGAGCAAGAACGCAACCAGCAGTGCAGCCACGCTCAGCGACGCCGCGACCTTGAACGGCACCACGGAGAAGCTCACCGCGCCAAAGGCCACGGCGGAAACCCACATGTAGAGCACTAGCACGGTGCGCCGGTGGGTGTGCCCCAGCCGCAGTAGGCGGTGGTGAATGTGCCCAGCGTCCGCGGCAAACGGGCTCTGCCCCCTCGCGGTGCGGCGGATCACCGCCCACACCAGGTCCAGCACTGGCAGCGCGATCGCCGCCAGCACGACAATGATCGGGCTGACCAGCGCGACCAGGTCAGCCGCGCCGTAGAGGGACATGTTGATCTTGCCGGAAGCCGAAATCGACGCCGCGGCGAGCAACAACCCGATCAGCATCGCCCCGGAGTCGCCCATGAAGATGCGCGCCGGCTCGAAGTTGTGGGGCAAAAACCCGGCGCAGATGCCCACCAGGATCGCGCAGATTATCGCCGGCGGGTATGCGGAGACGGCCCCGCCCTGGTCGTGCAGCACCGCCAACGAGTAGATCAGGATCGCAGAACCCGCGATCATGCCCAGGCCCGCGGCGAGCCCGTCGATGCCGTCGACGAAGTTCACGGCGTTAATCAAAAGCACCGTAAAAAGTGCGCTCAAGACCATGCCCTGGACCTGATCCAGGATGAGCGTGGTGCCCTCCCCGAACGGCACATAAAACACGGTAAAGACGATGCCCAGGGCCGTCATGATCACCGCCGCCGCGAACTGCCCTATCAGCTTGGTCAGCGCGCGCAGCTCGTACAGGTCGTCCACCACACCGACGAGCACGATGGCGAGCCCGCCCACCAGTACCGCGGTCATCTCCGGCGTCACGGGCGCGAACCCGCGGGTCAGCGCGGGCAGCTGCTGCGCGAGCGCGTAGGCGGCCAAGAACCCGGTGAACATAGCTAGCCCGCCTAACGACGGAGTCGGCTGCGTGTGCACGTCGCGCTGGCGGATCTCAGCCACCCTGCCCGTACGCACGAGCATGGACCGCACCGGCCCGGTGGCCAGGTACGTGACTGCAGCCGCCACGAGCAAGACGAGGCCCAGCTCACGCAGCGGAACACCGGAGGCGTTCATCGGCGGTTACTTCCTCCGCATGCTCTCTGGGTCAAGCCCTAAGACCTGACCGATGCGTTCGGCGGAAATCGCCCCCTCGCGCAAAATCCGTGGCGCGGGGCCAGAAAGATCAATGATCGTGGAGGGCTCCCCGATCTCCGCGGTGCCCCCGTCGAGGTAAATCGGCACCGCGTCGCCGAACTGCTGGCGCGCCTCGGTGGCGGTGGTCGCCGGCGGGTTGCCGGAGATGTTCGCGGACGACACCGCCATCGGCCCGGTCTCTTGCAGAAGCTCGAGCGCTAGCGGCTGATTCGGCATGCGCAGCAGCACGGTGCCGCGCGTGTCGCCGAGATTCCACGGCAGGCTGGGCGCCTCGGGCACGACGATGGACAGTCCACCCGGCCAAAATGCTTCCACCAGCGTCTTTGCGGTCTCGGTGAACTCGCGCACGAGCCCCTGGATGGTCACCCAGGAGCCCACGAGCACCGGCACCGGCATATCCGGCCCGCGGCGCTTGGTGGCCAAAAGCGTGTCCACGGCGTCGTTGTTGAAGGCGTCGCAGCCGATGCCGTAGACGGTATCCGTCGGCAGCACCACGCAGCGTCCGGCCCGGACGGCATCGGCGGCAGCGCGTACCCCTTCGATGCGCTTTTGCGGGTCGAGGCAGTTGTACGTTTCCCTCAATGTTCGCTCCTTGGCCGTCGGGCAGTTACCGGGCTAGCTTACTCGCCGTGACAAACCGGGCCCGCCCGGTCAGGTCCTCCATCGCGCGCACGTCCGCAAAACCGCCGGCGCGCAGCTCATCCTGCACAGCCTCGGAGGTTGTGTCGTCGTGCTCAATGCCCACAACTCCCCCATCTTTGAGCATTTGCTTGACGACGGGCACGATCCCGCGAATCGCCGCCAGCCCATCAACGCCCGAAAAGACTGCCTCGTGCGGGTCTGCGTAGACCTCTTGCTGCAGCTCCGGCGTTTCCGGAACATACGGCGGATTGGACACCACCACGTCCGCGCGGATCCCGGCGAGCAGCTGCGGGTCGGTCATGTCGCCCGCCACCACGTTGACCTGGGGCGCAAGCGTATCGACGTTGCGCTGCAGGTAGGCACGCGCGGCCTCCGACCGCTCCACCGCGTACACCGTCGCGTCCGGCCTAGCGCGGGCTACCGCAATGGCCAAAGCTCCGGTGCCGGAGCCGAGGTCGACGACGGTGGGGTCCGAAGGTGCGTCGATAAGCTTTTGCACCGCCCACTCGGCGAGGACCTCGGTTTCGGGCCTGGGGATGAACACGCCGGGGCCGACGGCGAGGTCGACGCCGTAAAACGGCGCGGTACCGATGATGTGCTGCAGCGGCTCGCGCTTCGTGCGGCGGGCGACGAGTTCGGTGTAGCGCTGCCCGAAGTCCGCCGGCACATCGGCGAACATCAGCTGCATCGGCGCGACGCCGAGCACGTGCGCGGCGAGCAGGCGGGCGTCCACCTCCGGAGAGTCGACGCCCGCCTCCCGGAGGGCATTCACCGCTTCCGGGAGGAACGAGCGGACGCTACTCGGCTTCAAGACGCTCCTGGCGCTCGTGCGTCTGCAGCGCGCCGATCAGGTCGTCCATGTTGCCGTCGAGCACCGAGTCCAGGTTGTTGGACTTGTAATTGATGCGGTGGTCCGAGATGCGGTTTTCCGGCCAGTTGTAGGTGCGGATGCGCTCGGAGCGGTCCATGGTGCGCACCTGGGATGCGCGGCCCTCGGCCTCCTCGGCCTCGAGCTTCTCGCGCTCCAGCTGGTCCAGGCGTGCCTGCAGCACCTGCATGGCGCGGGCGCGGTTCTGGATCTGAGAGCGCTCGTTCTGGCAGGTCACCACAATGCCGGTGGGCAGGTGGGTGATGCGCACGGCCGAGTCGGTCGTGTTCACGCCCTGGCCGCCCTTGCCGGAAGAGCGGTACACGTCGACGCGGATGTCCTTGTCGTCGATGTTGACGCTTTCAATCTCGTCGGCCTCCGGGAAGACGTAGACACCTGCGGCCGAAGTCTGGATGCGGCCCTGGGACTCCGTGACGGGCACGCGCTGCACACGGTGCACTCCGCCCTCGAACTTCAGCTTGGACCAGGCGCCGTCGCGCGAGGGGTTCTTGGACTTCACCGCGACAGTCATGTCCTTCACGCCGCCCAGGTCGGACTCGGCGACGTCGAGCACCTCCCAGGTCAGGGCATGCTTCTCGCAGTACTTCTGGTACATGCGCGCAAGGTCGCCAGCGAACAGCGCGGCTTCCTCGCCGCCGGCGCCGGCCTTGAGCTCCATGATGATGTCGTCGCCGTCGTGCTCGTCGCGCGGGGCCAGCAGGTCGGCCAGCTCCTCCTCCAGGCGGACAATCTCGCCCTCAAGGCGCTTGGCCTCCTCGGCAAACTCCTTGTCCTCGTTGGCCATCTCGGCCGCGGCCTCGTGGTCCTCCTGCGCCTGGGTCAGGTCGTTGTAGACGTTGATGATCGGCTGCAGCTCCGCGTAGCGCTTGGACAGCTTGCGGAACTGGTCCTGGTCGCCCGCCACCTCCGGGTCGCCCATCTGGGCCTGGATGCCCTGGTATTCGGCCACGTAGTCGTCGACAAGCGAAACCTGCGATTTCTCTGCCATTAGGAGTAGTCCTCCTCGTCGTTTTCCGTCTGCGCCATCGGTGCAGAGTTGGCCACGCCGATCAGGAACTCGCCGTTGGTCTTCGTCTTCTTCAGCTGCTTAATCAGCATGTCAATGGACTGCTGCGGATCCAGCGCGGAGAGGATGCGGCGCAGCTTGTGCATCACGCGCGCCTCCTCCGGGCTCATCAGCAGCTCGTCCTTGCGGGTGCCGGAGGGGTTGACGTCCACAGCCGGGAACACGCGGCGCTCCGCGATCTTGCGATCCAGCTTGAGCTCGGCGTTGCCGGTGCCCTTGAACTCCTCGAAGATCACGGTGTCGCCAGCCGAGCCGGTCTCCACCATCGCGGTGGCGATGATCGTCAGCGAACCGCCCTCCTCGATGTTGCGGGCAGCGCCCAGGAAGCGCTTCGGCGGGTACAGCGCGTTGGAGTCCACACCGCCGGAGAGGATGCGGCCGGACGCCGGGGAGGAGTTGTTGTAGGCGCGGCCCAGGCGGGTGATGGAATCCAGCAGGACCACCACGTCCTGGCCCATCTCCACCAGGCGCTTCGCGCGCTCGATGGCAAGCTCGGCCACAGCGGTGTGCTCTGACGGCGGACGGTCGAACGTGGAGGCAATGACTTCGCCGTTGACGCTGCGCTGCATGTCCGTGACTTCTTCCGGACGCTCATCCACCAGCACCACCATGAGGTAGCACTCCGGGTTGTTGGTGGCGATCGCGTTGGCGATGTTCTGCAGAATCGTCGTCTTACCGGCCTTCGGCGGGGAGACGATCAGCGCGCGCTGGCCCTTACCAATCGGCATGACCAGGTCGATCACGCGGGTGGTGAGGATCTTCGGCTCAGTTTCCAGGCGCAGACGGCGGTTCGGGTACAACGGAGTGAGCTTGTGGAACTCCTTGCGGCCCTTCGCCGCCTCCGTGGTCTGGCCGTTGATGGAATCGACCCGCACAACCTGGTTGTAGCTGCGGCGGTTACGGCCGTTGCCCTGCGAGTGGGACTGCCCGTTGGCGCGGACCTGACCCGTCACCGCGTCGCCGGAGCGCAGGCCCGACTGGCGCACGAGCTTCTGTGGCACATAGACGTCCGCGTTGGACTGGCGGTAGCCGGTGGTGCGGATGAACGCCGAACCGTTGTCCTGCACGTCCGCGATACCGGCGACCTCCTGCAGGTCCTCCGGGTTGAAGTTCTGGTTGTCGTTGTTGGCGTTGTTTCCGCCGCCGTGGTTGTGGTCCCGGTTGCGATTACGGTTGCGGCGCCCGCGGCGGCCGCGGCGGCCCCCGCCGTGGTGGTCGTCGTTGTTGCCGCCGTGGTTGCCATGGTTGCCGTGGTTGTTGCGGCCGCCCCGGTCGTTGCCACGGTCGTTGTTGCCGTGGTCGCTGCCGTGGTTCTGCTCGTTATCGCCGTCGGCATTGTTGTCACGGTTGTCGCGGTTTTCGCGGTTGTCGCCGCCCTGCTGCTCGTCGTGCTGCGAGCGTGCACGGTTGCGGCGGGCGCGACGTGCGGCCGAGCGCGATGCCCCGCGGGACTCGTCGTCGTCGCTAGGCTGCTGCTTCTCGGCCTGGCTCGGCTTCTCGACCTTTTCCGCCGGCGCTGCCTTCTCGGCGGCAGACTTCTCCGCCGGCGCAGCCTTCTCGGCGGCGGCCTTGCGGGGCACCTGCCCGGTAACGATGGCCTGGATGAGTTCCCCCTTGCGGAGCCCGGAGACCCCCTTAAGTCCCTTTTCGGCGGCGAGCTTGCGCAGCTCCGGAATCTTCATTGCGGCGAGGTCGGCCGCGGTGCCGGTTTCGGTCACGTGTGTCCTTTCGTCGCTAAGCCAGCTGCTTAATCGCGCAGATATTCGCGTTTGCATGTACCGGTAGCGGTCGTGTGCGGTCTTACGGATCTCGCGGGCCCGGGGAAACGTTCCTCCCGGTAGCGCCGCCAGCACCCCTCAACCGGAGAAGTTCCGGGACGGGTGCAATTCGCACGATCCACGCAGAAGTGTAGCGCATAGAAGGCCCTGTGCTAATCAGGCCCGCGCTAACATGGCCTGCATGCTTTCAACGATGCAGGAGGTGCCGTTCTCCGTCGCCAGGATTTTGGAGTTCGGCATCACAGCCCACGCCAACACGAAGTGCACGACGTGGCGCGCATCCAGCGCGGAGGAAACCACGTTCGCCGAGATCGGCGCACGCGCCGCGGCCTTTGCGCATGCCCTGCACAACGACCTGGGCATCGACGGCGACCAGCGCGTGTCCACGTTGCTGTACAACTGCGCGGAGCACATCGAGGTGATGTTCGCCGTTGCCGCGAAGGGCGCGGTGTTCAATCCGCTAAACGTGCAGCTCATGGCGGATCAGATCGCGTACGTTGTCAACCACTCCGAGTCCGAAGTTGTGGTCGCGGACCCGCGGCTGGCAAAGAAGCTGGGCACAATTTTGCAGGACTGCCCGACCGTGCGCGCGGTGGCGTTTACGGGCGTCGAACCGCTTGACGACGCAGCTTCGCACCTCCCCGACTCAGTCAAGGTATACAGCTACGAGCAGCTTCTCGACGGCCGACCGACGTCCTACCCGTGGCCCGAACTGCCCGAAAACACCGCAGCGGCGCTGGTGTATTCCACCGCCACCACCGGCGCGCCGAAGGGCGTGGCCTATTCGCACCGCTCCCTGTGGCTGGAGGCGACGAGCCTGCGCGCCACCGACTCGTTGGCCGTGACGCACGGTGAGACGTTTTTGTGCTGCATCCCCATCTACCACGTGCTCAGCTGGGGCGTGCCGCTCGCCGCGTTTTTGGCTGGCACGCCGCTGGTGTTGCCGGATTCGGACATGTCCGCCCCCACCTTGGCCAAGCTCATCGCGGGCACCCACCCGCGCGTCGCCCACGGGGTGCCTACCCTGTGGATCCAGCTGATGGTGCACTACCTACACAACCCGCCCGAGCGCATGAGCTTGCAGGAGATTTTCGTCGGCGGCTCGCCGGCCCCGCCCGCCCTGATCAAGGTGTGGGAGGAGCGCTACGGCGTGGACGTGGTGCACGTGTGGGGCATGACGGAGACCTCCACCGTCGGTACCGTCGCCAGGCCGCCGTCCGGCGCTTCCGGCGAGGCCCGCTGGGCCTACCGCATCTCCCAGGGCCGCTTCGCTCCCACCCTGCAATACCGCGTGGTTAACGACGGCCAGGTCATGGCGCCCACCGACCTCACCCAGGGCGAAATCCAGGTGCGGGGCAACATGGTCGCCGCCAGCTACTACCACTCGCCCACCCAGGAGCCCGGCGAGATCGCCTCGCGCTTCCGCGGCGAAGACGTCGACGACGTGCGCGATCACTTCACCGCCGACGGCTGGCTGCGCACCGGCGACGTGGGAACCGTGACCAATGCCGGCTTCCTCACCCTCTACGACCGCGCCCGCGACGTCATCCGCTCCGGTGGCGAGTGGATCTACTCCGCCCAGGTGGAAAACCTGATCATGGAGTCCGAAGAGGTCATCGAGTGCGCCGTCATCGGCATCCCCGACAACAAGTGGGGTGAGCGGCCGCTGGCCGTGACCAAGCTGACCGCGGAGGTGGCCCCCACCGCCGAGACCGCCGCGCGCCTGCGAGCCGGGCTCGCAGACGTGCTGCCGAAGTGGATGGCACCCGAGTACTGGACCTTCGTCGACACCATCGACAAGACGTCCGTGGGCAAGTTCGACAAGAAAGACCTGCGCAAGCACCTCGCCCGGGACGAGTTCGACATTATCGCCCTGCCAGGGCCGGGCAGCAGGGCGAATTCCGTCACGCCACGAAACTGATTTTCGGTACGGTTGAGGGGCATGACAGTGAAAACCAGTATTTTCTCCAGCCCGTCCCGCTACGTCCAGGGCAAAGATGCCATCCATGAACTGGGCAAATACCTCAAGCAGCTGGGATCCAACCCACTCCTGCTCGCAGACGACACAGTCTGGGGCCTCATCGAAGACCAGCTGACCGACGGCTTTAAGGAAGAAGGCCTGCCGGTCAACCGCGTGCAGTTCGAAGGTTTCGCCACTGCGAAGCGTGTCGACGACACCGTGAAGCTGATCAAGGACAACAACCACGACGTCGTTGTCGGCATCGGCGGCGGCTCCGCAATTGACTCAGCGAAGGCGGCCGGCTTCGCGGCTGGCATCAACTGGGCTTCCGTGCCCACCGCAGCATCCTCCGACGCGCCGACTTCGACGCTGTCAGTGATCTACACCGAAGACGGTGCCTTCGACGAGTACCGCTTCTTCCCCCGCAACCCGGATCTGGTGCTCATTGACACGCAGCTCGTTGCCGGTGCCCCGGAGAAGTTCCTCATCGCAGGCATCGGCGATGCGTTGGCAACCTGGGTTGAGGCGCGTGCCACCGCACGAGGCAACGGCACGACGATGAACGGCGGCCACCCGACCCGCGCAGGCGCTGCGCTGGCGGAACTGTGCGCCGAGATCCTCCGCAAGGACTCGTTCGCAGCGCTCGACGCCGTCCGAGCCGGCGTGGTTACCCCGGCGCTCGACGCCGTCGTTGAGGCCAACACCCTGCTGTCCGGCCTTGGCTTCGAATCCGGCGGCCTCGCGGCCGCCCACGCGATCCACGACGGCCTTTCCGCCGCCGAGCAGACCCATGGTCTGACGCATGGCGAGAAGGTGAACATCGGCACCCTCGCCCAGCTGATCATGGAGGGCGCAGAGACCGAGGAGGTTGAAAACTTCATCGAGTTTTCCACCCGCGTCGGCCTGCCCACCACCCTGACCGAGGTTGGTCTCTCTCCCGAGGACACCGACATTTTGGAAGCGGTTGCCAAGGCCGCCACCGCCGAGGAGGAGACTATCCACAACATGCCGTTCCCGGTGACGCCGGAGCTGGTTGTGGAGGCGCTTGTCACCCTTGAGTACACCGCCCGTCGCGTCCGCGAAGAACGCGGCCTTCCGGAGCCGAAGAAGTACGTGAACAAGCACTAGACCAGACAGAGAAAAAAGCCGCACGATTCCACGTGCGGCTCTTTTTCATTGCCTACTGTTGCTAGTCGTGCACCAGCTCCGCGGTAGCCGGGCCGGCGACGTCGAGTTCGATGACGCGGAGGCCGGCGGAACGGGCTTCGTCGAGAAGCGAAGGCTCCACCTCGGTCGTGGTGAGCACCAGCGCGGTCGGGCCGGCGCCGGAGAGGTAGGCGGCGTGACCGCGGTTGCGCAGGCGGTTAACCCACTCCGCCGTCACCGGCAGGACGTCGGCGCGGTACGGCTGGTGAAGGCGGTCGCGGGTGCCTTCGAAAAGCAGTTGCGGGTGGTGCTGCAGCGCCGCTGTCATCACCGCGGTGCGCGAGACGTTGAAACGTGCATCCGTGTGGGTGACGTGGCTCGGCAGCACTTTGCGCACGGCATTGGTGGAGGCGTGGAAGTCGGGTACGAGGGCGACGGCCTTGATGGACTCGTCCACCGGGATGCGCACGGCGCGGTAGGACGGCTTGGACTGGTCGTCGACGGGGATGTCGGTCCAAGACACCACTGCCCCGCCGAGCGCAGATGCGCCGGCGTTGTCCGGGTGGCCTTCGAACTCGGAGGACAGCTGCACGACCGCGTCCTCGTCGAGCGGGGATCCGGCCAGCGCGTTGGCGGCAACCACGCCGGCGACGGCGGCGGACGCGGAAGATCCAAGGCCGCGGGACTGCGGGATGGTGTTGTGGCACACCACGCGCAGGCCGGGTGCGGAGACGTCGGCGGCGGTCAGACCGGACTGGATGGCCCGGACGACGAGGTTGGAGCTGTCGCGTGGCAGGTCGTCGGCGCCCTCGCCGAAGATTTCCACCTCGAGGCCGGAGTCGGTGACCTCCACTTCCACGGTGTCGTAGATGCTCAGCGCGATGCCGAGGGTGTCGAAGCCGGGGCCCAGGTTGGCCGACGAACCGGGGACGGTGACCTTGACTTTCAGGCCGGGCTGCAGATCGATTGCCATTGCGAGGGCCCCTTAGGAATCGAGCCGGATGACGGAGTTGACGGCGAGCACGTCGTCGTGGCCCGAAAGCTGCTCCACGATCGCGTTGAGGTCCTGCTCGCGGGCGGCGTGGGTGACAACGATGAGGTGGGCCTCGTCACCGGACTCCTCCTGGCGCACCGCGGACAGCGAAATGCCGGCCTTGGCGAAGCGGGCGGTGAGATCGGAGAGGACGCCGACGCGGTCGTTGACGGTCATGTTGATCGTGTAGCGGGTGGTCACCTCCTCGAACGAGACAACCGGGTAGTCCGCGTACGGGTTCTCGGCCGGGGCGCGGCCGCCGTGGACCTTGTTGCGTGCGGCGCCGACGAGGTCGCCGAGTACTGCCGATGCGGTGGGGGCGCCGCCGGCGCCGTTGCCGTAGAACATGAGTCGACCTGCTGCTTCTGCCTCGACGAAGATGGCGTTGTAGGACTTGTCCACGGACGCGAGCGGGTGCTCGTTGGGCACCAGCGTCGGGTGGACTCGGGCGTTGACGCCGGTGGTGTTGCCAGCGTCGTCGACAAGCCGCTCGCAAATAGCGAGCAACTTGATGGTGTGGCCGGATTTCTTCGCGGCCTCAATGTCGTCGGCGGTGATCTTCGTGATGCCTTCGCAGTGCACATCGTCGAAGGTCACGCGGGTGTGGAAGCCCATGGAGGCGAGGATGGCAGCCTTGGAGGCAGCGTCGTGGCCCTCCACGTCCGCGGTCGGGTCGGCCTCCGCGTAGCCGAGTCGGGTGGCCTCTGCCAGCGCCTCCTCGTAGTCGGCGCCGGTGGACGCCATGGCGTCGAGGATGAAGTTGGTGGTGCCGTTGACAATGCCGGAGATGCGCTGCACCTGGTCGCCCGCAAGGGAGCGGCGCAGCATGCCCACCACCGGGATGGCGGCGGCGACGGCGGCTTCGTAGTAGAGGTCGACGCCGGCGGCGTTGGCGGCGTCGGCAAGCTCGGCGCTGTGGGCGGCCACCAGGGCCTTGTTAGCGGTGACCACGGACTTTCCGGCCTTGAGCGCCTCGAGGACGAGCTCGCGCGGGTAGTCAATGCCGCCGATGAGCTCGACCACGATGTCCACGTCGTCGCGGGTGACCAGCTCGCGTGCGTCCCCGGTCAAGTACAGCCCCTGGACCTCGGGGGCATCTTTGTGCTTCTCGACGTCCGACACTGCAACGCCCCTCACCTCAATCGGACTACCGATGCGGTGCTCCAAGTTGGAGGAGAATTCGGACAGCAGGCGCAGCACCTCGGTACCGACGGTGCCCTTGCCCAGCACGGCAATGCCCACGGGGGTGCCGATGCCCTTGCCCGGGTAGTTGCCGTTGTATCCCTCGGCGGTGGCGGAAGTCATGTTGCGAGTAGCTCCTTCGTCATACGTGGCAGGGATCAGCGGTGGACCGCTTTGTCTACTATCGCGCAAATGGCACTGACGGTCAATTAATATTCGCGCGCGATCAGATCCTCGACAGTCTCCCGCCGCACCATCGGCGTCACCTCGCCGCCGCGCACGGACACGACTGCCGGGCGGCCGAACGCGTTGTAGTTCGAGGCCATTGAATAGCAGTAAGCGCCAGTGGCGGCCAGCGCGATGAGATCGCCCGGGGCGATGTCGTCGGGCCAGGAGGCCTCCTCCACCAGGATGTCGCCGGACTCGCAGTGGGAGCCGACCAGGCGTGTGTCGGTGGGGGCGCCATCGGTGAAACGGTTGACCACGCGGGCGTCGTAAAGCGCGCCGTAGAGCGAGGGGCGGATGTTGTCGCTCATGCCGCCGTCGACGGCGACGTAGCGCCGCGACGTGGTGTAGGAGGTGTCCACGTCCTTGATCACGCCGGCGGTGTAGACGGTCACCGCGGACGGGCCAGCGATCGCGCGGCCGGGCTCGACCACTACGGTGGGCGCGGCGATGCCGAGCTCGTCGGCGACCTCCTGCACCGCGGTGAGCAGGTCGCGCGCCACGGCGTTGACGTCCAGAGGCGACTCGCCCGGCATATACGCGATGCCGTAGCCGCCGCCGAGATCGAGGTAGCCCAGCGCCACACCCTGGGTCTTCCAGATCTCGGCGTACAGGCCCAGCACGCGCTCCGCGGCGAGCTTGAAGCCCTCAGCATCGAATACCTGGGAGCCCACGTGGCAGTGCAGGCCGGTCAGCTCCAACCAGTCGGAGGTGATGGCTGCGGCGGCGGCCGATAAGGCGTCGCCAGTAGCGAGCGAGATGCCGAACTTCTGATCCTCGTGGCTGGTAGCGATGAACTCGTGGGTGTGGGCGTCCACACCGGGTTTCACGCGCACGAAGACATCCTGCTTCACGCCCACTTGCTTAGCCACGGCCTCCAGCTGCGCCAGTTCCTGGTGCGAGTCAATGACCACGTGGCCGACCTTTGACTCCACGCACAGACGCAGGAACTCGTCCGACTTGTTGTTTCCGTGCACGGTGATGCGCTCGGGCGGAAAGTCCGCGGCCAGGGCGATGCGCAGCTCATTCTCGCTGGCCACGTCCAACGCGAGGCCTTCCTCGTCGACCCAGTGGGCCACGCGGCGGGTCAAAAACGCCTTGGAGGCGTAGTGCACGTTTTCGGGCGCCAAAAACGCGGCGGCCATGTCGCGGCAGCGCGAACGGAAGTCGTCCTCGTCGATGACCACAACCGGGGTGCCGTACTCCGCGGCGATCTCCGGAAGCGGCACACCGGCAATGGTGACCACGCCGTCCTCCTCGCGCTTGGCGCAGCGGGGCCAGACGTGGGCGGGCAGGTCGTTGAAGTCACCGTTGTCCTTCTCGTACGGCGTGGAGACGAAAACGGTCATTTACATCCGCTCCGGTGCGCTCACGCCGATCAGGCCGAGGGCGTTCGCGACGACCTGACGCGAGGCCATCGCCAGGGCCAGGCGCGCGGTGTGGATCGGCTCCGCTTCCTCGCCGGTATTGGGCAGGATCTGGCAGGAGTCGTAGAACTTGTGGAACGCGCTGGCCAGTTCCTCGGTGTAGCGGGCGATGCGGTGCGGCTCGCGCAGCTCCCCGGCGGCGCGCACGACGGCCGGGTACTCGCCGAGGGTGCGGATGAGGTCGCCCTCCTTGTCGTGGGTGAGCAGCGCCAGGTCCGGGTCGGTGTGGGACACGCCGGCTTCAGCTGCCTTGCGCCCGATCGAGCACAGGCGGGCGTGGGCGTACTGCACGTAGTAGACCGGGTTGTCGGAGGACTGCTTCGTCCACAGGTCCAGGTCAATGTCCAGGGTGGAGTCCACCGAGGAGCGCACCAGCGAGTAGCGCGCGCTGTCAACGCCGATCGCGTCCACGAGGTCTTCGAGGGTGATCACGGTGCCTGCGCGCTTGGACATCTTCACGGCCTCGCCGTCGCGCACGAGGTTGACCATCTGGCCGATGAGCACCTCAACGGCATCTGCGTTGTAGCCCAGCGCCTGCGCCGCCGCCTTGAGGCGCGCAATGTAGCCGTGGTGGTCCGCACCCAGCATGTAAATAGCCAGGGTGTGGCCGCGGTCGAACTTGTCGGCCACGTACGCGATGTCGCCGGCGATGTAGGCAGCGTCGCCGTCGGACTTGAGCACGACACGGTCCTTGTCGTCGCCGAAGTCGGAGGAACGCAGCCACCACGCGCCATCGTTTTCGTACAGGTTGCCGTTGTCCTTCAGCGTCTGCACGGCCTTGTCCACGGCGCCCGATTCGAACAGGGAGTTCTCGTGGAAGTACACGTCGAAGTCCACGCCGAACTCGTGCAGGGACTGCTTGATCTGCGCAAACATCATCTCCACGCCGGCCGCACGGAAGGTCTCCTGCACCTCGGCGTCCGCGCCATCGAGGGCGCCAGGATGCTTATCGACGACCGCCCGGGCAATCTCGTGGATGTAATCGCCACCGTAGCCGTCTTCCGGGGTGGGCTCGCCCTTCGCCGCGGCAACGAGCGAACGGGAGAAGCGGTCGATCTGCCCGCCGTGGTCGTTGAAGTAGTACTCGCGGGTCACTTCCGCGCCGGCGGCCTCGAGCACGCGGCCCAGCGAGTCGCCCACCGCGGCCCAGCGAGTGCCGCCGAGGTGGATCGGGCCGGTGGGGTTGGCGGAGACGAACTCGAGGTTGATCTTCTCGTCTGCGTAGAGATCGCAGTGGCCGAACTTCTCCGCCTCATCCAGCACCTTCGCCACGAGTTGGCCCTGGGCACCGGCGGCGAGACGCAGGTTGATAAAGCCCGGACCGGCGATCTCGGCGGAGTCGATTGCGGGGTTGGCCGACAGGTCGTCGACAAGCCAAGTGGCGAGCTCGCGTGGGTTGGTGCCAGCTTTCTTAGCCACCTGGAGCGCGACGTTTGTGGCGTAATCGCCGTGCTCGGGGTTGCGGGGGCGTTCCACGGTCACGGTGTCCGGGACGACGGAGGCGTCGAGGTCGTGGGCGGCGAGCACGCGCGTCGCGGCCTCTTTCACGGTGATTGCGAGTTCAGCTGGCGTCATGGGGCACAAGTTTAAATCACCCGCCGACACCACACGCAGCATGCCCACCGGCCGCACGGTGCAATAGGTCACACCAAAGCGATACCCCTCCATTCGTCACTAACAGGGTTAGGGTGGCATATTGTTTGCAGTCATTGCCCGTACTGACTCGAAAGAGCCTCCCATGGATCAATTCCAAGTGTTCACCGACGCGATCGGTGGCAGCGTGGGCCTCTCGGCGCTGGTATCTACCCTGCCGTTGCTCACGTTCTTCATCATGCTGCTCGGATTCAAAGCCCGCGCGCACACCTCCGGCGCCGTCGCGCTCGTGGTTGCACTGCTGGTGGCCATCCTCGGCTTCAACATGCCCACCACCATGGCCATCTCCTCCGCCTTCCGCGGCGGGTTGTTCGGCCTCTTCCCCATCGTCTTCGTGATTCTGACGGCCATCTGGTTCTACCAGATCACCGTCGCATCCGGCCGCTTCGAGGACCTGCGCACCGTCTTCGACAAGATGGGCAACGGCGACGTGCGCATCCAGGCGATGCTCATCGCGTTCTGCTTCGGCGGCCTGCTTGAGGCGCTGGCCGGCTTCGGCGCGCCGGTGGCGATTACCGCCACCATGATCCTCGCACTGGGCATCCCGCCGCTGAAGGCCGCGACCGTGGTGCTGCTGGCCAACACCGCCCCCGTGGCATTCGGTGCCGTGGGCATCCCGATTACCACCGCCGGCGAGGTCGGCGGCCGCACGGTCGAGCAGACTGAGAACATCGCGGCGATCATCGGTAACCAGACGCCGCTCCTAGCGTTCTTCGTCCCCTTCATCATCGCCCTGATCATCGACGGCAAGCGCGGCGTGCGCGAGACCGCACCGGCAGCCTTCACCATCGGCCTCACCTTCGCCGTGGCCAAGTGGTGGACCTCCCACTACTTCGCGTACCAGCTCACCGACGTCGTGGCCTGCATCGTCGCGCTCGGTGCCGCGTTCGTGCTGCTGCGTTTCTGGCAGCCGAAGGGCCTCGACGAGATGCGTCAGCGCCTCGAGCTGCCGGCGCACACCGAGGATGCGGAGCTTCCGGGCCACCGCGTCTGGATGGCCCTTATGCCGTACGCCGTCGTCGTTGTCATCTTCGGCCTGGCCAACCTCGGCAGCGCTATTCCGGAGTGGCTGAACAAGTTCCAGATTTCCTTCCCGTGGCCGGGGCTTGACGGCAAGCTTCTCGACGCATCTGGCCAGGCCGTCAACAGCGACTACAACTTCGCCTGGATCAACAACCCCGGCACGCTTCTCGTCCTCTCCGCGCTCATCGTCTCCGTGGCCTACATGGTGTTCAACGAGAACGGCCGCTACAGCCTGACCTGGGGCCAAGTGGGCAAGGAATTCACCGACACCGTGCGGAAGATGCGCTGGTCCGCTCTGACCATCGTGCTCGTGCTGGCGCTGGCATACGTGATGAACTACTCCGGCCAGACCGTGACCATCGGCGAGTTCTTCGCCAACCTCGGCCCGGCATTCGCCTTCTTCTCCCCGGTCCTCGGCTGGGTGGGCGTGGCTGTGACCGGCTCCGACACCTCCGCCAACGCCCTGTTTGCCAACCTGCAGGTCACCGCGGCGAACAACTTGGGTCTCAACCCGGATCTGCTGCTCGCCGCCAACACCACCGGTGGTGTTGTGGGCAAGATGATCTCGCCGCAGTCCCTCGCCATTGCCGCGACCGCGGTGAACATGGAAGGCCAGGAGTCCGAGATCTTCAAGAAGGTCGTCGGCTGGAGCTTCGGCTTCCTAGTTGCTGTGTGCGTGATAGTCTTCCTTCAGTCGAACGTTCTGAGCGCTCTTGCGCCGGTCGTTCCGTAACTGACAACCGAATATCGGAGCCCTCGAGGTCATCACAGCCTGCGGGGGCTTTCATTATTTCCCTGTGATCTCATCTTTTAGGAGTCCGAACATGCGAGTAGCGCTGTTTTCTACTTGTATCGGCGACGCCCTCTTCCCCGACGCGCACAAGGCTTCGGCCATTGTGCTTTCCCGCCTGGGCTACGACGTTGTCTTTCCAGACCAGCAGACCTGCTGTGGCCAGATGCACGTGAACACCGGCTATAAAGAGCAGGCCATTCCGATCATCGAAACTTACGTTGACGCGTTTTCGGACCCCTCCATCGATTACGTCGTCGCCCCCTCCGGTTCCTGCGCAGGTGCTGTGCGCGAGCAGCACGTCGAGCTGGCGGAGCGTTTCGGTTCCAAGGCACTGGCGGACGGCGCCAGGACCGCGTCGAAAAAGACCTACGACCTCTCCGAGTTCATCGTGGACGTCGCAGGCACCTACGACGTGGGCGCGTTCTTCCCGCACCGAGTGACCTACCACTCCTCCTGCCACTCCCTGCGCTTCATCAAGGTCGGCGACCGCCCGACCGAGCTGCTGCGCCACGTCGAGGGCCTGGAGCTGGTGGATCTGCCCAACTCTGAGGAATGCTGCGGCTTCGGCGGCACGTTCTCCGTGAAGATGCCGGAGGTCTCCTCCGCCATGGTCTCCGACAAGGTCCGCCACATCAAGGACACGCAGGCCGAGTACGTCACCGCCGGCGACTCCTCCTGCCTGATGAACATCGCGGGCGCAATGTCCCGCCAGCACCAGGGCATCCGCGCTGTGCACATGGCGGAAATCCTCGCCTCCACCAAGGAGCACCCGCTGACCCCGACGTCCGCGGCATACAAGAAGGAGAAGATGCTGTGAAGGTCGCACTCGGTCAACCCACCATGCCGCCGTACGCTAGCGGCCCGTCCCACCTGCGCGGCAAGGAGAAGTTCCAGAAGGCTGCGCACCACGAACTCAACGACGTAACCAAGCGCCGCAACTACCAGTACGCCACCACCACCATCCGTGTGAAGCGCCAAGCTGTTGTGGACGAGGTGGACGATTGGCAGGACCTGCGCGAGGCCGGCTCCACCATCAAGCGCGACGTCGCTGCGCGCATGCCCGAGCTGCTGGAGCAGTTCGAGCAAAACGTCACCGCCCGCGGCGGCCACGTCCACTGGGCGCGCGACTCCAAGGAAGCCAACGAGATCATCCAGGACCTGGTCAAGGCCACCGGCGAGGACAAGGTTGTCAAGATCAAGTCCATGGCCACCCAGGAAATCGCCCTGAACGAGGAGCTGGAAAAGGCCGGTATCTTCGCGCAAGAGACCGACCTGGCAGAGCTCATCGTGCAGCTCGGCGAGGACTTCCCCTCCCACATCCTGGTCCCGGCGATCCACCGCAACCGCGCGGAGATCCGCGACATCTTCGCCGCGAAGATGCCGAACACGGACGAGACCCTGACCCAGGACCCAGCGGAGCTGGCTGAGGCTGCCCGCAAGTACCTGCGCCAGCAGTTCATGGAGGCCAAGGTGGCCATCTCCGGCGCAAACTTCGGCTGCGCGGATACCGGCACCGTCTCCATCGTGGAGTCCGAGGGCAACGGCCGTATGTGCCTGACCCTGCCGGAGACCCTGATCACCGTCATGGGCATTGAGAAGCTGCTGCCCAGCTTCGAGGACCTCGGCGTGTTCCTGCAGCTGTTGCCGCGCTCCTCCACCGGCGAGCGCATGAACCCGTACACCTCCCTGTGGTCCGGTGTGACCGAGGGCGACGGTCCGCAGAACTTCCACATCGTCCTCCTGGACAACGGCCGCACCGCCGCCCTGTCCAGCGAGATCGGCCGCGAAGCCCTGAAGTGCATCCGCTGCTCCGCCTGCCTGAACGTCTGCCCGGTCTACGAGCGTGCCGGCGGCCACTCCTACGGCTCCACCTACCCGGGTCCGATCGGCGCGATCATCACCCCGCAGCTGACCGGCATCGACTCCTCGGACGACCCGAACGGCTCCCTGCCGTACGCGTCCTCCCTGTGCGGCCGCTGCAACGAGGTCTGCCCGGTGAAGATTCCGATCACGGACATTCTGCTGGAGCTGCGCTACCAGAAGGCGAAGAACGAGCCGAGCCACATTGAGCGCGCGGCGTTCGCTTCCCTGGCCCAGGTTTGGGGCCACAGCGGTGTGTGGGACAAGCTGGTGCGCATGGTGGCTCTGGGCCGCGTGCTCGGCGGCTTCAACGGCAAGATCGAACTCATGCCGCCGCCGATTTCCGGCTGGACCGAGTACCGCGATGTCGCGGTGCCGCCGAAGAAGTCCTTCCGCCAGTGGTGGGGCTCCGAGGAAGCCGAGCGCCTGCTGGCCGAGGCCCGCGAGCAGGGCGTCCCGGAGGGCCAGAAGGTCACCGGCGAGCGTTTCGAGGAAGAGGACAAGTAAATGACTACTCGAGTAACCGGTAATTCTGCCCCGCGCGACACCCGCAACGAGGACGCCAAGCGCGAGATCCTCAAGCGCATCCGCGACGCGCAGCAGCTGTCCAACACGCCGGAGCAGGTGGAAGTGGTTCGCAACTACAACACCTCCTCCGACCTCAGCACCGAGGAGCTGCGCGAGATCCTCATCGACCGCCTCGTGGACTACAAGGCGGACGTTGTGGAGACCACCGAGGCGACCCTCGCCGAGGACATCGTCAAGGTGCTTGCGGACCGCAAGTGCAACGAGGTCGTCTACGCCCCCGGCCTCGACGCCTCGCTTTTCGACGGCTTCGCTGGCACCGCCCGCCCGGATTCCAACGACACCGATCCGCGCGAGCTTTCCGACGTCGACGCCGTGATCACCGACTCTCAGGTCACCTCCGCGCAGACCGGCTCCATCGTGTTGGAGTCCGGCGACGTGTGCGGCCGCCGTGCCCTGTCCCTGGTGCCGGACCGCCACATCTGCATCGTGCGCCCTGAGACCGTCGTCTTCGGCGTGCCGGAGATGATCTCCCGCATCAATCCGGAGCGCCCGGCGACCATGATCTCTGGTCCGTCCGCGACCTCCGACATCGAGCTCGTGCGCGTCGAGGGCGTGCACGGCCCGCGCGACCTCATCGTGATGGTTGTGAAGTAGCCACTTTAGCTGGCATAACGAAACGGCCGGCCCCTTTCGGGGCCGGCCGTTTCGCTGTCATTGTTTCCCGTGTCACGCCGTTCCCGCGGCGCGCACCAATGATTATGCGACAGGGGTGTTGCAAATCCATGGGGTGAAGCTGGGAGTCACCCTAGGGTTCGTTCCAATTTCGTTGGCTGTGATACCGGGTGCTAACCTAGACGGCATTGTCTCCGTAGCTCAGTGGATTAGAGCATCGGTTTCCGGTACCGAAGGTCGCAGGTTCGAATCCTGTCGGGGACACCACTTAAGCAGGGGTTTCACGAAACTGTTCCAATCTTTTCACGAAACCTCCTGCCGGCCGAAGGAAAACGGCCGCGAACACAAAAATGACCCGCTCCGTTCGTTCGGAGGGGTCATTTTTCTTTGTCTGAACGCCGTTCCTGCTCGGGTTATAGCGCGGATTGTTTATGAGCGCGGACCGAGCCACGGAAGAGTTTCCGTACTCATCTGGTGGCGCGGTTTTTGCAGCGCTTCATAGCGGTCTTGTTGCTGTGATCACGCAGGACTGGCTGCGGATAGTTGTTGGGGTCTGAACCGAGAGGGGTGCGCCCGGTCGGGGCCGTTTGGAACACTGCTGCTCCGTCAGAGCCCGAAGGCTCCGCCACTGACGAGGATCACGATGCCGAGGCCGATGAGAACGATGGGAAAGAGGATGTCCTCCCAGCGTTCGAGCACTTCCGCGATCGGGGGGCGGGTTGCGACGAACTTTGCCAGGGCCACCAGGACCGCAACGAGCGCGAGGAAGATAACGCAGTAGGCGACTACTGCGAGAGGTTCCACGCTGAGGAATACAGGGGTGTAGACACCGATGTTGTCGCCGCCATTGGCAAACGTGACGCCTGCGACTGTCCAAACGCCGACCTTCTTGCCGGCAACCTTGGCCTCGTCGTCATCGTCGTCATCGTCTCCGCGCCAGGCCTGCCATGCGGCCCAGAGGCCGATGCCCAGAGGGATGAGACCAAAGTATGGAATAGCTGCCGGGGGCAGAAATGCTCCGGCGCCGATGGTCACAAGGATCGCGGCGACGAGGATGCCGGCAAATCCGAGGTACTGGCCGGCCAAAATACGGGCGGTGGTGCCACTCTGCCCTGCCCCTCGCGCGAAGAAGAGGGAGAGCACGATGATATCGTCGATGTTGGTAGCTGCGAACAGGCCTATCGCTTGCAAGACTGTGGTGAGGATCATGCGCCCTCCCCAGCTACGTCGCATCCGGGAAGCGAGCAGGCGGGATCCATGCACGGGGCGTCTTCGTCTACTGCCAGGGTGGCATCGACCAGTGTCGTCAGCGCCTGCGCCAAGTGCGGATCGGCAATCTCGTATCGTGTCCGACGACCCTCGGGCTCGGAGACGACGATCCCGCAATCACGCAGGCATGCCAGGTGGTTGGACACATTCGGGCGTGTCAGGTCCAGATCTCGGGATAGTTCCGCCGGGTAAGCGGGATGGTCGAGCAGGGTCAAGATGATCCGGGATCGAGTGGGGTCGGCCAGTGCACGACCCAGGCGGTTCATCACGTCGAGACGCGAAGCAATAGTCAGCATGCGCTGAACTATACAGCAAGCACTGAACTAGTCAAGTTCCGGGTAGCGGTGCAGCTGTGTGTGCTGCTCAAGAGACAGTGGAAGGAGCAGAGATTCCGGCAAAGTTGCAAAAACAGCGTCGCCAGCTCGAGATTCAAGTTGCGCACGAGCCTGGTGTAGTTCGGGAGATCGGTTTTCGGGCCCCAAGCAATGATCCGAACGGGACAAAACTCGATGGCCTCATCATCTTGAACCGGGAAGGCTCGAACAAACTTATCTACCTCATCCGCAGCCTCGACTCGATTCCCGTTTGCAGCGGGGACACCTCGGGGTTCGACGACGGTTCGCGCCGCCAAGGAGAGCCTTGCCGGATGGATTGCTGAGAGGGACAACGAGGGAGACAACACTGGCGACGGTGCATACTTGGTTGAACCACGCTCGTTTTTGATGATCGGCCCATGCGCGATTTGTGCCGCGCCCAAGGCAACCGAATTGGCTCGAAGTTCCGTAGCTTTGAAAGTTTCCGCTCGAACCGCAAGTCACCGGAGGTGCTCACCTTTGACGAGCTTGTCGAGCGTTCACGGTAGAGGGCGGAGCTTGCCGAGAGGCAGGAAGAGGCGGAAGCGGAATTTCCTGACTTCCCGTTCTAAAAAGCGCTCCTGCTCACGTCATATAATTGACTTCTGTCGTGTAACCGGAGTCGGAACCCGGTGTAACCGGGGTGTAGCCACGAACCCGCTACAACTGGTCAGGAGGTTTCGTACAAGCCCCAAGCAGGGGTTTACCCCTAAGCTAACTCGTCCCATCCGGGGTCGACGAGCACTCCGCTCCCCCTGCAATTACACTGTCAACCTGTGCTAAGCAGGAGAACCTTCATGTCCGCCACGGCAGTGGCGGGCTTTTCTTCGTTGGTGGGATGTGCCGGTCCGCAGGGCACGACAGTGACCACGACAGCCACCTCCACTGTCCGCGAAACAGTGACGGCGTATCCGGGCCCGGAGCGCTACGCGGGCCGGGCGCCACAAACGTTTGGGACCTCCATGCGCGGCGTTGTGGAGATGGTGCCTGTGACACCGGGCAGGCGCACGATTGCGCTGACGTTCGACGCCTGCGGCGGGCCCACTGGCTCGGCCGTGGACCAAGGGTTGATAGACGCGCTGCGCGAGTTCGCGGTACCCGCGACGCTGTTCTTGAGCGCCACCTGGATCGAGGCGAACCCGGATGCGACGCGGAAGCTCGCGGCCGATCCCCTATTCCGCCTGGAAAATCACGGCACGAGGCACCTGCCGCTGAGCGTCAACGGCGAGGCCGCCTACGGCATCGCGGGTACCAAGACACCGGCGGAAGCCATCGCAGAAATCGACGGCAACCGGGCGCTGCTGGCGGACTACGGGGTGGAATCGACGTGGTTTCGCTCGGGCACGGCCCATTACGACGATGTTGCCGTGGACATCGCGCGCGACCGCGGCGTAGCCATCGCGGGCTACACCGTCAACGGCGATTTTGGGGCGACTGCCACGGCGAACCATGTGGCGTCGGCAATCATGCATGCCCCTGACGAGGCAATCGTGTTGGCGCACATGAACCACCCCGCCTCAGGCACCGGACCGGGCGTGCGCCAGGCGCTGGAGCAATTGCCTAGCGACGAAGTCCGGTTCACGTTCCTCGACGGGAGCAGGCCCTAAAACTCAGCCGGCATGATCAGCCAGGCCACGCCGTAAGCGAGCAAGCCCGGGAACACACCCATGAGGACGAGCAGGATAAAGACCACGCGCACCGCGGTGGCGTCGACGCCGAGGTACTGGGCGATGCCGCCGCAGACACCGGCGATGTATTTGTCGGTCATGGAACGCTCGAGGCGCTTCGGGGAGTTGCTCGGGTTGATGTGCTGCGGGTTGTAGGGGCTAGACATCGTGGGGTCCTTTCATCCATGGGCTTGGTAAACCCCATCCAACCCCTGCGGGCGCAAACCCGCAAGGACAGTTGCTCACGAATCGGTTGTTAGAGCTGGTTGGTTGGCAGATCCTCGGCAGCGAGTACGTCGGTGAAAAACTCGCCGATTCTGTCGGCGCGGTCCGCGTCCAGGTGGTCGAAGATGAGGCGCCGCACGGTCTCCACGTGGTCCGGCACGGCCTCCTCGAGGTGGGCCATGCCTTGGTCCGTCAGGGTCACCAGCACGCCGCGGGCGTCGCCGGGGCACTTCTTTTTGGTGAGCAGGCCGCGCTTTTTCATGCGCGTGACCTGATGGGAGGCACGTGAGCGGTCCCATCCGAGTTCTTCGCACAGCTCGCGCAGGCGCAGCGTGCGGTCTTGCGCCTCCGACAACGCGACGAGCACGGAAAACTCCGGCGAAGAGATGTCGCCGCCTGCTTGGAGGCGATCGTCAATCGTGCGCGAGATCTTGGTAAACCCCGCGAGCATCAGCCGCCACAGCTGCTGTTCTTCGTCGTCAAGCCACCGCGGTTGTGCATTCATACGGGCAGATCCTAGCCGATGGGCGCAATCTTTAGCTCGTCCATGGAGTACGTGCGCGCCGCGGCGACACGGTCGAAGCGTTGCGGGAAACAGGTCAATACCAGCACCTGCGAGGTCTTCCCTACCTGGGAAAACAGCGAGTTCATGCGGGCGAGACGCTCCGGGTCGGTGGCGCCGAGGGCGTCGTCGACCACCACGGGCACCGGCGTTGTCTCGCCGGAGGCGGTGACCAGGTCTGCGATGGCGAAGCGGGTGAGGATGGCCAGCTGCTCCTTCGTGCCGCCGGAGAGCTGGTCCAGCGGCACGTTCACCCCGTCGACGGTGCGCTCGGTGACGGTGAGGTCGTCGCCGAAGTTGAAGTCCACAGTTGGGCCGAACAGCACGCGGGCGCGGTTGCGGATCGCATCGTTGAACGGCGCGGTGTAGTGGGCGCGGGCGGCGTCACGGTGGGTGTGCATCGTCTCGCGCAGCAGTCGCACGGCGTCGGCGCGGCGCGTGGTGCGGGCCAGTTCGGTCTCCGCGGCGTCGAGCTCCGCGGCCGCGCGGTCAGCTTTCTCGGCGGCGCCGGCGGCGATCTCGATGCGGCCGGTCAGCTCGGTGATGCGGTTTCTGGCCTCGGCCTTGCGTTTCTCCAGGTTCTGCAGGCGCGTCTTCGCGCCCTCGAGCATCTGCTGGGCGATCTCCGGGTCGGCGGCTGCGAGTTCAGCGGAAAGCACGTTGTGAGCCTCCTTGGCCTCGCTCTCCTGCTCGCGGGCGGATTCGACGGTGTCCACGAGCTCGGTTTTCGGCGCGGCGGTCTCTGCCCGCTCCAGCTCCTCGGCGGCGTGGCTGGCCTCGGCCTGCTTGGCCTCGAGCTTGGTCTGCACAACAGTCAGCTCGCTGGCGGCGGAGCGGTCCGCGTAAGGCTTGAGTGCGGCGTCGGCGGCATCGACGTCCTTTTCTGCCTTATCCAGTGCCTTTTGGGCGTCCTTCACTGCCAGCTCCGCGGCCTGCTCGGTGTCGGGGAGCTCGGCGGTGTCGATCGCCTCGGTGAGCTCTTCGATCTGGGTGGACAGGCGGTCACGCTCCGCAGCGAGCTCGTCGGCGCCGGTGCCGGCGAGCGCGTCGTCGCGGCGCTGGCGGGCGGATTTCACCTCCGCGTCGTGGGCCTTGCACGCGTCGCGGGCGGCTCGGGCCTCGTCGACGTCTGCGCAGCCGAGCTTGGACAGCAAGCTAGCAAGGCTGTCCTCGGCCTTCTCCACAGCACGGCGGGGGTCTTCTGCGCCTTGCGCAGCGCGGAAGACAACGTCGAAGTCGTCGAGGGTGAGGCGCGTGCCCTCGTAGACGGCGACCAACTCGGTGCCGTCTACTTCAACGCTCTCGCCGTCGACCTGGATAGTTTTGCCCTCGGCGGTGATCTCCAATTTGGCGGAGGCCGCCTCGCGCAGGCGGCGCTGCAACGTCAGTTCGCTTTCGGCCTTCTCCAGCTTGCGCACGTCCGCGTCCGTGACCTGCAGAGCGGGGGCGTTTTTGAGCAAGGTTGCGTAGGCCTGCTCAGCTTCTCCGATGAGGGAGAGTTGGTCGGTGACGACCGTGAGGCGTCGAGAAGCACGCACGTGATCGCGGACGTTTTCGGTGCCGCGCAGGGTGGTGCGGGCGGCGGCGAGGCGGGTTTTCGCATCCTCGACCTGCTGGGTTAGCTCCGTGACCTTCTCGCGCTCCGCGTCGCGCGCCTCCTGCGCCGGAGCGAGCGCGGCCTGCAATTCCTTCTCCTCCTCGCGCAGCGCGGCGACGCGCTCGGTCAGCGCGGTGCGTTCGGCGAGGTCCTGCTCGGCGCGCTTTCTGGCGACGGTGGCGCGATCGAACTGCTCGGCCGCGGTCTTAGCCTGTAAAGCGAGCTGGCTGGCCTGGGCGAACTCGGCCTCGCGCTCGGCGAGCTCGTCGTGGGCCTGCGGCAGCTCCGTGTCCACCGCGCGGATTTCGTCTTCGCGGCGGGCCACCTCGTCGACAAATGTGGCGAGCTGCTGCACCTCGGCCTCGGCGGCGCGCAGGGTTTCGCGGGCGGTGTCCACCGCGTCGGTTTTCGTGGTGATGGAGGCTTTGGGTTTCGGCGGGGTCGCGGCAGTCCAGTAGCGGGCGTACTCCGCCTCGATGGCGGCCATGAGCTCGGTGTCTTCCTCGCCCGAGCGCTCCGAGCCGTCTTCCGCGTCGAGCGCCTGCGAGATGGACGGGATGCCGGCTGCGGCGATGCCCGGATCCAGCTCTTCTTGGCGCAGGAACAAGGTCTTGGCCAGGCTGGTGTCCATCTGCTCGGCGATGATGCGCGCGAGCTCGTCGTCCGCCTGGCGTCCAGTGAAGTTCTTGTGCACCGGCGAGAGGATCTCCAACTCTGAGAGCTTGCCCTTCAACCAGCGCTTGTGAATTGTAAAGGTCGTTTGCCCCACCGTCGCGGTCATGGTGACCTCGGGCGAGGCGTCGCGGCCGACCGGGGCGAAGATCTTGATCTTCTTGCCGCCGGCTGAATGGCGCTCCTGCAGCACGGTGTTGATGGCGTCCAGGATGGTGGACTTGCCGGCCTCGTTTGGGCCGTGGATGACAATCACGCCGGTATCCGGCAGGTCGCGCAACTCCAGGTGCTCGACGGCGCGGAAGTTGTCGATGACAAGGTCGTGGATGCGCATGGTCTAGCTCACCTCCTTGGACAGGCGAAACAGCAGGTTCACGGCGTCGCGGGCGGTGGCGTTGTCCCCGGCCGCCTGGCCGATCAGCTCACGCATGGCACCCTCGGCGAAGCCGGTCAACGGCAGGTTCTCCATCTCTTCGTCGTCAGGCTCGAGGTGCAGGCTCATCAGCCGCTCGCGCGGGTACAGCGCCGCAAAGACCGGCTCTAACTCGGCGAGTTCGCGCTCGAGAGTGCGCGTGTCCTCCAGCCCGAGCGTGCCGGATAACGCGTACTTGATCACGGTGCGGTCCTTTTCCGGGTAAGCCTTCAGCTCCTCGATCACCTCGGCCACATCCTCACTGCTGGCTACCTCCCAGAAGCGGGCCTCGAACGTCCAGGCACCGACCGGGACCTTCTCCACCGAGACGTCGGCGCGCCCGGCGTCCTTGTTCACGGTGACCACCAGCGCATTGCCGGAATCCACCTCGCCGCCGGCCACGCCTGGGGTGCGGTCGAAGTAATCCGTGGTTTCCGGCGCGCCGGAGTACCAGATCCGCTCCGAAGCGGTCAGCGCCGCGGTGGAGTGAGTATCCCCGAGGGCGACGTAATCGATCGTGCCCTGGTCGATGGCGTTGTCGAGCGAAGCAACGTCGATAAGCGAATGCGCATCTTCCTCCCCGAAGCCCTCCACGGCGCCGTGGCCGACGAGAATGCGGACCGCCTCCGTCGGTGCCAGGTCGCGGACTGCCTTGGCGCACAGGTCCTCCGAGGCATGCTTCGTCAGCAGCGGGGCGCCCACCACCTCGACGCCCTCGCGCACGACCACCGGCTCAGAGTCCGTGAGCACCGTGACACCCTCGATGCCCTCTGTGCGCTGAAAGATGCTGTCCGCCACGAGGGGGTCGTGGTTGCCGGGCAGGAGGTAGACCGGCACGGGCAGTTTGCGCAGCGCCTCGAGCGCGCGGCCGAGTGTGGTGGGCTCGAGCGAGTTGTGCTCGAACACGTCGCCGGCGACCACGATGAACTCGGCGCCGCGCTCCGTTGCTATCTCCCCCAAGCGGGTGACGGCGCGGAGCCGTGCGTCGTCGAAACGCGACTGCGCCTCGGGCGACAAGAATTTTCGGCGCATGCCTAACTGCAGGTCGGAGGTGTGGATGAAGGTGGTGTGCGTCATGTCTTATACACCTACCATTGCGGCCGACACCCAAGCACGAACATTCGAACACATGATCTAACGGGTGAGCTCGTCGTAGAGATCCTCAATGTCCGCCACCGCGCGCAACTGGTCGATGTTGGTAAACGACACAGTTTGCATCGCGCGGTGGAGCAGGTCGATGTCCGAATCATCGATCATCGGCGCCACCTTCGGACGCGGCAGCTCAGGCAACTGACGGCCGGACCAGAAGTAGTCGGAGCCGGGCTCGGCGTTCTCCTTGGCCAAGTCCTCCGCCTGATTGCGCTTGCGGTTCTCCAGCTCCTCCAGGCGCAGCCCGCGCATGGTGAAAATGACGCTCGGGTCTTTGTCTATGAGTTCCGCGGTGCGCTGCGCCACGGCGACGGCGTGCTTGCACACGTCTGCGCTATCCGGGCAGTCGCAGTAGAAGGTGACCTCCTGCGGCGTTTTGCACAGCAGGATCTCCAGCACTTCCTCGTCCAACGTGCCAGCCTTCGCCGCGGCGATCGAGCCCGGCGCGCGCACGATCGCGCCGGTGGCGCGGCGGATCTCCTCGGCGTCGCGCTGCGGCAAGTACATGGCCACGCGGAACGGGTCGTTCTGGCTGCCCACCACCTCCGCGCGCACGCCGTGGGACACCGGGTGCAGCTCCACCACCTGTCCCCGAGCGGCGTACTCCGCGCCGCGCTTCGCCCGGCCCACGTCGGTCTGGCGCACCGCGGCGTTGAAGATGAGCATTGCCGCAGGCGACAGCGACTGCGGACGGAACGCGGTGACGTCAGCGCCACCGGTTTCGGCCGCGCTGGAGACTCGTTTGCGGGCGCCGAAGTTGGCGTAGATGACGTTGTCTTCCCGCGGACGCTTCTTCTCAGTCATTTTGCCCCCTGTAGCTGATCAATTGGGCGAGCTCCTCGGTGCCCAGCTCGGTGATCCAGCCCTCGCCCTGGCCCACAACGGCGCCGGCGAGCTGGGTCTTGCCGTCCAGAATGTCCTGGATGGACTCCTCCATCGTGCCGCGGGTGATGATCTTGTACACCGTGACGTTCTTCTCCTGCCCGATGCGGAACGCGCGGTCCGTGGCCTGGTTTTCCACCGCCGGGTTCCACCAGCGGTCCAAGTGGATGACCATGGATGCCGCGGTCAAGTTCAAACCGGTGCCGCCGGCCTTCAGGCTGAGGATCATCGCGCGGGGCCCGTCCGGCTGCTGGAAGCGCTCCACCATCGCGTCGCGCGCGGATTTGCCCACGCCGCCGTGGAGGAACGGCACGTCCTCGCCCAGGCGCTCCGAAAGGTAGGGCTTCAAGATGTCGCCGAACGCCTTGTACTGCGTGAAAATCAGCACACGCTGCTCGGACGCGGCGGCTTCCTCCAGAAGCTCCATGAGTTTTTCCACCTTGCCGGAGCGGTGGTGGCCTTTGTCGGTGACCGCGGAGCCGTCGCCAAGAAAGTGCGCCGGGTGGTTGCACACCTGCTTGATGCGGGTGATCGTGGCCAGCACGAGCCCCTTGCGTGCCATGCCCTTGCGCTCCTGAAGCTCTGCCTGCGTGCTGTCCACCAGCGCCTTGTACAGCGCGGCTTGCTCCGGGGTCATGTCCACGGCGATGACGTGCTCGGCCTTGTCCGGCAGGTCCGAAATGATCGCCGTGTCCGTTTTCAGGCGGCGCAGGATAAACGGCGCGGTGAGGCGCTGCAGCCGCTCCCCCATCTCGTCCGCTAGCTCAGGATCCCTGCGCGACTCGATGGCTTTGGCGAAGTGGTTGCGGAAGAAACTCTGCGATCCCAGCATGCCCGGGTTGACAAAATCCAGGATGCTGCGCAGCTCAAAGAGCTTGTTTTCAATCGGCGTGCCGGTCAGGGCGATGCGGTGGCGTGCGGGAATCGCACGGACGCTTTTCGACGACTGCGTGCCCGCGTTCTTGATCGCCTGCGCCTCGTCCAACACCACGTGATCCCACTGCACCGCCGCCAGATCCTTGGCGTCGCGCGCGGCGGTGCCGTAGGACGTGATGACGATGTCGGAGTTGTCGGCTGCCTCAAACAGATCGTCGCCCTTGAGCCTGCCCGCGCCGTGGTGGACGCGCACGCGCATGCCCGGCACGAAGCGGGCCGCCTCGCGCGCCCAGTTGTTCACCACCGACGTCGGGGCGACGATCAGCGACGGGCCGCGCCGCGTGCCCTCCGCCTGTTCCACCGCGAGCAGGGTGAGCATTTGCAGGGTCTTGCCCAGGCCCATGTCGTCCGCAAGCACCGCCCCCAAGTTGTTGCGGGACATAAAGTACAGCCAGTCCACGCCGCGGCGCTGGTACTCGCGCAGCTCGGCGTTGACGGTGTCGGGGATGTCCACCCGCTCCGGCGCCGGGCGGTCCGTGCCGCCGACCAGCGAGGTAAACCAGCGCGAGCCGGTGAACTCGATCGGGCTGTCCGCGCCCGCCTCCAGCGCGAGCTGGCGCAGCTCCGCGGCGGAGACCACGCCCTCGCCCTCGGCGGCCTTGAGCCGCTCGTACTCCGCCTGCGCCTCATCGGCGATGCGCTGCAGCTCCTCAGCGTCATCGGAGCCGGCGGCCTGGGCGATTCGGGCGCGCTTGATGGCGGCCTCCGCCTCACTCATGGCGGTTTCCAGGGAGGTGTCGTGCAGCTTCTCCAGGTACTTCGCGGTCTTGGCCACCTCGCGGCTATCCGCCAGGACCCACTCGCCGCGGAGCTTGATCAGGCCGGACTTGGATTTGACCAGCTGCGCCATCTCTTCGTCCGAAAGCTCCACGCCGCCGACGGACAGCCGCCAGTCGTACTTGACCAGGGTGTCGAAGCCCATCATGGTCACGGTGGAGGAATCGTGCGGGTCCTGGTGCTCGCTGACTTTCAGCTTCGAGGCCGTCTCCGCAGTCGCCCACGCGCGAGGCAAAAGCACCACGAAGCCGTTCGCCCGAAGGTACGACGCGCTCTCGCGGACGAACTTCACAATTTCGTCGCCGTTCAAATACAGGTCCCAGTCGCCCGCGTTCGGGTCGAAGCCGTGGTCCACCGCGGAACGGAACCGGCCGTACTTCGCCGGATCCACCAGCGAGGTCAACTCGATTGCATGGTCGAGCTGACCGCGCAACACGTCCGCCGTATTCGAGTCGTAATCCCCCAGCCGCACTGGCCGCGGCGAATCCGAGCTCGAGCGCACCTGCACACGCACCGGCCACAGCGTGTCCGGGCCCGACTCCTCCGCCTCGCTCGGCGACTCCACGATGAACACCAGCTGCAGGTTCACCGCCGTGATCGTGCCGTTCCAATCCCCTATCTGCCGGGCCAGCACCGCCCCGCCGCGGCGCAACGGCATGCTGTAGAGCAGCGACTTCACAAAATCGTGCCACGGGTACGGCCTGGTCGGCGCCTTCGCCGCCGCGCCCTGCAAGCGTGCCGACGCGATCCAGTGCGTGAACGTCTGCGCACAATCCTCGCTCAAGTTCGCGTTGTTCACCGTGAGCACGCCCGGCGAGGCGGCGATCATCTCCGCCAGCCAGCTGCGCTCCTCTAAACCGGTGCCCAGCTGCCACTGCGCGTACCACAGTCCGTCGTGGTACGGCACGTTGATGCTCACGCGTCCCGCGCGCACGAACTGGGTCAG
Source organism: Corynebacterium afermentans subsp. lipophilum (assembly GCF_030408375.1). NCBI lineage: Bacteria > Bacillati > Actinomycetota > Actinomycetes > Mycobacteriales > Corynebacteriaceae > Corynebacterium > Corynebacterium afermentans. Next base: position 927,044 of record NZ_CP046530.1, on the reverse strand, counting down.
GCCCCTATACATGCGCAGGATCCAGTACATGTCCGGCGCCACCGCCTCGCGCTGGGCAGGCGTGGCCGCCGGCGACTCCTCGTCCAGGTGCGACAGGCTGTCCAAAAAGCGCACCGCGTCCTCGGGCGCAAACTGAGCCAACGGCGCTTTCAAGCGGACGTGGCGGCCCTTCGGGGTTTGCAGGATGAGGGTATGGAAGTGGTGGAACCTTTGGCCGTCCAAAAGCGAATGCACGATCGGCGGAAACGTGCCGGGCGGCACGTCATCCATGGTCACAATCCGGTGGCCCTGTACGCGCTCAACCCACACCGAAAGCCCGGACTCGGGGAGCCACAGGCCATGGAGAAGGTATTCAGGCATACCCACCCTTATACCACCGACACCGACATCGCCCGCGCCGAGCGTTCGAACGCATTTCTTCAGCGCCCACTCAGCAAATTTTGCAGATCAGGACAGAATGGCGAAAGGATGCGTTACAGTGTTGCGGAACTGTGACCGACATCTACAAAGACGCAAGGGAGTGCACATGTCCGATAGTTTCTGGCTAGTGCTTGCCATCGTCCTGTATTTCGGGGTGATGGTCGCCATCGGGTTCTACTCGTGGCGCAAGACAACAAAATACGACGACTACGTCCTCGGCGACCGCGGCCTCGGCCCACTCGTCGCCGGTATTTCCGCAGGCGCCTCGGACATGTCCGGCTGGCTGCTCATGGGCCTGCCCGGCGCCCTGTTCGTCGCCGGTATGAGTGAGCTGTGGATCGTCATCGGCCTGTTCATCGGCACCTGGGCCAACTGGAAGTGGATCGCGCCGAGGCTGCGCGGCTACACCGAAGTGGCCAAGAACTCGATCACGCTGCCCAGCTTCTTCGAGAACCGCACGCACGACACCTCGCGCGTGCTGCGCTTCACCTCCGCCGTGATCATCATCTTCTTCTTCACCTTCTACGTCTCCTCCGGCATGGTCTCCGGCGGCCGCTACTACGAATCCACCTTCGGCGGCGAATACATTCACGGCGTGCTCATCGTCGGCTCCATCACGGTGCTCTACACCTTCATCGGCGGCTTCCTCGCCGTGAGCTACACCGACGTGGTGCAGGGCGGCCTGATGTTCCTCGCCCTGATCACCGTGCCCATCATGGCGCTGATGTCCTTGGACAACCCGTCCGACATCTTCTCCTGGGCCACCTCCAACCCCTACGGCCCCTGGGAAGACGGCAACCCGAACTACTTCAACGTCGTCGCCGGCGTGTCCGCGGGCACCATCATCGGCAACATCGCCTGGGGTCTGGGCTACTTCGGCCAGCCCCACATCATCACCCGTTTCATGGCGCTGCGCTCCCCGTCTGAGGCGAAGGCAGCCCGCCGCACCGGCACCATCTGGGTGGCCATCTGCTACCTCGGCGGCATCTTCACCGCGATGGTGGCAACGGTCTACTTCGGCCAGAAGTCCGCGTCCGTGACCGACCAGTCCGGTTACGAGACCGTCTTCCTGGACCTGGCGCGCATCATGTTCCACCCGCTGATCGCCGGCATCGTGCTCACCGCCGTGCTCGCCGCGATCATGTCCACCATGTCCTCCCAGCTGCTGGTCACCTCGTCGGCGCTCATCGAGGACATCTACCGCATCTTCAAGAAGAACCCGAACAACACCACCCTGCTCGTGCTCTCCCGCGCCATGGTCATCGGCGTGGCCCTGATTGGCATGCTGCTGGCGCTGAACCCGTCCGACACCATCCTCGGCCTCGTCGGCTTCGCGTGGGCCGGCTTCGGCTCCGCGTTCGGACCCGTGGTGGTGGCGTCGCTGTACTGGAAGCGCCTCACCTCCCAGGGCGCGATCGCCGGCATGATCGTCGGCGCCGTGACCTCGTTTGTCTGGGGCTCCGTGGACGCGCTGTCCGGCATCATCTACGAGATCGTCCCGGGCGTCATCCTGGCCACCCTGGCCATGGTCATCGTCTCCCTGGCCACCCGCCCGAAGGAGGGTGTGGCAGAAGAGTTCGACACCGCCGCAGCCGCCACCGACTACGCCCTCTCCCACCCGGACGAGGACTTCTCCGCAGCGCTGCGGAACCGCGGAGGCTCCACCGCAGTCTAAGAAGGTATGCGCCGATACCTTCTTATCCTGTCCGCCCTCACTGTTCTGGTGGTGCCGTTTCCCACGGGGCAATTGCCTATCGACGTCCCAACGGTGCCCCACCGCACCACCATCCTCGGCTACGACAGAGCCGAGTTCGGCCCCGGCTGGGCCGCCGGCGCCCGCGGCTGCGACACCCGCGCCACGGTGATGGCTGCCGCATTTGACGCCGATTGCGCCCAGCCCTGGCCGCAGTGGGATGGTCCCCGAGTTGTAGACCCCTACACCGGGGATTTTCTTCTGCCGCACGATGTGGAAATCGACCACATCCTGCCCGTCTCCGCCGCGTGGGACCTAGGCGCCCACCGCTGGGACGACGCCACGCGGGAGCGCTACTACAACGACCCGCGCAACCTCGTCGCCGTGTCTTCCGCGGCTAACCAGGCCAAAGGCGACAAACTCCCGTCCGAATGGATGCCCACGGATAGACGCTCGCGCTGTGCGTATGGGCGCCGGATGGTGGACGTCGCAAAGCACTATGCTCTGCCGCTGCCCCAAGCTGACCTGCGGGCCGTGCGGCGCGCATGCTCCGGCGTCGCCGGGCTGCTCTCGCGCAGTGAGCTGTGAGGATTTTCCAACCATGCCGTAAGGTGTTGCCCCATGACTACATTCCTCATCTTCCTGCACGTTGCCGCAGCCATCCTGCTGCTCGGCCCCGTTGTTGTGTCGACTTCCATGTTCCCGCGCCAGGCCGCGGAATCCCGCGCCGGCGGCGAGGAGGCCACCGGCCGCGCGTCAGTGCTCTACCGCATCACCAAGACCTACGGCATGCTCTCCCTGCTCGTACCGCTGCTCGGCGCCGCCGTGCTCGCTTTCGACTGGGAGGCATACAAGTCCAACTACTGGTTCCACACTGCCATCGTGCTCTCCGTGATCGCCTGGGCCATCCTGCTGGCCATGGTCATCCCGCAGCAGCGCAAGATGATGGGCACCCTCGGCGCACTGCCGGCCGCCGACGCCGACCCGTCCGATGTGACCGAAAACTTTGAAAAGTCCAAGGCGAAGGCAACCGCCGGCGCCGGCATCTTCAACCTGCTGTGGATGCTCACCCTGATCCTGATGTTCCTGCCCACCCCGGCGTAAGGAGCGCGGGGGTTCCCGCTAGATCCAGCTACCAAGGCCCAGCTATTCCCGATTTTTCGGCGAATAGCTGGGCCTTTCTAGCTGGGCTAGTTCCGGCCCGCGCCCGGGATCCTGGATGGCACCCCCGCACAGACCCTGGGATCCAAAGCCTGGGAATGGCCAAAATCGGCACGATCCCAGGCTTTGGATCCCAGGGTTTGTGCGTCTGAGGTGATCTGGGGGTGGTGTGGTCCTGCCCGCTACGTGTACCGCAGCGCGGGGGTGCCGCCGAGGCCCAGTCCGGCAACCACGCGGAAGACGCCGTCCACCGCCTTCCTCAGCACCTCCGCCACCGGCCCGGTCAGCCCGGGGAACAGCGCGTTTTGCCCCCACACACCGACGAGGCGGGCTTCGGGGACGGCGGGGCCGTCGTGGGGCGCGATGCCGATGACGTAGTCCCCGCCGCGCAAAAACGGAAGCGGGTTGGAGGTCCACATGCTGGAGACCACGCCGACGAAGCCGCGGCCGGGGACCCACATCGGCCCGCCGGAGTCGCCGGGATGGCTCAGCGGCGCTGCGGCGAAGAAGGTGCCATCGGCGGAGCCAGAGAAGCGCCCGCAGGTCTGCGCGCTGCGGGTGCGGGAGAAGTAGCAGACGGTCTCGCCGAGGCGCACGTCACCAGCGTGGACCCACGCGTCGCCGGAGAACCGGTTGCCGCCGACGTCCACGCCCGGGTCCCATTGGATGGCGGCCCAGTCGTTGCTCAGGTGGCCGTCGTAGGCCTTGGAGCGAAACAGCGTGCCGGTGGCCCCGCCTGCGTTGACTCGGGTGCCTTCGGCTCCGCAGTGCGCGGCCACGAGGCTGCGATGGCGGGCGGGCTCGTTGAAGCCGATGGTGCAGGTGCCGGTGCCGTCGACAAGCACGGGCGCGCCTTGTTCCACGCGCTGCTGCGCGTCGGCGGGTGCGGCTTGCATCCCCAGCGCGACGGCCGCTGTCAGAAGTGCTCGGGAAATACGGTGCGTGCGCTGGGAGGACATGCGCATTAACCTAGCACCACCGCCAAGCCACGCCCCCTGGGGGTTAATCCCAGCGGCCGCCTCTGTCGTCGCGGCCACGGCCACGTCCGCCGCGGTAACCGCCACGGTCGTCGCGTCCGCGCCCGCCGCGGTAGCCTCCCCGGCCGCCGCGGCCGCGGCCACGCCCGCCGCGATCACGCGGGGGTGCGCCGTGGTCGCGCTGGATGTTGATCAGCTGGCCGGAGATGCGGGTGTCCACCAGGCGGTCCAGCACGGCCTGGTCCAGGTTCTTCGGCAACTCCACCAGGGTGAAGTCGCCGCCGATGGTGATGCGGCCGAAGTCCTTGGAGTTCAGCCCGCCCTCGTTGGCCAGCGCACCGACGATCGCACCCGGGCGGACGTGCTGGCGCTTGCCCACGTCCAGGCGGTAGGTGTCGAAGTTGCCGCTGTCGTCGAAGCGGCGGCCGCGGCCCCGATCCCCGCGATCGTCGCGGTCGAAGCGGTCGCGTCCGCGCCCGCGGCGGTCGTCGCGGTCGAAGCGGTCGCGGTCGCGTCGGTCGCGCTTGTCGCGCGGCGGCTCCTTCATCAGGAACTCGTCGCCGGCCAGGGCCTGGGTGGCCAGGGCGGCGGCGATGTCGTCCATAGGCACGTTGTTCGCGGCGGAGTACTCGCGCACCATGGTCTTGAAGATCTGCAGGTCGGTGGCTTCGAGCGACTCGGTGATGGAGTCCATGAACTTGGCCTTGCGCGACTCGTTGACCTCATCCACGGTGGGCAGGTCCATCTCTTCGATGGTCGCGTTGGTCACGCGCTCGATGGAGCGCAGCATACGGCGCTCGCGCGGGGTGACAAACAGAATCGCCTCGCCGGAACGCCCCGCACGCCCGGTGCGGCCGATGCGGTGGACGTAGGACTCCGTGTCGTTGGGGATGTCGTAGTTGAGCACGTGCGAGATGCGCTCGACGTCCAGGCCGCGGGCGGCGACGTCGGTGGCCACGAGGATGTCCAGGCGTCCGTCGCGCAGCTGGTCCACGGTGCGCTCGCGCTGCTGCTGGGCGATGTCGCCGTTGATGGCGGCGGCGGAGAACCCGCGGGCGCGCAGTTTTTCAGCCAGCTCCTCGGTCTCATTCTTGGTGCGCACGAACACGATCATCGCCTCGAACTCGGTCACCTCGAGGATGCGGGTGATTGCGTCGAGCTTGTTGCGGTGCGCCGTGAACAGGTAGCGCTGCGTGATGTTGGTGTTGGTGCGCGTCTCCGACTTGACGGTGACCTCTTCCGGGTCGTTCAAGTAGTCGCGGGAGATGCGGCGGATCGCGTTCGGCATCGTCGCCGAGAACAGCGCCACCTGCTTGGAGTCCGGGGTGTCTTCCAGGATGCGCTCGACGTCTTCCTGGAAGCCCATGTTGAGCATCTCGTCGGCCTCGTCCAGAACGAGGAAGTCCAGGTTGGAGATGTCCAGTGACCCCTTCTCCAAGTGGTCGATGACTCGTCCCGGGGTGCCCACGATGACCTGGGCGCCGCGGCGCAGCCCGGACAGCTGGATGCCGTAGGCCTGGCCGCCGTAGATCGGCAGGATGCTCACGCCGCCGATGTGGTCGGCGAAGCTCTGGAAGGAGTCGGAGACCTGCAGCGCCAGCTCACGCGTCGGCGCGAGCACCAGCGCCTGCGGGTAGCGCTTCTCCGGGTCGATCTGGGACAGCACCGGCAGCGCGAACGCCGCGGTCTTGCCGGTACCCGTCTGCGCGAGGCCGACCACGTCGCGGCCGTCCATAAGCAGCGGGATGGTCTGCGCCTGGATCGGCGACGGCTGCTCAAAGCCGACGCGCTTGACCGCCTCGATGACCTGGTCGGGCAGGCCGAGGGTTTCGAAGCCGTTCTCGAGCTTCTTGGGCTCGGCGGCGGGTTCGGCCGAAGGCTCGTCGTTAAGCTTCAGCACATCATTGTCGTTTTCAATGGCCACGGTGTCCGCGGCGCCGGTCTCCTCAGAAACCCCCGCATCCCTGGTGTCCTCTACTACGGCCTCAACGATCTCGGCCGCGACATCCTGCGGGTTGTTCTGATTTTCCGACTCATTCATGTCCGGCCCATTCTCGCCGCCGGTGGCGTTTTCGGAAATGCTCATCGTGGGCTCAGCGTACGCCATTGTGCGCCGTTGCAGTGATTTACCGTTTCCGCACTGCGATCTGTTTTACATCGATCTATGATGCGTAATGCAAATCACATCGCCTATCGACGTCACCTCTGCCCCACCCCTCGAAGGAGCCCCGACGATGGACCCCAACTCCGCAGCACGCAAGGCCCACGACCGCCGCACCGCCACCCTCGCCGTCCTTGCCGCGTCTGCGTTGGCGATGGCGGCCTGCGGCTCGTCCGAAAGCACTGAAGAAAGCCCAGTAGAAAGCCCTGTAGATAGCACTGCGGACGAGCCCAGCGCGCTCAATGACCAAGGCCAGATCGACTTGGATGCGCTCACGGAGGTGCCCGCCGAGGACTTCTTGGACCACGACGCGTACTTGTTTACCTTCCCCGGCACCGGGAGTAACGGATGCACGGTGCCGCTCGACCCAACCGACATGGACGCGCTGATCCCGTTCGGCTGCGACGCCATCCACGTAGGTACTCGCGCTCGCATGACTCTCGAATACGGCACGGTCTTCGGTTTCTCGGGTAACGAATCCAGAAAGATCGAGCTGACCTCGGACACGAATGAGCTCAAACCCGGCGAGAAAGTCAACGCCAGCGGATTCATCCTGGCTAGGCCGACCGAGGACACTGTTCTGGTCAAACGCGGCGCCAACGCCGTGGTGATCAAGAATTCGGAGCCCTACCCGTTTAGCCCCGTGGTGGACTACCAGCGCATTGGCAAGAAGACCCCCATCCCCTACCTCGCCGGGGACAGCTTGGACAACATCGACCTCAGCTCGGCGGAGGAAGGCACAATCTGCGGCATATCCAAGCCGCAGGAGAACCGCCAGCTTGTGGCGGTGGCCACCCAAAAGGGCACCGACTGCAACAGCGTGAACGAAGCCATACGTCAGTACTTTGCGCTGGATGAGCAGCAGCTTGGCGACGAGCACTCGCCCGACGCCTGGACCTCCCCCGACGGCTGGCGCTGCGACGTTGACTACTTCCCCCGGTTCCACGTGGACTTCCCTGACGGCGACTTCACCCACTGCCTCCACGAAGACGTCGGTGGCGTAGTGATGGTCCCGGTGACTTTGGGCTCGGCGGAGGACAGCTCGTCCGGGTAACCCGGGCCGTCCCAGTAACCCGGGCCGCCCCAGTTGCCCGCGCCGTACCAAACCGGCTACCTACATCCGGCTAGTCCCCGATTTTCCGCCTGGTAACCGGTTCTAGGTAACCGGTTTACGTCCGCACCAAGGAGCTACGCATCATGACCTGAACCACAGTGCAAACATGCCTGTGATTTAGGATTCCACCATGACTTCTCCCCTCGCGCTGACCCTGCTCGGCCTGGCCATCATCGCGGTCACGGTCGGGCTTTTGCTTAAAGGCAAGACCCACCCGATCGTCGCAATGACGCTCATCCCCATCGTCGGTGCTGTACTAACTGGCGCCGGCGTCGCCGAGATCTCCGACTTCTATACGGACGGCCTGGATCGAGTGATGAACGTTGTGGTGATGTTCATCTTCGCCATCATCTACTTCGGAATTCTCTCCGATGTCGGGCTGTTTGAACCAGTGATCAAGGCGCTGATCAAGGCCACGCGCGGCACGCCACTATTGGTCACACTGGGCACGGCCGCCATCGCCATCGTCGCCCACCTGGACGGCTCCGGCTCCACGACGTTTCTGCTCACCATCCCGGCGTTGCTCCCGCTGTACGAGGCGATGCGAATGTCTCGTTACGTGCTGCTGACTATCGTTGCGCTGTCCGCATCCGTGATGAACATGCTGCCGTGGGGAGGTCCCGTCGGCCGCGCCAGCTCAGTCATCGGCCCGTCACCGAACGAGATCTGGGCCCACCTGCTTCCGGTTCAGGGCGTCGCCATTGTGCTCGTATTCATCGTCGCCGCCATTTTCGGCGTGGTGGAAGGCCGCCGCGCATCCGCCGCAGGCCCGGACGCGGGCACCGTAGACGTCAACGCCGTCGCCGAGGACTTCTCTAACCTCCAGCAGGAGGAACGCGCCAAGTTGGAGTTCACGCAGCGCAGCGGCTCCTGGGGGGCGTGGGCGAACGCGCTGATCACTATCGCGCTGATCGGCGTCCTCGTGTCCGGCCTCGCATCTCCAGCACCGGCGTTTCTTGTCGGCACTGCGCTGCTGCTGGTGATCAACTTTGCCCAGCTCGAGGATCAAACCGACGTGTTGCGCCGCCACGCGCCCACCGCGTTGTCCATGGCCGGCGTCATTCTCGCCGCGGCGATGTTCCTGGGCATCCTCGACGGCACTGGCATGCTCGAGCAGATCGCGCTGTCGCTCATCGCCATCTTGCCGGAGGCAGTCGGCCCGTACATCCACATCATCGTCGGCCTTTTGGGTGTACCGCTGGACCTGGCGACCTCCACGGACGCCTACTACTTCTCTGTCCTTCCGATCGTGCAGCAGACCGCCGAGGCGTTCGGTGTATCCGGCATGGGCGCCGCGTCCGCGATGATCGTGGGCAACGTCATCGGCACCTTCGTCAGCCCGTTCTCCCCCGCGCTGTGGCTTGCGCTCGGTCTCGCCCGTGGCGAAATGGGCAAGTACATTCGCCTCGCGTTCCCGGTGTGCTGGGCGTTCTCGGTCCTGCTCGTTCTCGGGTCCTGGACATTCGGCGTGTTCGCGTAGTGCTTAGCGCATTGTGGCCAATAGTTTCCACAATCCGCTGCGAAGGCACCACCCACCGTGCTACGGTCATCCACATGATCAACAGCACCGCATTTGCAACCTCGGCCACGGCCGAGCGTTCTGCGATGCTGAATACCCAGCCGGCCCACCTGCATCATCATCCGTAGCGCGGTGTCGGCCGACTCCAGCCCCCTGCGCTAACAGCCTCTGCTGCTCAACGCGCAGGGGGTTTCTTGTTGGCACGGGCAACACCTCAAGGCTTATGTCGTTCGCGCCGCGCCCCCGGACCCGTCCGCGAAGCAATGCACTCGCCTATCGACGGCCAACCGGGACGCCGCCGCCCAGCTTCGGGCACACCTGAATCCCATTCCCCGCGCCTCCGATTCGCGCATTGCTTCCCGAAAGAGCACAGTTATGTCTGTTATGACAGCACCATCAGAGACCACCTCGAAGCCCAAACCGAAACGCCCCGGCCTGAACGCCCGCCACATCCACTTCATCGCGCTCGGCTCCGCCATCGGTACCGGCCTGTTCTACGGCTCCGCAGGCGCTATCCAGGCGGCCGGCCCGTCCGTGCTGCTGGTGTACCTGCTTGGCGGCGCGGTGGTGTACTTCATGCTCCGCGCGCTCGGCGAGATGAGCGTGCGCAACCCGGTGCGCGGCTCCTTCGCCGTGTACTGCCGCAAGTACCTGGGCGGCTGGGGCGGCTACATCACTGGCTGGATGTTCGCCTTCGAGATGATGATCGTGTGTCTGGCGGACTTAACCGCCATTACGATCTATATGAAGTTCTGGTTCCCGACAACACCCGCGTGGGTTTGGATTACGGTCACGCTCCTGATCATTAGCGCGGCGAACCTGGCTGCCGTCCGGCTCTTCGGCGAATTAGAGTTCCTGCTCACGCTGATCAAGGTCGGCGCTGTGATAGCCATGATCGTGGGCGGCGCCGCCATCCTCGCATTTAACCTCGGTTCGCAGCCCGAAACGATGGGCGTGAGCAACCTCTGGAATGATGGCGGTTTCTTCGCAAATGGCATTTCAGGCATGGCGGCATCATTCATTCTCGTGCTGTTCGCATTCGGCGGCACCGAAATCATCGGCGTCGCTGGCACCGAGGCCGAGAACCCGGACCGCTCCATCCCCAAGGCGGTGAACACCGTCCCGGCGCGCATCCTGATTTTCTACGTGCTGTCCATTCTGATCATCTTGATGATCAACCCGTGGCGCACCATCGACGGTGAGGACTCCCCCTTCGTCCAGATCTTCGACACTCTTGGTGTCAGCTGGGCGGCAGCGCTTCTCAATGTTGTGGTGCTGAGTGCGTCGCTGTCCGCCATCAACGCCGACCTGTTCGGCACTGGCCGCGTGCTCGCGGGTTTGGCCAAGGAGAAGCTGGCGCCGCGGGCGATGGCGAAGACCTACCGCGATGTGCCCGTGATGACGGTGGTCATGCTGATCATCGCTCTCATCGTCGGTGTCTTCCTGAACCAGCGTTACCCCGACATCTTTGAAACCGTCGCAGCGCTGGCCACCTTCGCCACCATCTTTGTGTGGTTGATGATCCTCCTCGCACACATTGCTTCTCGACGCAACATCTCCCCCGCCGAGGAGCAGAACCTGAAGTTCCCGGTGCCGCTTTGGCCGTACGGGCAATGGTTCTCCGTCGCGTTCATCCTGTTCACCTTTGGCACGATGGTGTGGATGGAGGAGTTCCACACTGCACTCATCGTCGGTGTCGCGTTCCTGATCTTGATGACGATCCTCTACTTCGTCACCGGTCGCCCGCAGGCGATTGCGGAGGATGAGGTCGAGTACGACGCGAAATAGATCCCGAAACAACTAAAACCCAGCGCTGCGTCAGCGGCGCTGGGTTTTCCTCTTACTGCTCCTGTCTCACCCTGATTGCTTCGCCGTGGGCTGGCAACCTTTCAGCGTCCGCAAGCGTGACCACTGCGTCGGCCACCTCCTCTAGCGCATCCGCGGAGTACTCCACCACGTTGACCGGTTTGAGGAAGGTGTGGGTGCTCAGCCCTGGTGCGAAACTCGCCGTGCCAGATGTCGGCAACACGTGGTTCGATCCGGCGGAGTAGTCGCCGAGCGGCACAGGGGTATACGGGCCGACGAAGATCGCGCCGGCATTGGCAACCTGAGACACAACCTCGCGCGCGTTTTCGGTGTGGATTTCCAGGTGTTCCGGTGCGTACGCGTTGGTGATGGTGACGGCGGACCGGAGGTCGTCGACAAGCAGAATGCCCGATTGCGGTCCCTGCAGCGCTTCGCGCACGCGCTCCGCGTTCAGAGTGACGTGGTAGCGGTCCGTGATCTCGCGGTTAACGGCCTCTGCAAGCGCTGGCGAATCGGTAATCAGAATCGATGCGGCTTGTTCATCGTGCTCAGCTTGGGAGATGAGGTCGTACGCCAAGTACACCGGGTCGGCGGAGCCGTCAGCGATGATCGCGATCTCGCTTGGTCCTGCTTCAGCGTCGATGCCCACCACGCCATTGACCACGCGTTTCGCCGCGGCGACGAAGACGTTTCCGGGGCCTGTGACCATGTCCACCGGCTCCAGGTCCTCATCGCCAAAAGCGAGCAGCGCGACTGCCTGGGCGCCGCCGACCGCCCACACCTCCTCGATCCCCAAGAGCGCACACGCTGCGAGGATTGTCGGGTGCGGCCAACCGCCAAAGTCAGCCTGCGGCGGCGAGCACACCACCATCGATCCGACGCCAGCCTCTTGCGCGGGAATCGCGTTCATGAGCACGCTCGAGGGATACACGGCCTTCCCGCCCGGGACATACAGCCCTACGCGCTGTACGGGGCGAAACACCTCCGTCACAGTGGCTCCCGGTGCTAGCTCGGTGGTGTGCTCAGCGGGTTTCTGGTCCGCATGTACAGCACGGATGCGCGCGATTGAGGTCTCGAGCGCCGCGCGCACGTCCGCGTCCAGTCCGTCCACGGCCTCCGCTAATATCTGCGCGGGCACACGGACAGAGACCGGGCGCACGCCGTCGAAACGCTCACCGTACTCCAGCGCCGCCTGGGCGCCGCGCTCCCGCACCGCGTCCACGATGGGAGTCACCTGCGACACCACCGCGTTCACGTCCGCGCCTGCGCGAGGCAGCACTTTCCGGAGTTCGCGCACTGACAACGCGCGGCCTCTGAGATCAGTCACAGACAGCATGTCGCTCCCCTTCAGTCCTTGGGATTTCTTTCCTGAATGGTATCCACGTCACGCTGCCGCCGAGGCCGTTTTCGCCCAACCCCACCGCGCACCATCCCCAATGGTCTGACAAACTTGGTCGCATGACCGTGACTCATGGCAACAAGATCGTCCTTATCGGCGCCGGCGCTGTCGGCACCGCCTTCGCATACGCAATTGTCAACCAGGGCCTGGCGGACCACCTGGCCATCATCGACCTCAACGAGGACCTCGTCTGGGCCCAGGTTGAGGACCTCAACCACGCCATCCCGTTCTCGGGCCACCACATGGACGTCACGGTGGGCACCTACGAGGACTGCCGCGACGCCGCCCTGGTGGTCAACTGCGCGGGCGTGGCACAGCGCGACGGCGAGACCCGCATCGACCTGATCGCCCGCAACGCCAAGATTTTCCAGTCCATAAACTCCGAGGTCATGGCCAACGGCTTCAACGGCATCTACGTCGTTGCCACCAACCCCGTGGATGTGCTGTCCTACATCACCTGGAAGCAGACCGGACTGCCGTCGAACCAGGTCATCGGCTCCGGCACCGTGCTGGACACCGCCCGCTGGCGTCACAACCTGGGTGTTCACTTCGACATCGCCCCGTCCGCTGTGCACACCCACATCATCGGCGAGCACGGCGACACCGAGCTGCCCGTGTTCTCCTCCGGCTCCGTCGGTGGCGTGCCGCTGCGCGCCATGCTGGAGACCGAGGCGAAGACCAACCCGGACATCTACACCCAGATGGACGAGATGTTCATCCGCACCCGCGACGCCGCCTACGACATCATCAAACGCAAGGGCAACACCGCGTTCGGCATCGGCAACGCGCTCGCCCGCATCACGCGCGCGATCCTGCGCAACGAGGACGTGGTCCTGCCCGTCTCCGCGCTACTCGAAGGCGAGTACGGGCTCGAGGACCTCTACATCGGCACCCCCACCGTCCTCAACCGCAGCGGCGTACGGAACGTTGTCGAGCTGCGCCTCGACTCCGACGAGTTGGAGAAGTTCCGCCACTCCGCCAAAGCCTTGCGCGAGGTCATCGACCACGCCGAGTTCTAGGAGCCTTTGCTTATCGACGGCAGCTTCGCCCGGCTGCCGTTTAGTATGGCTACATGGCCAGAAACATCGATGTGGTTGGAGCAGTGATCCTCGACGGCGACCTTGTGTTTGCCGCACAGCGGGGGCCGGGCCGATCGATGAGTGGGCTGTGGGAGTTCCCCGGCGGAAAGATCGAACCCGGGGAGACTCCGGAGCAGGCTCTGAAGCGCGAGCTCGTCGAGGAGCTCAGTGTTGAGGTTGAAGTTTTGGACCGGATTGTGACGAGCCGGCACGAAACGAACTCAGCAGTTATCAGCCTCACCACGTATTACTGCACGCTTTCCTCCGGTACTCCAAAGCTCTCTGAGCATCAAGAGATCCGTTGGGTCCCGAGGTCGGAGCTTCATGAGCTGGAGTGGGCACCGGCTGACATCGAAACTGTAGAACGAGTACAGCAGCAGTAATGGAGTCATCGCTTTCCTCGCTGCAACGCGATCTTGAATACGGTTTCATCGACGAAGCCGTCCTTGCTAACAAGCAGGAGAATCCCGAGCTCATCACCAACGGCGACTCGAACACCATGTACGAGGCGCTCAAAAACGAGCTTGAGTTTGCTGATAGCTACGTTTTCTCAGTGGCTTTCGTGACTGTCGGCGGTCTCGGCGCACTCAAACAACAGCTCGTGGAGTTTCAGGGCAAGGGGACGATCATCACGTCTTCGTACCAAGACTTCAATGAGCCCGCTGCTCTGCGCGAATTATTGACTTTGGAAAACGTCGATGTCTACGTGATGTCGGAATACGCCCACCATGCCAAGGGCTACATTTTCAACCACGGTGACCACGTCACTGCGCTCGTAGGCAGCTCGAATCTCACACGATACGCACTGATGGAAAACCATGAGTGGAACATCCGAGTTTCCTCACACAGAAACGGCAACATAGCGGCCCAGCTCCAAAGCGGAGTGGAGAGGCACCTCGACAAAGCGGTTCCACTTACCGAGGACTGGATCAAGGATTACGAAAAGAAGCGGGCCAAGCGCACAATCGTCTTCACCGAAACTCAACCGCTTGAGGTATCACCGGAGAGCGAAAAGATCCTTCCAAACCTGATGCAGGTCGAAGCACTCGAGCAGTTGCAGAGCGTGGTCGACTCCGGCGAGAAACGCGCGTTGATCATTTCTGCAACCGGTACGGGAAAAACCATCCTTGCAGCGTTGGCTACCCGACAGATGAAGCCCGCAAAAACGCTATTCATCGTTCACCGCGAACAGATTTTGAAGAAGGCGGCTCAAGAGTTCGCCAGAGTGTTAGAAGTCGACGACACACAAATCGGGTTCTTCGTGGGAGCACGACGAGAACTGGACAAACAGTTGGTGTTTGCTACGGTTCAATCCCTTTCACGGAAAGAGAATCTGGCGGCGATCTCTCCGCTTCAATTCGACCTCATCATCGTCGATGAAGTTCACCGTTCTGGCGCCGAGTCGTATCAGTCGATCTTGAACCACTTCCGCCCAAACTTCACGCTGGGTTTGACAGCTACCCCAGAGCGAACGGATGGGTTTAATGTCTTTGAGCTCTTCGGATATAACGTCCCATACGAGATCCGTCTGGAAGGCGCCCTTGAAAATCGGATGCTCGTCCCCTTCGACTACTACGGCATCGCAGATTACGAATCGGCCCAAGGATCGATCGGAGACAAGTCGAAGCTCAAGGACCTCGTTGCGAACGATCGCGTCGAGCACATCGTCGATGCACTACAGAAATACTCATTCGCAGAAGGCACAAAGGGCCTTGTGTTCTGCAGTAGTAACGAAGAATCTCGATTTCTTGCGGAAGCTCTCTCCTCTCGGATCGTCCACGGCCGTCCGCTGAGAACGCGGAGTCTTTCGGGAGCCGACACGATTGAAGAACGAGAGTCCGTTGTCGCTCAACTGGAAGATGGCGAACTCGATTACATCTTCACGGTGGACATTTTTAATGAAGGCATCGACATTCCCTCGGTCAATGTCATTGTCTTGCTCCGCAGCACTGAGTCGTCGATTATCTTCACGCAACAGCTTGGTCGCGGGCTGCGAAAAGCCGCCGAAAAACACTCGCTGCGCGTCATTGATTTCATCGGAAACTACGCGAACAACTACCTCATTGCGGTTGCGCTGACCGGCAACAAAACCGGCCATAAACCTAAGATCCTCGATGACGTCAACGACCCCCGTCCTAAAGCCGGTGCCTCCACAGTGAGCTTCGACAGGGTTTCCGCGGCACGAGTTATCGAATCTCTGCAAAAAGCGCGCATCACGGGAGTGAAGGCGAAGCGTGAGGCAATCGCGGAACTGAAGTATCGGCTCGGCCGCATTCCCAAGCTTGTGGACTTTATCTATCACGAATCCATGGATCCGTCCGTGCTGTGCGCAACCGACCAACACACGCGAAATTACTGGTCACTCTTGCACAAACTGAAGGAAGTTAATTCGGCCCCGTCCCAAGAGGAAGACGGATTCATCTCCCTCATCGCAGCGGAACTTCTCAACGGAAAACGCCCGCAGGAACTCCTCCTTCTTTCCGAGCTCGTGCACCGGGGTCCCCAGGGGACGCTGACTGATACCGAGTTCAGGATCACGATTCAGAAATACGCTCCGGAACTTGATTCCTCTTCCGACCTCATGCGATCGGTAGAGCTTGTTTTGAACTTGGAATGGTTCACGGATGCTGCCGCCAAACGCTACGGAGGCAACCCCATCGCTGTCCGACAAGGCGATGAGTTCCGACTCGGTGAGCGTTTTTCGGAGTTATATTTCTCCTACGATGACCAGCACCCAAACCCAGAGGTGAGCTTCCGCTCGCACGTCGATGACCTCATCGAGACTGGCCTACTTGTAAACCGGCGACAGTACCGCCAAAGCGACATGTTCGTCCGGGGAAAGACGTACACCCGAAAGGACGCAGCTCGGCTCCTTAACTGGCCGCGCAACAGGGAATCCACAATTTACGGGTATGCGGTGGACTCAAACACCAATACTTGCCCAATCTTTGTCACGTACCACAAGGACGCCGATGTCTTGGCGAGCCACCGGTACGAAGACACATTCATCGACCAATCCACGATGCAGTGGTTCTCCAAGAACAACCGCACACTCAAGAGCAACGAACTCCAGCCAATTATGGATGGATCCGCGGACCTCCATCTCTTTGTGAAGCGAGAAGACGCAGACGGCTTGGAGTTTTACTACCTCGGGCAGGCTGCCGTCACGAATGCTGAAGAGCGCCACATGCCGGGTAACAAAGATGAGTTGCTCGACGTGGTGGTCATGAACCTGGCACTGGACGAACCTGTCCCCGCCCCGCTGTACAAGGCGCTCACCACCAACAAACGTTCGAGCATCCAGGATCCTACTGCGGACGACCAGAAGGCGGAGCTCCACCGTGCACCTGGGCACATGGTTAAGCAGGATAAAAACGGTAGGCCTCAATTGCCGAGTTAGAGCGCGGGGTTAGGCGAGCTTAGATTCAATAACTTGCGCATATTCCTCCACCTCCGTGGCGAAGGTGGTGTCGTGGCAAGTGAAGATCACGGCCTGGCCAGATCGGAGTCCCTCGGCGATGAGGTCGTGGGCGCGGTCGCGAGAGGGGGCGTCGAGGCCGACGTCCGGTTCGTCGAGAAGCACGAGCGGCCGGTTCTGAGCGAAGACCTGGGCGAGCTGAGCCAGGCGCAGGTGCGCGGCAGGCAGGTCGAGGGGGTGGGTCTCCGGGTCGAGGCCGAGTGCAGCGACGGCGACCGGGTCGCCGACGAACTCCCCCACCGTGGATTCGGCGAGCTGGTCTGCGGCGCGCTGCAGCGCGAGTGAGACGCCGAGAGACAGCCCCGGGTTGCCGTCGAGGCCGGCCATCGCGCGCAGCAGGGTGGTTTTGCCGGCGCCGTTGTCGCCGCGCAGCCACACGGCCTGGCCGGGGCGCACGGTCAAGTGGATAGGGCCGGCGGTGAACTCCGGATCCTCGTTTGCGCGGAACTGCCACCACTTGCGGGGTTTTCCACCGCGGGTGGCGGTGATCTCGCCGAGGTCGATCGGTTCGCCGGTGGGCACCACGCGTGGGAGCAGGCTGGGCTCGTGGGTGGGAGGGGGTGAGGGGGACAGGATGCCGTCGATAAGCGAAAGCTTTACTGCATCGAGGCGGGGGCGGTTGCCGAGGACAACGATGCGCGACGGCAGGGCTTCGAGTAGGCGGATGATGTGAGTGGCGGAGGTGGGGTCGAGGCCGGCGAAGGGGTCGTCGAGAAGCAGGATGTCCGGCTCGAGGACCGCGACGGCCGCGATGGCGAGGCGGCGTGTTTGGCCGCCGGAGAGTTGTGCGGGGTGGCGCTCGGTGAGTTCGGTGAGGCCCGCCGCGCTGAGGATGCGCTCGCAGCGGCGCTGCATCTCCGGGATGGGTGTGCCGCGCTGCTCGAGACCGAGCGCGACTTCTTCGATGACCGTGTCGCGCAGGTAGGACACGTGCGCGGTGGCGTCCTGCTGGACCACGGCCGCGCCCGGCCACTCGTTGTGGGCCTGGGCGGCGAGGGTGGTCAGGCCCGCGCCGGAGTTGCCGATGACCTCGACGGTGCGGTGCTGGTCGAGTGCTTGGGTCAGCGGGGTTAGATCCATAGGACCACCACCACGCAGATCAGCGGGATGAGGATGCGCGCGGCGCGCTGGGCGGGGCTGTCGTGGACCGGGCGCAGGACGGTGCGGGGGCCGGTGAGGTCGTAGCCTGCGGTTTCCAGTGCCTGGCCGCGGGCGCCGGCCTGGGTGAGCAGCTCCGTGAACACGGGCATGATCAGGTGCGGGACGACGGTTTTGGCTTTGATCGGCCGCTGCTTGAGGCGGTTGGCGTCGCGGGTTATGCGGGCCCGGTGCGCACCCTGGGGGCCGAGCTGCAGCGTGGTGCCGGCGATGTAGCCGATGCGGTTGCCGCCTTTTGTGCTCTGCAAGGCCTTGGCCAGATCCGGGGTGCGCGTCCACGCCACAGCGGCGAGCAGGCACGCGACCAGCGCGGTGAAGCGGGCGGTGAGGTGGGCGGCGTCGGCAAGCCCGTCGGAGGTGAGCAGTGGGGCGATGCGGTGCTCGCCGTAGGGCGCGTGGATGAGCACCATCGACGCAGCGACGGGGGCTGCGAGGAGTGCAGTGGCCGCCACGACGGACGGGTTGCGGGTGCGCCAGGTGCCGGCCGTAAGGGCTGTGGCGACGATGGCCAGCGAGGCTATTGGAGTGTTGATCCCCAGCGCCAGAATCCAGCCCGACGCACCGATGACCAGGGCGGTCAGCGGGTTCAGGCGGCACTGGGTTTGGGGCACGCGAACTACTTGCTCTGTGGGGCGAACGCGGCGACGGTGCGCTTCGGCAGCGCCTTGACCGTGAAGTATGCCACCAGCATGACAATGACCTTGTCCACTGGGTCGGAGATGAACGCCTGGGTGGTCACGGAGGCGATGAGCGAGCCGCCCATCTCGCGGAACAGGCTGACCAGGGCGCCGGTGCCCACACCGGCGGTGCCGCCGTAGACGTAGGCGGCCACCGGTGCTGCGACCATGCCGCCGACGATGCCGAGCACCAGGCCGAAACCGATCACGGTGGCAATGTTGCGCAGCGCGTTGAAGCGGTGGATGAACACGCCGGCCAGCCAACCGACGAGCGCCGCGCCCGCGGCGAACGGCAGCGCCGCCGGGTTGAGCAGTCCCCACACGACGTTGTTCAGCGCGCCGGTGGCCATGCCCGCGACCGGGCCGGCCAGGGCCGCGACGAGCACGGTGCCCACGGAGTCCAGGTACAGCGGCAGGCCGATGGAGCCGACGATCTCGCCGACGACGGAGTTGATGATGATCGCAATTGGGATCAGCCCCAACGTGCGCGCCGGCAGCACGGGGATCACCGCGGCGAGCAGCAGGATGGTGCCGATGCCGTAGCCGGCCAGCAGCGCAATACCCTGGCCGGAGCCGGTGACCTGGTCCCAATCCGCCGGGTGGACGAGGACGAAGTACAGCCAGGTGGCGGCGATAAACAGGGCGCCTGCGATGGCGAGCGCGCGGCGGGCGGGGGTCCATTCGGCCTTCTGCGCGGCCTGCGTGGAAACGGTGTGTGACATGGGTGCTCCGAGTGGTGTGCGGAAAACGGGAAAGTGCAGCCCTGTTTCGCCTATGTCACCTCGGCGGGGCTATCGGTTCGGGAGTGTAGCAGGCGGTCATGTTCTTACTCGTTTTCACCCAGCAGATAATGGCGATAACACGCCTGCTCACACCCTATCTACCTAGGGATCTTGACCGTGGGACAACCAGCTGTTTGATCCCAGCAACTACTGCGGGAGTTTCACCCCGTCACCAATCATGAATATTAAAGAGACTTCATTTCGAGCTGTGGTTAACTTAAACGGTTCCTGTTAGAGGATTGGAGACACTATGAAGAAGACCTCAGCGCTTCTTACGGCCATCGCCGTATCTTTCACCGCCGTAACCGCGCCTGCTTCAGATGGCCAAGAGTTGAGCCACGCGGACCTCTACGAACCGAGGGTCTACTCGATCGGTTCGCTGTCCGCCGGTCCGTCGGACAATCTCGTGACCTTGATCGTTAATGAGGGGCCAGAGTTTGCAGACCTGGACATCCTTGAGTTTGAATCGCCGTACCCGGTCACGTACGAGCGCATTCGAAACCCAATCGTGAACTTCAACGACAAAATCTATCTGCGGCTTGAGCAGAAGATGATCTACCCTGAAGAGTTCGAAATCGCCGTCAAGCTGCTGGTGCACTACAACGATGGTTCTTCCGAAGAGGTTGAGGGGAGCTTCCCAGTTCACCCGCTGCCTGCTTTGGTCTCGGGCAATCCGAAGCCGTCTGCTACTACGAAGCAATCAACCAGCCCGGTTGCTACGAAGACCGTGCTTAAGACCACGACAGTGACAGCAAAGGCTTCCGCACCGGTAACGACTACCGTCACCCAGAAGATCAACGCGCCGACGACCGTGACGGAGACTGCGGAAGCAGCAACTACCACGACCACAGTCACCAAGAAGGCTGCACCAGTCACCGCCACCGTGACCGAGGCTGTGGAAGCAGCAACCGCCACCGTGACTGAGACGCTTTCGGCTCCGGCACCGGTCAAGACCGCTACTGTCACCAAAACCGCCGAAGCAGAGACTGTCACGACCACTGTTCAGCAGGCTCCCGTAACCGCAACAGAGACAGTAACTGCAACCGCTGCCCCGGCGACTGTCGAGGTTACAAAGACGGTCCCGACAACCGTTGTGAAAGCGTCTAATGATGGACAATCCGGCAGCTCGGCTGGATCCATTGTCGCGTTAGTGCTCGGACTTCTCGCCTTGATCGGTGGCGTCGGCGCTGCTGTGGCCGGAAATCCCCAGCTACTCGCTAACCTCCCGTTCTAACGGATCAGCATAAGCTCCCTAACCATTGCGGCTAGGGAGTTTTCTTTTTGTGCTGTTGCCGGCTTAAGCAGCATCACCTAGTCGTCGGCGCGCAGGTGGCGCAGCTCCACAATCTCAGCGTCGCCGGCAGCGACCTTGGCGTGCACCTCGCAAGCCCAGTCGAAGCGCTCCCAAGCGGCGGCGATGGCCGCGTCGGTGACGTCGGTGACCAATCGTGCGTTCGGGTCGCGCTCCCAGATTCCGCGCAGATCTGCCACCGAAGTGCCGCGCATGAGTTCGGAGTCGGCCTCCACGTCGACGGTGGTCTCAGTCGCCTGGTAATCCACCAGGTCAAGGGCGATGAGCACGGTGAGCAGGTCGTGGATCTGGGCCTGATAGCCCTCGCCGACGTCCTCGTGGAACTCGAAGTAGAACCGGGTAATTGCCTCCAGGTGCTCGGTGAGCGGAGAGGCACCGAGCTTATCGACGGCACCTTCCAACGCCCCCGGAGTAAGCACCATCTTCTCCGTCACGCTGAGCGAGCACAGTGTGATCGGCACCGGTGTCATGGCGAACACGTCGGCGGCGGCGTGCGGGTCCACCCAGAAGTTCCATTCCGCGCTCGGGGTGGTGTTGCCCGGGTAGTGCACTGCCCCACCCATCACGGTGATGTGCTTGAGTTTTTGAAAGTGCTCCGGGTGGGCGTGGGCGAAGGCGGCCAGGTTGGTCAACGGTCCGGTAACGATGAGGTGTAAATCGTCGGTGCCGCGCTCGATGGAGTCGATCCACAGCGCGTCCCAGTCGTGCTCCACGTGGCGCTCGGGCGCGGAGGCGTAGCCCAGGCCGGTCTCGCCGTGGGTTTCCGGCGTGGTGGTCAGCTCCACCTCGAGCGGTTCGGGCAGGCCGGCGGCCAGCGAGATGATGGGCAGGCCGCACAGCCCCAGGATCCAGGCGCCGTTTTGGGCGCATTGGTCGGCGGGGGCGTTGCCGGAGGTCGTCGTTAGGCAATCGAGCTCGATGAGCCCCGCGTGGGCCGCGGCGGTGAGGAAGATGATTGCGTAGGTGTCGTCGATACCGGGGTCGCAATCCAGGATGACTCTCACGGTTGTGTTTCCTTTCCGGCCACAAGCCAGATGATGAACGTGGTGGCGCACACCGCCCCGCACACGCCGAACGCGGCCTGGAAGCCCGCCGCCTCCGCGACGGCGCCGAGCAGCACCGGCGCGAGGATGGTGCCGGCATCCTGCGTCATTTGATACGTGGACAGCACTGTACCGCCGGAGCGCTCGTTGCCGATGATGTCCGCGAGCGTGGCTTGCGTCGCGGGGCTCATCAGGCCCGCGCCGATGCCGGCGGCGGCGGAGAGCAGCACGAGCGGCCAGAAACTGGTGGCGCCGCCAAGGAGTGCTGTGAACACACCCGAGGTGGCAAGACCTGCGGCGACCAGCGGGCGGCGGCCGAGACTGTCGGCGAGGCGGCCGGAGAACTGCAGGGTCACCGCCATGCCGAACGCGAAGGCGGTCAGCGCGAACCCGGCGGCCGCTCCCCCACGCTCAAACACGGCCGCGGCGAACAACGGCAAGATGGCCACGCGCGAGCCCATGTTGACGAAGCCGTTGGTAAACCCGGCGGCCAGCAGTGCCTTGTAGGTGGAGCTCTGCCACGCCTGGCGCACGCGCATCTTCGGCTTCGCTGCGGGCAGCGGCTCGGAGCCCGGCTTTGGCTGGGTCAACGCGCCGACGGCGACCGCCGCGCCCGCGACCGCGATGCCGTAAATGACAAATGGCGCGCGGAACCCCAGGAAGGACAACGCGGCGCCGATGATCGGGCCGACGACGTTGCCGACCAGAAACGCCGAGGCGTACAGCGCGTTGGCGCGCCCGCGGATGGACGGGTGCGTCACGCGCACGATCAGCGCCTGCGCCGACAGCGTGAACATGGTGGAGCCGAACCCGGCGATAAACCGCAAGCCAAGGATCTGCCAATAGGCCTGCGCGAAGGCCACGAAGAACGTGGAGGCGGCGACGATAAGCAGGCCGGTGAGGTAGATCGGGCGGGAGCCAAGCCTATCGACGAGCCGGCCGGCCCCCGGCGCACCAATGAGCCGCGCGAACGCGAAGATCGAGATCACTGCGCCGGCCGCAGCCATGGACACGCCGAAGCTGACGGCGAACTGCGGGAGCACCGGGGCGATGAGCCCGTAACCGAGGGCGATGATGAACGCGGCGCCGACAAGCACCCAGATCGTGCGCGGGATCTTCGGTTGGGTGCGGTGCGTCTGCTGTTGAGTTGGATTGTCGGCGTTCATTGCTGGCTAGGGTACATCGCCAGGTGGGGTGGTCTGATTTGGCAATGTGGAAATTATTTTCCGCAATGGCATATCACGCCTGGCAGCGGTCCGTAATTCGTACATGTGTTCGACTGTCTGGCTGGTGATGTCGATGTGCTTCATAGTGTGTGCGCCATGAAGTTCACCACGAAGAATCCGCTGCGTAGCGTCAGCCGAAACGACATGTCCCACTCCCCCGTCTGCACCCCGGAATCCCTCGCCGAGGTCATCCGCGAGCGTCACCCGGAAATCATCGAGTCCGCTCAGGCCGTCATGCACCACCCGCGGTCGCTATCCCGGCCCACCGCCGCGTGGCGCCCACCGGTGCTCACACTGCCGCGGGTGGCCAACGGGCCACAGCTGACATTGGCCGTGACCCGGCGCAGGGTCGGCCCACGGGCGCGGGCCCGGATACAGGGCTACGGAGGCGGCCAGGTGCCGGCGTACCTGATTGAGGTCCGCATTGCGGACACGACCGGCAGCGTGGTTGACACCGTGCTCACCGAAGCGTGGGTGCGCGCGCTGCTCCCCGACGACAGCGCCCACTCAGTGCACGAGCTGGCTGGGACGCGCACGGCGAACTACGTCTGGCTCGTCGACGGGACATTCACGCCGATCGCGTCACCGTCGTCGATGTTCGAGGGGCTTCGCGCGGCCTAACGGCTAGCGCTGGCGTCCTCGTCAGCGTCCTCGTCGGCATCGTCTTCGTCGTCCGTGTCGTCTTCGTCGTCCTGGCCGAACAGGTCGTAGACCTCGGGCTCGTCGTACTCGTCGTCCACGGGCAAAAGCTGCGACTCCCAGTCCTCGGCCTGGTCGGCGGCGAGCGAAAGCACGTCGAAAAGCCGGTCGAAGTCCGTGAAGCTGCCCAGCTCGAGCCGCTCTGCGTCGATGAGCGCTTCGTCGTGGATGGCGTCGAAGAGGCGGGCGCGGTCCTCCTCCGTCAGCTCCGCGTCGCCGTCGGACTCCCAGAGCTCGCCTTCGGCGTCGTCGAGCACGTCGTCGTAGTCGTCCGGAAGCGCGATGAAGGTGACCTTGGCGTGCGGGGTGCCGTCGACGGTGTCGATGGTGACCAGCAGCTCCGCGTTGTCGCCCACCTCGGCGCGCACCTGCTGCGGGTTCAAGTGGTCCTGGAAAAACTCCAGGTCGCCGATGCGCTCGTCGGTGCCCTCGAGCAGGTCGCGCAGCACGGTGATCACCTGGTCGGTCGCCATGTGCTCCGCAACCGCGGCCACGGCGTCCTCCACGGAGAACACCACGGCCACCAGCACAGCCTCGAAATCCTCGTCGTCCTCGTCCACGTCCGCGGCCGCGATGTAGACGTTGGCGGCCGGCAAGTGCGGGTCAATTTCCACGAACTGGATCTCCAGTGCTGCGGTCATGGGCACGAACATGGTGTCGCCGCCCACGCGGGACTCGATGCCTTCGCGGTCGAGCGCCGCTGCGATGTCCTCGAAAAAGCTCATGTCTGTGGTTCCTTCCACGTCGCGCCGTCGGGCTGGCTTGCCGCAACGCGGACAAGCCTAGCTACGAATGCTCGCGCATGCGTGGGACTTCGCCGCCGCGCCGCTAGTCGTCGCCCCACGCCGGATGCGCAGCGCCCAACAGGGATGCGGCGGAATCCATCAGGTCCTGGCGGTGGGTGCCCCACTCGCGCATGTCAAAGCTCTCCCAAGCCCTGCGCTGCACCGCCTTCGGGTCCCACTCCACGCGCATGCCAGCGTCGAACACGGCGGTGGCGCGGCCCGGCTTATCGTCGGAGCGGAAGCCGTACACGGGCCACTCCTCCCCCGGCGCGCCAGTGTGGAAAAACTGGCCCCAGTGGTACTGCATGACGCGGCTGACCTCCTCGAACCCCTCGGATCCGCCAAAGACGTCCCACCGCGAAGCCTTCGTGGCGTTCGGCTCGCCGAACACCGCACCCAAGTCCGAGGTGTGCATCGCGCCCAACCCCAGCATGCGCATGGCCACGGAGGCGTATTCGAAGCGGTACATCCAGGTGCTTGCCTTTCGACGGTGCGCCGTCGCCAGGATCACCGTCGGCGCCCAGAACACCGCATCCGCGATGAGGTCTGCGTAGTCGCCCCGTCCACCCGCGTAGCCGTAGGCGCGCAGCACCGCCTGGGCGTTGTCGGGGTCGAACGCCTCCAGCGCCCGGCGCGCGGCGCGCTGGCGGGCCTTCGTGGTCTGGTAGATGGCCTTGGCAAAGCTGGCTTCATCCGAGTTCGTGCCCATGATCAGCGGCACGGCGGCCTGCTCGCCGGCTTCGAAGGTGTCGATGGGGTGGGCGGTGAGCGTGTCGCCGTCCACGGTGGGCATGAAGCTGGTGTTGAGCTGCACCAGCTCCTTGGAGTTCAGCAGCATCGACTGCCCGGCGCGCACGAGTTCTTCTGCGCTGGTAGCGCGCACATCCGCCAGTGTGGTGGTGCGCGGCAGGCCCATCCGGGTGACCAGTTCGCGCACCCACATGGCGGCCTGGAGGCGCGAGTGCACGCTTGCCGGCGGCGGGGATTGGGCCACCGCGCCGTGGAACAGCCCGCGGGCGGCGGGGGCGCACATGAGGTGCACCACGGCCGCCCCGCCGGCGGATTCGCCCATGATGGTCACCCGGTTCGCATCCCCGCCGAAGTTGGCGATGTTGGCGCGCACCCACTCCAGCGCCAGGATTTGATCCAGCAGCGCGGGTGTGGCCACGCAGTCGTGGCCGAGCGAGCGGAAGTCCAGGTAGCCAAGCACGCCGAGGCGGAAATTCACGGAGACGTACACCACGTTGGTGGCGTCTGCGAGCAAGTGCCCCTGCAGCACCTTTTCGTGGCTTGCGCCGGTGACGAAGGTGCCGCCGTGGAAGTAGACCACCACCGGCAGTTCTTCGTCCGTGTCCGGGCGCACGATGTCGAGTGTGAGGCAGTCTTCGGTGCCGATGACCACGTCGCGCCAGCCGAACGTGCCTTGCATGGCCGGCGGGGCGAACCGGGAGGCGTCGTAAAGCCCCTGCCACTTCTTGGCGGGTTGGGGCGCGCGGAAGCGGCCGGTGCTCGCGGTGGATGCGCCGAACGGCACGCCGCGCCAAGTGCGCATGCCGGAGCGCTCGTCCACCACTCCGCGGACCTTGCCCGCGGTGGTGTCTGCGACAGGGTGCTCGGCGGCAGTCATGGTTTCCAGCGTAGACGGATGCGCGCGAAGTCCAACTATGCTTGACCGACGTAAATCAGACCATTAACGAAAGAACACACGATGTTTGGCTCCAAGAAGAAGTCCAAGGACCTAGCCGTGCGCCAGGAGATCGAGGAGGCACTGCGCGAGGACCCGGCGCAGCTGGAAAAGGACGCCGGCCCGCTGGGGCGCGCGTTTATCGGTGCGGTGGATAAGGCGGTGCAGATGCAGACCTCCACCATCCGCACGTACGTGAACTGGCTGCGCCGCCAGAACCCGGAGGCCTCACCGGCGGAGATTCAGAAGCTGATGGACAAGCACCTGAAAAACACCGTCACCGGCACCGGCGCGGGTGTGGGTGCCGCGGCCGCCGTGCCGGGCATCGGCCTGTTTACCGGCGCGGCCGCGGTGGCGGGCGAATCGGTGCTGTTTTTGGACCTCGCCGCGTTCTACGCCGTGGCATCCGCCTACCTGCGCGGCGAAGACATCTCCGACCCGGAGCGCCGCCGCGCGCTCGTGCTGTCGCTGCTGATGGGCGCGAAGGGGCTCGCGATTGTGGACGCCATGCTTGGCGACGACGCCGGTAAAATCCCCGGCAAGTCCACCCTGGCCAAGTTCTCCGGCCCGACGCTGGCGAACACCAACAACGTGCTGGAACGCATCGCCATGCGCTCAATGCGCAAGACGCTGCGGCGTGCGTGGCTAGGCAAGCTCATGCCGCTGGGTATCGGCGCGATCGCCGGCACCACCGCCAACCGCAAGCTTGCGGACGGCGTGATCGGCAACGTGCAATCCGGCCTCGGCGCCGTGCCGGCCGGTTTTGCCACCCCGCTGCCGGAGAAGGACAACGACGGCGACGACGAGGACGGCAAGGGCCTGAGCCTGAACCCGAAGGAGTTCGCCGCCTGGATCCTGCGCCAGTTCAAGGACGAGGACAAAGCGGACGTGAAGATCGTCAAAGACGTGACCGACAAGGACAACAACAAGGACGGCGACAACAATTAACCCCCTGCTCACCAGATCCCTTAGCGCCAACCGGCCCGCGGCCGTCGCCGCCTTTGCCGCGGCCACGCTCGCAGCGGTGTTCCAAACGGCGGTGCCGGCGCTGACCGGCCACGCGGTGGACATCGCCACCGGCAACGCGGAGGGATCAGTGACGCGCACCGCGTGGGCAATGGTCGCCGTCGCCGCGGCCACCTACGCCTTAAGTTTCACCCGCCGCGTCACGGCGGGCCGGCTGGCGACCAGCTCCCAGCACTGGTTGCGCACCGAAATCCTGCGCACGCTGCACCGCCTGGACGGGCCGGGCCAGGACGACATTGTCACCGGGCAGATCGTCTCGCGCTCCATCTCGGATTTGAACCAGTACCACATGGTGTTGGCGAACCTGCCCATGCTGCTCACGCGCGTGGTGCAGCTCGCACTCACTCTCGCGGTGATGCTGTGGATGGACATCCCGCTGACCCTGATGTCGCTTGCGCTGCTGCCGCTGATCCTGTGGGAGGCCAACCGCTCGCGCAAAACGCTCTACGCCGCCACGTGGGTCAACCAGCACGCCACCGCAGAACTCGCGGAGCACGTGGAGCAGACCGTCTCCGGCGTGCGCGTGGTCAAAGCGTTCGGCCAGGAGCAGCGCGAGATCGACCGGCTGGACCAGCTGGGCCGCCACCTGTACGCGGTGAAGATGCGTGCGGCGAAGCTCACGGCGCGGTTCCAACCGATCCTGTCCCAGCTGCCCAAGGTCGCGCTGGTGGTCACCATCATCGCCGGCGGCATGCTGGCTATCCGCGGGCAGATCACCATCGGCCAGTTCGTGGCGTTCACGGCGTATCTGACCTCCATGACGTCGATGCTGTCCATGCTGACCAACCAGTACGTGCGGCTGCAGATGGGCATGAGCTCGTTCGACCGCCTCGACGACGTGCTCAAGCTCGCCCCGGCCCGCGAAGACACTGGCGGCCCCGTGGTGGGCACGGGCCTGCACTTCGACAACGTGCGCTTTACCACCGGCGG
Source organism: Corynebacterium afermentans subsp. lipophilum (assembly GCF_030408375.1). Classification (NCBI taxonomy): domain Bacteria; kingdom Bacillati; phylum Actinomycetota; class Actinomycetes; order Mycobacteriales; family Corynebacteriaceae; genus Corynebacterium; species Corynebacterium afermentans. The sequence goes on along the minus strand of NZ_CP046530.1, from coordinate 898,915 downwards.
CAACCCGGTGCTCAACGACTTTTCGCTCACCGTGCGCCCGGGTGAGACGGTCGCGCTCGTTGGCCCGCCCGGCGCGGGCAAAACCATGGCCGTCCAGCTCGCCGGCGGCTTCTACCAGCCGGATTCCGGAAGCGTCGAGCTTCTCGACGGCTCCGCCACCCCCGCCGCCTTACGCCACAAAGTCCTGTGCGTGTTCGACGAGGCGTTTTTGTTCTCTTCCTCCGTGCGCGAGAACATCGCCATGGGCTCTCATCTCCCGCCGGAAGAGCTTGACACCGCTGTGCGCGAGGCCGCGCGCCTGGCCTGCGCCGACGAGTTCATCGAGCGCCTGCCCGACGGCTACGACACCGAAGTCGGCGAGCGCGGCCTGACCTTATCCGGCGGGCAGCGCCAACGCATCGCCCTGGCGCGTGCGCTCATGGCCGCGCCTGAGGTGCTCGTGCTCGACGACGCCACCAGCGCCATCGACGCGGTCACCGAGGCGCAGATCTTGGCCAACCTGCGCGAGGAGCTCAAGGATGTCGCGGTGCTCACCGTCGCGCACCGGCAGTCCACGGTGGATCATGCGGATATTGTGGCGGTGGTCGACCACGGAATCGTCGTCAAGCATGGCCCCCGCGACGAGGTTGTGCAGAGCCCGGAGTACCTGGCCACCATGTCCGCCGACACGCCGGCGCAGCTGCCTGCCGCCCCGACGCGCGCCGAGCTGTGGCCCGAGGTCACCGAGCCCGAGCAGGAGCGCGTGATCGTGCCCACCACCGGGCGCGCGTCCACGGTCAACGCCACCCCGGAGCTGCTCGCACGGGTGGAGAAACTCCCGGAGGCCACCGAGCAGCCGGACCTGAGTGAAGAGCGCCTGGAGCAGCTGCGCACCCCGTCCAGCGACTTCCACGTGCGCGAGCTGTTCCGCGCGGTGCGCTGGCTCATCGCCGGCACCGTGGCCCTGCTGGTCGTCGGCGTGCTGGCGGACCTGGCGTTTCCCACCCTCGTGCGCGCGGCTGTGGACCGCGGCATCGCAGGCGCCGACCAGGCCAGCCTGATCCGCACCGGACTGATCGCGCTGGCCGTGGTGGCGGTGGCGTGGGCGTCCATGACCGTGATGACAGTGCTGTCCTCGCGCTCCGGCGAGCGCCTCCTCTACGGCCTGCGCCTGCGCTCGTATGCGCACCTGCAGCAGCTGGGCTTAAGCTTTTTCGAGTCGCGCCTGTCCGGCAAGATCATGACGCGCATGACCACCGACATCGACACGTTGTCCAGCTTCCTGCAAACCGGTCTGGCGCAGGCGATTGTCGCCATCGGCTCGCTTGCCGGCGTGACGGTGATGCTGGTGGCCACCGACGGCCAGCTCGCGCTCGTCGCGTTTGCCGCAGTGCCCGTCATCGCGCTGGCCACCTGGGGTTTCAGGCACTTCTCCAAACGCTTCTACGCCGCCTCGCGCGCGCAGATCTCCGCGGTCAACGGCGAGTTCGCCGAGCTCATCGGCGGCATCCGAGTCACGCAGACCCACCTCGCCCAAGACCACTTCGAGTCGCGTTTTGCACAGATGAGCGACACGTACCGCCGCATCCGCATGCGCTCGGTGCGCCTGGTGGGCCTGTACTTCCCCGGCATGCAGTTCGTCTCCCAAGTCATGACCGCGGTGATCATCGGCGTCGGCGCGACCCGCATCGCTGACGGCACGCTGTCGGTCGGCGTGCTCGTCGCCTTCACCATGTACCTAAGCCAGCTCTACGGCCCCATCCAGCAGCTCGGACAAATCTTCGACTCCTGGCAGCAAGCCACCGTCAGCTTCGACCGCATCCGCGAGCTGCTGGCCGAGCGCACCACCGTCCCCAACACCGGCACCCGCCCAGGTGCGCACACCGCGGCGTCCGGGGAGCTTGTGCTTGACGACGTCACCTTCGGCTACTCGCCGGACTCAGAGCCAGTCATCGACGGCATGGATCTTGCCCTTTCTCCCGGCTCCACGGTGGCGTTGGTGGGGCCGACGGGCGCGGGCAAGTCGACCGTCGTCAAGCTGCTTGCCCGCTTCTACGACCCAGTGGACGGTGTCGTGCGCGCCTCGGGGACGAACGTCGCCGAGTTTCCGCTCGCGGATTGGCGGCGCGCGCTGGCGCAGGTGCCACAGGAGTCCTACCTCTTCCCCGGCACCGTCGCCGACAACATCGCCTACGGCGCCGCCGACGCCACGGACGCGCAAGTGCAGGCGGCGGTGGAACGCATCGGCGCGCTCGGCGTGATCGGCACCATCCCCGACGGCTTCAACGCGCGAGTCGGCGAACGCGGCCGGGGCCTAAGTTCCGGGCAGCGCCAAATCATCGCGCTCGCCCGCGCCGAGATGCTCCAACCCGCTGTGCTGCTTTTGGACGAAGCCACCGCCACCCTCGACCCTGCCACCGAACGCGCCGTCCTCGACGCCTCCGACCACGCGATGGAAGGCCGCACCTCCGTCGTCGTCGCGCACCGGCTCGCCACCGCCGCGCGCGCCGACCGAATACTCGTGATTGATGAAGGACGTATCATTGAAGACGGCTGCCACGAGGACCTCATCTCCGCAGGCGGAAGATATGCCCATATGTGGGCTGTTAACCGATAACGGGGGTGAAACACAAGGCCCCCGTGGAGAGGAACAATCCAAGTTAGCGCTCTACCAGCGCCGACGATTACAGTCAAAGAAACGTTCCGCGAACACAACCCAGAAGGAAGGCGAGAACCTGCCGTGAGCAGCGAAAACACGTTCGGCCAGAACAGCTGGCTGGTTGACGAGATGTTCCAGCAGTACAAGGACGACCCCAACTCGGTGGACGCCGAATGGCGCGAACTCTTCGAGAACAAGGGCGCTCCGAAGACCGCGAAGGGCACCCCCAGCGTCACCCCTTCCGATGAGAGCGCAAGCACTCCGAGGACCGACCCGAAGGTCTCACGCTCCACCGGTGCCCCGAGCCAGGACGGCCGCGAGACCAAGGTGGACGAGGCAGCCGCCAAGGTCGAGGCGAAGCCGAAGCGCCCCGCCGCCGCAGGGAAGGCTTCCCCGCTGGACAAGGTCAACCAGATCGAAGCCGAGCCCGGCGAGTTCCAGCTCAAGGGCGCTTTCAAGGCCATTGCCAAGAACATGAACGAGTCGCTCGAGGTGCCGACCGCGACCACCGTGCGCGACATGCCGGTCAAGCTCATGTTTGAAAACCGCGCGCTGATCAACGACCACCTCAAGCGCACCCGCGGCGGCAAGGTCTCCTTCACCCACATCCTGGGCTACGCCATCGTCCTGGCCGCCAAGCTGCACCCGGACATGAACAAGAACTACAAGGAGGACGGCAACAAGTCCTTCGCGGTGCAGCCGGAGCACATCAACCTCGGCCTGGCCATCGACCTGCCGGGCAAGAACGGCTCCCGCTCCCTGGTCGTCGCCGCCATCAAGGAGTGCGAGACCAAGTCCTTCGACGAGTTCGTCGACGCGTACGAGGACATCGTCGCCCGCGCCCGCGACGGCAAGCTCACCATGGACGACTTCTCCGGCGTGACCATCCAGCTGACCAACCCGGGCGGCATCGGCACCCGCCACTCCATCCCGCGCCTGACCAAGGGCCAGGGCACCATCGTCGGCGTCGGCGCAATGGACTACCCGGCGGAGTTCGCCGGCGCTTCCGAGGACCGCCTCGCCGAGCTCGGCGTGGGCAAGCTGGTCACCCTGACCTCCACCTACGACCACCGCGTCATCCAGGGCGCGGAGTCCGGCGAGTTCCTGCGCGACATCTCCCAGCTGCTCATCGACGACAAGTTCTGGGACGAGATCTTCCGCTCCCTGCGCATCCCGTTCGCGCCACTGCGCTGGGCACAGGACGAGCCGAACACCGGCATCAACAAGGACACCCGCGTCATGCAGCTGATCGAGGCGTACCGCTCCCGCGGCCACCTCATCGCCGACACCAACCCGCTGCACTGGCACCAGCCGGGCCTGCCCAAGCCGGACTCCCGCGACCTGCTGATGGAAACCCACGGCCTGACCCTGTGGGACTTGGACCGCGTCTTCCACGTCGGCGGCTTCGGCGGCAAGGAGCAGATGACCCTGCGCGAGGTCATGACCCGCCTGCGCGCCGCCTACACCCTGAAGGTGGGCACCGAGTACTCGCACATCATGGACCGCGACGAGCGCGAGTGGCTGCGCGACCGCGTCGAGGCCGGCATGCCGAAGCCGACCGGCCCGGAGCAGAAGTACATCCTGCAGAAGCTCAACGCCGCCGAGGCGTTCGAGAACTTCCTGCAGACCAAGTACCTCGGCCAGAAGCGCTTCTCCCTCGAGGGCGCCGAGACCCTGATCCCGCTGATGGACGCCATCATCGACACCGCGTCTGGCCAGGGCCTGGAAGAGGTCGTCATTGGCATGCCGCACCGTGGCCGCCTGAATGTGCTGTTCAACATCGTGGGCAAGCCGGTCGCCACCATCTTCAACGAGTTTGAGGGCAACGTGCGTGCAGCCCAGCAGGGCGGCTCCGGCGACGTGAAGTACCACCTCGGCTTCGAGGGCGAGCACATCCAGATGTTCGGCGACGGCGAGATCAAGGTCTCCCTGGCCGCCAACCCGTCCCACCTCGAGGCCGTGGATCCGGTCCTGGTGGGCATGGCGCGCGCCAAGGAAGACCAGATCAAGTTTGCCAAGGGCCGCGAGGACCACCCGGTCGTGCCGCTGATGCTGCACGGCGACGCTTCCTTCACCGGCCTGGGCATCGTCCAGGAGACGCTGAACCTGTCCCGCCTGCCGGGCTACACCGTCGGCGGCACCATCCACATCGTGGTGAACAACCAGATCGGCTTCACCACCACCCCGGACTCCGGCCGTTCCTCCTACTACGCCACCGACCTGGCCAAGGGCTTCGACTGCCCGGTGTTCCACGTCAACGGCGACGATCCGGAGGCCGCCGCCTGGGTTGCCCAGCTGGCCACCGAGTACCGCCGCGAGTTTGGCAAGGACGTCTTCATCGACCTGATCTGCTACCGCCTGCGCGGCCACAACGAGGCCGATGACCCGACGGTGACCCAGCCGGTCATGTACGACCGCATCCAGTCCCACCCGTCGGTGCGCACCCGCTACACCCAGGACCTCATCGGCCGCGGCGACATCACCGAGGAAGACGCCGAGAAGGCGGCACAGGACTTCCACGACCAGTTGGATTCCGTCTTCTCCGATGTCAAGGCTGAGAAGGGCCAGCCGAGCGAGCAGACCGGCATCACCGAGTCGCAGGAGCTCACCCGCGGCCTGGACACGAACATCTCCGAGGACCAGTTCAAGCGCCTCGCCGACGCGTTCGCGAACCTGCCGGAGGACTTCGCGCCGAACAAGCGCCTGAAGTCCGTGCTGAAGAAGCGCGGCGGCTCGTTCACCGACGGCGACATCGACTGGGGCTGGGGCGAGCTGCTCGCCTTCGGTTCCCTGGCGGAGCAGGGCAAGTTTGTCCGCCTCGCCGGCGAGGACTCCCAGCGCGGCACCTTCACCCAGCGCCACGCGGTGCTGTACAACCCGGATAACGCCGAACCGTACAACCCGCTGGACCACAACGCGCAAGAGGCCGACAACGGCGGCCGCTTCCAGGTGTTCAACTCCGCCCTGACCGAGTACGCGGGCATGGGCTTCGAGTACGGCTACACCCTGGGCAACAAGGACGCCGTGGTGGCCTGGGAGGCGCAGTTCGGCGACTTCGCCAACGGCGCGCAGACCATCATCGACGAGTACCTGTCCTCCTCCGAGACCAAGTGGGGCGAACTGTCCTCGCTGATCGCGCTGCTGCCGCACGGCTACGAGGGCCAGGGCCCGGACCACTCGTCGGCCCGCATCGAGCGCTACCTGCAGCTCGTGGCAGAGGGCTCGATGACCATTGCTCAGCCGTCCACCCCGGCAAACCACTTCCACCTGCTGCGCCGCCAGGCTCTCGGCGAGATGAAGCGCCCGCTGGTCGTCTTCACCCCGAAGTCGATGCTGCGCAACAAGGCGGCTGTCTCGCAGCCGGGTGACTTCATCGAGGTGGACCGCTTCCAGTCCGTCATCGACGACCCGAACTTCGTCGAGCGCGGCAACAAGGTCGTCGGCGACACCGACAAGGTCACCACGATCATGCTGTGCTCCGGCAAGATCTACTGGGAGCTGGACAAGAAGCGTGAGAAGGACGGCCGCGACGACATCGCGATCATCCGCGTGGAGATGCTCCACCCGATCCCGTTCAACCGCCTGTCGGACGCGTTCAAGAACTACCCGAACGCCAAGGAGATCCGCTGGGTCCAGGACGAGCCGGCAAACCAGGGCGCATGGCCGTTCTACAACGAGCACCTGCGCACCCTGATCCCGGACATGCCGGAGATGGTCCGCGTGTCCCGCCGCGCACAGTCCACCACCGCAACCGGTGTGGCCAAGGTGCACCAGCAGGAGGAGAAGCAGCTGCTCGAGGAGGCATTTGCAAAGTAGCTTGACGACGGGAGCGCCGCCGGTGCTCCCCCACAAGCGTCAGGGCCCCGGGGTATCCCGGGGCCCTTCCTCGTGTCTGGGGGCTATTTAGCGCGCTCCGGCACTGTCTGCGGAATCGCCCGCCGCTGCCCCGTCCTCGTCCGCCTCTGGCAGCTCGTCGTTGTAGATGTTGATGTGGGCGTTTTCCATCATCCACGCCGCCAGCGTGTCCTGGACGTCGGCGCCGCCCTCGATGTCTTCGACCATCTCCTCCAGCGACTTGGTGGAGATGACGCGGGTGATGAAGTTCAGGCGGTTGATCTCGCCGCGGTCGAAGCCCGACTTGTCGAACAGCGGGATGATGTTCTGGGGCAACTCGCCCGAGCGGCCGCAGCTCTGCGCCGGCGAGGGGTCCACGGTCCGCAGGGTGCTGGGCAGGCCAGCGATGGCTTGGTCGTAGATCACGTCCGAAAACCCGGCCGGTGCATCCTTCGCTTCCTTCTTTAAGCGCTTGGCGGCCTCCACGTCGGTTTCTTCGACGAGGCGGCCGGTGCATGTCACCACGAAGTCCACCGGGGTTTCCTTGAGCACCCGCAGCGTGTCGCCGGCGGAAAAATCGGCGGCGGTCACGCTGGTGGGCCGGCCCAGCTGCTGCAGCACGCGGCTGTAAATCTCGCCCAGTACGCGCTGCTCCGGATCCTCGGCGTCGATGCCGATCGCGATCGGTTCCTTGCTGGTGGTCTTCTGGCCTAGCGCAGCGCACCCGGACAACGCTCCGGAGACCGTCAGTGCGCACGCGGAAAGCGCCGCGGCGCGGTAGCGCTTATGCATCGGGGTTGGGGTGCGACGTGTCGTCGATAGGCAACTGGCCCGCGATGAGGTCGCGCGCCTGCGGTGCGGCATCCGGCTCGCAGAGCACGTCGTAGTGGCCCGCCACGATCGTCGTCGCCGAGGAGAAGTCGCGCTTGCCGCCCGTGAACGCGTAGGCCACCGCCGCGAAAATCACGCCGAAGATCGCGCCGATGACCAGCGTGGTGGTAAACGTCACCCAACCCGAGCCCGGCTCGGTGAACACCGACAGGATCAGGCCGATGAACAGGCCCATCCACAGGCCGGAGAGCGCGCCGGTGCCCAGCACCTTGCCCCAGGTCAGACGGCCCGTGATCTTTTCCACCTGCATGAGATCCACGCCCACGATGGACAGCTTCTCCACCGGGAACTCCTTGTCAGATAGCGAATCCACCGCCTCCTGCGCCTCCGCGTAGGTTTTGAAGCTGCCGACAGGCCAGCCCGTGGGAACCTCGCGCGCGGGCACACGGGAAGAGTTGCTCATGGGATTTGTCATGCCCACCAGTGTATCCGCTCGCTTGCGGGGCACCGTTATACTGCAGGGCAACATGGCTACAGAACAAAAAATCACAGAGCAGGACGTCCTCGCGGCACTCGAGCGCGTGGAAGACCCCGAGATTGGCAAGCCCATCACCGAACTGGACATGGTGGAATCCGTGCGCATTACCGGCGCGGACGTGGCCGTGGGCATCTACCTGACCATCGCCGGCTGCCCCATGCGCGACACCATCGAGTCCAACACGCGCGCGGTGCTAGAGGAACTCGACGGCGTCGGCGACGTCTCCGTCACGCTGCACACCATGAGCGACGAGCAGCGCCGCGCACTGGCGCTGAAGCTGCGCGGCGAGCAGACCGGGCCTGCGATCCCGTTTGCGGACCCGGACACGCGCACCCGCATCTTCGCCGTCGCCTCCGGCAAGGGCGGCGTGGGCAAGTCGTCCATGACCGTGAACCTGGCCACCGCCCTCGCCGCGCAGGGCTTGAGCGTCGGCGTGGTGGACGCGGACATCTACGGCCACTCCGTGCCCGGGCTGATGGGCTCGAACGACAAGGGCCCCACAGTTGTCGACGAGATGATCATGCCGCCGATCACCCACGGCGTGCGCCACATCTCCGTGGGCCAGTTCGTGGAGGGCAACGCGCCGATCGTGTGGCGTGGGCCCATGCTCACCCGCGCGATCCAGCAGTTCCTGGCCGACGTGTACTGGGGCGATCTGGACGTGCTTTTCATGGACCTGCCGCCCGGCACCGGCGACGTGGCCATCACGGTGGCGCAGCTGGTGCCGAACGCGGAGCTGCTCATCGTGACCACCCCGCAGGCCGCCGCGGCGGAGGTGGCGGAGCGTGCCGGCACGATCGCGCAGCAGACGGACCAGAAAATCGCCGGCGTGATCGAGAACATGTCCGGTATGACCATGCCCGACGGCACCGTGATGAACATCTTCGGCGAGGGCGGCGGCGAGCAGGTCGCCGAGCGCCTGACGCAGCTGACGGACTCCGACGTAAAGCTGCTCGGCTCCATCCCCCTGGACCCGCAGCTTCGCGAGCACGGCGACACCGGCACCCCCGTCGTCATCTCCGAGCCGGACTCCCCCGCTGCCAAGGCCATCCAGGCCGTCGCGGATCAGTTGAAGGTGCGCCGCGAATCCCTCGCAGGCAAGAGCCTCAACCCGCAGGTTAAATAACGTCCTCCCAGGAGAAGCTCCTGCCTTTCGACGGCCGCTCCGCCTGATCCTGCCTCGGCTGCTCCGGCCTCGGCTGCTCCTGCGCCGCGGGGCGCGGTCCCGAGCGGGTGGGCTCGGGGTTGGCCTGGCGCGGGTCCACGGCCTCGTCCTCGAACAACACCTTTGCCATCGCGCGGCGCGGGCCCATCGACGCGTACTGGGACACGGTGTCGATCGGCTTTTTAAACTCCTCGAAGCCCTCCAGCTCCCCGTTGAGCTCAGCCTTGGCGTTGTTGATGGCCTTCTTCGCGGCGTAGATCGCCGCGCGCACATCCTCCACCACGGCGGGCAGGCGTTCGGGCCCGATCACGATGAGCCCGATGATCAGGATGAAGAAAATCTCGCCCCAGCCGATGTTGGAAAACACCTACAACACCCTACTCCCCGCGCCGCTTCAGCGCGCCCAGAGCCGAGTGCAGCGCCGAGCTGAGGTTGGCGCCGAAATCCTTGACCCGGCCGCGAGGGCCCGGCGCCTCGCCCACCCCGTCCACCCTGTCGAGGTCCCCGGCGCCCATGCCAGCCAAGCGCTCCACCAGCGACGCCGGGGCGTGCACGCCCGAGTTGTCCACCACGCGCAGCCGGTTCGCGGCGCGGCGCTGGGCGTCGACCTCGGCGCTGCACTCGTCGCAGTCGGTCAGGTGGCGGGCGGCGCGGCGGAACGCTGAATCAGACAGTTCGCCGTCCACGAAGGCGGCGACCGCTTCCGGGTTCAGGTGGTCGGTGGAGTTGAATTCGCGTTTGGCCATGGACATCATTACGTCGCTTGGTTAGCGGGTGCGGATGAGTTCTTTCGCGTGCGCGTCGTCAAGCGCCTGCGCCTCCAGCGACTCGCGCAGCTGCGCGCGCCCGCGGTGGATGCGCGAGCGCACGGTGCCCATCTTCACGCCGAGGGTGTCGCCGATTTCCTCGTAGGTCATGCCCATGACGTCGCAAAGCACGACGGCGACGCGGAAGTCCGGCGCCAAATCATCCAGCGCGCGCTGCAGCGCCGGGTCCAGGTTGGCCACGTTGTAGGCCTCCTCCGGCGTCATGTCGGTGCCCGGCACGCGCTCGTAGTCCTCCGGCAGCGCCTCCATGCGGATCTTCGCGCGGCGACGCACCATGTCCAAAAACAGGTTGGTTGTAATGCGGTGCAGCCAGCCTTCGAAGGTGCCCGGCTGGTAGTTCTTCAGGCTCCGGAACACGCGCATGAAGGTCTCCTGCGTCAGGTCTTCCGCGTCGTGTTGGTTGCCGGAGAGGCGGTAGGCAAGGCGGTACACGCTGTCGGCGTGTTCCTGCACCAGCTCCGACCAGGTGGGCATGGCCCCCTCGCCCGCGTCGAACGCGGCAGTGCCGGACAGCTGGTTTTCCTCAGAGGTCATGGCAAGTAGTTTGGCAGATCAACCTCCCAGATGCCAGCACGCCTGCTGTGAGCTCCCTGGGCACATGCGCCCCGCTATGATTGCCGTTGTGAGTGAGACAGCGTTTACCCAACTGAGCACCTACATCGACTCCCGCCGGGACCACCTGCCGGAGGCGGTGGGCGAAGCACTCGCCCGCGCCCGCGAGGACGCCGGGGAAAACGGCGTGCCGGTTCCCAGCCAGGTCGTGGGCGATCTGCTGTCCGTGCTGGCGGCGGGCAACGATGCCGCCCAGGGCGCGGTCGCGGTGACCCCGGCCGCGGGTGTTGCAGGCCTGCACATCCTCGCTGGTCTGCGCGAGAAGGCCACCCTGACCTGCATCGAACCGGAGGCGGCGCTGCAGGCCGGCGCCAAGGAGGCGTTCCGCGCCGCGGGCTTCGCACCGTCGCGGGTGCGTTTCCTCACCTCCCGCCCGCTCGATGTGATGGGCCGGCTGGCAACGGGCGCGTACCAGCTCATCTACGCCGACGTCTCGGCCGTGGAGTTGCGCCCGCTCATCGACGCCGCGTGGCCCCTGCTCGCCCCCGGCGGCACGCTCGTCATCGCGGGCTCGCTTCTCGACGGCACCGTGGCCGACCCCACCCGCCGCGACCGCGAAACTGAGGCGGCGAGGGAGGCGGACGCTTTCGTCGATACGCTGGCGCTCGAAGAGGCCGCCATTGCGCGCCTGCCTCTCGACGGCGGGCTGACGCTCCTGACCAAGCGGCGCTAAATCACCTCGTTTTTGCCCACGCACACCACGCCGCTGTCGGAGACGTTGAAGCGCTCACGGTCGCGTTCGGGGTCCACGCCGACGATCTCCCCGTCGGAGACGTAGACGTTTTTGTCCAGGATGCAGTGGCGCACCACCGCGCCCTTGCCCACGCGCACGCCCGGCATCAGCACTGAGCCTTCCACGGTGGCGCCTTCCTCGACGCGGACGTCGGTAGACAACACCGAGTTGCGCACTGTCGCGCCCGAGATGATGGAGCCGGACGCCACGATGGACTCCTGCGCGATACCGCCCATGACGAACTTCGCCGGCGGCAGGTTGTCCTCATCCGTGGCGTGAATGGGCCACGCCTTGTTGTAGAGGTTAAACACCGGGTGCGAGGAAATGAGGTCCATGTGGGCTTCGTAGAACGAGTCCACGGTGCCCACGTCGCGCCAGTAGCCGCGGTCGCGCTCCGTCGCGCCCGGGACCTCGTTGCGGGAGAAGTCGTAGACGTTCGCCTCGCCCTGGGACACGAAATACGGGATGATGTCGCCGCCCATGTCGTGGGCGGAATCCTCATTCTGCTCGTCCTCCAGCAGCGCCTGGATCAGCGCCTCGGTGGAGAAACAGTAGTTGCCCATGGACGCGAACGTGGTCTCCGGGTCGTCGGGGGTGCCCGGCGGGTCCGACGGCTTCTCCAAAAACTCCCTGATGGTGCCGTCGTCTGCCGACTGGATGCAGCCGAACGCGTGCGCCTCCGAGCGCGGCACGCGGATGCCCGCCACCGTCGCGGCCTTGCCCGAGGCGATGTGGTCCTCCACCATCTGCGAAGGATCCATGCGGTAGACGTGGTCCGCGCCGAAGACCAGCACGTAGTCCGGCGCGTCGTCGTAGATCAAGTTCAGCGACTGCACAATCGCGTCCGCCGAGCCCGAGTACCAGCGCTTGCCGCGGCGCTGCTGCGCCGGCACGGACGCGATGTACTGCTGCGTCGGGCCGGAGACGTTCCACGCCGTAGCGACGTGGCGGTCCAGCGAGTGCGACTTGTACTGGGTCAGCACCGCGATGCGCATATAGCCCGCGTTGACCAGGTTGGACAGGACAAAATCAATGAGACGGTAGTTGCCGCCGAATGGCACGGCCGGCTTGGCGCGGTCGGCGGTCAACGGAAACAGACGCTTGCCCTCACCGCCGGCGAGGACGATGGCGAGAACCCGAGGCTGGCTTTTCATACTTTCAAGGCTAATGAGAAATCCAGGTCCCTGCAGGGAATCGCGCGGGTAAGTAGGCTCGGCGGTCATGAAAGTCGGAATGTTCACCCGCGAATACCCACCGGAGGTCTACGGCGGCGCCGGCGTCCACGTCACCGAACTGACGCGCTTCATGCGCGACATCGTCGAGGTGGACGTGCACTGCATGGGCGCACCGCGCGACGCAGCAGGCGTCTACGTGCACGGCATCGACCCCGCGTTGGCGGAGGCCAACGGGGCGATGAAAACACTGTCCACCGGCCTGCGCATGGCCGACGCCGCCGCCGGGCTCGACGTGGTGCACTCCCACACCTGGTACGCGGGGCTCGGCGGGCACCTGGCCGGCCAGCTGCACGAAATCCCCCACGTGGTCACCGCCCACTCCCTGGAGCCGGACCGCCCGTGGAAGCGCGAGCAGCTCGGCGGCGGCTACAACGTCTCCTCCTGGTCGGAGAAGAACGCCTTCGAGTACGCCGATGCGGTTATCGCGGTCTCTGCCGGCATGAAGGAAGCGGTCCTGCGCGCCTACCCGCGTATCGACGACACTAAAGTCCACACCGTCCTAAACGGCATCGACCCGGAGAAGTGGTACCCCGATTCCGGCACCATCGCCGAGGAGCTGGGTGTGGACCCGGACAAACCCGTTGTGGCCTTTGTCGGGCGCATCACACGCCAAAAGGGTGTGGCCCACCTGCTCAAGGCCGCCCAATCCTTCGACGAGGACATCCAGCTCATCCTGTGTGCCGGGGCCCCGGACACCAAGGAGATTGCGGCGGAGACCGAAGGGCTCGTCGAAAAGCTGAAGGCGTCGCGTGACGGCGTGTTCTGGATCCAGGAAATGATGCCGCCCGAGAAGGTGCGCGAGGTGTACTCCCTGGCAGATGTTTTCGTCTGCCCGTCCATCTACGAGCCGCTGGGCATCGTGAACCTCGAGGCGATGGCGTGCGAGACCGCCGTGGTAGCCTCGCGCGTCGGCGGCATCCCGGAAGTCGTCGTCGACGGCGAAACCGGCGTGCTGGTGGACTACGATGCCAACGACACTGCAGGCTTCGAAGCCGCCTTGGCCGAGGCCGTCAACGCCGTCGCCGGCGATGCCGAGCGCGCCGCCGCCCTGGGCGCGGCCGGGCTCACGCGCGCCAAAACCGACTTCTCCTGGGCGACCATCGCGCAAGAAACCGTAGAGATTTACAAGGGGCTGAAGAGATGACCGTTTACCGTCCGGAACTGCACGTCACCGCCGAGGCCGGCATTCTCGAAGGCCCCGCCGGCATCTACCGCACCGGTAAGGCAGCCGAGCGCGTGTGGAACATGTTCTACCAGTACCGCCCCACCCCCGACGCGCCAAGCCGCTGGGGCCACCAGCAAAGCGCAGAAGACGCGTTTAGCTGGATCGACTGCCACGACGTCATCGTGCCCGTCGGCGGCGAAATCGCCGTTCGCGCCGGCAGCGTCTCCGCCGCCGGCGACGGGGTGGACCTGTACTTCACCTCCGCCACCGCCGCCGGCAACACCATCCAGGTCGCGCACGTCCCCCACGTCGACGAGCTGTGCTCCGACCTCGACGAGGACGCCGACCTCGACGTCTCCGGCGCCGCAGCCCGCCTCGGCGCCGTGGTCGAAGACGTCGCCGGCGTGAGCAACTTCCGCTCCCCCTGCGTCGTGCCCGACTGGGACGCCGACACCGACCGCGACGACGACCACGACGGCTGGCTCATGCTCGCCGTCTCCGGCCCCGAAACCGCGCCGAAGCCAGTCGTGCTCACCTCCGACGACGGCCGCGACTGGAAGCTTGAAGGCGTCCTCGAATTCGAAGGCGACACCGGCTTCGACCTCGACACCTCCTTGGTCGCCCCGCGCATCGTGCGCCTGCGCGACGAAGTGGACGGCCAAATCCGCGACGTTTTGTTTGTCACCCTCGAGCGCGACGGCAAAGACACCGCCGTCTACGCCGTCGGCGAGCTGCACGGCCACACCTTCCGCGTGGACACGCCGTTTACCATCGTCGACCACGGCCACGACTTCACCCGCCCCCGCAACACCACCTACAACCTGGTGGAAATGGCGAAGCTGTACGAGCGCGCCTACCTGTACGGGTTCATGACCAACACCGACCGCGCCGGCGACCCCACCCAAGAACCCAACTGGGACGCCGAAGGCTGGGCTAACGCCCTGACCTTGCCGCGCCGCATCACCCTGCAGGGCGGCCGCCTCTACCAGGTGCCCGCCCCGGGGCTTCCGGACGCGGTGGACAGCACCGACCGCGCCCGCATGTGGGCCGGGCTCTGCGAGGTCGCGCCGGGAGCCTCCGTCGTCGTAGAGGTGCTCGACGGCGACGGTGAACCGGGCGTAGAGATCACCCACTCCGGCGACCAGATCGTCCTCGACCGCAAGGACGGCTCCCCCGCCAGCGCCAAGCTCCACGACGACGACGAAGACAACATCACCGTCATCGTCGACGGCTCCACCATCGAGGTCTACGCCGGCGGCGGCAGCGTGGTCATGTCCTCGCGCGTATGGCTCAACGGCGGCTGCTCCGGCATCCGCACCCGCGCCTACAACGGCGCGGAAATCCACTCCGAGTGGCGCCGCGGCTACGTGCGCTAACGCTTAGGCCTTGCGCATGCGGATCAGCTGCGCACGCGCGGTGACCCGCATCTGCTCCGGCAACTCCGCCAAGCGGGCCTGAAGCGTGTCGCGATCCAGGTGGCGCGCCGACGGGCTCATACCCACCTGGGCGGCGATAGCGTCGCGCTCCAGCAACATCGGGAACTCAATGAGCTCCGGATCCGCCGCCGGGACCAAGTGGCCCTCGGACTGAGCGATGAGGCGCTCGACCTTGCCATCTTCGACGCCGAGGATGCCCAGCGGCTCGCGCAGCTCATCCAGGTGGCCTTGGTCGGCGACGAGCATGACGGCCTCGCCGCCGTCGACAAGCACGCGCGCGAACTCGGCCGGGTTGCGCGGCGCGAACACCACCGCCAGCGCGTGGATGGAACCGGTGCGGATCGGCAGCTGATCCCACACGTCCGCCACCACAGCGCCCACGCGCGGGTGGGCCTTGGCCAGGTGCTTCGCGGCCGGCACAGACACATCCAGGCCAACGCCGCGCGCGCCCGCGATCAGGTCCAGGGTGTGGGCCAGGTAGTAGCCGGTGCCGGCGCCGGCCTCCATGATCACCGGGTGTTCGGTCTCGCCGGCGGCGCGCTCCACAACGTCGGCGAGCGCGTCGGAGACGGCCTCCACGAACGGGGCGAAGTGGCCGTTGGACAAAAACGTCTCGCGGGAGTTGACCATCTCCAGCGAGTCACCCTCGTGCCCGATGCCCTTGCCAGCGGCGAGGGTGACGTAGCCCTGCTTGGCCACGTCATAAGAATGCCCCGATTCGGAGACGAGACGGGAAAAATCGTCTTCGCCCCGAAGCGGGGTGAGGTCTGCCGGGTCGGCGAGCACGTCCACAATGTCGTTGAGCATGTGGCGATACTACCGCGTTCGGCGCGTTAGGCTTCTGCGGCCTCCGTGAGCAGTCGGCCGAGCTCGCCGGCCTCCTCCTTGGACAGCTCCACCACGAGGCGGCCGCCGCCGTCGGACGGGATACGCATCACGATCTTGCGGGACTCCTCCACCGCTTCCATCGGGCCACTGCCGGTACGCGGCTTCATTGCTGCCATTCGTCTACGCTCCTTTTACTTCGCGATAGTTGACGTAGACGATTCTACCTGAGCATCCTGCCTCTCGACGGGCCCAAGGTTGCCGCCAGCCAACTGCTCCAGCAGCGCATCCACCTGATCCATGCGGTAGCCGCGGTGCACGACCTCGAGCTGGATATCGCCGAAATTGCCCTCCTCCACGGCGCGGCGGTTGGCTTCCTTGACCTCGGCGGTCGGCGGCATCGGCGGCTGCGCCTCGCCGCGGCCGAAGACGGAGGCGAACACGCGCACGCCGATGATGCTCAGCAGCGCGAGGATGAGGATTAACACGATCCAGGAAAGCATGCCGGTTAGTTTAACCGTCCACCCAGGCGGGGCGCTCGCGGACCTGGATTTTGCCCACCCCGGCGCGCGCCAAGATCGTGCGGGAGACCACGTCCGCCATGGGCCCCAGCTGCGTGAGCGGGCGGTTGCGGTGCGTGCGCGGGCTCAGCTCGGCCTGGGCGATGGAGGCGGGGGTGTGGGTGGAGGCGACGTCGATGAGCAAGCCAGCTTCGACGCCGTAGCCTGCGACGAACGGAAGACCAAGGGCGGTGGAGCGGCGGATGGCGTACTCGCCGGCGAGTGGCTGGCGGATGTGCGCGAGCTGCGGGAACAGCGCGCGCAACAGCGGCTTGGCGGTCAGCTCGGTGACACGGCCGCCGGCGCGGGCCCGCTCGTAGGAGGCCTTGACCAGGTGAACGCTGTCGTCGCTAAAAGGTTCGGCGAGCGCGTCGACCCACCACGGTTCCAGCGAGGTCACGTCCGCGTCCACGAACACCACGACGTCGCCGGTGGCCGCCTTCACCCCGCGCCACAGGGCCTCGCCCTTGCCCTCCCACGGCTCGCGCGGGTCCACCTCGCGCCATGGCACCACCCTCGCGCCTGCGGCTGCGGCGCGTGCGGCGGTGGCGTCGATGGAGTCCGGGTCGATCACCAGCACCTCGTCGGCGCTCGATGCCAAACACTTCTCGACGACACCGCCCACCGTCTCCTGCTCATTCAACGCGGGAATGACCACACTGACTCTCACGCGAGCCCTCGCACAGTGTGCAGCGGGGCCATCTCGCCTTGGATCGCGGCGGTCATGCGGATCACGTCCAGCGTGGCCTCGACCTCGTGCACGCGGAACGCCGCCACCCCGCGCGCGGCCGCCCACGCGGTGGCGGCGAGGGTGCCGGGGACGCGCTCGGTGATGTCCGCGCCGAAAAGCCCACGGTCCAGCGTCTCGCCGACGAAGTCCTTGTTCGACAGCGCCATCAGCACCGGCCAGCCGGTGGCTACCAGCTCGTCCACGCGCCGCAAAAGCTCCAGGCCGTGGTAGGTGTTCTTGCCGAAGTCGTGGGTCGGGTCGATGAAGATGCGCTTTTCCGGCACGCCCAGCGACGCCGCGCGCTCGGCCAGCGCCGTGGTTTCGGCGATGACGTCGGCGACCACGTCGTCGTAATGCACCCGGTGCGGGCGGGTGCGCGGAGTGATCCCACCGGTGTGGGAGCAGACGTAGCCCACCCGGTGGTGGCCGGCGACCTCCACCAGCTCCGGGTCGAAGCCGGCCCACGTGTCGTTGATCAGGTCCGCGCCGGCGGCGACCGCGGCCTCGGCCACCGGCGCGCGCCACGTGTCCACGCTCAACGTCACATCCGGGTGGCGCCCGCGCGCGGCGGCGATCAGCGGCACGACGCGATCGATCTCCTCGGCCACGTCCACGTCGTCACCGGGACCGGCTTTCACACCGCCAACGTCGATGATGCTGGCGCCGGCGGACACGGCGTCGTCGATACGCAAAAGTGCTTTCTCGGAGGCGAACGTCGCGCCCTTGTCGTAGAACGAGTCGGGTGTGCGGTTGACAATCGCCATCACCTCGGCGAGCTGCTTAGTCATCCTTGAGGCGCTGATCCGTCATCACCTTGTGCTTCTCCACGATGTGCGCCACCGCCTCGTCCACCGAGTCGGTGACCAAAAACAGCTTCTCGTCGCCCGGCGAAATCAGCCCGCGGCCCAGCAGCTGCTCCTCGATCCAGGCCACCAGCCCCGACCAGAACTCGGTGCCCATCAGCACAATCGGGAAGTTGGTGACCTTGCCGGTTTGCACCATGCACAGCACCTCGAAGACCTCGTCCATCGTGCCGAAGCCGCCCGGCAGCGCGATAAACGCCTGCGAGTACTTCAAAAACATGGTCTTGCGGGCGAAGAAATAGCGGAAGTTCAGCCCCAGATCCACCCAGTCGTTCAAACCCTGCTCGAACGGCAGCTCAATGCCCAGGCCCACCGACAGGCCGTCGGCGTTGTGCGCGCCACGGTTCGGGCCCTCCATCAAGCCCGGGCCGCCGCCGGTGATCACCGCGTAGCCGGCCTCCACCAGCGCCCTGCCCACGTCGTAGGACAGCCGGTACTCGTCCGTGCCCTCCCCCAGGCGCGCCGAGCCGAACACGGTGACGGCCTTCGGCATCTCGCTGAGTGCGTCGAAGCCCGCGACGAACTCGCTCTGGATGCGCATCACGCGCCACGGGTCCTCGTGGCGCCACTGGCTGTCCGCGTGCCCGAACGCCTCAAGCAGGCGCTGGTCGAACGTGGACGCCTGGTGGTCCGAACCGCGTAGCGCGATCGGGCCGCGCAGCTTCCGGTCGCGCTCCGGACGGGGGATGTTCAGCGGGGCCATTGACTACTCGCTTTCGTTAACGCTCAGGTACGACATCAGCTGCTCGAAGACCTGCGTGATCTGGTCCGTCGGGCACTGCTCGTCCTTCTTGTGGGCAAAACCAGGGTCGCCGGGTCCGAAATTGACCGCGGGAACACCCAGGCTAGAAAAGCGCGCAACGTCCGTCCATCCGAACTTCGCGCGGAAGTTCCCGCCTACAGCCTTGACTAGGCCGGCGGCCACCGGGTCGCCCAGGCCGGGCAGTGCGCCGGGCGCGATGTCGTCGTAGGTCAGCGTGAGCCCGTCGTCAAGCGAAAGCGCCTCCTCCAAGTGCGCCTTCGCCTCCTCCACGGAGCGGTCCGGCGCGTAGCGGAAGTTCACGATCAGCCGCGCGTGATCCGGGATGGTGTTGGTGGCCACGAAGCCCTCCAGGCCCACCACGTTGAGGCCCTCGCGGTACTCGCAGCCGTCGATCTCCACGGCGCGAGGCTCGTAGGCGGCGATGCGCGTGAGCACACCGGCCAGATCGTGCGCGGCGTTGTGGCCGAGCCAGCTTCGCGCGGAGTGCGCGCGGGTGCCGTGCGCGTCCACGAACACGCGGATGGTGCCCTGGCAGCCGGCCTCGATGATGGCGCCGGACGGCTCGCCGAGCAGCGCGATGTCGCCCTCGAGCCACTCCGGGTGGTCGCGCTCCAGGTGGTGCAGGCCGTTGTACTCCTGCGCGACCTCCTCGCCCTCGTAGGCGATGACGGTCAGGTCGTAGGCGGCTTTGCCCGGCTCGGCCAAGCGCGCGAACGCTGCCAGGTAGCAGGCCATGCCGGATTTCATGTCGACGGAGCCGCAGCCGTGCAGGGTGCCGTCGACAAGCTTGTGCGGCGTGTTGTCCGCGAGCGGGACGGTGTCGATGTGCCCGGCCAGGACCACCCTTGAACCCAGCCCGAAGTTCGTGCGCGCCACCACCGTGTTGCCGAAGCGCTCAACCTCCGCGTGCTCGAGGCCGCGAAGCGCGCCTTCGACGGCGTCCGCGATCGCCTCCTCGTGGTGCGAGGGCGACTCGATGTCCACGAGCGCCGCGGAAAGTGCAATTGGGTCGGCGAAGAGATCTAAGGAAGTCACACGGCGATCCTACGTTTAGACTCGCAGGCATGTCTCAAGGAGCGCGCGCCGTCGGAATCGCCAACATCGCCATGAACGGCACCGTGCTGGACACTTGGTTCCCGTCGCCGGAGCTACTGCCTATCGACGGCACCTCCGGCACCCACCGCGTCTCCGCCCACGAACTCAGCCCGAAGTTTCTGAAACTTATTGGCGCAGACCACGACCGGCTGGTGGAACTCGTGCCGGTGCGCACCGTCATCGCGGACCTGGACGCACCACCCATTGACGCCCACGACGTGTTTTTGCGCCTGCATCTGCTTTCGCACCGCATGGTGGAGCCGCTGTCGATCAACATGGCCGGCGCGCTGGAGCTGCTGCAGCCGGTGGTGTGGACCAACAAAGGCCCGTGCCTGGCAGACAACTTCGAAACCGTGCGCACCAACCTGCGGGCGCGCGGGCTGATCCACGTCTACGGCATCGACCGGCTGCCGCGCATGGTGGACTACGTCGTGCCGTCCGGGGTGACCATCGCCGAAGCCGAGCGCGTGCGGCTCGGGGCGTACCTGGCCGAGGGGACTTCGGTGATGCGCGAAGGCTACGTCTCCTACAACGCCGGCTCGCTGGGACCTGCGCGGATTGAGGGGCGGCTGTCGTCGTTCGTGGTGGTCGGCGGCGGGACCGATCTGTCGCTGTCGTCGGCGCTGATGGCGTCACGGGTCAGCGAGTTTGAGCGTGCACCGATGCGGGTCGGGCGGGACTGCCGGCTGCACCCGTCTGCCGGCGTGATCGGGGTGGATCTAGGCGACCGGTGCGAAATCGGCGTCAACGTCATGCTCGAACCGGAAACCATGGTCTTCGACGTGGAAACCGGCACCCAGGTGCCTGCGCGGACCATCGCCGGGCGCGCGGATCTTCGCATCGAACGCGAACCGTTTTCCACCTCGCCGGTGGTGCGGCGGCGCACTTTAGGCGTCGATTAGCGAAAAGTTGCGGTATATATTGCCCTTGACGCAATAGCTTGCGTTTAAGGTGTTCGACATGTCGACACCAGTTTCCCCCGTCGCGGATTCCACCGCGCTCGCCCGCGGGCTGAAGACACGCCACCTGACCATGATGGGCCTCGGCTCCGCCATCGGCGCCGGCCTGTTTCTGGGCACCGGCGTGGGCATCGCAGCCGCCGGGCCCGCCGTGTTGATCGCGTACGTCATCGCCGGATTCATCACCGTCTGCTTCATGCAGATGCTCGCCGAAATGGTCGCCGCCAGGCCGTCCTCCGGCACCTTCTCCACCTACGCCGCCCAGGCGTTCGGCCCGTGGGCCGGATTCACCATCGGCTGGCTGTACTGGTTCATGATGATCATGATCATGGCCGTGGAAATCACCGGCGCCTCCGCCATCGTCGCCGCATGGTTCGGCATCTCGCCGTGGATCCCGGCGCTGGTGGCCATCGTGGCGTTTACCGTGATCAACTTCTCCGCCGTGAAGAACTTCGGCGAGTTCGAATTCTGGTTCGCCCTGATCAAGGTCGCGGTCATCGTCGCCTTTTTGATCATCGGCGTGGCGCTGTGGCTCGGGCTACTGCCCGCCAGCGGATTCGTTGGGCTGGAAAACGTCAGCGAAGTCGGCTTCATGCCCAACGGCTTGTCCGGCGTGGCCACCGCGCTGCTAGCCGTGGCGTTCGCGTTCGGCGGCATTGAGCTGGTCACCGTCGCCGCCGCCGAATCCGAGGACCCGCAGGCGGGCGTGCACTCCGCCATCCGGTCCATCATCTGGCGCATCTCCGTGTTCTACATCGGCTCCGTGCTGCTGATCGTGCTGCTTCTGCCCTTCGACCAGATCGGCGGGGCCGACTCCGCCGCCGACTCCCCCTTCACGGCCGTGCTCGAGCTGGCCAACATCCCGGGCGCGGTGGGCATCATGGAGGCCGTCATCGTCGTGGCGCTGCTGTCCGCCTGCAACACCCAGATCTACGGCTCCTCGCGCTTCCTGCAAAACCTCGCCGTGCGCGGCGACGCCCCCGCCTCCTTCGCCCGCACCGACGCCCGCGGCGTGCCCATGCGCGCCGTGGTGGTCTCCGTCCTCTTCGGCTTCGCCGCCGTGGCACTGCAGTACTGGAACCCGCCGGGCCTGCTCGCGTTTTTGCTCAACGCGGTCGGCGGCTGCCTGATCGTGCTGTGGATCGTCGTCGCCCTGTCGTTCGTGCGCATCCACCCGAAGCTCGTCGCCACCGGCGAGATCACCGAGGTGCGCATGTGGGCGCCGGCTGTCCTGCCATGGGTCATGATCGCGCTCGCCGCGGGCGTCATCGCGCTAATGCTGGCCGACTCGGACGGGCGCTTCCAGATGCTCGCCGTCACCGTCGTCGTCGGCGTGATCGCCATCGCCGGCGTGATCCACCAGAACGTGCAAAAGAAGGCGGTCGCGTGATGGCCGGAGGGACGTCGACAAGCAACAGCGATCTCGGCTCCGGCCTGAAATCGCGGCACCTCACCCTCATGGGGCTCGGCACCGCCGTGGGCGCCGGGCTGTTCCTCGGCGTCGGCGTGGGCATCCGCGCCGCCGGGCCCGCGATCCTCATCGCCTACGCGATCGCCGGGCTAATCGTCATCGCCGTGATGCGCATGCTCGGCGAAATGGCCGCCGCGCACCCCTCCTCCGGCTCCTTTGCCACCTACGGGCGCATGGCGTTCGGCCACTGGGCCGGATTTCTGCTCGGCTGGATCTACTACTTCCTGCTGATCATGGCGTGCGGCGCCGAACTCACCGGCGCCTCCGCCATGATGGCCGGCTGGTTCGGCGTGCCGCAATGGGTGCCCGGCCTCATCGTCGTGGTCGTGCTCACCGCCGTGAACCTCTCGCAGGTCAAAGGCTTCGGCGAGTTCGAGTACTGGTTCGCCATGATCAAAATCGCCGTGATCCTGGGCTTTTTGGTCATTGGCGTGCTGCTGTGGGCCGGCGTGCTGCCCGCGAGCGGGTTCGTCGGCTTCGGCAACGTGCGCGAATCCGGCTTCGCCCCCAACGGCGTCGCCGGCATCGCCGCAGGCCTGCTCGCGGTGGCGTTCGCGTTCGGTGGCATCGAGGTGGTCACCATCGCCGCCGCCGAATCCGAAGACCCCGCCGACAACGTCAAACGCGCCGTCAATTCCATTATTTGGCGCATCGCGCTGTTCTACATCGGCTCCGTGACCGTGATCATCCTGCTGCTGCCCTACGCCGCCATCGACGGCGCGGACTCCGCCGCCGACTCCCCGTTCACCGCCGTTTTGGAAATGGCCAACATCCCGGGCGCAGCCGGGTTCATGGAGGTCGTGATCGTGCTCGCGCTTCTGTCCGCGTTCAACGCGCAGATCTACGGCACCTCGCGCCTGGGCTACCAGCAGGCGCTCGAGGGCGACGCGCCGGCGTGGATGGCGCGCACCAACGCCGCCGGAGTACCGCGCAACTCCGTGCTCGTCTCCGTATTCTTCGCGTTCGTGGCCGTGGGCCTGCAGTGGTGGAACCCGCCGGGGATGATCGACTTCATCATGTCCGCCACCGGCGGCTGCCTCATCGTCACCTGGATCATGATCACCTTGAGCTTTATCAAGCTCCACCCGCGCATCAGCGCTTCCGCGGTGCGTGTGCGCGGCGCGGCGTGGGTGCCGTGGGTGACCCTGGCGGCGCTGCTGGGGCTGACAGTGCTCATGCTTTTCGACGACGCTTCGCGCTCCCAGGTCATCAGCGTCACAATCCTCTCCCTGGGCCTTGTGGCCCTGTCCTTCCTCACCCGTGACCGGGGTGCCGTAAGGTGACTGGCATGAATTCCCCAACTTCCGCTATCGCGCGCGGCGTCGCCACCATCACCCACGACGGCACCGTGCTTGACGTCTGGTACCCCGCCCCGTTAGTAGATGAGCCGGTTGAGGAAACCGGGACGCGTCGGTTGGCAGAGCCCGACGCCCGCTTCGAAGACCTCGTCGGCCCCGACGAGGCCCGCGGCGTGGCGCGCGTGGCCGTGGAAACGGCAATCAAGGACCTGGCTGAGCCGGCCGTGGACGCCTACGACGTCTACCTGCGCCTGCACCTGCTGTCGCACCGTCTGATCCGCCCCCACGGCGCGAACATGGACGGCGTGTTCGGCCTGCTGTCCAACGTGGTGTGGACCAACTACGGCCCCTGCGCCGTCTCCGACTTCCAGATGACCCGTGGCCGCCTCGCCGCAAAGGGCCCGGTCGTGGTGTTCTCCGTGGACAAGTTCCCGCGCATGGTCGACTACGTCGTGCCGTCCGGCGTGCGCATCGGCGACGCCGACCGCATCCGTCTCGGCGCCCACCTCGCCGAAGGCACCACCGTCATGCACGAAGGATTTGTGAACTTCAACGCCGGCACCCTCGGCGCCTCCATGGTTGAAGGCCGTATCTCGGCGGGCGTTGTCGTCGGCGACGGCACCGACATCGGCGGTGGCGCCTCCATCATGGGCACCCTGTCCGGCGGCGGCAAGGAAGTCATCTCGCTCGGCGAGCGCTGCCTCCTCGGCGCCAACGCCGGCGTGGGCATCTCGCTCGGCGACGACTGCATCGTCGAAGCCGGCCTCTACGTCACCGCCGGCACCAAGGTCGTGCTCACTGCCCCGGTCGCCGAGGCGCTGGGCAAGGAGCCCGGTGCCGAGATCAAGGCACTGGAGCTCTCCGGCGCGAACGGCCTGCAGTTCCGCCGCAACTCCGTTTCCGGCTCCGTCGAGGCGGTTCCCGCAAAGGGCATCGAACTCAACGAGGCCCTGCATGCCAACTAAGGGATACATTCCCCTGCTCAGTGACGCAGAGCTGACCCTGCTCCCCTGGCGCGAGGTACCCTCGCTGCCGGGGATCCGCGACGATCTCGTCGCGTCCTGCAACGACCCGGACATGGTGCGCTGGACCACCATCCCAAATCCCTATACCGGCGAGCACGCCGACGATTTCCTGCTGGATCCACCCGAGGGCGTCCACAGATGGGCCTACGTGGTCGACGGCCGCTACTGCGGCAACATCGAGATGCGCCCCGGCGGCGTACTGGGATATAACACCGCGCCGTGGGCCCGCGGACAGGGGCTCACCGCCCGCGCGCTGCGACTTGTCGCCACCCACGCGTACACCCAAGGTCTGCGGCGGCTAGAACTGCACATCGTCGTGGACAACGCTGCCTCGCGCCGCACGGCTGAGAAAGCCGGCTACACCTTCGACGGGCTTCTTCCCGACCCGGTGCGCCTGCGCGGCCACGAGGACGCGCTGGCCCGCTACGTCCTCCCCGCCCCAGACGAGGCGGAGCCGAACAGCACCTCCATCGCCCCGTAGGGGTGGTACCGGTTCGCCGCCGGGATCCCGTTCGGCGAGACCCACCTCGGGATCCCTTTGACGCGTTTGACGCTGCCGCGCCTGTTCGCGTGCGAGGCGATGTCGTGGTTGATCTGGTTGTGGTAGCGGCACACCGGCACGAGGTTGCGCATGTTCGTCTCGCCGCCTTCGGCCCACGACTGCATGTGGTGGATCTCGCAGGCATCGGAGCCGTGTCGGCAGCCCGGCCACGGGCACACCGTGAGCGTGATCCGGGCGAGGTCGCGCTGCTTGTCGTTGGCGTAGCGCTGCGTGTGGTAGAGGTTTACCGCCCCCTCGTTCGGGTGGAACAGCGCGACCTCTGCTAGCTCGGGTTCCATTGCCAGGTATTCGGCGCCGGTGATGGTCGTGCCGTCCGTGAGCCCGAGGATCACGTCGTCTCCGTCGCCGGAGAGAATCTGCACGTGCTGGTCCAGCCCCACCACCACAATCGGGCGGCGCACGGCAAAGGGTATGCCCCCGCCGCAGCCGCGGACCAGATCGAGGAATCTTCGCAGCATCTGCGGTCCCGGTGGCTTGGTCGGGTCGAGGTCTTCGCGTAGGTAGTGCTCGATGTCGGCGGCGTCGTGCTCGTCGGCAGTGATCTGGATCGAGCGCCTGCCGTGCACGGACCGTCCGAACCTGACCTGCAGCTTCGGCTTTGTCCGTGCCGGTTTGAGAATCAGCCGGTCGGCCTTGGCTTTCAGCTCGTGGTGGGTGCTGAACGTTTCCAGCAGCTTGCGGCGCACGCGCCACCGCTCGGCTTCGTTCGGGATCTTTTTTAACCGGTCTTCGATGTAGACCAGCTGGCTCAGCGGGAATGCTTCGGCGGCCTTGCGGGCGAGGCGTTGGTGTTTGGTCCACCGTGTGGGCCCGAAATAGACCTTGTGGATGGCCTCCCACTTGCTGGCCAGGTTTGGCATCACGCCGGCGGCGATGGCGGCGCGCTTGTCAAAGCCTTCAAGCACGCGGATGGTCGGTTGTGTGTTCAGAAACTCTTGGAATGGTGTCATGGCAGACAAGCTATGACCGCGCAAGCCCCAAATCTAGACCCGGTCGAAAATGTGGATAACTTTTCCTGAGAATTTCACAATCACCAGCTAAACGGCTGATTTTGGCTTTCCGAAGGTCCAGAATTTGTTGATGATGAAGTTCACCGGCATGGCAATGAACGTCGAAATCGCTTGCGCCCAGTAGGACTTGGTGCGCAGCCCGGAGGAGTCGTCGAAGATGTGGTCCGGCAGGCCAATCGGCGTGGTGGGGTTCATCAGAAGCGTCATGCAGGTCAGCGACACCGCGAACGCGAGCGCGCCGGTGGCCAAAAACGGGAAGAAACCGCGCAGCCAGGTGCG
This sequence comes from Corynebacterium afermentans subsp. lipophilum, assembly GCF_030408375.1. NCBI lineage: Bacteria > Bacillati > Actinomycetota > Actinomycetes > Mycobacteriales > Corynebacteriaceae > Corynebacterium > Corynebacterium afermentans. The sequence continues at coordinate 872,461 of NZ_CP046530.1, read as the reverse complement.
CGCGTGCACGCCGCGGAAGGTCCAAGAGCGGTTGAGCTGGTAGTTCCACGTGTTAGCCAATACGAACGCAAGCGTGGACAACACGTGGTACCAGCGCACGTTCCAGCGGGTGGCACCGAGTTGCATGACTACGTCGTTGGCATGGAGGTCAAGGCCGTTTTCCAGGGCCTTGTTGGCCAAGTAGAACACGATAAAGTTGACCAGCACGCCGGAGCCGCCGACGATGCCGAAGCGCAAGAACTGGCGCAGTCCGGCGACGAATCGCACCGCGGTGCTCCCGCCGGCTGGGGCGGCGGTGTGCTCGTGCGTCACGGCAACCTCCTCGAAAAAGTACGCAAAACTTATGTAACTGTAGTCGTGGGAGGTCCGCGTTAAGAAATCAGGCGCTTTGCGGCTTCGCTGATGCGCTCGTCGGTGGCGGTCAGTGAGATGCGCACGTGGTTCGCGCCGGCGGGCCCGTAGAAGTGGCCGGGAGCTGCCAGGATGCCGCGGTCTGCGAGCCATTCCAGGATTTCCCGCGAGCTCATTGCTTCTCGACGGCACCAAAGGTACAATCCGGCATCAGAGTCGTCGATAGTGAAGCCAGCTTCCGGCAGCGCCTTCATGAGCTCGAGACGGCGCATGGCGTAAGTTGAGCGCTGCATTTCCTCGTGCAGGTCGTCGCCGAGGGCCGCGACCATGGCGGCCTGGATGGGGCCCGGCACGATGAGGCCGGAGTGCTTGCGCACGAGAAGCAGCTCCTGCACCAGCTCCTCATCGCCGGAGATGGTGCCGGCGCGATACGACGCCAGGTTGGACGTCTTGGACAGCGAATGCAGAGCGAGTAGGCCGGTGTTGTCGCCGCCGGTGACGGACGGGTGCAGGATGGACACCGGCTCGGCGGACCAGCCGAGGTAGAGGTAGCACTCGTCGGAGGCGATGATCGCGCCAGTTTCACGGGAGAACTCCACCCACGCACGCATCTGGTCTACGGACGCCACTGCCCCGGTCGGGTTCGACGGGGAGTTGACGAAGACTAGCGCGGCGTCGCGCGGGGCGGCCGCGGGGTCGTCGCAACGCACGACTTCGCATTCGGCCATCAGGGCGCCGACTTCGTAGGTGGGGTACGCGACCTCCGGGATGACCACCTTCGCGCCACGCAGGCCCAGAAGCGTGGGCAGCCACGCAACGGCCTCCTTCAGGCCGATGACGGGCAGCACAGAGCGCTCGTTCAGCCCGGCGATGCCGAAGCGGCGCGCAAGCGAGGAGACGATCGTGGCGCGCAGCTCGGGCGTGCCGGCGGTCTGCGGGTAGCCGGGGGCCGCGGCGGCTTCGGTCAGCGCGAGCTGGATCGACGGAGCGACCGGGTCGACGGGGCCGCCGACGGACAGGTCAATCAGCCCGCCTTCGTGTGCGGCCGCGCGCTCGCGCACGTCCGCGATGGTGTCCCAGGGAAAATCTGGCAGCCGCGATCCGAGTGGAGTGCGTGCCAAGGCCTAGTCCTGGTTCTGCGGCGGCAACGCTGCGACGAACGGGTGGTCGTAGTCCTGCGGGCCGGTCTTGGCGGCGCCGCCCGGGGAGCCGAGCTCGTCGAAGAAGCCGACGTTGATGTCGTAGTATTCGCTCCACTCGTCGGGAGTGTCGTCCTCGTAGAAGATGGCCTCGACCGGGCATGCCGGCTCGCAGGCGCCGCAGTCGACGCACTCGTCGGGGTGGATGTAGAGCATGCGCTTTCCCTCGTAGATGCAGTCGACGGGGCACTCTTCAACGCAGCTGCGGTCCATGATATCGACGCACGGTTGAGCAATCACGTAAGTCATGGCAAACAGTATGTCACTTCCGTCGAACCAGGGGCCAAACGCCACCCACTATGCCGGCAACCAATAGCACAAGTGACCAGCCGGTTGGCGGGAGTACGGCCAGTGAAATGAAAAACGCGCAGCCCCACACCCCCAGCGGCGCGAGCGCCCACGTCTGGGACCACAACCGCGCCGTCTTCGTCAACACCGCGTTGAACAGCAGCGCCACAACCGCCCAGATCCAGTTGAGGTAGACCACCTCCAAAACGAGCGAGACCAGCGCGCCGACGCTGAGCCACACCAGACCGGCGACCGCTTCGCCCCGGGAGAAGTCGTCGCGCACTGCGGGTTGTGTCATCGTGCGATCCCGGTGAGCAGCGAAGTGTCGTCGTGAAGCGGAAGCCCCGCGCCCAGCTGGTAGTGCTCGACGCGCTGGATCGGCTGGATGATCAGGTTGGACAGCGCGTAGTACACCACCGGACCGGCGGCGAGCGCGGCGTGCGGGTTGACGTCGGTGGTGCGCCCGTCCGCGATCCACAGCTGCGTGGCGTGCGCGCGCATCGCCTCCACCTTGGCGCTGTAGGCGGCGTCGTTGAGCTCGACGCGGACGTCGGAGGATTCCACGCCGTCGAGCTCTCCGTCTTCGGGCAGGCGCCAGCCCTCGGGGGCCTCGGCGGGCATGAGTGCGGCGGTCTCCTCGGCCAGGCGCACCGCCCACATGATGCGCGGGACCTCCACACGCTCGGCGGCGGCATGTGTGATTTCGTGGGCGCGGATGTGGTCCGGGTGGCCGTAGCCGCCGTCGGGGCCGTAGGTCAGCACAAGGTGCGGCCTTTCGGCTTCGAAGATGGCAGCAAGCTTCTCGACGGCCACGTCGCCCGAATTCACAAACGCCCGCGGATTTCGGCTCGCTGGCGAGCCCGCCATGCCGGAGTCACGGAAGCGGCCGGCACCGCCGAGGAACTGCCCGCGCGCGCCGATCGCGTCCAGGGAGCGCCGCAGCTCCTGGATGCGAAAACCCCCGAGCTGGTCCGCCTCATCGACCACGAGGTGCTGGTACGGCTCGCCGATGACCTCGCCTTCCTCGCCGAGGGTGCAGGTGACTATCAGCACGTCCGCGCCGCGGGCGGAAAGGTCTGCAAGGGCGCCGGCGGTGGTGATTGCTTCGTCGTCCGGGTGGGCGTGCACGGCGACAACGCGGTAGCCGGAAAGGTCTCGAACGGTCATGGAACCTCCTGAATTTTTGATCGCCGCTTCACTGTATCGGCTAGCTTCCACTTGCCTGCCGACGACAACCCGCCCGGCCACTGCCCCGGCTGCGTGCCGGCCGCGCGCACCCCGCCAGCGGTGGCGGCCAGGCGTGTTTCGTGCAGCAGGGGCACCCAGAGCGCTTCGCGGTGCTCGATCGCCGCGGCGCGCTCAGCTGCGGCGGCGGGCGGAATCTCGCCCGCGAGGATTGCGCGGGCCAACTCGTCGCCGGCCACCGAACAAAAGCCGGCGAGGTTTCCGGCGCGGCCGGTCTCCGCAGGACACGCGATGCGGCTGGCCAGGGTGTCTGCGGAGTCGCCGTCGTTGCGCCAATGCACCACAACATCCACCTCACCCGCAGGCAAGCTGCGCGCGGCGATGGCGGGCAACTCATTGGCCACGATGCGTGCGGGCACGCCGGCGGCGTCCAGCAAATCCACCAGCGACCGCGCGGCCGCGGTGGCCGCCGGGTCCGCGGCGTCGGCGGCCACGCGCAGCACCTTGCCGTCCGCGGCGAGCGCGTGCAGCAGCGCCAGCGAGCCCGGTTCGGTGGGTGCCGCGGCGTGAACGTTGGTGCTGCGGCGGGCGGCGATGTGGGCGAGCAGGGGGACGTCGATAAGCGACCGCACCTCGGCGCGCGCCTGCGGCGAAAGCCCGCTGGTCGCCGAAAGCGTCACGCCGAGGGTGCGGGTGCCCGCAAACGTGCGGGTGTCCGCCCCCGGGATGAGCCCGAGAACATCCTCGGTGGTGTCCTGCGGCACCATGTCCACGAAGGCGAGCTGGCCGCTGCGCAGCTGATCCGCCACCTGGGTGGTGTCGCGCGCTGCGGCGAGAGTAAGAATGTCAATCGGCGCCGGGTCCGGCCCCCAGAACCTGTCGTTGCGGTTCAGCGTGACGGTGCCGTGTGCGCGGTCCACGCTGCGCACCAGGTAACGGCCCGCGGAGGCGGGGACGGTGTTGCGCAGCGCGTAAGCGAAATCGGCGGCATCCGCGGCAAGTAAGTGCGACGGCAAAAGATGCCGGAACAGCACCTTCCAATCCGCCACCGGCTGCGCGAAATCCACGTCCACGACCTTGCCTCCGGGGCCGCTGACGCGCACGTTCGACACCGCGCGGTACGCTGCCGGGTCCACTACGCCGGCGGTTTTTGTCATGCCGCGCCACAGGTAGGCGAAGTCCGCGCCGGTGATCGGGGTGCCGTCGGACCACTGGGCGTTCGGCGCGATGACGTACCGGACCGTGAACGCGTCCGGGGACGTCGGCAGCACTGACGCCCCGACGAGCAGGTTCGGGTCCTTTGCGCCGTCCGTTTGGAACGCGCTGGGCAGGACAAGGTCTGCGATGCCGCGCACCACGGCGGACTCGTCGCCGACCAGGTGCGGGTTGAACCCCGCGCGTACCGGGTCGACGCCGATCTGCGCCTGCGGACGTCCATTGGCGGGTTCTTGGTTGGTGCCCTGCTCCTCGGCGTTGTCTGCGCCGTTAGCGCTGTCTGAGCCGCCGTTATCGGCGTCGTGCTCGGAGACGGCATCCGGGCGGTCCTCCGGTTCCACCAGCGGCGGCGGGCCGGGGTTGGCCGCGCACGACGCCACAAGGCAGAGCACGGAAAACGCCGCCGCAGCACGGGTGGCTGGGCGGCGCGTTCTACTTGGGTGCATGGAAGAACAGGCTAGCTGTTCTTCTGCTTCGCGCGGGAGCGGGCGCGGCCGCGTTCGGTGGCGTTGAGGATGATCTTGCGCACGCGCATCGCCTCGGGTGCGACCTCGACGCACTCGTCGTCGTCGCAGAACTCGATGGCCTCATCCAGGGAGAGGGTGCGGGCCTTCTGCAGCGTGACCGTGGCGTCCGCGGTGGCGGAGCGCATGTTGGTCAGCTTCTTTTCCTTGGTGATGTTGATGTCCATGTCTTCGTCGCGGGAGTTCGCGCCGACGACCATGCCCTCGTAGGTTTCCGCACCGGGTTCGACGAAGAAGTCGCCGCGGTCTGCCAGCTGTTGCAGGGCGTAGGCGGTGACCTGGCCGGAACGGTCGGCGACCAGGGAGCCGGTCGGGCGGCCCTTGATCTCGCCGGCCCACGGGCGGTGCTCGATGGAGTACGAGTTGGCGATGCCGGCGCCGCGAGTCTCGGTGAGGAAGGTGGTGCGGAAGCCGATCAGGCCTCGCGACGGCACGTCGAACTCCATGCGCACCCAGTCGCCGGAGCCAGCGTTGCCCATAGAGGTCATCTGCCCCTTACGGCTGGCCATCAGCTGGGTGACGGCGCCCTGGTGCTCGGCGGGCACGTCGATAATCATGTGGTCGTACGGCTCGTAGGTCTTGCCGTCGACCTCCTTGGTCACCACCTGCGGCTTGCCCACGGTCAGCTCGAAGCCTTCGCGGCGCATGGTCTCAATGAGCACGGTCAGGGCCATCTCGCCGCGGCCCTGCACCTCCCATGCGTCAGGGCGTTCGGTGGGCAGCACCTTGATGGAGACGTTACCGATCAGCTCCTGGTCCAAGCGGGCCTTGACCAAGCGGGCGGTGAGCTTGTCACCGCCGTTGCGGCCGGCCATCGGGGAGGTGTTCACGCCGATGGTCATGGAGATCGCCGGGTCGTCGATAGCAATGCGCGGCAGCGGCTCGACGTTTTCCGGATCGCAAAGTGTGTCGCCGATCATAATGTCCTCGACGCCGGAGACGGCGGCGATGTCGCCCGCGACCACGTCGCCGGTGGCCGGGACGCGCTCCAGGCCCTCGGTGACCAGAAGCTCCGCGATCTTGACGTTTTTGACCTGCTGATTGCCCTCGGAATCGTAGTGGACCCAGGCGACGGTCTGGCCCTTCTTCACGGAACCCTTGAACACGCGGATCAGGCCGATGCGGCCCAGGAAGGAGGACGAGTCCAGGTTAGTCACCTGCGCCTGGAACGGCGCGTCGATCTCGGCGGACGGCTCCGGCAGCACGTCGTAGATGACGTCGAACAGCGGCTGCAGGTCCTCGTTGTCCGGCAGGTTTCCGTTGCCCGGGTTTTCCAGGGAGGCGCGGCCAGCGCGGCCGGAGGTGTAGAGCACCGGCAGCTCGAGCAGGTTCTCTGCGGCTTCTGCGGCTTCTGGGTCTTCCAGGCCGGCGCCGAGCTCGAGGAGCAGGTCCTGGGCTTCTTCGACGACCTCGTCGATGCGGGCATCCGGGCGGTCAGTCTTGTTCACGCAGATGATGACCGGCTTCTTCGCTTCGAGGGCCTTGCCGAGCACGAAGCGGGTCTGCGGCAGCGGGCCTTCGGATGCGTCGATAAGCAAAACAACGCCATCGACCATGGACAGGCCGCGCTCGACCTCGCCGCCGAAGTCGGCGTGGCCCGGGGTGTCAATGACGTTGATGACCAGGTCCGCGCCGTCCTTGCCCTTGCCGGCGCGGCGGATGGCGGTGTTCTTGGCCAAGATGGTGATGCCGCGCTCGGACTCGAGCTCGCCGGAGTCCATCACGCGGTCGCCGTGTTCGCCGTGGTCGCCGAACACGCCGGACTGCTCCAGCATGGCGTTAACCAGGGTGGTTTTACCGTGGTCGACGTGGGCGACGATGGCTACGTTGCGAAATTCAGGGTGCGACACAGAGATAGGTCCTTTGCGTTGGCGGAAATAACGCCTAAACGATACTCCCGCCTGCACGGAATCGCATTATCCCGCCAGCAAACCGGGGCGATGCGCGCGCACGGTTCCCACAGTAATATCCCAGTTCCGCTTGACGTTGTTACGGATGTGACTAATGTGGCGCAAGTGCACAACTATCTTTCGCTCTCCAGGACCGTCGTTGCGGCGGTGTGCGCTGCCGGTTTGTTGGTGACCGGCGGCGCCCTCACGCAAACTGCTTCTGCGCAGTCCTCGTTCCTCGACCCGCTGGGGCGGCCGACGCCCGAGACCGTCGCGCGCGTCAACGCGTTCGCGGACCAGCCCCACGTCCCGCAAAAGGTGGGCAACGCGCTGCGCACCGCGGTGCAGTTCTACGCGGGTGGCGACGAGATCGGCGGCCCGCCACTGCCCGCGAACGCCCCAAGGTTCACCCAGTTCTACTGGCCCACCGTCTCCGGCAACTGCATCGGCGAGGGACTGCACTCCACCGCCTCCGCGATCGCGGTGCCCGGACCCGCCGAGTCCCCCGCCCCGGGCGCGAAGGCCGGCCAGACCACCTTCGTCTTCACCGCGTTGGGCACCCCGGCGGCCGCGAAGGAGCAGGGCGGCATGAAGGTGTACTGGATCAACCTGGCCAATTTCCGCACCGGCGTAACGCCGTTGGGCAACAACGGGATTAACCCGACAGGACCGGCCACCCTGTCCGCGACCGCGGACACGGGCTCTGGGCGGGTTCTGGCAGTCGTTGACGGGAGTGTGCGCACCGTCGATAAGGTCTGCCCCTTTGCACCGACCGCCGCATCTATTGACGTGAGGTAACCCATGGCCGCCGATCTGCACCCCGTGAAGCAGGAGACGTTCGACACCGCAGCGAACATCAACACCGACCCAAAGGGCTTCTTGCGCGAGGTGGACACGTTCCGCGTCACCGACTTCGGCCTCTACATGGGCCGCGGCGCGGATCACCCGGAGTTCGGCTACCTGGAGAGCTGGCTACTGCCGGAGCTGGGGCTGCGCGCCAACATCTTCCACTACCGCGAGGGCGCCGAGCGGGAGCAGGACTTCTACTTCGACGTCGCCGACATCGACGTCGACGGTGAGGTGTGGAGCACCCGCGACCTCTACGTCGACCTCGTGTCGCTGACCGGCAACCCCATCGACGTCCTCGACATCGACGAGCTCGCCGCCGCGACGTCCGCAGGTTTCATCACCGCCGAGGACGCGGAGAAGGCTATCGACGTCACGCTGGCCGCCGTCGAAGGCATCACCCGCCACGGCGACGACGCCATGGAATGGCTGCGCGCCCAGGGCATCGAACTGACATGGGCCGACAACGTGGAGCTGACACCGGCCGGTTAGTTCATCTTCCGTTAACCCCATCCGCCGCTCCGGCGGGTGGGGTTTTTGCGTTGCTCAAATATCATTCAGTTTTTCTATAGCTGGGCAGCTATACCGAGGCCAACCAAATATAGCGATTGACGTGCAGCTTTATAGCTCCATTCAAATTCGCTGGAAAATCGCTGGGCATAAAACGCAAAATACTTTCCAAAAGCAATGTGAACTAGGTGACACGTGCGGTAAGTTGTGTTCAACCTGATTCACGTCGTGTTTACCAAAACGGTGTCGTGTGCAGGGGCCGCCGGAATCTACCGGCACCATTGCCCGCCTTGGGCAACCGTCGCAAAGCACACTGCGAACGGACGACCTACGAAAGGAATTGACCATGAGCAAACGCCTCCGCGTCGCGGCTCTCGCCGGCCTCTCCTCCATCTCCCTCGTCCTCGCCTCCTGCTCCTCGGACGGAAACTCCGAGGGAACTGCCGCAGGTGGCGGCCAGGACACCGCAAACACCCAGGCTGAGACGTCCGGCGACAACGGCGAGAAGCTCGAAGTCAACGCCGCGGGCGACTACAACCCGCTCGAGCGCGACCAGATCCAGGACGGCGGCGAACTCACGCTCGCGATCACCGAGATTGCCGAGCAGCAGAATATGTTCCACGCGAACATGAACCTGTACACCCGTTCTCTGTGGACGAAGTACAACCCGGTGCTTTCGTTTTTCGACGGTGACGGCACCTACCACCCGAACCCGGCCTACCTCACCGACGTCAAGGATGAGACCGTCGACGGCAAGACCGTAGTCACTTACACCATCAACCCGGAAGCCAACTACAACGACGGCACCCCGATCGACTGGACCGCCTACGAGAACACCTGGAAGTTCAACAACGGCAGCAACCCGGAGGTACAGGTCAACTCCACCGACGGCTACGAACTGATCGAGTCCGTGGAGCGCGGCGAGGACGACAAGCAGGCCGTAGTCACCTTCAAGCAGGCATACCCGTGGTGGGAAGGCCTCTTCGGCTCCTTGGTTCCGCCGCAGGTCAAGGACGCTGACACCTTCATGAACGCCTACCTCAAGCAGGTCCACCCCGAGTGGGGCGCAGGTCCGTTCAAGGTGGAAAACGTCGACTTTGAAGGCGGCACCGCGTCCTTCGTGCCCAACGAGAATTGGTGGGGCGAGAAGCCGAAGCTGGACAAGATCAGCTACCGCCAGATGGAGGATCAGGCGTCCCTGAACGCGTTCCGTGCAGGTGAGCTCGACGCCACCGGCGTTGGCACCCGCGACCGCTTGGCCACCGCGAAGGAAATGGGCGACGCGGTGGAGATCCGCACGGCGCTGCGCCCGTCCACCTTCCTCATGACCATCAACTCCACCGCGCCGGGCCTGGAAGACATCAAGGTGCGCGAGGCCATCATGCGAGGCATTGACCGCGAGCAGCTGGCCGCGATCCGCTTCCAGGGCCTGGGCTACACCGAGGACCTGCCGGGCTCGTTCAACCTGTTCCAGACCCAGGACGGCTACGAGGATAACTTCGGCGAGGTTGTCCAGTACGACCCGGAGAAGGCGAAGGAGCTACTGAAGGAAGCTGGCTACGACGAGGCGAACCCGCTGTCGGTGCGCTACGTCACCCTCGGCGACTCCCCGATGGTTCAGGCCACCACCTCCGCCCTGCAGGCGATGCTCCGCAACATCGGCATCGACGTCCAGGTGGAGGAGCGCCCGAGCTCCGACTTCTCCAAGGTCACTGCTGAGCGCGACTTCGACCTGTTCATGTCCGGCTTCAGCTCCTCGGACCCGTTCGGTGTGGCCTACTTCGGCCAGATCTACGCATCCGACTCCGAGCTGAATAAATCCGGCACCGGCACCCCGGAGATGGACAAGCAGATCGAGGAGCTGCAGCAGATCCCGGATGCGGACGAGCAGATCAAGCGCGCCAACGAACTGGAGAAGGAAGCTCTGGAGCAGTTCGGCATCATGCCGTACGCGAACGGCCCCGAGATCGTGGCCGTGAAGAAGGGGCTGGCCAACTACGGTGCCAACTCGTTCGCAGTCCTGCCGATCGAAAACGTGGGCTGGGCGAAGTAAGTCCCCCACCTACGAACTGGTGAAACACCCGCGATGAGTGTGAGCCCGCCCAGCGTGAGCGTTGGGCGGGCTTCCGCACTTGCATCGCCGAACACCTCCTGCACACCCGCTGACACCGGAACTGAGAGACCACATGTTTCGATACCTGTTCAGGAAGACGCTGAGTTGGGGCCTGATTGTTTTCTTGGCCACTAACCTGACCTACTTCCTCGCTAGCTTTTTCCTCGACCCGCGAGCCAACTACTTCGGTCGCCGCCCACCCCTGCCCGAGGACCAGATCGACGCTTTGCTCGAGCCGCTGAACCTGAGTCCAAACACCCCGCTCATCGAGCGCTGGTGGACCTGGCTGACCGGCATCCTCACGCGCTGGGACTGGGGCAAGTCCCCGCTCGGCGACTCCGTGAACGAGCAGGTCTCCTACCGCATCTGGGTTTCTGCCCAGCTGACGCTGTTTGCCACGTTGCTGTCCATCCTCATCGGCGTGGCCCTCGGCGTGTACACCGCTTCACGCCAGTACAAGCGCGCCGACCGCGTGTGGCAGGGCATCTCGATCATCACCATGAACATTCACGTCGTTGTGGCGTCCATCGCCGTGGTGTGGTTCGGCCTCAAGGTCAACGAGTGGACCGGCAAGCGCATCTTCTACGTCACCGGCGCCTCATCCCCGGGCGTTGAAGGATTCGGCGCGAAGATGGTGGATTACGCCCAGCACCTGGTGCTGCCCACCTTGTCGCTGTTGATCATCTCGTACGCCGGCTACCACTTCATGCAGCGCACGTTGTTGCTCGACAACCTGAATGCTGACTACGTGCGTACGGCTCGCGCGAAGGGGTTGACCAAGCCGAAAGCGGTGCGTCGTCACGCATTGCGCACCTCCCTGATCCCGGTGGCGACTTCCGTGGCGTTTTCCGTGCCCGGCATCTTCACCGGCGCGGTGATGACGGAGCGCATCTTCGCCTGGCAAGGCATGGGCCAGTACTTCATCCAGACCATTGCGCGTAACGACGTCCACGGGGTCGTCGTCGTGGCTGCGTTCGGCGCCGCCATGACGGCTGTTTCCGCCATCCTCGCGGACCTCATCGTCGTCGCCCTCGACCCGCGCGTGCGCGTGAGCTAAGGAGCACCGATCATGGCACCGAACACCTCCCGCGGCGAATCCCGCAAATTGAAGGACCCCCGGGCGCACAGCTCGACCAAACTGGGCATGCACGCGAACATGCCGCTCAACGACCTCACTGCCATCTCCGAGACCGGCCGCCAGGCCGACGGCGTGAGAAGCGCGGAGCGCGATACTCCCCCACCTACCCCGAAGCAGGGCGACAGCATCGACGACCAACAGACGATGCGCGCGACACGAAAGTCGAGGATCTACTTCCGCCGCTTCATGCGCAACAAGGCGGCGGTGATCGGTCTGATCATCTTCTTCCTGCTCGTCCTGCTCGCTATCTTTGGCAAGTTCCTCACCCCGTGGAACTACCAGGACCCGGACTTTTTGAACCTGTCGGTGCCGCCGTCATCCGAGCACTGGTTCGGCACCACGGACTCCGGCAACGACCTGTTCGCCCAAGTGGTGCACGGACTGGGCCGCTCGCTGACGATCGCTGTACCCGCATCCATTGCTACCACCATCATCTCCGCGATCGTCGGCGCCGGCGCGGCGCTCTACGGCGGCAGCGTGGAAAAGGTTGTCCTGGCTGTCATCCACTTCCTGCTGGCCGTGCCGACCTTCCTCATCATCGCCCTGCTGGTCTCCGGCTCGGGCGGCGACTGGAAGGTGCTCACCGTCGTGCTCATCGCGTTCGGCTGGATGTACTCGGCGCGCGTGATCTGGTCGCTGTCGCTGTCCATCCGCGAAAACGACTACGTGCGCGCCGCAAAGTTCATGGGTGTCTCCCGCCCGCAGACCATCGTGCGCCACGTCATCCCGAACGTCGCGTCGCTGTTGATCATCCAGCTCATGCTCGGCATCGTCTCCACCATCATGTCGGAGACCGCCCTGTCCTTCCTCGGCCTGGGCGTGAAGCTTCCCGACGTCTCCCTCGGCACGCTGCTGCAAACGGGCACGTCGACGTTGATCACCGCACCGTGGCAGTTCTACTTCCCGGCCCTGATCCTGACCCTGCTCACCGTGTCCATGGCGTTTATCGCAGACGGCCTGCGCGACGCGCTTGACCCGAACTCGAATTCCGGAGGCTCCGCAGCATGACAACCAGCATCCACAACCCAGGCGGCACAGGCTTCGGCGGCGCAGCCCCCGCGCCTACGGGCGACCCGGTGCTTGCCGTGCGCGACCTCCACGTCTCCTTCCCCTCGGAGGCAGGCGTGGTGCGGGCGGTGCGCGGCGTGGACTTCGATCTCTACCCCGGACGCACCCTCGGCATCGTGGGCGAGTCCGGCTCCGGCAAGTCCGTCACCTCGCTCGCGGTGATGGGACTGCTCCCCGAGTACGCCAACGTCACCGGCTCCGTGAAGTTCGCCGGCGACGAGCTGCTAGGCAAATCCGATAGCGCGATGTCCAAGATCCGCGGCAACGGCATCGGCATGATCTTCCAGGATCCGCTCTCCGCGCTGACCCCGGTCTACGACATCGGCACCCAGCTGGTGGAGGCCATTCAGGCGCACAACAACATCTCCAAGTCCAAGGCGATGGACCGCGCCGCGGAGCTGCTAGACCTCGTGGGCATCCCGGAGCCGAAGAAACGCCTGCGCTCCTTCCCCCACGAGTTCTCCGGCGGCATGCGCCAGCGCGTGGTCATCGCGATCGCCATCGCGAACAACCCGAAGGTGCTCATCGCCGACGAGCCGACCACCGCGCTGGACGTGACCATCCAGGCGCAGATCCTCGAGGTGATTAAAAAGGCGCAGCGCGAAACGGGCGCGGCCTGCATCATGATCACCCACGACATGGGTGTCGTCGCCGGCACCGCGGACGACGTGCTGGTGATGTACGGCGGCCGCCCCGTCGAGCGCGCCGAGGTGCACGAGCTTTTCAACAACCCGAAGATGCCGTACTCCGTGGGCCTGTTGGGCTCCACCCCGCGCGTGGACCAGCCGTCCAACGAACCGCTGACGTACATCGACGGCAACCCGCCGATGCTCATCGACGTCGCCGACCGCTGCCAGTTCGCGCCCCGCTGCCCCATCGCCGTTGACGAGTGCTTGGCCAAGGAGCCGGACCTGGTCCCGGACAAGGGCGACGACGATGAACACCTGGTCGCCTGCATCCGCCGCGATGAGATCGTGGAGGGCAAAATCGACGGCAAGCCGCTCTTCCCCGCCCCGAAGCTGCCGGAGAACAAGTACGCGGGCATCCCGCGCGAAGACCGCGAGGTCACCCTCGAGGTGGAGAACCTCTACCGCGCCTTCCCGCTGACAAAGGGCGCGTTGGTCAAGCGCCGCATCGGCACCGTGGAGGCCGTGAAGAACATCTCCTTCGACGTGCGCGCCGGCGAGTGCATGGCCATCGTGGGCGAGTCGGGCTCGGGCAAGACCACCACGCTGCTGGAGATCATGAACCTCGAGCCGGAGGCGGAATCCCGCATTGTTATCTGCGGCCAGGACGCGGCGAAGATGAACTCCGCGCAGCGCCGCGAGGCGCGCAAAAACATCCAGATGGTCTTCCAGGACCCGATGAGCTCGCTCAACCCGCGCATGACGGTGAAAGAGATCATCCAGGAGCCGCTGGACGCCCTTGGCTACGAGGGCGACAAGGACGCCCGCATCTCCGAGCTGATGCGCACCGTGGGCCTGGACGCGCAGCAGATCGACCGTTTCCCCGGCCACTTCTCCGGCGGCCAGCGCCAGCGCATCGGCCTGGCCCGCGCGTTGGCGACCAACCCGTCGGTGATCGTGTTGGACGAGCCGGTCTCCGCCCTCGACGTGTCCATCCAAGCCGGCGTGATCAACCTGCTGGATTCGCTCAAACGCAAGCTGGGCCTGTCCTACCTGTTTGTCGCCCACGATCTATCGGTGGTGCGCCACCTGTCGGACCGCGTGGCGGTGATGTACAAGGGCGACTTTGTGGAGTTCGGCGACACCGACGACGTCTTCGACAACCCGCAGCACCCCTACACCAAGGCGTTGTTGTCGGCGATTCCGATCCCCGATCCGGACGCGGAGCGTGCACGCGAGCGCACGGTGTACAAGCCGGAGGAGGTCACACCCTCCTAACCTCCACGTCCACGGGGATTGCGGGCAGGAGTTTTTCCTGCTCGGCCCACATGTCCCACCAGGGCGCGTAGCCCGGGTCCCGCTTCAGGGCCCGGGCTTTTCGCGTCGCATCGGCCGCGGTCACCCTCAGTGTGTCCACGTCCCCGCGCGCTTTCGCCTTGCTTATCGACGCCTCCGTGACTGCCCCCACCCCCTCCACCACGAGATCCGCGCCGGGCACCAACGGCACCCATTCCGCACGCGTATTCTGCTCCCAGTCCCAGCGCCAGAACCCGGGTGCCGCCGGGTCTAGGACGTCGTCGGCGACCATCCGGGCGCCCTCGGCGAGCCCGCCCCAGCCGGGGTAGAAATCGTCCAGGTGCACCACCCGGATGCCGAGGGCGGCTCCGATTTGGTTGGCGAGGGTGGTTTTGCCGGAGCCCGAGGGGCCGTCGATAAGCAGGGTGTACGTCATCGCACCGCCCACACCGGGCGAAGGTAGCCGGTCGCCCACGCGAGCACGAGCGCAGCGAGCGCGACGGCGAGGCAGACGGCCATGACTACCCAGTCGCGGGAGTGCAGCTTGGATTCGCGCGCCCAGGAGCGCTTGTTCGGCCCGCCGAAGCCGCGCGCTTCCATGGCGGTGGCGAGCTTGCCGGCGCGGCGCAGCGACATCACCAGCAGGCCGAACGACAGCGAGAACCAGTATTTGATTTTCCCCTGGTCGGCGATTCCGCGGGCGCGGCGGGAGCGGCGCATGGCGTCGAGGTCGTCGCGAAGCAAGGTGAGCATGCGAAGCGCTGCAACGGTGCCGATGACGAAGCGTTCGGGCAGATGCAGCACCTGCGCGAGCCCGTCGCCGAGGTCGGTGGGGTCCACGTCCGCGGACAGCAGCACCACCGGCAGCGCGATGGCGAGCACGCGCAAGATCACCGCCCACGCCAACGACACGGACAGCTCGGTGACGTGCACCAGACCCCACTCGAGGTAGGTGTTCCCGCCCGCCTGGCCGTAGAGCGCCATGGGAATGCCCGCCAGCGGCGCGACGAGCAGGATCGGCAGTGAGCGCTTGAAGAAGCGGCCGTAGCCCAGCCCGCACATGGGCACCATGAGCAGCGTGAACGCGAGCACGAAGGTGGCGGAGACCCAGTCGATGGTGAACATCAGCGGCGTGGTCAGAAGCACCAGGCCGAGGATGCGGGTGACAGGATTGATGCCGCGCAGCAGGTTCATCGGTCGCCTCCGGCGACGATCTCTACGACGTGGTCGCCCAGCGAGGCGATGAACGCCTCGTCGTGGGTGATGGACATGACGGTCACGCCCTGCTCCGTCAGCTCGCGGATCAGGCCGACGAGTTCGACGAATGTGCGGTCGTCCTGGCCGAACGTGGGCTCGTCCAGGATGAGCAGCTGCGGGGCGTTGACCAGCGCGGTGGCCACCGACAGGCGCCGCTTCTCGCCGCCGGAGAGGGTGAACGGGTTCGCGTTCACCAGATGCTCGAGGCGCAGGCGGTGCAGTAGGTCGTCGATACGCTCCTGCGGCGCGCCCGATAGCGCTATCTCCTCGCGCACGGTGGCGGTGACGAACTGGTGCTCCGGCTCCTGGAACACATACCCGATGCGGCTGGCCAGATCCTTCGACGACCACTTGATCGACGGGGAGTTCAGCCCCTGCCGGATGGTCGCCGAGTACTCGACCTCGCCCTTTTCCGGCGGGGTGAGGCCCGCCAACACCTGCACCAGCGTGGTCTTGCCGGAGCCGTTCTCGCCGGTAATCACGGTGGAATACCCCTCCGGCGCGTGCATGGTGCGCGGCGGACCGAAACGCGTAAGCACCTCGTACGTTGCGACGGCCGAAGGCACCCCCGCCGGCACCTTTCTCGCCGGCGGCAGCTCAGGCGCGCCCGGCAGCTCGTCCACGCTGATTCGGGAAAGCCCGGACTGGTCCAGGCGGTAGTACGTCTCCACCACGTCCGCCCAGTGCTTCGGGCGATGCTCCACCACAATCAAGGTGGCGCCGGTGAGCTGGCAGACGCGGTCCACCGCGGCGATGACCTCGTCGCGCCCGCGCGGGTCTAAGTTGGCGGTGGGCTCGTCCAGGATGAGGATGTCCGCGCCCATCGCGATCACGCCCGCCAGCGCCAGGCGTTGCTTTTGCCCGCCGGACAGGTGCGCGGTGCGGTGGTCCAGGGCGACGTCGAGGCCCACGGCGTCGAGGGCGCGCTCCACCCGCGGCCAGATTTCGTCGCGGGGCACGCCGAGGTTCTCCGCACCGAAGGCGACGTCGTCGCCCACACGCGACAGGATCGTCTGCGCTTCGGGGTCCTGCAGCACCATCCCGACGGTCCCGTCAACGTCCAGGGTGCCGGCGCGGGAGCCGTCCTCGGAGTCGTCGATAAGCTTGGCGATCACCGCAAGCAGCGTCGATTTGCCGGAGCCGGAATCGCCGGTGATCAGGATGCGCTCGCCGCGCTCGACGTCAAGGTCAACGCCGGAAAACGCCGGATCAGGGCGCGTCGCGTGCTGGTAGGACAGCCCCCGGGCGCGGATGACCGGCGCCATCTACGCGGCCTGGTCGAAGCGCTCGCGGCCGGCGCCGAAGCGGTCCAGCGCGCCGGTCTTTGCCAGCGCCTTGACCAGGTAGTACGAGAACACGCCGGCGAGGACCGCGCCGGAGATGATCAGGCAGGTCAGGTAGATCAGGTTGAATTGCAGGCTCATCGCGAGGTTCGGCGTGAGGAACAGCTCCAGGATGAACGCGCCGACACCAGCGCCGATACCGGAAAGCACCGCCGTGAACAGGCCGAAACGACGGTAGGCAAAGATCAAGAAAATCAGCTCGGCGCCGAAGCCCTGGGCCAGACCTGAGTAAAGCGTCTCAATGCCCCACTGGCTGCCAAGTACCGCAGAAACGGATGCGGCGACAACCTCGACGAACACCGCGGCACCCGGCTTGCGAATGATCAGGCCACCGAGCACACCGCCAGTGAACCAGATGCCGGTAACCAGACCGCCCAGGCCCGGAGTCAGGGCGTCGAGCGCCTTAAACCCTGCGGCGCCAATGCTGTTCCACACCCAAAACAGCAGGCCGCAGGCCACGCCGAGGACCGCGGCGGTGACGATGTCGATGACACGCCACGAATAATTCTTCGTCATAATCTTCCTTCCTCGCGCCGGCATTACCCGGATCAGGTTCTACGGTTCGCCGAACATCCTCGGCGTCTCAGCCACCGCGTTGTTGCGCGGCAGCACCCGTGTGGGGCATTCAGTTGTCGCAAAGATATTACATCATTGGCTGGGAGGCTCCGGCTCGGAGGCTGTGAAGCTTTGCCCAGGCCCGTCGCCGCGTTGCCACTGCACGACAAGCCCGTCGCGGGCGCCGAAACGCACCAGATGCGTGCCGACGACGCGCTCGAAGCGCTCGACCGCGTCGGCCGTGCCGTCGATACGCATGTGCAGCACCTCCTCCCCCGCAGCGAGGCTGCACGTGGTGCCCTCCCCAACACCTTCTGGCGCGGGGAATGTAATCGCGCCTTCGCGTGCGGTGTCGTCCCACGACGCCTCGACTTTCCTGCTGAAGTGGGAAGCGAGCTGTTTGCCGTAGCGCTCGGGACGGGCTGTTTTCACGTTGGCCTGTGATGTTCGCATGCCACCACCCTAACGGAGGTTAGGCAATCCTTACCCCTCGCCGCGAGGCCGGTTACACCTGTTTCCGTATACTGGCCGAGTTGCTTTCCCCCACCTCCCGAGGAGAACCCCCACATGGCCGGTGGCCTACTCGCCCTGCTCGACGACGTCGCCCTGATCGCCCGCCAAGCCGCCGCAAGCATCGACGACGTTGCCGGCATGACCGCAAAGACGTCTTCGAAGGCCGCCGGCGTGGTCATCGACGATGCCGCGGTGGCCCCGCAGTACGTCGAAGGCGTGACGCCGGCGCGCGAGCTGCCGATGATCTGGCGCATCACTAAGGGCTCTCTGCGCAACAAGCTGGTCTTCATTTTGCCGGTCGCGCTGCTGCTCAACGCGTTCGCGCCGTGGGCGCTGACCCCGATTCTCATGCTCGGTGGCACCTACCTCGCGTTCGAGGGTGCGGAAAAGATCGCGCACAAGCTGTCCTCCAACGACGACGAGGAAGCCGAGAAGGCGGCCAACAAGTCCGACCAGGACGAAGACACGCTGGTCAACAGCGCTATCCGCACGGACCTGATCTTGTCCACGGAAATCATGTTCATCTCCCTCGATGAGGTCAAGGATCAGTCGGTGTGGATGGAAGCCGCCGTGCTGATCGCGGTGGCGATCTTCATCACCATCGCCGTCTACGGTGCCGTGGCGCTGCTGGTCAAGATCGACGACATCGGCCACGGGATGATCAAGCGCGGCAACGCCCCGAAGACCGGCCGCGCGCTGGTCAAGGGCATGCCGTACGTGCTTAACGCCATCGGCATCATCGGCACCGTGGCAATGCTGTGGGTGGGCGGTCACCTGCTCATCCGTGGCTTCGACGAGGTCTTCGGCTGGCACTGGCCGCACGACGTCATCGCCATGGGCCAGGAGGCCGTCGGCGGCGGCGCGCTGGGCTGGCTGGTGGAGACCGGCGTTTCCCTGGTGGCGGGCCTTGTCGTCGGTTTCATTGTGCTGGGCGTGGTGCAGCTGGTGAAGAAGCTGCGCTAGCGCCTGCCTACAATTTCCTCCATGGCAGCCAAGCAGTACTCTCTCGCCCCGTCCACGTGGGGTGCCGGCGTGGAAGTCCCGGTGGACCACGTCTCGCAGGCCGCCCTCTTCTCCGATTTCGCGGGCCGCAAGGGCACCACGTACGTCGACGTTGTGTTGGAAGCGAACCCGCTGAACCGCTCGTGGCGGGTGCGCCGTCGCAGTGGCGGCGAGCTGCCTGGTCCTGTGCTCGGCGAGGTCGCACCCGAGTGGCGCGCCTACTTCGACGAGGTGGAGCGCGTGCACTCGTCGTTTCTGCAGCCTACGACGGTGGCCGCGGTCAGCCTGAACAAGGACACAGGGCGTTTCGACGTGCACGTGGTGCTGCCGGAGCCGCAGCTCGTGGTGCCCCGCAACAACGCGCCCGAGGAAGCCGCGGTGCTGCCGCCGGGAGACATGCTGGTCGTCGACACTTCCGTCGGCGAGTTCTCAGCCGATGAGCTTGCGGCCCGCTCCCCCGGCCAGTGGTTCGTGGGGCTTTTGCCTATCGACGCCACCCCGCTGGCCACCCTCGACGGCCGCGTCCTCGGCGCTATTGCCGGGCCCGACGGTGAGGCCGTGCTGGAGTGGTTGGCGGGCTTCCCCAACGGCGGGCTGTGGGCGCGCGCGGTTGTCCTGGGCGGCATGGCGGCCCTCGACGCCGCCGCCCCGGACGAGGGCACGGAGCACCTCCCCGCCTTGAGTGCCGCACCGCAGCGCCGTCCGGAGCCGTGGCAGCTCATCGAATTTCCCGGGGGCGGCTGGGCCGTCACCGTGGAGCGCGACTTCGCCACCGACCCGGCCGATACGGTCAAGCCGAAGCACACCGCCCGCTACGTCTCCCTCGGCGGCGGGGCGCGCCCCGAGGACATTGCCGCGCCGACGGAGCTGTTCGGCCGCGTAGACGAGCCTGGCGAAACCGAGGCACCGAAACGACCGGAGCAGACCACAGTTGCGGCGCAAAACACCCGGGACGGCTACCTCACCGAGGTGGAAAAAGTGCAGCTCAGGAGGAAAAATAGGAAGCGTCGGCGGGGCGGACGCCACCGTCGATAAGCGAAAGCCCCTAGGCTCGGAAGTGGAATACTTCCAACAACCGAGGAGGCATGATGGCCGACAAGGGCCCGAACCCGTTTGTGGTGGACATTGAGAAGGCGACGCTGGACAACGAGGCGTTCCGCGACACGCTGTGGACCGGCAAGAACCTGCAGCTGACCGTGATGACCATCCCGGTCGGCGGCGAAATCGGCGCCGAGATCCACGACGACCACGACCAGTTCCTCCGCCTCGAGGAAGGCGAACTGCGCGCACAGATCGGCCCGTCCAAGGACGATCTCGAAATCGATGAAGTGATCCAGGCCGACTGGGCGGCATTCGTGCCGGCCGGCAAGTGGCACAACTTTGTCAACGAATCCGACGCGCCGGCGAAGCTATACTCCATCTACGCCCCGCCGGAGCACGCCCCCGGCACCCGCCACGAAACCAAGGCGGACGCGGATAACGACCCGCAGGAAACCGACGCCGTGTAAATGACAGCGCGGTCTAAAAGCCCGGAAACGGAAAGGTTCGTTTCCGGGCTTTTCCAAACGCCAACTCGAGGGCGTATCCGGTGCTAGAGTGCTCTCTGGTTCTGAAATGTCTAACCAACATCTGTAGAAAAGGCGAGCCTCATGCGCACCCAGACAACCCCGAAGATCCTTCTCAGCGCCGGTGCGGCTAGCGCCCTCGCACTGACGGCCGTTACCGCGCCCCCGGCGCATGCGGATTCGAGCCTGTCCAGCCTGTCTTCTTCCTCCGGCACCCCCGCGAAGAAGAAGCGCGAGAAGAAGCCGTGGGTGCCCGTGGAGCCGCCGACGAAGACCGCGTCGAAGCCGCTGAAGCTGCCCAACGGCACCACCATCCAAATCATGGACGACGTGCTGGGTAAATACTCCGCCCACACCGGGTTCCGCACCGGCGACTTGGGTGCCATGGCGCCGATGGGCAACGGCGAGTTCGCCATGATCTTCGGCGACTCCTTCCGCGGGAATTTCGGCCAAGGGTGGATGAGCCCGGTCGGCGTGGTGGCCACCATGGACGAGGACGGCTTTATCAAGATCCTGCGCCCCATCGACAACACCTCCGAGGTCAGCGACATGATCTCGTACCACCGCGTCAACGAGAACACCCTGATTCCGTCCGACGTGATCAACATCGATGGAACGCTGTACCTGCACGGCACCTTCCATGCCCCCTTCGGCACCGTGGTCTCCTCCAACGTGTGGAAGTCCGACGACGGCGGGAAAACCTGGAAAGAAATCAGCTCCGTCCGCGGCAACCACATGGGTGGCGTGACGCAGCTGATTAGCTGGGACAAGGGCCCGGACGGCTACATCTACGCCACCACCACCAAGTTCGGCCGCGATTCGGCGGTGTATCTGTTCCGCTTCAAGCCGGAAAACATTGACAACCCGGGCAACTGGGAGGGCTACAGCGCCTCAATCGACGATTGGACCGATCGCGCCGAACCGATCCTGGAGGACAACGTGAAGGCCGGCGAGATGTGCCTGCGCTACATCGACGGCCACTGGGTTCTGGTCATGTTCAACGAGTCCACGCTGAGCGTCGAGGTGCGCATCTCCGAGAGTCTGGAACGCGACTGGGACGATGTCCGGGTGGCCAAGATCGCGCGGAACGGGTCCTGGGACAACGAGCAGACCCCGCTGAACTGGTCGCAGCCCTACGGCGGCTACATCGTGCCGGGCTCGCACCTGGACGACATGGACATTGTGGTCTCTCAGTGGAACACCACCGACAACAGCCGCTACACCGCCACCCAGTTCAACGTGAAGGGGCTGGACAAGGTGTACGGCATCGACGCGGACGAGGTGCGAGAGGAGCCCGAAGTCACGGTGGTCAAGCAGGGGTCGGAGTCAACCACCGACATGGAGGCTGAGGACAACCTGGTCAACGACAAGCCCGAGCTGTTCTTGTCCTCGGAGGACAGCGACGCGCTGGGCACCCTGCGCACCGTCGGCATCATTCTGGGCGTGCTGGCGGCCGTCGGTGCCATCGGTGCGGTGACGCTGCCGATGTACAGGGACATGCTGCCGGAGCCGATCCAGCAGATGCTGCCGTTTTAGGCCCGGTATCATCTCCCCGGTGCGTCAAACCTCAACTCCATCACCGTGGCCGGCCCTGTGGTCGATGATGCTCGGGTTTTTCATGATCCTGGTGGATTCCACCATTGTTTCGGTGGCGATCCCCGCAATCTCGGAGGGCCTCGACGCCTCCTATAACGAGGTCATCTGGGTCAACTCCGCGTACCTTTTGGCGTACGCGGTGCCGCTGTTGATCACTGGCCGCCTCGGCGACCGTTTCGGCCCCCGAACCATCTACTTGGCCGGCCTGGCGCTGTTCACGGCGTCGTCGCTGGCGTGCGGGTTGGCGTCCACCTCGGCTGCGCTGATCGCCGCACGCGCGTTCCAGGGCCTTGGTGGTGCGATGGTCACGCCGCAAACCATGTCGGTGATGATACGCACGTTCTCTCCGCAGGAGCGTGGCGGCGCGATGGGTGTGTGGGGCGCCACGGCGGGCCTCGCCACCGTCACGGGTCCGCTGTTGGGCGGTTTGCTTGTCGACGCCTCCGGTTGGCCCTGGATCTTCTTCGTCAACGTCCCCGTCGGTGTGCTCGGACTCGTCCTGGCGTGGATCTACGTGCCGCGCCTGGACAAGACGAACCGGCACTTCGACTGGGTGGGCGTGGGGTTGAGCACCGTGAGCATGTTCTGCCTGGTGTTTGGCATACAGGAAGCGGAGAACTTCAACTGGGACTGGCGCGTGTGGGCGCTGGTGCTTGTCGGCACGGCGACGATGGTGCTGTTTTTCCGCTGGCAGTCCAGGCAGGGCGGCAGCGCGCTGGTGCCGTTGGCGTTGTTCCAGGACCGCAACTTCTCTCTCGCCGGCGCCACTATCGCCACGGTGGGCTTCGCAATCTCCACCTACATCATCCCGTGGATGATCTACGTGCAGACGGTGCAAGCCTTTACCCCCACCCAGGCGGCGCTGCTGGTGCTGCCGTCGGGTGTGGTCTCCGGTCTGCTGTCTCCGTGGGTTGGCAAGCTGACCAACACGCACGACCCGAAGCCCTTCGCCATCACCGGCCTCACCTTGGCGGCGGCGTCGATGGGCATCTCGGCGCTGATCACCACCCCGGCGGTGGACCCGCGCTGGATGTACGCCATTTCGGTCGTTTACGGCGTGGCCAACTCGCTGATGTGGGGCCCGCTTTCCATGATCGCCACGCGCAACTTGGACCCGCGCCTGGCCGGCGCCGGCTCGAGCGTGTATAACACCACCCGCCAGATCGGCGCGGTGATCGGGTCGGCGGCGATCGCGGCGATGATGTCGGCGCAGCTCGCCGCAAAGCTTGGCGACGGAGCCGGCGCGGCCGATGTGACCGCCACGGGTCAGACGACGGGCCCCCTGCCGGAGGCGCTGCACGAACCGTTCGCGCTGGCGATGGGCAACTCGATCTGGCTGCCGTGCGCCGTCATCGCAGCAGGCGCCGTGGTCGCGTGCTTCTTCGCAAGGACGAAATCCTGGAACGATTAGCAGCGCCTAGTTGTCACTTATTCGGGTGCGGTCCCAGAAGTCGGCATCGTCGCGCCGGTACACCACCCTGTCGGTTTTGAGGCGGTCTTCCCAAAGGTAGAAGAATTCGAAGTGGTGCGGCTTCACGCACCACAGGTTGAACCGCTCCCCGTCCACCTTTCGGTGAGCGGTTCCTTTCACGCGCACGGAGCGCCGCAGCGGCTGCCACCAAAAGGTGAGCGCGGCCGCCCAGGTGGTTTCCAGCTGTTGGACCTTGGCGGTGTTCTTGCCGGTGCCGAAGTGAAAGCCGTCTGAATCCAGGTGGAGCAGGTCCATGATGCGGGCGTCTGGGTGCCCGTTCTTGTCAACAGTTGCAACCGATGTCGCGCTGACATCGAGCATTCCCGCGTCCACGGCTTCCATGAACCAGGCCGCGAACAGCTCATTCGGGTCGCGAGGCAGCGAGGTGAAGTCAGGGGCGACGATGGGGGCCTGGGAGGTTTCCAGTTCCCCGATGTAGTCCCGTGACAGATAAACCATGCTGTGATCGTACCAACCCCGCCTACCCCCGGGGTGCTCGATTCGGGTGCGATACCGGCCACACAACAGGTATGCATACTCCCATGTCCAACAACCGCCGCCGTAAGCCGCGCGCTCGGAAGAAACGCATCGAGGGCACCTACCCCATCGACACCGGCACGGCCAGCATCCTCGCGGACCCGGAGCGCGACGGCGCGTACGTGTTGGAAGTCAACCGGGTGCCGTCGTCGTACGTCGTGCCCGGCGCGCCGGAGGTGCTGGAGTACGACTACATGCGGTGGATTGCGGACTTTATCGAGGCCGCGAACGTTCCGGAGCCGTTTGTTGCAGTGCACCTGGGCGCGGCCGGCTGCACGCTGCCGAGCTACGCGCAGCACCGGTGGGACAGCCGCAACATCGCCGTCGAGCTGGACCGGGGGTTGGCCCGCCTGGTGCGCGAGGCGTTCGACCCGCCGGTAGAGATCGCTGTCGCAGAAGCGCGTGCGTTCACCCACGCGCTCGCGCCTGGATCGGTGGACGTGATCGTGCGCGACGTCTTCGCTGGCCCTGACACTCCCCGGCCGCTGACCACGGTGGAGTTCTACCGGGCGGCGTACCGCGCCCTGACCCCGGGCGGGTTGTTCGTGGTCAACGTCGGCGATGTGACCGGGCTGCCCCGCGCCCGCGCCACTGTCGCCGGGCTGCAAGAGGTCTTTGACAACACCGCCGCGGCGTTTACGGACCGCGGCTACGGCAACGTCGTCGTCGCCGCGTCCGATGCGCCCCTCGCTGGCACCCAATTGCCTATCGACGGCGCTACGCCCCTGCACGACTAACCCCTAGATCTCGAGCTCAGTGCCCAGACTGGGCTGGTAGAACGCGGCCCGCTGCGCGGTGAGCTCTTTGAAGTGCGGCGAGGTGACCTCCTGCAGCGCGGCGATGTAGTCCGGCACGATGCGTTTGGGCAGGCGCAGTCCCATGGTCAGGTGCGGGATCCAGCGCTCGCCGCGGCCCTCCGGGTTCGCGCTGCTGACGGCCCGGGCCGCGCGCTCAAGATCCTCCGGCGCCTCGAGCAGCCAGGCCACGGTCTGTTTGGACTTGGTGCCGAAGATGGCGAGACCGGAACGTCGTAAAGCTGCAGGCAACACAGGCGGCAGAAGGTCCGTCGCCGCGGCGATGGCGCGGCGGTGCATGGCGGGCGCGAAGGTGACGGAGATGTGCGGGCGCTGGTGCTGCTGCGGGAAGCCGCGCTCGGCGAGCTCGGCGTAGATCGCGCGGACAGCCTGCTCCTCGGCCTCGGGTAGGCGCAGCAGAATGTTCTCGGGCGACATTGGGCCGAGGGTACCCGCTTACCGCGCGTACCATGGGGCGCTCACGCGACGAAAGGAACAACAATGCAAAACGATCCCGCAAAGCCCGGCTACACCACCGAGGGCAGCCCGAACAAGCCGGTCGATCACGATGAGGACCAGTTCGCCCAAGACACCGGCTCCGCACTCGGCTACGGCGAGACCGCAGAGGATACGGTGGACGACACCACCAACGAACAGGAGTAATTCCGCTCAGACCTCCCAGCGAACCTCGCTGGGGTCCTTGTCCTCGCGCCAACCTCTCCATGATGCCTGGCGCACTTTTTTGTCTACGGTGGCGCCGGCGAGCTGAACCTCGGCGACGAACTTCGGGGTCACCCACCAGGCGTCGCTCGCGTCGGAAGCGGGGATGTCAATGGGCGGGGTCTTGCGCTCGACGCGGCGCAGCTTGCGGCCGATGTCGGCGAGCTGGGAGTTGGAAAAACCGGTGCCCACACGCCCCGCGTAGCGCAGCTCACCGTCCTCGTCGGGCACCGCGACCAGCAGCGATGCGATGCCGCGCTTGCCGGTGCGCACGCCCACGACCACCACTTCCTGGTGCAGGGCGCGCTTGACTTTTAGCCACGCGCGGGAGCGCTCTCCCGGCGCGTATTCGGCGTCGGTGCGCTTGGCCACCACGCCCTCCAGCCCGAGTTCCTCGGCGGCGCGCCATGCGGTGTCGAAGGAGCCGGTGGTTGCGGGCGGGATGACCACGTGCTCGGTTTCGTCGAGACGCTCGAGCAGCTCGCGGCGGGCGTGCCAGGGTGTGCCGGTCAGGTCCCGACTACCCAGGCGCAGTAGGTCGAAGACCATGTAGCGAAGCTGCGCCTCTGCGCCGTGCTGGTCGGCGCGGTGCAGGGCGGAGAAGTCCGGGTTTCCGTTGGCGTCGAGGGCGACGAGTTCGCCGTCGAGGCAGCCGCCGTCGGCAAGTAAGTGCGCAAGCTCGTCCGTGTGTGGGAACAGGTGCGTGTAGTCCTTGCCGCTGCGGCTGCGCAGGCGGACCGTGCCGCCGACGTCCGCGAGGATGCGGTAGCCGTCCCACTTCATCTCGTAGGCGAACTCGGTGCCGTCGTGTTGTTCGAGGGTGATGTCGCCGCGGGTGGCCGCGGTGGGCAGCATCGGTGCCAGCGGCGTTGTTTCGGCGGCGGCGCTGGGCTGGTCGCGGGTGAGCTTGAGCAGCCAATTCTTCTCGTCGGTGCGGATCAGCGCGAAGCGGCGCGGGATACCGCCCAGCCCGCCGCCGTCGCGGCCGTGGAGGATGGCGATGATCTCGTCTTCGCGCCACTTTTCTATCTCGCAGGTGCCGATGTCCCAGATTTTCACCGTGCCCGCGCCGTACTGGCCTTTCGGGATTACGCCTTCGAACTCGGCGTATTCGATCGGGTGGTCCTCGGTCTGCACGGCCAGGCGGGTGATGTCGGTTTCCAGCGGCGGGCCCTTCGGCACGGCCCAGGAGACGAGCACCCCGTCACGCTCCAGGCGGAAGTCCCAGTGCAGGTGGGAGGCGTCGTGCTCGCCGATGACGAAGATCGGCTCGCCGTCGCGCGGGGCCGGAGCGGCGTCGGGCACCGGTTCGCCGGTTTTGGTTTTGTCGCGCATGGAGCGGTACGTGGCCAGCCGGTCCTCCCCCGGCGCGCCGAGGACCGCAATGGGGTCGAGTCCGTCTTCGACGCGCGCGATGACCTCGTCGAGCTCCAGCTGCCGCAGCACCGGGTCCGCGATCTCCTCCCACGTGCGCGGGGCCGCCACCGTGGGGCGCTCGCGCCCGCGCAGCGAGTACGGGCTAATGGTGGTTTTCTTCCCGTTGTTCTGGCTCCAGTCGATGAACACTTTTCCTTTGCGCTCCGCCTTCGCCATGGCGGCGGTGACGCGATCCGGGTGCGCGCGCTGCAGGTGCTGTGCAAGGGTCTTGGCCACCTTGGTCACCGCATCGGCGTCGCTTTGGCCGTCCAGGCTGGCGTAGAGGTGGATGCCTTTGGACCCGGAGGTCACCGGCACGCAGGTCAGCCCCATGTCTTCGAGGATTTCGCGGCAAATCAATGCGATTTCTGCGGTGTTGTGTAATTCGACGCCGGGGCCCGGGTCTAGGTCCAGCACCAGCCGGTCGGGATTTTGCGGTTTGCCGTCCGCGCCGAAGCGCCACTGCGGGGTGTGCAGCTCCAGTGCCGCGACTTGGGAAAGCCACGCGAGGGTGGCGGAGCCGTCGAGAAGCGGATAGGCGTTGACACTTGTGGTGTGTTGGATGGTGCCGGTTGGCACCCACTCGGGCGCCGAATCCTCGAGGTCTTTGCGGAAGAAGCTTTGCTCATCGACGCCTTCGGGCCACCTCTTCCTGGTCACCGGCCGCCTGTTGGCTTGAGGGATGAGCACCTCGGCGACTGCCTGGTAGTAGCGCATGACATCGGCCTTGGTGGTGCCGGTGGCCGGGTAGAGCACCTTGTCCAAGTTGCTCACGGTGAGCTCGCGGCCGCCGACGCGCACCTTTTGGTCATTGCCCATGGCCCCACTGTAGAGGCGTGCGTAGAGTGAGGCGCATGCGCGCAGTTTGGACCGGTTCCGTCACATTCGGCCTTGTCAACGTCCCCGTCAAGGCGTACGGGGCGACCGAGGACCACGATTTGTCATTCCACCAAGTCCACGACAAAGACCACGGGCGCATCCGCTACGAGCGGCGCTGCGAGGTCTGCGGCGAAAAGGTGGAGTACAAGCACATCGACAAAGCATTTGAAGAAGACGGCGACACCGTCGTGATCACCGACGAAGACTTCGACTCCCTGCCCGAAGCCGACAACGACGAGATCGCAGTCGTGCAGTTCGTGCCCGCGGACCAGATCGATCCGTTGATGCTGGAGAAGTCCTACTACCTGGCGCCCGAGGGCAAGACACCGAAGTCATATTTGTTACTGCGGCAAACCTTGCTGGATTCGGATCTGATCGCCGTGGTGCGCTTCGCCCTGCGACAAAAGACCAGGTTGGGCGTGCTTCGGGTGGTGAACAAGGTGATCGTGCTGCAGGGGCTGATGTGGGCCGACGAGGTACGCGAGCTCGACTTCGACGACGAGTTCAAAGGCACGAAATCCCGGGCGAAAATCGGTGAAAAGGAGCTGAAGCTGTCCAAGCAGCTGGTGGAGTCCTACGCCTCCGACTTCACGCCCGAGGAGTTCGAGGACGACTACCAGGCGGAGCTGCGCAAACTCATCGACGCGAAGTTCGAGGAGGGCGAGACCCTGGACACCGAGGCCACGTTCGGCTCTGATGGCTCTGATGGCGCGGATGATTCGGATGAAGACGATGACAATGTGGTGGACCTGATGGCCGCGCTGAAGGCGTCGTTGGACAAGCGGTCTTCCGGTGGCGGGAAGTCTGGGTCCGGGAAGAAGTCTGGGAAAGAATCCGCAAAGAAGGGCAAGAGCGCTTAAGTCCGCGCCCCCTCCTCCCCCCCCGCAACAGTTGACACTCAGCTTAGGCTTACCTTAGTGTCGCCATGGTTCCTACAACTTAGCTTAGGCTAACGTCACCTAACGAAGGGAAACGTGGTGAAACGTTCACACCGGATCGGCACCCTCGCCGTCTCACTCGCAACCGTCTGCGGACTGGTCGCCTGCTCAGGCGCCGAGACGGCCCCCACTGCCGGCAACGAAGCCGACACCGAAGTCAGCACAGGGGCGAGCGGCGCCGCTGCCTCAACTCAGACCCGATCCGCTGAGGGCGCGGTGACCGTCACCGACGCCGCCGGCCGCACGCTCCAGTTCGACGAACTGCCGGAGCGCATCGTGCTGGCGGAGGGCCGCGCGGCGTACGCCACTGCCCTGCTGCAGGACAATCCGCTGGACAATGTTGTCGCCTATGGCCAGGACTTGGAAAAGGCGGCCGGGGCGTTCCGCGAGAAGCTCTTCGAGATGCAGCCGGAGGCCAAGGACATGCCCGAGATCGGCATGATCCAGAAGGGCGACGTCACCGTGGAGAACCTACTGGCGCAGAAGCCGGACGTGGTGATCATGACGCTGGACCAGAAGAAGTCCGTGGAAGAAAGCGGCTTCATCTCCGATTTGGACGCGGCCGGCATCACCTACGCGTTCATCGATTTCCGTCAGAAGCCGCTGGAAAACACCACGGTGTCTATGCAGCTGCTGGGCGACCTGCTCGGCCAGAGCGAGCGTGCGCAGAAGTACAACGAGTTCTACCAGGCCAAGGTCAAGGAGATCACTGACCGGGCGGCGAAGATCGTCGATAAGCCGGATGTGCTGCTGTGGACAGCCGCGGGGTTCAGCGACTGCTGCGCCGTCGCCGGGGATGTGCACCTGGGCACGCTGATCACCGCCGCTGGCGGGCACAACTTGGGCCCCGAGGTGCTCGGCCCGGAGACGAAGACACTCACCCCGGAGAAGCTGGTCGAGCTCAATCCCGACAAGCTCATCGTCACCGGCGGTGAGTGGGCGCGCGACCCGAACAAGCCGGGCACTTTCCGCCACGTCGAGCTGGGCTACCAGTCCAACCCCGACCTTGTGCTCGAAACGTGCGAGGGCCCGCTGCAGCAGCCGGGCATGGAGCTTCTCGACGCACCAAAGGAAGGCAACTACTTCGCCATCTACCACCAGTTCTACGACAACCCCTTCAACGTGTTCGCCCTCGAGGCGTTTGCGAAGTGGCTGCACCCGGAGGAGTTCGCGGACCTGGACCCGGCGCAGGACTTCAAGGACTTCCACAAGGAGTGGCTGCCGTTCGATTACAGCGGCGTGTTCTTCGCCGACCCCGCGCACCCGGAGGCGATGTAGGGCATGACCACGCACGTGCCCGCGAAACCCGACGTGGCCGAGGATGCCCGCCGGACCGCGATTGACAGCTACCTCAAGCGCGGGCGGAAGAAGTCCTTCGCCATTGCCGGCCTGCTGGTCGCGGTAGTGGTGAGCTTTCTTTTCGCCGTTGTGGTCGGCCCGATCGACATCGCCGTGGCCGACGTATTTAACGCGGTGTTCCACCCGGAGCGGGTGGACGAGCAGACCCTGGTGGTGATTCGCACGCTGCGCCTGCCGGCCGCGGTGATGGCGGTGCTGTGCGGTGCCGCACTGGGGCTTGCGGGCGGCCAGATGCAGACAATTTTGGACAACCCGCTGGCGGAGCCGTTCACCCTCGGTATCTCGGCCGCAGCGGCGTTCGGCGCCGCGCTGTCCATCGTGATGGGCTGGTCGCTGGTGGGCAACCCGCAGTTCAACCTTGCCGCCACCGCTGCGCTGGCGGCGCTGATCGCCGTGGCGATTGTGGCGGGCGCTTCCGTGTGGCGCGGCGCCACAGCCGAGTCGATGATCCTGCTCGGCATCGCGCTGTCCTTCTTCTTCCAGGCTTTGCTGTCGCTGCTGCAGTACGGCGCTAACGTTGAGGCGCTACAGCAGATCGTCTTCTGGACTATGGGGTCGATGCAGCGCGCAAACTGGACGGCGAACATCATCCTCGCTGTTGTCCTCGCCGTGGCGATCCCGTTCTGCGTGGCCAACGCGTGGCGCCTGACCGCGCTGCGGCTTGGCGACGACCGCGCCGCAGCCCTCGGCATCGACGTCAAACGCCTGCGCCTTGCCACCCTGCTCGTCGCATCGTTTTTGGCGGCCGCGTCTGTGGCGTTCACCGGCATCATCGGGTTCATCGGGCTCGTCGGGCCCCACGTGGCGCGAATGCTCGTGGGCGAGGACCAAAAGTTTTTCCTCCCCGCCGCGGCCGCCGCGGGCGCGATGCTGCTGAGCTTGGCCTATGCCGTGTCGCTGTCTATCATCCCCGGCCTGGCCATCCCGATCGGCATCATCACCTCGCTGGTCGGCGTGCCGTTTTTCGTGTTCCTCATCTTCACCCGTGCCCGCCGGAAGGGGGCGTAGACCATGACCGTTAGCGCGCAGAACCTCTCCGTTTCCTACGGACGGTCCACCATCGTGCACTCGTTGTCGTTCGACCCGCTCGAGGGCGGGACGGTCGTCGGCCTGATCGGCCCCAATGCCGCCGGCAAATCAACGCTGGTCAAAGCCATCGCCGGGATCAAGAAGCCGACGGCGGGGTCGGTGACCATCAGTAAGGACGGCACGGAGCTCACCGGCAGGGACCGCGTGGAGGCGATCGGCTACGTGCCGCAGGACCTGTTGAGCAGCGCCACGCTGACCGCGTTCGAATCGGTCATGGTCTCCGCCCGCCGCCGCGGCGTCGACGGGTGGGACCCGCTGGAGCGCACCGCCGACGTCATGCACCGTTTGGGTATCACGCATCTGTCCGACCGGCTGGTCTCGGACATGTCGGGTGGTCAGCGCCAGCTCGTCGCTGTCGCGCAGATGCTGGTGCGCGAGCCGAGCGTCATGCTTCTCGACGAACCCACGTCCGCCCTCGACCTACGCCACCAAGTCGAACTGCTCCAGCTCATCTGCGACGAGGTCCGCGGGACCGACCGGGTGGCGCTGGTGGCCATCCACGACCTGAACCTCGCCGCCCGCTACTGCGACGAGCTACTCGTGCTCAAGGCCGGCCGCCTCGTCGGCCAAGACACACCCCATGCGGTGCTCACTCCCGACCTGCTCGAAGACGTCTACGGCTTCCGCGCCCGCGTCCTAGACGACGCCGGTGTGCCCGTGGTCTGCCCCGTGTAGGGAGGACAAGTGGGGCGTGGTTAGCCCCACTGCGGGTTGTCCACGTCCACACCTTCGGCCGCCGCGTGGGCGGTGACCAGCTCGAGCAGGTAGTCCTGCGCGCCGCCGTAGGCTTCGTGGAAGCGCGCGTCGCCGACGTACATGCGCGCGAGGATGAGTTGGCGAGCCGGGGTCGCCTCGTACCACTGGGCGATGCTTGCGCGGTGGCGCTCCACCAGGGCTTCGGCTTCCTGCGAGCCGGGCTCGACACCGGCGTCGCGGGCGTTGACCAAGTCCGTGGCGAGCGTGTCCTGTTCTTCCTGGAGGCGTTTGAAGTCACCTTCGCCCATTTGAGCGAGCTTTTCCTGGGACTGCGCCCACTCCGGGGTATCACCCCAGCGCTGCTCAGCCTCCTTCTGGTAGGCAGGCATATCTTCGCCGAGGTATTTCTTCATTGCGTCCATGTCGATGGATCCTTTCGTTGCGTTGTCAATGAGGTGCTGGACAGATGTGAGTTGGGCGTCGAGCGTGCGCCGTCGAGAAGCGAGTGCTTCTTGGTGGTGCTTGAGGGCGCGGGTGAGGGCGGCTCCGGAGGCGTCGAGAAGCTGCGCGATCTGCGCAAGCGGCACGCCGACTCCGCGGTAGAGGGCAATGGCCGCGCCGCGCTCGAGGTCCGCCTCGCTGTAAACGCGGTGGTCGAACCACGTGCGCGCGGGTGCGATGAGGCCGAGCGCCTCCCAGTGGCGCAACGCCTTGGTGGAAACCCCGAGAGCCTCGGCGGCCTCGCCGATCGTGTACTCGATACCATCTGTCATGACTGCGATTGAACAGCTTGCCGCAGGGGCAAGCGCAAGTTGGGAGCGATGATGGACGAAATCCGCGTGGGCGACGCCGAGCGTTCGGACGCGCTGGACCGGCTGGGCACTCTGTTCGCAGACGGTTACCTGGATGTGGGAGAGTTCGAAGAACGCACAGGTCAAGCCGCAGTTGCGCGCACGCGCGGGGAGCTTTCGATGCTTTTCGACGACCTCCCGGCCGAACCGGTCGCATTGGATAAACGGACACCGTCCGAGATCGAACTGGATGAGAAACTCGCAGCGAAGCGGAAGATGGACACCGCGATCTACACCACCCTCATCGGCGGTTTGGCGGTCTATTTTGTGCTGCAGATTGGGCTGGATCTGGACTACGCCTGGGTGATGTGGCCGGTGATGGGCATACTCGCGGTCGCTTGGTACGCCGTCTTCGACATCTCCAACGAGGAAGACGAGGTCCTCGAGGAACTGCTGGAGAAGGAACGTTCCGATCGCGCCGAGCGGCTGAAACTCGCCGCCGAACGCCGCAAGGAGCTTGGGAAATAGCCGAGAGTTTCCCGCTCCCGCCGGTTAGAGTGGGCGCATGCGTTTTCGTCGCGCGCTCGCGCTTGTTGTAGTCGGTTCTGTCGGGGTGGTTTCGGGTTGCGCCGGGGGTGGCGAGCCCGAGACCGTGATGGTCACGTCCACGCAGTGGGTGGACCCGGATTCGGGTGAGGTTGTGGAGCCTGAGGCGGGCGAAACTGAGGCTGCGGGGGCGGCAGAGGGCCAGGCTGCTGGTGAGGCTGAGGACGCCGCCGATTGGCGCACCGAGTACGAATGGGTCCTCTCCCACCCCGGCGACTACCCGGTAAACGCCGCGGCGCAGTACACCCCCGACGGCACCTACGAGTACGCGCTGGTTGAGGCCACTGGTGGCGGCACGCCGGAGCTGCTGCTCGCGGTCGGCGGCAGCGACACCACGCCAGTGATCGTGTTCACCATCGGCGAGGACGGCAAGGCCCGCGCGTCCACGGACGTGCTCATGATGGGCGCGCCCGGCAATGGTGGCGGCCGGTTGGCGGTGCGGGCGTCCGCGGGTGGCAGGGGCGTGTACCAGATCAGTGGTTCGTCGCTGGGCAAGGAATCCGTTTCTGAGCTGTTCGCGTTGAACGGCACGTCGCTAAGCGATAGCGCAAAGGAGAACTTCCCTAGCGACGGCCTCCTCCCGGACCACCAACTCATCGACTGGATTCCGGTGAGCAACCCGCAGCCGCTTCACGACGGCAACCTGACGGTGCTTCCACCCTCCGGCGAGAGTGCGAGCGGAAGCGTCGCTGCTACGGAGGAGGGACCGGCGGTTGTTGCCGCAAATGGTGACGCAGTTTTCACCGGAAACGTGGAAGCGTGGTCGACCGAACAGGCGCGACAAGGACGTCCCACGCCGAATGATGAAGACCCAGACAACGTATACTACGTGCTAGTCTTCGATTCCCCCGTGAGCGTCACGGCGAACAAGGCTGGGTCTCAAGTCGCCCAGGAAAGCCCCTTCGCGCGCCTTGGATCCGTGCAGTACACCAAGTACGGCACGATCGACTACACCAACGGCTGGGACCAGTACGTGGGAAAACGGGTGCGGCTGCATGTTCCTGCGGGCGACTTCGGTTACTCGTCCGATGCAAGCCTCCCCTTTGGCAGTCAGCTCGGCCTCTCTCCAAGTGATATTGAAGTGCTAAATTAGCCCCTAGATCGAATGGGTGTTCGAATTTCGCGATGGCGGTGTCGGGCGCGTTGTTAGATTGAGTTCATCACTTTCAAACAACCGCACTCCCGGCAGGAAGGAGGAGCCATGACCAGCGAGATCACCCGGTGCGTCGACGAGATTGCTTCAGCACTGCGCACGCTTAGCACGCTGTTCGAGGACCCCTCCACCCTCGCATTTGAGGACGTCCGGCACGACATGGAGCGCTTGGAGGAGCAGTTTAAAAAGAAGGCAACTATCGACGCAGCATTTGCCTTCATCGCCGACCGGGACGATGCCGGACGCATCGTCGGCGCCAACTACCCGAACGCCTACCTGCAGCAGTGCCTGGACCTGTCCAAGGGCGAGGCCTACAACCGCCTCGAGCGCGGCCGGCTACTGTACGGCGCGCCGCCGGAGCCCACCCCTCCCCCGCCCGAGGACGTGGAGGACCTGTTCGACATGACCGGGGAGGATGCCGAGGCCGAGGCCCAGGCCGCCGCGGAGGCTGCCGCCGAGGAAGAACGCGCCCGCCAGAAGAAAGCGCGCGAGAACTCGTCGAAGGTCAGCGCGGAAAAGCAGGACATTATCCGCCGCGAGCTGGACAAGCTGCTCAAGGCCGCGGCCTGCGAGCGAACCCGCATTCATTCTGAGGCCATGGAGGAGGCACTGCACCGCAGCCCCGAGGACCTGCGCCTGTTCGTGCGCAAGGCGGTGAACGCGGCGAACCGGAAGCACGCGCCCCACTCCAACCCGAACGCCGGGTTTGAAAAGAGGAGTGCCACCTTTGGCCGTCGCAAGGCAGACGGCATGGTGGACATCCACATCAACGCCACCGCCGGCCACGCGGCCTTAATGAAGGCGCACATGGACAAGGGCCTGGCACCGAACTCGAACCTGCCGGAGGAACTGCAGGGCGAGGCGGATTCGCGCACACCGGAGCAACGCCGATTCGATCAGTTCTTCGCCATCTTCGAGCAGTACGAGGAGCAGTGCCAGAAGTCGAACGACGGCGCCGCGTCCGTGGTGCTTGCGCTGACGTTGGACGACCTCGCGGACGGCGACGCCGCGATGCTCTTCGACACCAACACCGGCATCGAGGTGGACTGCTTCGACCTTGTGCGCCTAGGCATGGACGGCACAACCGACTTCCTGCTGCAGGTCGACGGGGTTAGCTCCGTGCCGCTGTGGATGGGGCGCACCAGCCGACTGGCGTCGGTGGCCCAGCGCATCGCCATGTTCGCGGTGCAAGGGGTCTGCTCCTGGCTCGGCTGCACCGCGGCTATGTCGGAATGCGAGGCCCACCACATCCTCGCGTGGATCAAAGGTGGAAACACCGACATTGAAAACCTCACCGGGCTATGCCGCGAGCACCACAGATGCAACAACGACCACAGAGACGGCTCCTTTAACAAGGGGTACATGGATTTCGACCCGAATACGGGCAGGTCAGGGTTCCGACGGCGACCCGGTGACCCGTTGAAATTCAACCAATCGGTCCCAGCGAAACATTCGGCGGTGAGCAGGATCTATGCGGCGAAGGGCCGGTGCGAATGCGCCAAACATGCTGGTCGCGACCCGGCGTTTTACCCGCCCGGCCACCCGCCGATGAAAGACACCTGGACCCCGATACGGGTGTGACTCCCCCGCGCGTAGCGTTATCCGTATGCGCATTTACACCGTGGGCCACTCCAACCTCGACTTCGACGACTTCACCGCGATGCTTTCTGCCGCCGGGGTGGAGTCCATCGTTGACGTGCGCAAACTCCCCGGGTCCCGCAAGTACCCGTGGTTCAACGACGACCACCTCGCCGCGCACCTGCCCGAGCACGGCATCGCCTACAGCCGCAGCGAGGGCCTCACCGGCCGCCGCAACGTCTCGCGCACCGTGCCCTTCGAGGTCAACGGCAACTGGCGCAACCGCAGCTTCCACAACTACGCCGACCACGCCCTCGGCGACGAGTTCGCGCGCGCCCTCGCCGAACTCCGCGACCAGGCCGCCGAAACCCCCACCGCGGTGATGTGCTCCGAGGCAGTGTGGTGGCGCTGCCACCGCCGCATCATCGCCGACCACCTCATCGCCCACGGGGACGATGTGGGCCACATTATGGGGGCGACGGCGGAGGGGGCGTCGATAAGTGAGGCAACCTTGAACGAAGGTGCCGTCATCGGCGACGACCTCCTTGTCCGCTACCCAGAGTTCACCTGATAGAAACCTCACCGCAAAACGGCCTTTCTAAGGTTGCTCTCACACAACCCGACCGAAAGAAAGGCCCCTCGTGTCCGCCCGCTTCCGCATCCAGCTGATCTCCGCGACCACCGCCGCCGCCCTCGCCACCGCCTTCACGCCCCTCGCCCCGGCGGCGATGGCGGCCGAGACCTCCGAATTCACCATCTCCAACGTCACCGATTTCCACGGTTACTGGGAAGAGACGAAGAACGTCCCGGGCGCCGCCCACCTCAAGTGCGCCGTGGACGAGGCCGCCGCGGGCAAGACCCACGTCTTCACTTCGGCCGGCGACAACATCGGCGCCTCCCCCTTCGCGTCCAAGCTGCTGAACGACGCCCCCACCCTGGAGATCCTCAACCTGATGAACCTGCAGGTCTCCGCGCTGGGCAACCACGAGCTCGACGAGGGCGCCGCTGAGTTCTCCGACCGCGTCACCGCGGCCGCGAAGTTCGACTACCTCGCCGCCAACGCCAAGACCGTGAAGAACACGAAGGACTACGTGGTCAAGGACCTCGACGGCGCGAAGGTCGCCTTCGTGGGCACCATCACCGACGACATGCCGAACCTGGTCAACCCGAAGTCCATCGAGGGCATCGCCTGGAACGACCCGGTCGCGACCACGAACAAGCTCGCCGAGCAGCTAAAAGATAGCGGCGAGGCCGACGTGGTCATCGCACTCGTGCACGAGGGCGGCATCAAGGCCGACGAGTTCTCGGACGCCGTCGACGTGGCGTTCCTCGGCCACTCGCACCAGTCGATCGAGCCCACCGGCGAGAAGCCGCTTTTGATCCAGGCCGGCTCCTACGGCGCCAACCTTGCCAACGTGGACCTGAGCTTCGACCGCGCCACCAAGAAGCTGACCGTGAGAAACGCCGAGCTTCTCGACGCCGACACGATCCGCGCCTGCGACACCCCGCAGCCCGAAATCGACGCCGTGGTCAAGGACGCGCTGGCGAAGGCCGGCACCGAGGGCAAGAAGGTCATCGGGCACACGGACGAGGACCTGTACAAGGCGGGCGACAAGGAGTCCCAGCTCAACAACTACATCGCGGAAGCGACCCGCCAGGGCGTGACCCAGAACTCGTCGGTCACCGCCGACATCGGCGTGATGAACGCGGGCGGCGTCCGCGCCGAGCTCGAGGCCGGCGACGTCACCTACGAGCAGGCGTTTTCCGTCCAGCCGTTCGGCGGCGAGAACACCTACGTCGAGCTGAAGGGCTCCGACGTGGTACAGGCGCTGGAGGAGCAGTGGCGCGACGACCCGGACCGCCCCATGTTCCCGCTGGGCATTTCCGACAACGTCTCCTACACCTACGACCCGGCCGCGCCGGTCGGTTCCAAGATCACCTCCGTCACCGTCGACGGCGCCCCGATCGACCCGGAGAAGACCTACGTGGTGGCCGGCTCGACCTTCCTGCTCGCCGGCGGCGACAACTTCAAGGCCTTCACCAAGGGTTCCGAGCCCGCGAACTTGGGCTACGTGGACCTCAACGCGCTGGTGGAGGCGCTCAGCTCCGGCCAGAAGCAGCGCACCGGCCAGTCAAACGTGGGCGTCCACCTCCCCGCCCCGCTCACCGCGGGCAAGGAAGCAACCATCGAGCTCAGCTCCCTCCTCTTCGACAAGGGCGAGGCCGCCACCACCGCCACCGCATCGCTTGGCGACGCCTCCGGTTCCGCCACCATCTCCCCCAACAACGGCGACATGACCGCCAACGAGTACGGCACCGCCACCGTGAAGCTGACCGTCCCGGCGGGGATGTCTGGCGCCCAGGAGCTGCGCATCACCACTGACGCCGGCACCGAGGTGACCGTCCCCGTCGAGGTCGCGCCCGCCGCGGGGCAGGCCGAGCCGAGCAAGCCCGCCCCGAGCACGCCAGAGCCCGCTGCCGACAACGGCTCGAGCTCCGGCAACCTCGGCTGGATCATCCCGGTGGCGCTCGCGGGCGCCTTCGGGCTCGCCAACCTGGTGGCCCTGCTGTTCCCGTTTGCGGTAGACGGGGTGCTGGGGCCGATCGCTAAGCGCTAGCGGGCCTGCCGGCGCGGGTGCGCGGCGACTGGCTTATCGTTAGCTGCATGAAGGTTTCCCGCGCCCTGGCCCCGCTCGCTTGCGCCCTCTTCCTGGCTTCCTGTTCCACAGCCGGCGAGACGGTCGTCGTCACCGCTACCGAGTGGGTTGATCCCGACTCGGGAGAGGTGGTGACCACCGAAATCGGGGCACCTTCGGCCCCAGAGGATGCCACCGAAGAAAACAGCGGCGCCACCGAATGGCCCGCGGAGTACGCCAAGGTCCTCGACGACCCAGAGGCCTACAACTTCAACGTGCCCAGCCCGGGCCGCGACGAGGTCGACCACGTGCCCGACGGCGAGTACTTCTATGCGCTCGTAGAGGCCAACGGCGGCGGCGCGCCCGAGCTGCTGCTGAGCTCCATGAGCTCCGACGAGCACTCGAACCATTTCGCCCGCGTGCTCGTGTTTTCCACCGACGGCGGCTCCCTGCAAACCTCCGGCGAGTCCCTGATCTACGGCGCCGCCGGCGCGGGCGGCAGCCGCGCCGGCGTGGAGGCGTCCCAGCTGGGCCGCGGCCTGTTTCAGGCGCACTGGGTCAGCGGCACCGGCGACGGCTCAACGGTATGGCACGACGTGGACGGCGCCACCATTTCCGCCCCGACCGAGCCCGAAGAAATGAACGTGCAGTACCCTCGCCCCGGCCATTTGACTGTGAATTGGCAGCCGACACAGGACCGCGCCGCCCTCGATGCCGGCGAGCTGACGGTTTCCATGCCGGAGGTGCGCGGTCCGGCGCCCGTCGATGAGCCTGATGTTGTCGTCGAAGGCACCGTGGTGGCGAAGACGGGCGCCGAGCTCATCGACAGCATGCCGAACGGTGAAGACCCCGCCAGCGAGTACCTCCTGCTCCAGCTGGATGCGCCCCGCGAGTTCACCGACCACCACCACGCCGGCTCGGTGTACTCGCGCGATGCCGAGTACGTCTCCTTGGGCCGGCGCGAGATCAGCGCGCGCGGTAACGAGCGCCTCGACGGCTTGGAGTGGGAACGACTCCAAGGCGAGCGCGTCCGGCTCACCGTCGCCCCGGAGCACGTGCACTTCCCCACCGACACCTCCATGCCGACAGGTGCGCTGCGCGTGAGCCAATACAAGAGCGCGGAGATTCTCTAACGAGCCTTGCGGCGCGTCGCCATGACGAACCCGGCCGCCACCAGCGCGAGCGCGCCGAGGCCGAGCACCACGTAGCGCAGGGACACGGCGGGTTCCGAGGACTCGCCCCCTGAAGCATCCGCCGAACCCGCAACCACGCCGCGGATCCATTCGGCTTGCTCCGCCACCGGCGCCACCGCCACCGCGCCGTTGGAGTTCATCTCCTCCTCGGTGGGGTTTTCCGGGTCCTCGAACAGGCCCGCCGACATCACGCCGGCGACCTTGCGGCCGGAGAAGATGGCGCCGCCGGAGTCGCCAGGCTGGATCCGCGCCCCGTGCTTTAGAGCGACGTCGAGGGCGGACGGAGCGTCGAAAAGCGCGAGCGGCGATTCCCCGCGCACCGTCGCCTCCGCGGCGGGCAGCTTGGTCGAGCCGCCGGAGCCGTCGGAGGACCAGCCGTAGATGTTCACTTCCCCGGACGGCACCGTGTCCGCAACCGAAGCGTAGGAGGAAAGCCCCATGTCTTCGGTGGTGTGCAGCAACGCGATGTCGCCGCGGGGCGCGACCTCGTGGCGGTCCACCTGGAACACCTTCTGGTTTTCGCCCTGGCCGGTGCGCACCGAGCCGCCCGGCTTGGCGGCCGCCTCGACGCAGTGGCGGGCGGTGATCACCCAGTGCGGGTCGATGGCGGTGCCGGTGCACACGCCGTCGTCGGGGTCGGAGTCGTCCACACGCACCGAGACCACCGGTTCGGCTTCCGCCGCATCACCGGCGAATTGCTCGGATTCCATCGCCCACGCCGGTTGCGCCGCCACAGCGACACCAACCGCAACACCAACCGCAACATTAAGCGCCAACTTTTTCATTATTTTCCTTTCCAACCACCGCCGTAAGGCGGCGAACAATACTTTCCATCGGCCCGCGCTTAAACACAGCGAGCCAGCCGTACGCGATCACGGCCGCGCCGATCAAGCTCGCCCACACCCCGACCCACTGCGCGCTGAGCACATGCAGGCAGTACAGGGTCAGCGTCATCCGTCCCAGCGGGGCGAGCCACCACAGCCATCGCTGCGCCAGGCAGCACAGGGAGCAGATGCCTATCGACGTCCCGGCGGTCCCCACCACATCGACGAGCCCGCCGGCGTGGCCGGTGGCGTCGAGAAGCGGGGGCAACGGCACCCACCACCGCAGCGCAACATCGGCCGCGAACAGCACGCACCCGACGACCGCCCCGGCGCGCAGCGGCATGTGGCGCGCAAACAGGATCCCGGCGACCATGAGCACTGCCCACATCAGCGGCGGGTACGGCGAGCTCGACGGCGCGAGTGCCGCGGAGCCCAACGTGCCGGCGAAGGCGAGCCAGGCAAGCCACGCCGAATCCAGCTTCGGCGCCCACGCGAGGACGATCATGCAGACCCCGATCGTGCCCAGGACCACCTCGATGGTTCCGGAGAACGGCACCAGCGCGAAGTGCAGCGCAATCAGGCACGCCCCGCGCACCACGAACTGCGCCGGCCGGGCGCGCATCAGCCCCATGGACACCCCGGCGAGGAACGCGAAGAGCCCCGCGGGGAAGCCGAACAGCAGCTGCGCTGCGATGCCGCCCGGCGCGGTGAGGTGCGCGACGATCATCGCGATGAGCGCCACCGCCCGGGCCGCGTCGATTCCAACGATTCTGGTCTGCATGCCGCTTGAAGCTACGAACCCGCGTGTTGCGCCCGCGTTAACCCGGATGTTTATGTCTCCGCAACACCGCGGCGCATACGATCGCAACCATGACAATTCGGGTGCTTATCGTGGACGACGAGGCCTTCCTCGCCGACGCCATCGCCACCGGCCTTTCGCGCGCCGGGATGCACACACGCGTCGCCTACGACGGGTTTGAGGCGCTGAAGCTTATCGACGAGCTGCCGCCCGACGTCGTCGTATTGGACCGGGACCTGCCCGGGGTGCACGGCGACGCGGTGTGCAGGCACGTCGTGGAGTCCCAGCCCGCCACGCGGGTGATCATGCTGACCGCGTCCGGGGCGCTGGACGACCGGCTGGAGGGCTTCGACCTCGGCGCCGACGACTACTTGGCCAAGCCGTTCGAGCTGCCGGAGCTGGTGGCGCGGGTTAAAGCCCTGGCCAAGCGCAACGCGCCGTCGCGCGGCGAGGTGTACCGCTGCGGGGATGTGCGCCTGGACACCTTCCGCCGCGAGGTGACCCGCGGCGAAGCACCGGTGAGCCTGAGCCCAAAGGAGTTCGCGGTGCTCAAGGTGCTCATGGAGGCCGGCGGCGGGGTGATCTCCGCCGAGGACCTGCTTGCCGAGGCGTGGGACGAAAACGCCGACCCGTTCACCAACTCCCCGCGCGTGACGGTGTCGCACCTGCGCAAGAAGCTCGGCGAGCCGCGCATCGTGCACACCGTCACCGGCGCCGGGTACTACGTGGCGGAGGCGGAGCGATGAGGCTGAGCCTGCGGGCACGGATCACGGTGATGTTCATCGCCACCGTCCTCGGCGTCGGCTTGGCGCTGATCGGGCTGGTGTACGCCTATTTGAAGCTGACCCCGGTGCCGGTGATGGCGTCGTTTCCGGGCGCTGACGACGGCGTGGTCATCGACGGCGCCGTGCCGGTGACCGACGAGATCCTGCGCCGCATCCTCCTCGCCTCCCTGGGGGCGCTCGCGCTGCTCACCGCGCTTGCGGGCGTGGTGGGATGGTTCGTGGCGGGGCTGGTGATCACCCCACTGCGCTCCATCGCCGACGACGCCCGCACCGTCACCCGCGGCGACCTGAAAGCCCGCATCGACTACGACGGCCCCCGCGACGAGGTCGGCGAGCTGGCCGAGGCGCTCAACGCCATGTTGGACGAGCTCGCCGACGCCGTCGAGCGCCAGCGCCGCTTCGCCGCCAACGCCTCGCATGAGCTGAAGACCCCGATCGCG
Source organism: Corynebacterium afermentans subsp. lipophilum (assembly GCF_030408375.1). NCBI lineage: Bacteria > Bacillati > Actinomycetota > Actinomycetes > Mycobacteriales > Corynebacteriaceae > Corynebacterium > Corynebacterium afermentans. The sequence continues at coordinate 829,678 of NZ_CP046530.1, read as the reverse complement.
ACCATTCAGACCGTCGCCGACGTTGCGCTTTCCGGCGACGACGCTGACCTGCGCCCGGCACTGGGCCGGATCCGCGAGGTCAACGCCCGCAACGCCGCGACCGTCTCCTCGCTGCTGCAGCTGGCCAACGTGCAGGTCCGCGACCGCGCGGCCGTGGACCTGGCCGCCGTGTGCCGCGAGGTCGGCGCCGCCCACGGCATGCCCGTAGACACCGCAGACGGCGCGCCGCTGACCGTCGAGGCCTCCCCCACCCTGGTCCGCCAGGCCGTGGACAACCTCGCGCGCAACGCCGCCATCCACGGCACAGGCGGCTCGATCGCACTCAGGCGCGTCGGGGCCGGCGCCGAGATCACCGTCGAATCCGGCGGCGACCCGCTCGACCCCGCCGAGGTCGCCACTTGGACCGAGCCGTTCGCCCGCGCCCACCGCACCTCGGGTTCCGGCCACGGGCTGGGTCTGGCCCTGGTCAAGGCGATAGCGAAAGCCCACGGCGGCTCGGTTGAGTTGGCGCCGCGGGCCGGGGGCGGGCTCGTCGTAAAGCTATTGCTCCCTGCGTAACGCGCCCTCGAAGCGCGCCTTCGCCGCCTCGACGTCCTCGGCGTTGTGGGAGGTGGGCACGTCCGCGCGGTCCGGGAAGACCGCCTTGCCCTGCGGCAGGTTGATCGCCGGCTGGTTCGGCTCCCCGCCGCCCTCGCCGCGCAGATGGGCGTGAGCGTAGTCGGCGCAGTGGTCCAAAAACACCCGCGGCGGGGCGAAGAAGTTGCAGCCGGTCAGCGCCTCGGAGAAGTCCAGGATGCGGTCGTAGTTGCCCTCCGGCTCGCCGATGAACATGCGCCGCAGCATCACCTCGGTGACTCGGGGGTCGCGGGCGTAGCTCATGAAGAAGGTGCCCTGCTTGCCCAGCGCGTCACCGAACGAGAGGTTGTTACGCACGATCTCCAGGCCGTTGCCGTCCTCGTCCTCGACCTGGTTGACGGCCACGTGGCTGTTCGGGGCCTTCTCGTCCAGCTCGATGTCGGAGTGCTTCGTGCGGCCGATGACCCGCTCCTGCTCCTCCACCGGCAGGGTGTTCCAGTCTTTGAGGTTGTGCACGTACTTCTGCTCGACGATGTAGCTGCCGCCCTTCCAAATGCCGTCGCGGATGATCGCCACCTCGACGCCCTCCTGGCCGCGGGGGCTTTCGGTGCCGTCGACGAAGCCGAGCGGGTCGCGGAAGTCCTGGTACTGGAAGGCGTGGACCTCGTCGTGGTAGTCGATCGCGTCCTCAACGATCGCGTTGATGCGGCGCGCCAGCTCGAAGGCGACGTCGAACTCGTCGGAGCGGATGTGGAAGAACAGATCGCCCGGGGTGGACGGCGCGTGGTGCTTCGCGCCCTGAAGTTCCACGAACTCGTGCAGGTGCTCCGGCTTGTCCAGCGCGAAGAGGCGGTCCCACATCTTCGCGCCGACGCCGGCCACCGCGCTTAAGTGCGCCTCCGGGTAGCGGAAACCCACGCCGTTGGTCAGGCTGGACAGGCTGGAAAGCACATCCAGCGCCGCCTGCTCGCCGCCCTCCTTGAAGCCGAGGGTGATAAACAGCGCGTCCCGCGACTGCGGGAGGATCACGGTTTGGGTCACTTCTGCTTGGTTCTTACTCGTCATGGGGGTTAAGTATTCCCTATTGGCGCGAGTTGTGCCGGACCAGGGCTTCCACTACCGGTCCTGTCTCGCCGAAGACGTAGGCCCGAGCGAGCAGGTCGTGAAACTCGCGGCTCACCGACGGGTCCGCGTCGTCGTGCGGCACCGCCATCAGCACACCTGCCCCCTGGCCGATTAAGTAACTGTTCGCGGCGAAGATCGCGGTGCGTTTGTTGCCGTCTTCGAAAGGCTGGGCTCGAGCGACTTCGACGAAGAGGTGTGCGGCGGACCGGAGGGAGTCGTCAAGCTTGAGCTGCTGTTGCATGAGCGCGTCGAGCTCTTCAGCCGTGAGCGCCGCGGGTTCGTGCCGGCCGTGGGCGGTGTGCACGCCGATGCCCTGTTCCGCCCGGCGCAGCTTTCCAGGGTTGAGCGCGGCGCTGCGGGTGAGCTGCGCATTGATGCGCCCAAGATAGGCCGCGGTAATTGGCTCGCCGGCGGTGGCGATGACGAACTCCGCCGCCGCCTCCAGGTCCTGCAGCAACGCCAGATCACCGCGGCCACGCACCCCGTCCGTATCGCCCGAGCGCAGGTAGCGGTCGGTGGCAGGACGGCTGGTGGACAGCCCGTCGAAGACGACACCGGCGGTGTAGATGACGTCGAGCAGATCGGTCGCGTGCATGCCTTTACGCTACAGCTCCCGGATATACAGCAGCATCCTTGATCCAGCCTCGATGTTGGTGAAGCCGTGCCGCTCGTAGAACCGGCGAGCGCCCGCGTCGACCTCGTCGACGTTGATCTGCATCTCGCCCGCCCCTCGCGCTTCGAACTCAGACAGCACCCGCGCCATCATCTGCGTGCCCAGCCCGCGGCCGCGGTGCGCCGGGGCGACGTAGAGCTCCTCCAGCATCGCCACCGGGCCGTCGTAGTACGGGCTTGGCCGCAGCGTTAAATACGCGAACCCGACCTCGCCCGCCAGCACCACGATCACGTCGTCGCGGGCGATGAGCTGCGCGAACCTGCGTTCTAAGTTGTCGGGCACCGGGGTGTCGAACTCGGTGTTGAAATCGTGCAACAGCTTTGCGACGAGCTCCGCCTCCCCCACCGTCGCCATCCGAATCACAACACCACCTGCCCAACCGCCGCGGCGCCGATGACCACCGCCCAGGCCGGGGCCTTGAAGTTTTTCAGCGCCACGAACGCCGCGGCCGCCACCGCCATCGTGGCCGGCCCATGGATGCCGGAGGTGAACACCGGGGTGTACAGCGCCGCGGCGAGGATGCCCACCACGGCCGCATTCGCGCCGGCGAGGGCTGCGGCCGCGCGCGGGTTGGCGCGCAGCCGGTCCCAGAACGGCATGATCCCGACGACCAAGAGCGCCGCAGGCAGGAAGATCGCCACCGTGGCCAGGGTCGCGCCCCACAGCCAGTGCACGCCCTGGGCCGAGGCGCCCAGGAACGAGGCGAAGGTGAACAGCGGGCCGGGCACCGCCTGGGCGGCGCCGTAGCCGGCGAGGAAGGTGTCGTGGTCCGCCAGGCCGGTGGGCACCGTGGCCTGCTCCAACAGCGGCAGCACCACGTGTCCGCCGCCGAAGACGAGGGCGCCGGAGCGGTAGAAGCTGTCGAACATCCCCCAGCTCGTGCCCATGCGCCCAGCCAGCGGAAGCAGCGCGAGCAGGGCCGCGAACACTCCCAAGCTGACAATCCCTACGGTGCGGCTGGCGGTGGAGGTGCGGTTGGGGGCCGGAAGGGCGTCGATAGGCGAAAGTGCGAAGCTGGCCACGAGCATGCCCGCAACGATCGCGCCGACCTGGGCCGCCGGGTGTGGGACGAGCAGGACGATGAGGAAGGCGGCGAGCGCGACGGCCGCGCGCAACCGGTCCGTGACGATGCTTTTGGCCATCCCCATCACCGCCTGCGCGACGACCGCGACCGCCGCCGCCTTGAGCCCCGCGAGCCAGCCTGCGTGCGAGATGTCGCCGAGGCGCGTCACGCCGAGCGCGAACGCGACCATGAGGACCACACTCGGCAGCGTGAAGCCCAAAAACGCCGCGAGCATGCCGCCGTAGCCCGCGCGCTTGAGGCCGATTGCCATGCCGACCTGGCTCGATGCGGGCCCCGGCATGAACTGGCACAGGGCGACGAGGTCGGCGTATTCGTCGTCGCTGAGCCACTTTCGCTTCTCCACGAACTCGTCCCGGAAGTACCCCAAATGCGCCGTCGGCCCGCCGAAGGATGTCAGGCCGAGGCGGGTGAATATGCGTAGCACTTCCAACACAAGCGCGATGGTAGCGGAGGCGGCTACGCGGCGGGCTGCGCCGACGCCTTTCGCCGGAAGAGAGCTATGACCAGTGCAGTCGCGGCCGCCATGGCGACGAAGCTCGCTGCGGTGGCCGCGGCCGAGGTGGGCAATCCAAGGTCCTGGACCGTGCCGAACGTATTCCAGGCCAGGTGCACGGCCACCGCCACCCAGATCCCGTTGAACACCCACACCAGCAGGGTAAACAGCAGCGCGTCGGCGACGTAGTGCGCGATGCCGACCGGGGAGCCGTACGCCTGCGGGTGCACGAGGACGAACGGGACCGCAGCGAGCAGCGCGCCGATCACCGGGTTCCGGGTCCACGCGGTGAACGCCTGGAGGAACACGCCGCGGAACGTCATCTCCTCGGCGAGCGCGGCGAACAGCAGCGCGACCAGCTCAACCGGGAAGTCGGCGCCGATGTTGCCGACCACCTGACCCCACGACGCGCCGTATCCGTACACGCCCACCAGCGACATGACCACAGAGATAACCACCAGGGCCACCGCGAAAGCCGCAAAGGGCACCCACGGCTTCGTGCCCGGCTGCCCGGTGAACACCGACGCGGCCGGCCGGCGCCCGATGAAGCGGACGGCGACAAGCACCGCGAGGATCTCCACAATCACCGACCCGTAGCCGAAGTACTTGTCGGCCGCGCCGCTGGAGGTGTCCACGCCCGCAGCTTCCAACGACAGGTCGAGCACTCCCGTAAACAGCACAGCGAGGACGGCCACCGCGAGGATTTCGCCGAGGGGCCTCCACCACGCGTAGTTCGGTTGATTGCGGGCGGCGAAAAAGAAATTCCCGGTGCGGGACACTGCGGCATGCTCCTTGTCTTTGTTGCGTGTGGGCTAACTGGGCCATGGTATGCCTCGCGGTTGATATGTGCAGAGGCACGAGTCCGCGTCGCCGCGCCCACCGCGCTAGACTCTCCGCCGGAAAAATTCACGAACGCGTTTGGGAGGTCCACGGTTGCACCACTTCAGCCCGCTGTTTGAGATGGGCCCTGCGCGGCGCGACCACATCCCGGCGTTCCGCGTCGCGCTCGGCGTTGCGGCCGCGATGTTTACCCTGCTTGCGCTCGGCCGGCTGGACCTTGCTATCTACGCGAATTTCGGCGCGTTCACCGGGGTCTACGGGCGCCACGCCACACGCCAGGTGCGGCTGAAGCATCACATCCTCGCGGGTTCCGCCTTAACGCTGTCGGTTACTCTCGGCGCGACGATTGCGTGGTTGGATTTGAGTCCCTGGCTGCTCATCGCCGCCACCGCCCTGGTGTCCTCGGCGTGGGCGACGGTGGCGCTGGCGAACGACATGAAGCCGACCGGTTCCGTGTTCGTGGTGTTTTCTGTCGCCGCGGTCGGCTCCCTCAACAACCCGGTCCACCCGGCGCTCGCCTTCGCCATCGCCGGTAGCGCAGCGTTGTTGTGCGTTGCGCTGGGGCAGCTGTCCCACCTCATCGGCGAGGGCCCGGGCGGCGACGCGAAGGAAACCGAGCACCCCTCCCGCGCCCCCGACGCGGGCCGTGTTCCCTGGCGGCGCCTGCGCGTCGAGGCGCGCCGCTTCTTTTTCGCCCCGCTGCTCGCCGGCGTGCTGGGCCTGATTTCGGTGACGATCTTCGACCCGCTATCGCATTCCTACTGGGCGATGGTCGCCGCGGTTGCGCCGCTGGTGAACTCCCGGTTCAAGGTGCAGTACTACCGGGCGATCGAGCGCGTGCTGGGCACCCTGACCGGCATCGCGGCCGCCGGTTTCCTGCTGTCACACCCGATGCAGGGCTGGCAGATCGTCGTGTGGATTGTAATTTTGCAGTACCTCACCGAGATGTACGTGACCCGCAACTACACCATCGCGGCGACGTTTATCACCCCGACGGCGCTGCTCATGATTCAGGTCGTCGACGCCGCCCCCGTCGCGCCGATGCTGCTCGCCCGTACCGCGGAAACTGTCATCGGTGCGATCGCGGCGCTTGTCATCATCGCGGTGGGCTACGTGCGCAAGTACCCCACCGTGGTGTTGCCGGGACGGTAGCGCACTTGCTTCTCGACGGCGCTCCGCCCCACCCCGCGACCTACCTTCCGTCGCCAGTAGTGATGTTCCAGGCGAGTCCGAACTTGTCCTCGACGACACCGAAGTGCGCGCCCCACGGCGCCTGCGCGAACGGCAGCCATCATGGAAAAAGTCGAAGACCTCCAAAATGTTGACGAACTTCGTGGTGCTCTCGAGTTCGACTCCGGTGAGAGGTTCACTACGGACGAGATTTGTCGCGAGTTGGGGTGCTAAAGAATCGGAAGCTGTTGACACAGGAGGCGAAAACGTAGGGTGGGCGGCATGAAGGACCTGACCATCGCTCCCGGCCCGGGGATCCCCGGCGGCGTGGTCATAGCCGCCGTCGACCTGACGGAGCGGTTCGCCAAGTCGTCGGGCCCGGGCGGCCAGGGCGTCAACACCACCGACAGCAAGGTGCAGCTCTCCCTCGATGTCGCGGCGTGCGCATCGCTTTCCGACGCCCAACGCCGCCGCATCTTGCGCAACCTCGGACACCGCCTGGACGGCACCGTCCTCACCGTGGCCGCGTCGAACCAACGGTCGCAGATCCGCAACCGCGCCGAGGCGCGCGAGCGTTTGGCCGCCCTGCTGCGCGAGGCGCTCGCCCCGCCGCCTCCTCCGCGCCGGAAGACGAAGCCGACCAGGGGCTCGGTGCGGCGCCGTCGAGAAGCGAAGATGCGTCGCTCGGAGCTGAAGTCCACAAGGAAGCGACCTCAGATTCCCTAGAGCTGTCGCCATCGACCACAAGCTCCCTGGGCCAGTAGGCTTCGGCGCATGGAACAGACTTACACATGGCAGCACGTAAACAACCCCTCAATCCAGAACGAGGCCCGAGTGCAGTTTCACCGAACTGGCTTGACGGCTAGCGGTACCCAGGTCGGGGAAGGGTACGAAGCCACCTGGGAACTGAGTGCTGTAGAGAACTGGGTAACCCAAAACGTGGAGGTCAACGTCGTGGGCGACGGTTGGGAGCGCCACCTTGAGCTCACACGGACCAAAGATGGCGAGTGGACATCGACTACTAAAGAATCGGGTACCCAGCCGAACGGTCTCCCATCCCCTGGCATTGTGCAACCAGCTGATCTTGAAACTGCACTGGACTGTGATCTCGGACTATGCCCATTGACAAACACGATGCCCATCCGGCGCCTCGGGTTGCTCGAAGAAGATGTCTCCAAGACTCCGCTCATCATGGCCTGGATTGATATGCCTTCCCTCCAGGTGATCGCCTCGGATCAGTACTACAGTTCAATCGACTCACACAAAGTTCGCTACGCAAGCGGAACACGAGGAGTCGATGTAGAGCTCGAAGTAGACGAAGATGGGGTTGTCGTCTACTACCCCGACATGGCTCGACGCATTTAGAGTCGCTGACCTGCTACGCCGAGGCAGCCTGGAACGGCTGAATCCGTTCGATTTCCGCCAGGATTTTGTCTTCTGCCACATCCAGGTCGTACTGGGCCTGTAACCCGAGCCAGAATTGGGGGCTCATCTCGAAAAACTTCGCTAGACGAAGGGCCGTGTCAGCCGTTACAGCGCGCTTACCGTGAACAATTTCGTTGATCCGGCGGGGCGGAACGCCGATGGAGACGGCCAGCTTGTGCTGGGTGATCTCCATTTCCTTGAGAAAGTCCTCCATAAGGATCTCACCCGGATGAACCGGAGGGAGCTTGTCAGTGGTAGTCAACGATCTCAACCTCCTCTGGCCCCGCGGCGGACCACCGAAAACAGATCCGCCACTGGTCGTTGATTCGAATGCTGAACTGACCCCGCCGGTCACCTTTCAACGCCTCGAGCCGGTTCCCCGGGGGAATCCGTAACTCATCAAGCGTCTGCGCGTACCCAAGCTGGCGAAGCTTGCGCAGCGCTACTGAGTGAATGCGGGAATCGATCGAGCGAACCCGCTCTCGATTCCACAGACGCTCAGTGTCCTTGTCAGCGAACGACTGGATCATGTCTCACCCTATCCCCCATAACGCGAAGCGTCAATAACGCACAACGTTAAGTTTGTGCTCACCCGAATGCAAATGCACACCCACTTTACGCAACCACACCGTCGCAAGCTCCGCATTACGGTGATTACCGTGAAGACAATAAACGGGAAGCCGATCAGTGAAGATCAGGTTGATGCTTGGGTCACCGAAGCCGAAAATGGCTACGAGATCGAGTTCTTACGCTCTCGCGGGAGTGACCCTCGCGATTCAAAACGCTCCACTACGCCGGAAGGCTGAGTCCCCGCCTGGAGACCAGGCTGCACTTTCTAAGCCCCGCCCCCATAATGATGCTCATGAGCGACCCGAACCTCACTATCCGGCAAATTACCTTCGACTGTCACGATCCGTCTAGGCTCGCCGAGTTCTGGTCAGCCGCAGCCGGCTGCGAAATCGCCGCGGATTACGGCGATTTCGTGATGGTTGATTCGACTCCAGCGCTAGGGTTTCAGCGCGTCGAGGATCCCACGCCTGGCAAGAACCGCATGCATATCGACGTTGGCGGGGCGGAACGCGAAACCTTAGTGGAGCGCCTCACAGACTTGGGCGCTACCGAACTCACCACCCACGAGGCGCCAGGACTCGTATGGACCGTGATGCAGGATCCGGAAGGCAACGAGTTCTGCGTGGGCAGCCCCGAGGCCTAGTTACACATTGAACTTGAACTCCACGGTATGTAGTTGCAAAGTAACTTTCTCGAGAACCTCGCCACCCACGTCGCTCCCGCGTTGGGTGGCAGCCGAACCACAAAGGATCAGTCATCTGCTATCCCATCGACTAATTCTTGCAGGTCGCAGGACCTTCGCGTAACTGTCAGTTCAGCACACTTTGAATAGTTCAGCACACGATGTATTGTTCAGCACATGCTGACTATTGCTTCACGCCTCGACGTCATGAACCGGCTCGGCCGGGCCATGGCGGATCCGACGCGTTCCAGAATCCTGATGACACTACTCGACGGCCCGAGCTACCCGGCCGTACTTTCGCGCGACCTGGGCCTGACCCGCTCAAACGTCTCGAACCACCTGACCTGCCTGCGTGACTGCGGCATCGTCGTTGCCGAGCCGGAGGGCCGAAAGACACGCTACGAAATCGCCGATCCGCACCTCGCGGCAGCGCTCAACGCGCTGGTGAACGCGACGTTGGCTGTCGACGAAAACGCCCCGTGCATCGACCCTGAGTGCTCGGTGCCCGGCTGCGGCGAGAAGGGAGCGGACGCATGAGTTCGGCGTGTGGATGCGAACACGAACCCGCCACGGAGATCGAAGAACTCGATCGGCCATGGTGGAAGGACCCCGAGTTGCTACTGCCGATCTTCTCCGGCGTAGCCCTCTGCATAGGCCTGGCGCTGGGCTGGTCCGGGCTAGAGACACCCGCGACAGTACTGTTCTGGGGCGGCCTGCTGCTAGGGGCGTATACGTTCGCGCCCGACGCGATCCGAAACCTTGTCACGAAGCGCAAGCTCGGCATTGGTTTGCTGATGACCATCAGCGCGGTCGGCGCGGTAATCCTCGGTTACGTCGGAGAGGCCGCGGCGCTAGCGTTCCTGTACTCGATCGCCGAGGCGCTGGAAGACAAGGCGATGGACCGGGCGCAGGGCGGACTGCGGGCACTGTTGAAGTTGGTACCGCAGACCGCGACGGTGCTGCGCGACGGCACGGCGGTCGAGGTCGCAGCGAAGGACCTCGCGGCTGGCGAGCTTATGCTCGTGCGCCCCGGAGAGCGGATCGCCACGGACGGCATCATTCGGTCTGGGCGCTCCAGCCTTGACACCTCAGCGATCACCGGAGAATCCATTCCGGAGGAGGTTGCGCCCGGCGACGAGGTGCCCGCGGGAGCGATCAACTCCGCCGGTGTGCTGGAAGTCGAGACGACCGCAGCTGGAACGGACAACTCGCTGACCACACTCGTGGACCTGGTCGAGCAGGCGCAGGCGGAAAAGGGCGACCGCGCCCGGATCGCCGACCGGATTGCCCAACCCCTAGTGCCCGGGGTGATGATCCTGGCGGTGCTAGTCGGCGTGATCGGCTCGCTGCTGGGCGACCCCGAGACGTGGATCACCCGTGCGTTGGTGGTTCTGGTCGCAGCGTCGCCGTGCGCGCTGGCAATCTCCGTGCCGCTGACGGTCGTGGCCGCGATCGGCGCGGCCAGCCAGTTCGGCGTGGTCATCAAGTCTGGCGCGGCGTTCGAGCGGCTCGGCGGCATCCGTCACCTGGCGGTGGACAAGACCGGAACCCTCACCCGCAACCAGCCCGAGGTTACCGGCGTGGTCCCGGCAGACAGGTTTGATCGGGCGCAGGTGCTTACTTTCGCGGCGGCAGTTGAGCAGCAATCGACGCACCCCCTCGCCGCGGCGATCGCGGCAGCGGGGCCCGAAGCGCCCGCCGCCCAGGACATCAGCGAGGAAGCCGGGCACGGCATCAGCGGCACCGTCGAAGGCCGACGGGTGCTGGTGGGCAGCCCCCGGTGGATCGACGCCGGGCCACTGAAGGCAGACGTTGAGCGCATGGAGTCCGAAGGCCAGACCTGCGTCCTAGTCACCGTCGATGACGCTCTCGCCGGAGCGATCGGTGTCCGCGACGAGCTGCGACCCGAGGTGCCCGAAGCCGTGCAGACCCTGCGCGCCAACGATGTGGAAGTGAGCATGCTCACCGGCGACAACACTCGCACCGCCCGGGCGCTGGCTGAAATCGCCGGAATCGACGACGTGCGCGCCGAGCTGCGCCCTGAGGACAAGGCAAGCATCGTCGCCGAATTTTCCTCCAAGACGCCGACGGCGATGATCGGCGACGGCATCAACGACGCGCCGGCACTGGCGGGCGCGACGGTGGGCATAGCGATGGGAGCAACCGGCTCTGACGCCGCGATCGAGTCCGCTGACGTCGCCTTCACCGGCCACGACCTCCGGCTGATCCCGCAGGCGCTGCAGCACGCCCGCCGAGGCAGCAGGATCATCAACCAGAACATCGTGCTGTCTCTGGCCATCATCATCGTGTTGATGCCACTGGCGATCAGCGGTGTGCTGGGCCTGGCCGCCGTCGTGTTGGTTCACGAAGTCGCTGAAGTCATCGTGATCTTGAACGGCCTGCGGGCTGCACGAGCGAAACGCTGAGGCTGTGACCGGCAAGTCTTATAAGAGTTAAACCACGCGCCGAGCGCACACACGTTGGACCAGGCGAGTCATTCGAGTTCACCACCTGGTCCTTCTCGATGCGTGCAGGCACGGGAACTGTGGGTGAACCTAATAGTTCAACGGCCCGATACCGCTTGCAGATTCTACACACGAGGTAGCGGAATGGACCGAGGCCGAACGAAAACCGGAGTTAGAGACAGCGCTCTTCAACCTCCCCCCCCAATAACGCGAAACGTCATTAACGCTCCGCGTTACACATTAAATTTGAATTCAACGGAGTGGCGAAAGAAGGCTACCTCACTCAGTTGTAAGCGATTCGAGAAACCTGAAAAGTGTGCCGCAAGGCGTTTTCTGCTCGGAAAGGCAACCTCCGCAGGCTAGATCGCTCCCCGTCACGAAGAGCTGGCACCGCCGAAGTTGCCCTCACGCCAGATTCGGACTCATTCTCACAGTCAGTCGCGGAACGAAAACCAACTGAGCACGGTCCTGGCTGCAGCTAGAACTGTTGGTGCCGAAACTAAATACCATCTTCTAACCGCTGGCGAAGCACGACTTCTTCTTCATCGCTGAGCCCGGCAAGTCTTTCACCGTGTTGTTCCTCTTCGAATCGCAGCGCATCCGCCAATGTTTCTTTCAACGGGCGAATCCGCAGGCCCGCTTCGTAGGCTGCGGTGCAATCGAGTAGCGCGATGTTGCGAAACTGTTCACCTGGTACCCACAACGGCAACGATTTTGGGCCCATCCACGGGGTTACATCATTAGCGAGAAGCAGTTCATCAGAGCAAGGTCGCTCCGTAGACTCCGATGCGGTTAACTCCCGCGAAATCTTGAACACATCGGACAAGGAAGTAGCAAACCCCGTAGCATTAAAGGTTCCGAAAGTCCCGACTTCTGCGGACTCAACTATCCAGCCTGCAAGGTCTTTCACATCGATCATAGCGACGGGAAACGCCGGGTCTGGGACGATCACGTTCTCACCCGTGGGATGCGCGAAGCGCCACGGATAGTAACCACTGCGCCCTGTTTCGTCGCCGTAGCCGGCGATCAGACCGGGTCGAACTACCATTACCGACCGATTTGTGCTTCGATAAGTCGTTTCGCAAGCAGACTTTGCGGCTGGGTACTGCCCCATGTTCTCCATGTAGTCAATTTCAAGCGGAGCGACTACAGAATCAGACTCGGAAGAAATACTTCCCTGATCCTCATATACGCTGCTCGAAGACACAAATATACGATGCTTGGCCTGGAGTTTCGCCGCCGCATCCCGCGCATGCTTCGGCTGACTCGTCAGATCCACAATGGTGTCCCAAGTTTTCCCCGCAACCTCATCGTACGCACCGTCACGGTCACGGTCTGAACTCACAAATTCGGTTCCGTTGGGAACCTTCCCGTTACCCCGCGCGAGGCAAGTAACTTGATGTCCTCGCTCGACTGCTGCAAACGCAATGTGCCCTCCAAGGAAACCGGTACCACCGAGCAACAAAAAGTTCATATCCCTAGTTGTACACGAAACCTTCTCACACGTGACCAGTCCTAATCCCAGCGCATCCAAGCTGGAATAAGATGTCAGAGCAGGATTACCCCACCATCTGCCAGAGCTTCTTATTCGGCTAACCTACACATTGAACTTAAATTCCACGGAGTGTCGTCGATAAATAACCATTTGATGCGCGCGTGCGGAATTAACAACGAAATACCGCTAAAACAGACAACATATGGGGTGCACAGAAACACATATAAGTTCTGCGGAAAACCTATAGGGTGCGTCGCTAAAAACCGCTGTGCGCGAAAAACATAAAGGGTTTACGGACACGGTCCCAGACCCCTCAATACTCTGAGCCGGAAGAATGGAAAGTGGAAGGTTGATGTATCCCCACTATTTATTTTTTCCGTTTTCGGAGTACATCGGGAGCTACAACTGCGGACCAGCTCTGTGTGAACTAGATGAGAAGGCGCAGCAGCGAATCATCGACGCTGGACAGTTGGTGCTGCGGGCACGCGAGCGGCACCCCCAGCGGTCACTCGCGGAGCACTACAACCCGTTATCGATGGACCCAATTCTGCTCAAGGCTCACAACAACTTGGACCGGGAAGTCGATAAGGCTTTCGATGTGGCACGCAAACTCACCAACGAGCGCCAGCGCCAGGAGCTACTGTTCGCCAGCTACGGGGAGTTGGCGAGGGGCTATGTCTCCTCGCTTTCATCAAAATCGAAACCACCAGCAGGGTCGTTCCCCGTGCGGGTGATTTTGATCGGTCCCGCTGCTGGGTGTAGAACCCTGTCGCTGGCAACGCCGGGAACTATGACTGTGCCCGACGAGAACACGTCACTGCCATAACGCGGCTCACGGTAGACGAACATGGGTCGTTCACTACTACTGGTGGATTTCGGTTTTGGTGGTGGGGGGATTACCGCCGCCGGCCTCGATTTTTCCGTTGAGGAGGGCGTTGACTACTTCCCGATTGTGAAATGGGCCGATGGCGCGGTGAAGAGGAACCAGTCACCTGGAAGAGATCGATCCAGTCGCTGGTGTGCAATCTGGGAGGTAGGGTTGCGGGGTCGATTCCTCGCGAGCGCAACCATGATTGTGTCTCTGAACGTGATGAAAACAACCCTGCCCTTCGGAGAATTTCCCCTATCCCGCGTCCCCGGGCGGTGAAAACGGTGTGCACCATCGCCTGAAAGGCTTTGCGTTGCTCTATCGGGATCTTCGGGTCACCCACCCGGCGGATCACTAAGATCCCCCCGTCAACGTTTGGCTGTGGCCGGAAAGCAAACCTTGGTACCCGGGAACCAAGGTGAAACGTGAACCATGGGGACCACTGAGCTGTCATCATCGTGCTTGCACCTACCCCGGCCCGGCGGCGAGCGACTTCCCACTGCATGAGGAGTACAGCGTCAGTCCATGCCGGCGCATGCAACAGCTTTCGAAGAATGGCAGTGGTGAGGTGAAAGGGAATGTTTCCCACAATGACGCAGGGAGTGGCGGGTAACGGGAAGTTGAGGAAATCATCATGGACCACTTCGACCGACGCCGAGGCGGTCTTTTTTGTGAGTTTGGCAGCTAGTTTTGCGTCTACCTCAACTGCCGTTATTGCCCTCCCCAAGTGGGATATCGGGTGAGTGAGGGCACCGCTTCCTGGCCCGATCTCAATGATGGGGCCGGAGGTTTGTTTTACAAGATCGACGATGGAGTTGATGATCTTGTGGTCTGTGAGAAAATTTTGGCCATGTTCGTGACGGCCGTATCCGTATGTAGACATCAGGTGTGCTCCGTGGAGTTGAAACGGAGCCGGGCATGGCAAATGGCCGCCCGGCTAAAGGACCGGAGCGGTTTCTAACCTGCGGGAGGGAGAAAACCGCCTTAGCGGCTGGTGAGCGGCCGCATGAAAACGGAACCTGAAATCAACATGGGCCTATCGTATCCAATTAATTTCGCAGGGTCCAATACGGTGAGAAAGAAGACAACCGCACCGCAACAGTGCAAGACCTCTCTGGATTGGAATTTGTCCTACCTTCGGCTCGTCGTACAGACGCCACTGGCGTATTTTGTCTCTGGGCAACGAGGGGGAGTTACCCCCACCTCCGGATGTTTTTAAGGTGCACCCCTTATTACGCTGTGGTGCGGGAGTAGTTTTGTCCGACTGATCGGACTACCCACCGACGTGGGGCGGGTAGTTCGAGGTCCCAGCAGATGATCGCGTCGATTTCGCCGCGTTCAAAGGATGCCACCATGGCGTCGTAGTCGGGGCGAGCCACATTCTTCTTTGACGCGGAAATGGACTGATCGACGTAGTTATGCCCTATGTCCAACGTCCAAGCCACGCTGCTTTGCAATGGCTTCACAGTCCTGACGCTGCCGGTCGATGGTGAGGCCATCCACGTCAGCGTCTCGCGAGATACGAAGGTAAATAGGAGCGCGTGTTGCCAAACGCTTTTAATAAGGCCCTTAGCTAACATTGAACTTAAAACTCGACCACTTCGACATCAGTCGCCAAGAAGTCTTCCGGTGGTGCATGCGCTACAACACCCGCAGACGGCACTCCTGGTGCAACTTTCTAGCCCCCAATGACTTCGAAGCACTCACATCAGCTACGCTGACCCAAGCAGCATAGCTAACCCCCGACGTGTCTACTTTCCGGGGGTCAGGCCCGTGCTCGACAACCCCAGCGGACTCAACGCCCACGCCAGCGTCGCGGACCATGCGGCCGGGTACCGGAAGGTGGCCAAGGCCGCGGGCATCGCGATTTAATCCCGCGCAGAGCCGGAGACTGTGACCTGGCGATCATTGATGCGCAAGGTGCTGTCAGCGGCAGCAATAACTGCGGCATCGTGCGTGGCGGCCAGAACGAGTGCGCCCCCGTCCGCAGCTCGCCGCAGGAGCGCGATAACTTGGTCGCGGTTAGTGGGGTCGAGGGAGGCGGTCGGCTCGTCAGCGAACACATAAGCCGCGCCGCGGAGCAGGGCTCGGGCGATCGCCAGCCGCTGCTGCTCGCCTCCGCTGAGAATAGCTGCCGGCCCGTCGAAGGGGACATCAAGACCGACTTCGCCGAGGGAGTGCAGCAATTCTTCTTTGGAGTATTGCTTCCTGGATAGTCCGAGGGTGAGGTTATCTTCGCAGCTTAGTTCGGGAATGATTCCGTGGTCTTGGTGGATTATCGCTGCGCGTTCTCGCCAGAATCTCCGCCTCCGCTTCATCCTCCACGCGGAGGCATTCTCACCGTCTATCCGGAGGAGGCCGTCCGCCGGCGGCAGGAGCCCGGCCAAGGTGTTGAGCAGCAAAGTCTTTCCGGAACCGCTGGCTCCACAGATGGCGACAAAGCCTGGCCCGGGTAGGGAAAACGTTGCATTTTCCACGAGGGACTTCTTCACCATCCGCGTGCTGCGCCCCACAGAAAAAGTCGACTCCGCGGCGAGACAGAGATGAGAGGTGGAAATCTCCGGCGGCAGAGTGGGGGACTGATTGGGGCTAGCCAATGACATTGTGACTCCTAGGGGAGGCGGACATGTGCTGAGAAATACTGAGACGGGCAAAACCGAGGTAGACGATTAAGACAAGGCAGCTTAGCGCGGTGAAGGTGTAGAGGAACGGGTTGGGAAGCAGTAGCGGAGCCAGGACGGACAATATGACGACAACTGTCAGGCTGACCAGTTGGCTTTTGAATAGTCGCCACATCGTTTTGTCCGGTGATTGCCCAGCGCTGTGGAGGAGTACCAGGAGGCGACGGTGAACTCGGAGCTGGATGCGCGCCTGGACTATCAAGGCCGCAAGCGTGGCGAGCAAAGCTCCGAGGACGCTCAGGATATTCAGCCAGAACAGCGCCGTGCTGGCTACTAGTTCGGCCAGACCGCGATCGGCCGCGCGTACCGGGTACACGTAGCCTTCGAGGCCGGCAGCGGTAAGTTCTGGACCCAGTTCCGAGAAATCCGCGAAGAGCAAATTTTCACTCGAAGCTGTGGAGCTTAGGAAGTCTGCGTCGAAGCCGGATAGATCGTCCGTTTCAAGCACGTAAAAACAATCGCCGGGAACCAGTTCCCCCGACATTGTTCCACTAATGAATCCGACCGCATGATCGGCACTGACCGGACCAATTTGCGCAGACTTAAGGAGCAGGTCGCCGGATTCCTGAGCCCACAGATCCACGGAAGCTGCGAAATGCTCTTGGGCTGCGGAATAGTCGACCGAGTGGTTGTCGTCTCCGGGACGGAACTGATAATCCTGCAGATCGTGCCATTGGCGGTTAGCAAGTGCCACGGGGCAGGAGTCCGGCACACCGGTACCTTCTTTCGGCAAAGTATGGCTGAGGACAGCCCCGTGCTCCCGTTCCCAGCTGAGCGCGAAGTCGCGGAAGTTCTGCTGCACACTGGGCGGCAAGAGCTCGCCTCCTTCCGCGCGGCCAGCAGGGCCGTCGAAGTTGGCTGAAAAATGCAAGGCTCCAAACTCCGCGAGAGATTTCCAGGTCTGCTGGGCCTCGGATTCCTGCTGGTAGGAGCGGAGCGCAGCCGCTGAGCTAAGACCCGCTGCTACAAAGGTCACGCAGGTAAAGACCGAAATTACTTTCAGCGCTTTTCCCGCCGCCTTCTCTGCGGGGGCACGCTGCCCCAGCAGCGCTACTGCGCGGCGCAACAATGGGGCGGTGACGGCTACGGCCAAACCGGTGGTGGCCAGGGCCAAGCCTATCCCGGCGGCGTAGAACCTGAGGAACAGGAAGGCAAAAGAATAGCTTCCTTGGCGGGCGAGGAATGTACTCGCAAGGCCAATGAGAACTAGGTGTGGGAGGATGACAAAGGCCCATTGCCGCCAATTGCCTTTTTGACTGCGGTGCCCGCCATTTATTGTGCGCAGCGCTGCCAATCTAAGACCGGAAACCCGAAGAACAAATACCAGGGCAAAAAGGGAAACGACAAATAGAAACAGGATCGCCACCAACGCGGGCAGGCGGAATACGACCGATTGGATGAGGTGAAGGAACTGCGTCTTTTCGCTTAGCCTGAGCCCGTCATTCCTGGCCGATTCGTAGAAGTGGTTCGCATTGCCACCCGTTGCTTTGGGAACCAAGACGTAGTCACCGTGGTAATCCAGCGACCCAAGCTCACTGGACGCTTGGCTCAAGGCATCCGGCCGGTTGAGCCGGGGAATGCGTTCCGGTGCTGGATAATTTTGCTCCAGCGGGATGAAAACCTCGTGGGAAGTCCCGCTTGCGTCATCGGTGCCAGTCAGCCGGTAGATGGAGTAGCCGTTCTGCTCGGCCAATGAAACCAGTGAGTTACGGATTACCGTCGGTGCGTAGTCTGACTCAAGTTCCTCCGCGAGTGAAGTCTTAGGCTCGACGTAGTCAAGACTAAAGGTTGATTCGACCCCTAAGGACAAGGGCTTGGTGGAGTCAACCAGGGCTGTCAGCAGCCACCCAGTAGTCGCGATGACTGCAGCAAGAAGTAGGCTCAAAAGCCCAAGTACTAGGGGTCGAATGCGCATGAGTTCTAGCAGAAGTTGTAGTAGTAGCTGTCCTTAGTGCCCGGCAAATTCGTTGCCGAAAGCTCGGCGATCGACTTCTGGCCGCCGCGGGTGTTGATGCTTCGTTGCGTTCTGCCGTTGACGGTCACAGTCGAAGTATGGCACCGATTCACGGTGAAATAAGAACGCGCCTTAGCGTTCCAGAATCCGTCGATCTCGCCGCGCTCAAAGGACGCCACCATCGCGTCGTAGTCGGGACGGTCCACGTCCTTCTTTGATGCAGAGATCGATTGATCGACGTAGGTATGCACGACGTCCCAGCCGCGTTGCTCGGCGAGGGCTTCGCAGTCCTGACGCTGCCGGTCGATGGCGAGGCCGTCCATGGCAGCATCTAACGAGATACGGAGGTAAATAGCAGCGCGTGTAGTCATACGCTATTCATAGCGTATTTAGGTTACATTGAAACGAAACTCCACGACGTCACCGTCGACCATGACGTAATCCTTGCCTTCCTGGCGGACCTTGCCGGCGGCGCGGGCGTCGGCCATGGAGCCGGCTGCGTCCAGGTCGTCGAAGCCGACGATCTCGGCCTTGATGAAGCCCTTTTCAAAGTCGGAGTGGATCACGCCGGCGGCCTTCGGGGCGGTGTCGCCCTTGCGGATCGTCCAGGCGCGGGCCTCCTTCGGGCCTGCGGTGAGGTAGGTCTGCAGGCCAAGGGTGTCAAAGCCGGCCTTGGCCAGGGTCTGCAGGCCCGGCTCGTCCTGGCCGACGGCGGCGAGGAGCTCGGCGGCGTCTTCGTCGTCAAGCTCGAGCAGCTCGGTCTCAGTCTGGGCGTCCAGGAACACCGCCTCGGCGGGGGCGACCAGGTCGCGCAGCTCCTGCTTGCGCGCGTCGTCGGTGAGGACGTCCTCGTCGGAGTTGAACACGTAGAGGAACGGCTTCGCCGTCATCAGGTGCAGGTGGTGCAGCAGCGCAAGGTCCACTTCCCCGCCCTTGGCGGCGGCGAAGAGCGTGCGGCCGTCCTCGAGCACGGCCTGGGCCTTCTTGGCTTCCTCGGCCTGGGCGGCGACGTCCTTGTCCTTGCGGCCGTCCTTTTCCAGGCGCGGCAGGGCCTTTTCAATGGTCTGCAAGTCGGCGAGGATCAGCTCGGTGTTGATGACCTCGATGTCCGAGGATGGGTCGACTTTGCCGTCGACGTGGATGACGTTGTCGTTGGAAAACGCGCGCACGACCTGGCAGATCGCGTCCGCCTCGCGGATGTTGGCCAGAAACGCGTTGCCCATACCTTCGCCTTCGGAGGCGCCCTTGACAATGCCGGCGATGTCCACGAAGGACACCGTGGCGGGCAGCACGCGCTCCGAGTCGAAGATCTCCGCCAGGCGGTCCAGGCGCGGATCCGGCAGCTCCACCAGGCCCACGTTGGGCTCGATGGTGGCGAACGGGTAGTTCGCGGCAAGCACCTCGTTGCGCGTCAGGGCGTTAAACAGGGTGGACTTGCCAACGTTGGGCAGACCGACAATTCCAAGAGTAAGGCTCACGTCGCAACATCCTAGCGGAGGCTTGTGCGAGGTTCGGAGGGGGCCGTGAGGTGGGCCGTCGCAAAGCGAAATGCAATGGGGCACAATGGTGCGCGTGAGTGAACCGATCCAGACCCCCGTGCGCGACGACCGCGTGGACCGCAACGTTGTGTTCAACGACTGGATCGCTTCCGCGGCGAAGTTCACGCTGCGCATCCTGGTCATCGCCGTGTTTTTGTACGCGGTGGGCCAGCTCATCGGCGCGTTTTGGGCGGGCATTTTGCCGGTCGTGCTCGCGCTCATCGTGTGCACCGTGCTCGCCCCCATCGCAGCTGCTTTACGACGCCACAAGGTCCCCGCCGGCCTGGCAGCCCTTTTGACGATGCTGCTGTTCTTCGGGGTGCTGGCGTTTATCGGCATGCTCATCGCCCCGGACATCGTGGGGCAGTCCCGCCTGCTGTACATCCAGGCCCTCGAGGGCATCCAGCGCCTGCAGCTGTGGGCGCAGGGCCCGCCGCTGAACCTGGATCCGGAGAACCTCAACGAGGGCGTCGACGAGATCACGCAGTGGATCCAGAACCAGGCGGGCGCGATAGCCGGCGGGGTGTTCTCCGGCATCAACACCGCGGCCGGGCTGTCGGTGACGCTGATGGTGCTGGTCGTGCTCACCTTCTTCTTCCTCAAGGACGGGCACCGCTTCCTGCCGTGGCTGCGCTCCGCCACCGGCGGCCGCACCGGCCTGTACCTGACGGAGCTGCTCACCCGCGCCTGGAACACCCTGTCCGGGTTCATCCGCGCGCAGGCGGTGTGCTCGCTGGTGGACGCGATCGTCATCGGCACCGGCATCGCCATCGTGGGCGTGCCAATGGCGTTCACGCTGGCGCTGATCACGTTTGTGGCGGGCTTCATCCCGATCGTCGGCGCCGTGGTGGCAGGCGCGTTGGCGGTGCTGATCGCGCTGGTCACCCTCGGGTTCACGAAGGCGTTGATCGTGCTGGCGATCGTGCTGGCCACCCAGCAGCTGGAGGGCAACGTGCTCTCCCCCATGCTGCAATCGCGCGCGATGAACCTGCACCCGGTGATCGTGCTGGTCTCGGTGACCGTCGGCGGCGCGCTGTTCGGCCTTGTCGGCGGTTTCCTCGCGGTGCCGGCTGCGGCGATGGTCGCGGTGGTGTACCGCTACCTGCTGGAGGTACTGCGCATCAACGCCGGCGAGCTGGGAGCAAACGACATCGAGTTCGCCACCGACGAAGGCCGCGTCATCGCGGAGATCGCGGAGAAAGAGTCCGTGCACAAACGCCAGGAGTGGCGCGGTGAGCGCGAATGGGTCAACGCCCCTGTGGCGGACGAGGAGGCAGACGAGCACACCGAGCGCTTCGGCACCTCAAGCCTGCGCAAACTGCGCGAGAGCGGCCTTGGGCGGCTGCGCGGGTGGCAGTCGAGCGACAGCGCCGACAAGCCCACTAAAAGCGAACACTTGAGCGAACCCGAGCGCTAGCGTGTCGGGCCGGTGTGGTTGACTTCCAACCATGTCGACCGCCACCGTGCTTCTCCTCCTCGCCACCGGCTTACTCGCGGGCTTCATCGCCGGCGTGTTCACCGGCGCCGCCTGGATGCGCCGCTCCACACCACAACAGCCGCCGCAGGACCTGCGCCCCGTCGCCCGCGCACTGAAAGACATGCGCGCCCAGCTCGACGAGATGGACAAGCAGCAGGCCGTCTCCGCATCCTCGCTGGCGGGCCAGGTGCAGGCGATCGGGCGGACGTCGGCGCGCCTAGGCGACCGCACCGACCAGCTCATCACCGCCCTGCGTTCGCCGCAGACCCGCGGCCGCTGGGGCGAAATCCAGCTCGAGCGGGTGGTTGAACTCGGCGGGATGCTCGAGCACGTCGACTTTGACACCCAGGAGCACATGCTTATCGACGGCTCACGCGTCCGCCCCGACATGATCATCCGCCTCACACAGGGCCGAAACATCGTCGTCGACGCGAAGGTGCCCTTCCAGGCGTATTTGGATGCGCTCGGCACCGAGGACCCGGAGGAGCGCCAGGCGTTCATGCGCCGCCACGCCCACCTGGTGCGCGCGCACGTGGACACCTTGTCGGCGAAGTCCTACATCGAGGCGTTCCAGCCCACCCCGGAGTTCGTGGTGCTGTTCGTGCCGGCGGACCCGTTTCTGGACGCCGCGCTTTCCATCGACCCCGAGCTTTTGGACTACGCCTTTGCCCGAGACGTGGTCATCGCCACCCCCACCACCCTGTTCGCGCTGCTGCGCACAGTGGCGCTGGGGTGGCGCCAGGAATCGCTGAACCACGCAGCGAAGGAGATCCAGCGCTTAGGTGGCCAGCTGCACCAGCGCCTTGCCACCATGGCGGAGCACTACAACCGGGTCGGCGCTTCGCTGGACAAGGCGGTGGAGGCGTACAACGCCACGCTGGCGTCGATGGATTCGCGCGTCATGGTCACCGCCCGCAAGCTCGAAGAGGCGCAGGTGCCGTCGCGACGTGGCGAGGCCCCGGCACTGAAACCGGTCTCTTCGCGTGCCCGGCACGCCGCCGAGGACACCGGGGAGTAGACTCGTCTGGCGTGTCGCATGTCTCTCACCGGAACTCAACCTCCCCGTCCGCAACGTTTCACGGGTTGCCCACGGGGTCCGGCATTGGCATCGTTTTCGCCGCACTGTTTACCGGCGTGCTACTTTCACTGTCCACCGGCGTGATCGGCTGGCCGTTTCTGACCCTCTACGCCGTCGCGGTGATCGTGGTGTCCACCCTGGTCAACCCGCGCGGCCTGTTCCTCAACGTGGCCAGCGCACCGATCTTGTTCGTCACCGCGGTGGTCATCGCCGGCTGGGTGATGTCGCGCGACCAGATCGCAGCAGGAGGCTCCTCAGGCAAGGCCGCGCTGCTCCTGGTGTTCTACCCGGTCACCGAGCTATTCCCCGTGCTGTTCGCCGTCACGCTGGGCTCCATCATCATTGCGGTCGTGCGCATCCGCTTGATCAAGCGCCACAACGAACAGCTCGTGCGCCGCGAAACCGCTGAGCGCACCCGGATCAACCGCAGCAACCGCCGCACGAATTCTGAAGGCCGCCGCGCCCGCGAGCGCGCCAAGGCCGTGTCGGTGGACGAGCTTTTGCGGCGCGCGGATACCGAACGCAGCACAAAGCGGACCGAGCGGACCGAGCGGGTACAGAAAAAGTCCCCGCGGTCCGGCTCCACTTCGATTGCGGACCGGCTCGGCGAGGACCTCTACAAGGGGTAAGGCGCTCTATCCCTGGGCTACCGCCGGGGTTTCGCGGCGCGGCAGGCGCAGATCGCGCGGCAGGGAGAACGTGATGGTCTCCACGGTGGTAGTCACTTCCTCCGCATCCGCGTAGCCGCGGCGGGCGAGCTCCTCCACCAGCTCCTTGACCAGGATCTCCGGTACGGACGCGCCCGAGGTCACGCCGACGGTGGAAACGCCGTCGAACCACTCGTCTTTGACCTGGGAGGCGTAGTCCACCAGGTGCGACTCCTTCGCGCCTGCCTCCAGCGCCACCTCGACCAGGCGGCGGGAGTTCGAGGAATTCTGGGAGCCGACCACGATAACCAGCTCGCAGCGCGGGGCGATCTCCTTGACCGCGGCCTGGCGGTTCTGGGTGGCGTAGCAGATGTCGTCGCTCGGCGGATTTTCCAGGTTCGGGTAGCGCTCGTGCAGCTTGTCCACGATGAGCATGGTCTCGTCCACCGACAGCGTGGTCTGGGACAGCCACACCAGCTTCTGGTCGTCCGGGAAGTCGGGCAGGCGGTCCACGCCGTCCACTCCGTCGACAAGGTGCGTGATCTCCGGAGCCTCACCGGCGGTGCCCTCGACCTCCTCGTGGCCCTCGTGGCCGACAAGCAGGATGTGGTAGCCGTCGCGGGCGAAGCGCTTGGCCTCGTTGTGCACCTTGGTCACCAGCGGGCAGGAAGCGTCGAGGGTGAGCAGGTTGCGGTTCTTGGCGGAGTCGCGCACCGCCGGGGAGACGCCGTGGGCGGAGAACACCAGGTGGGCGCCTTCGGGCACCTCGTCGGTCTCGTCGACGAAGATCACGCCGCGCTCCTGCAGCGTTTCCACGACGTACTTGTTGTGCACGATCTCTTTGCGCACGTAGACGGGCGCACCGTACTTCTCCAGGGCCTTTTCTACGGTCTCCACTGCGCGGTCGACACCAGCGCAGTAGCCGCGGGGGGATGCGAGGAGGACTTTTTTACCCTGATCTGTCATGGAACCAACCCTAACTAATCAGCGTCAAAAACAATAGGCGGGCGGTGTCGGCTCGCCGGGTAACGTGGCATCCGTCTAATGGAAAGGAGCATGCGGTGGCAGATTCGAAGAGCTCGCCGGAGTCGCCGTGGTCGGTGTCCAAGCTCAACACGTCGGTGAAGGGCTGGATTGAACGCCTCGGCTGGCTGTGGATCGAGGGCCAGCTCACCCAGGTCAGCACAAAGCCAACGTGGCGGTATTCCTACCTCACGCTGCGCGACACCCAGGAGCAGGCCAGCGTCCAGCTCACCGCGGAGACCTCGCTGCTCACGGGCATGCAGGTGCCGCTCAACGACGGCGACCGCGTCGTTGTGCTGGGGAAACCGTCGTTTTACACGGGCCGCGGCACCTTCTCCATGCGGG
This sequence comes from Corynebacterium afermentans subsp. lipophilum, assembly GCF_030408375.1. Taxonomy (NCBI): domain Bacteria; kingdom Bacillati; phylum Actinomycetota; class Actinomycetes; order Mycobacteriales; family Corynebacteriaceae; genus Corynebacterium; species Corynebacterium afermentans. Next base: position 805,469 of record NZ_CP046530.1, on the reverse strand, counting down.
TGACCGAGATCAGGCACGTCGGCGCGGGCGAGCTGCTGGCGCGCATCGAGGCGCTGCGCAAGCAGCTCGCTTCCGAGGGCCTGTTCGACCCCGCGCGCAAGAAGCCGCTGCCCTACCTGCCCAGGAAGGTCGGTTTGATCACCGGCCGCGGTTCCGCGGCCGAGCGCGACGTGCACTCGGTGGCGCAGGGCCGGTGGCCGCAGGTGCGCTTCGAAACCATCAACACCCCGGTCCAGGGCCCGACCACCGTACCTGCGGTGATCGAGGCGCTCGGGGCGCTCGATGCAGATCCCGAGGTGGACGTGATCATCGTCGCCCGCGGCGGCGGGTCCGTGGAGGACCTCCTGCCGTTTTCGGAGGAGGCGCTGCAGCGTGCCGTCGCAAAGCTTGGCACCCCTGTGATCTCCGCGATCGGCCACGAGCCTGACAACCCGGTGCTGGACAACGTCGCGGACGTGCGCGCCGCCACCCCCACCGATGCTGCCAAGCGCGCGGTCCCCGATGTGGCGCAGGAGCGATTGCTTATCGACGAAGCACGTGCCCGCATGGCCGCCGCCCTGCGCGGATGGGTCCAACGCGAACGCGACGGCCTGGCTTCGGTGCGCTCGCGCCCGGCGCTCGCCGACCCGATGATGGCCATTACCCGCCGCCGCGAGGAGATCGAGCGCGCCACCGCCCTGATCCGCCGCGACGTGTCCCACCTGCTGCAGCGCGAAACCCAGCACGTGCGCGGGCTGCGCGCCCAGGTCTCCGCATTGGGCCCCTCGGCGACGCTTGCCCGCGGCTACGCCGTGGTGCAGGTGCTGCCCCGCGACGGCTCAGACGCCGAAGTTGTCACCTCCATCGACCAGTCCCCGCCCGGATCGCAGCTGCGCATCCGCGTCGGCGACGGCTCGATTACCGCCGCCTCCATGTCCACCACGCAAGCAGATTAGGAACACAAAACATGACTGAGAACTCTTTCGGCACCGGCCAGGCCAACGAAAACGCGCTGCCGGATCCCGCCACCTTGAGCTACGAGCAGGCCCGCGACGAGCTCATTGAGACCGTTAAGATCCTCGAGCTGGGGCAAATGAGCCTGGACGAGTCACTGAAATACTGGGAGCGCGGCGAGGCGCTGGCGAAGCGGTGCGAGGTGCTCCTCGACGGCGCCTCCCAGCGCGTCGAGGAAGCCATCGGCTCCCGCCAGGGCGGTAACGCTAGCTCGCCGGATGCTCAATCGGAGCAGTAGCCAGCGCGGTCGAGATCAGCTCCTCGAACTCGCGGGCCTCCCCGGCGCCGGTGAGCACCAGGCGTGCGTCGCCCGCGTCGACGACCCACAGGTCGCGCACGTCCTTCTCCTCGGAGGTGTAGACCTCCACGCTGCGGCCGTCGATGTCCTCGGTGCGATCTAAGGTGCGCGGCTTCGCGTCTGCGCCCTCGACCGCTTCCTTCGCGTCGGCGCCGGTCTGGGTGAGCTGGATGAAGCCGCGGTCCGCGGTGACCCAGCCGACCGTCGGCGCCGGCTGGCCGCCCAGCATGGTGCGGCGCGCGGAGTTGGTGACCCAGCCTTCAGGCATCTCCGGGTAGCGCACAGCGAAGTCCACGCCGCGCGCCTCTAGGTCGAGGAAGGTCTTCGCGTCGACCTCCTGGACCGGCCCCTGCTCGGGCGTGCCGGGATTAAACGAGCACAGCCCGGTCGCGCCGACGGCGACGACCATCAGCACGATGATGAGCACGGAGTTGATCGCGATGTCTCGTCCGTCCTGGAAGATGCGGGGTTTTTTGTTGCTAGCCACGCCGATCAGTATGGCATGCGCCCCCGCTTCCCCCTTAAAGGTGGGAAGAACGGGCACTAACGCGGATAGAAGTGCCACAATAGAGGGGTCTTTTTGTGATTCATGTTTAGGAAGGCCTCCCCATGACCGAACAGTCCGATCTTTACCCCGACCGCAATCTCGCGATGGAGCTGGTGCGCGTCACCGAGGCCGCCGCGCTCGCCTCCGGCCGCTGGGTCGGCCGCGGCCAGAAGAACGAAGGCGACGGTGCCGCCGTCAACGCGATGCGCAAGATGATCAACTCCGTGGAGATGGACGGCGTCATCGTCATCGGCGAGGGCGAGAAGGACGAAGCCCCGATGCTGTTCAACGGCGAGCAGGTCGGCACCGGCCACGGCGCCGCCGTGGACATCGCCGTCGACCCAGTCGACGGCACCCGCCTGATGGCCGAGGGCCGCCCGAACGCGATCTCCGTCATCGCCGCCGCCGACCGCGGCTCGATGTTCAACCCGCAGGACGCGTTCTACATGAACAAGATCGCCGTCGGCCCAGAGGCGGTCGGCGCGATCGACATCACGAAGTCGACCGCCGAGAACATCAAGTCGGTCGCCGAGGCGAAGGGCGTGCGCCCCGCCGACATCACGGTGGTCGTGCTCGATCGTCCGCGCCACAAGCAGCTTGTCGACGACATTCGCGCCGCCGGCGCCAAAGTCCGCTTCATCATGGACGGCGACGTCGCCGGCGCCATCGCCGCTGCACAGGACACCAGCTCCATCGACATTGCGATGGGTATCGGCGGCACCCCGGAGGGCGTCGTCACGGCGTGCGCTCTGAAGTGCCTGGGCGGCGAGATCCAGGGCATGCTCGCCCCGCAGGGCGACGAGGAGCGCGAGAAGGTCCTCGCCGCCGGCCACGACCTGGACCGCGTGTTGGGTATCAACGACCTGGTCACCTCCGACAACTGCTACTTCGCCGCCACCGGCGTGACCAACGGCGACATGTTGCGTGGCGTGACCTACCGCAAGTCCGGTGCCACCACCCGCTCGCTGGTGATGCGCTCGAAGTCCGGCACCGTCCGCTTCATTGAGTCCCAGCACCAGCTGACCAAGCTGCAGGACTACTCCGTAGTCGACTACTCCGATCCGGAGAACTAGGCCGCAGCCTAAAGCAACGCGCCGATCAGCGCCGCGCTGGCCAGCAGGTTGTTCACCACGTGCACGATGTAGCTGGCGGTGATGGTGCCGTGGAAGCGTGCCACCAGCGCCAGACCAACGCCGGCGAAGAAGGTGAACACGATTGCCGGCGGCGCGATGTGGGCCGCCCCGAAGATCGCTGAGGTAGCCAGTACGCTCGCCGCCGCGGGCATGAGCGTGTCGAAGTAGTTCATGAGCACGCGGCGGAACACGATCTCCTCAATCAACGGCCCGATGAGCAGGTAGCCCACCAGCAAAAGCAGCACTGGCGCGGCGCTGTCCAAGTCCCGGGCGAGGGTCTCGCTGGCGGAGTCGCCGCGGGGCTCAAGTCCGGACAGCGGCGCGACAACCGACGTCGCCGCCGCAGAGCCGAGCACCACCGCCGGAGCCTGCCACAGCAAGTGCCAGCCTCGGCGCCCAAGCCGCGCGAAGCCGAGCTCGAGCCCGCGGCGCCGCATGTAGCGCACAAGCAGCACCGTCGGCACCGCCAGCGCGACCAACACAGCAACCGGCAGCACCGTCAGCGCCACCGTCCGGGACACACCCGCGCGCACCAACATCAGCCCCTGGCCGAGGAGCAAAACGTACATCGACCCCATCGCGGCGGCCGCGACTCCCGCGTCCCTCAAAGTGGGGGTCTTCATGGCCTGCGGTTCGGGCATTTCATCTCCTCGGCATATCCGGTTGGGGCATAATCGTGCAGTGGAAAGGCACGCGCGCACCTTACCGTGCGCGACGTGCACGCGACAGAAGTAAAGGACAATAATGGCTGATCAGGAATACCGCATCGAGCATGACACGATGGGCGAAGTCAAGGTGCCCGTCGACGCATTGTGGCGCGCCCAGACGCAGCGCGCTGTGGAGAACTTCCCCATCTCCGGCCGCGGCCTGGAGTCCCAGCAGATCCGCGCGCTCGGCCTGCTCAAGGCGGCCTGCGCGCAGGTAAACAAGGACCTGGGCAACCTGGACGCCGAGAAGGCCGACGCCATCATCGCCGCCGCGAAGGAGATCGCGGACGGCAAGCACGACGAGCAGTTCCCTATCGATGTGTTCCAGACCGGCTCCGGCACCTCGTCGAACATGAACACCAACGAGGTCATCGCCTCCATCGCGAAGGCGAACGGCGTTGAGGTCCACCCGAACGACCACGTCAACATGGGCCAGTCCTCCAACGACACCTTCCCCACCGCCACCCACGTCGCCGCCACCGAGGCCGCCGCGAACGACCTGATCCCGGCGCTGAAGGTGCTGCAGGAGTCCCTGGAGAAGAAGGCCACCGAGTGGCACGAGGTGGTCAAGTCCGGCCGCACCCACCTCATGGACGCCACCCCGGTCACCCTGGGCCAGGAGTTCTCCGGCTACGCCCGCCAGATCGAGCTGGGCATCGCACGCGTCGAGGGCACCTTGGAGCGCCTGGGCGAGCTCGCCATCGGCGGCACCGCCGTGGGCACCGGCATCAACACCCCGGCGGAGTTCGGCAGCAAGGTCACCGAAGAGCTGATCAAGCTCACCGGTGTTGAGCAGCTTTCCGAGGCGAAGAACCACTTCGAAGCGCAGGCCAACCGCGACGGCCTGGTCGAGTTCTCCGGCGCGATGCGCTCCGTTGCTGTGTCCCTGTACAAGATCGCCAACGACATCCGCCTGATGGGCTCCGGCCCGCTGGCCGGCTTCGGCGAGATCCACCTGCCGGACCTGCAGCCGGGCTCCTCCATCATGCCGGGCAAGGTCAACCCGGTGCTGTGCGAGACCGCAACCCAGGTCTCCGCGCAGGTCATCGGCAACGACGCGGCTGTCGCGTTCGGCGGCACCCAGGGCCAGTTCGAGCTCAACGTGTTCATCCCGATGATGGCGCGCAACGTCCTCGAGTCCTCCCGCCTGCTGGCGAACACGGCCCGCCAGTTCGCCACCAAGCTTGTCGACGGCATCGAGCCGAACGAGGAGCGCATGCGCACCCTGGCCGAATCTTCCCCGTCGATCGTGACCCCGCTGAACTCCGCGATCGGCTACGAAAACGCCGCGAAGATTGCCAAGCACGCGGTCAAGGAGGGCATCACCATCCGCCAGGCCACCATCGACCTGGGCTTCGTGGACGGCGAGAAGCTCACCGAGGAGGAGCTGGACAAGCGCCTCGACGTGCTGTCCATGGCCAACACGGACCGCAACTAGTCCGCAACTAGCTCCCCGCTAGAATCTGCCCCCAGCACATCAACCAATCTGCTGGGGGCTTTTTCCATGCCTGATTCTTTCTCCGAACTGCGCACCGCGGGCGGGCCGAACAAGCCGTGGGTCGTCGGCGGGGTGCTTGCGCTCATCGTCGCCATCATCGGCGTCGCGCTCGCGGCGGCCTACTGGTACGCCAACCCGCGCCCCGAGCCCGAAAGCACCGTCCCCGAAACGGTCACGGTCACCGCGCAGCCGCAATCGCCTATCGACGACCCTTCGGCCCCCACCGGCACCTACACCGGAACGCTGAACAGCTTGGAAGATGACGCAAAGGTCAAGGCGTGGCCCGCGGTGGCGACCTTCGGCGGCGGCACCGCCTCGGTGACCTACCCCCTCACTGGCTGCACGGCGTTGATCGGTGAAGGCGGCGAATCGATCCCGTTGACGAAGGGCTGTAATGACGGGCAGGGCCGTTGGGACGTCGAGAAGCATACGCCCGGCATTGTGAAGCTGACCTACTTAGAGGACGGAAAAGCGCTGGTAGAAGGCGAACTTTCAGCGGGCTTGCCATAATGTGCACCGGGTGTAATATTGCACCCCGTGCAAAATGAGGGAATCAGGGAGCAGAAGCGGCGCGAAACGCTGCAACGCATCCGCGACGAGGCGGCCCGGCTTGTGGGCGCTCACGGCTACGACAACGTCACCGTCGACGACATCTGCCTGGCTGCAGGCATCTCCCGGCGCACGTTTTTCAACTACGTCGACTCCAAAGACGAGGCGATCTTGGGCTCGTTCCCCTTCGCCTTCAGCGAGGACGCGCTCGCCGCGATCCGCCAGACGCAAAGCGACAACGTGCTCGAGCTTGTCATCCGCTCCATCGAGGTCGAGACGGGGCGCTTCGACGGGCCCGCCGCGAAATGCCGCCGGGAGCTGCTGGAAAACAACCCCGGCCTGATGCACGCCGAAGCCGCCCGCAAACGCGGGTTCCTCACCGAGGTCGGCCGCGCCGTCTACGCACACTTCGAACGCTTCCCTGAAGACCGCAGGCACACCGGGACGCTGGAGGACGAGACGCAGCTCATCGTGATCCTCTTCCAGGGCGCGGTAAGCCGCTACCTGTGGCACCCTCCGGAGGGCGCCGACCCCGTCGAGCAACTGCTGGCAAACGCACACGATCTATCCACTTACGCAAAGGAGATGACATGGTAGAAACCCGCGCGGACCGCGATCCGCTACAGGCCACCGCGCCAAACGTGGGGCTGGTGTTCTCGGCCCTGCTGCTGACCATGCTGATGAGCTCGCTGGGCCAGATGATTTTCGCCACCGCCCTACCCACCATCGTCGGCGAGCTCGGCGGCGTGGACCACATGAGCTGGGTCATCTCGGCGTTCCTGGTCACCATGACCATCGCGATGCCGGTCAACGGCAAACTCGGCGACATCCTGGGCCGCAAGTGGCTCTACATCACCGGCATTGGCCTTTTCGTTATCGGTTCCACCATCGGCGGCTTCGCCCACACCATGGAGCTTCTGATCATCGGCCGCGCCGTCCAGGGCCTGGGCGCGGGCGGAATGATGGTGAACTCGCAGTCCATCATCGCCGAGGTGGTGCCCGCCCGCGAGCGCGGCAAGTACATGGGTGTCATGGGCGCCGTCTTCGGTGTGTCCTCGGTGCTCGGCCCGGTGCTGGGCGGCTGGTTCACCGACGGGCCCGGCTGGCGCTGGGCGCTGTGGATGAACATTCCGCTGGGCCTGCTCGCCATGAGCGTGTGCGCCGCTGTGCTGCGCCTGCGCCGCGGGACCGCCAAGGGCATGCACTACGACTACCTGGGGACCACGCTGATGGTGGTGGCCACTACCTCGCTGATCCTCACCACCACGTGGGGCGGCACCCAGTACGAGTGGACCTCCCCCACCATCATCGCCACCTCGCTCATCGCGCTGGTTGCGGCCGTGGCGTTCGTGTTCGTGGAGCTGCGCGCGGCCAACCCGCTGATCCCGATGGACCTGTTCGCAAACCGCAACATGGTCCTGACCACCCTGGCCGGCACTGTGCTGGGCCTGGCCATGACCAGCGGGCTGGCGTACCTGCCCACCTACCTGCAGATGGTCCACCAGCTCACCCCCACCGAGGCGGGCCTGATGATGCTGCCGATGGTCATCGGCATGCTCGTCACCGGCATGACGGTCGGCTTCATCATCTCCAAGACCGGCCGCTACAAGATCTACCCGCTGGTTGGCATGCTCGTGACCACGCTGGGGCTGTTCCTGTTCTCCCGCCTGGAGGTGACCACGTCGCTGACCAGGCTGGGCATCTACATGTTCATCTTCGGCTTCGGCCTTGGGCTGGTCATGCAGGTGCTGGTGCTGATCGTGCAGAACTCGTTCCCGCTCAAGCACGTGGGAACTGCGACGTCCACGAACAACTTCTTCCGTCAGATCGGCTCGTCGATTGGCGCGTCGCTCGCGGGCTCGCTGTTCATCCACAACATGCGCGACAACCTGGAGCAGCGCTTGCCGGAGGCACTGGCAAAGCTGGGGCCGGAGGGCGAAGCGTACGCCGCGAAGTTCCAGGACGGCGGGGCGAACAGCCTCACCCCCGGCACAGTCGCCCAGCTTCCGGATCCCCTCCGGGAAGCCGTGCTGAGCAGCTACAACGACGGCCTGACGCCTGTGTTCCTACTGATGGTGCCGCTGGCGGTCGTCGCCTTCGTCCTCCTGCTGCCGGTACGCGAAGAGGCACTCAAGGAGGACTTGAGCTAGCAGCTCACTGCTCGCGCGACATCGGCAGAATCAGCTCCCAGATGTCGCAGTCGCGCCACTCGCCCTGGCGCTCGCCGTAGGCCATCTGCGCCATGTTGTGGAACGTGCCCACCTTTTCAAATCCGCGGGACTTGTGCAGGCCCGCGGATCCTTCATTTTCGGGGAAGATCCAGGAGTGGATGGACCACTTGTGCAGGCTGATGCACGTCTGGATCAGGTGGTCCAACAGCGCGCCGGCAACGCCGCGGCCGCGGGCGTCCGGGTGGGTGTAAATCGAGTCTTCCACCACGCCGTGGAACACGCTGCGTGTCGACGCCTTCGCGGCGCCGACCCAGCCGAGCACCTTGTTGTCGTCGTTCGCGTCAACCGCCACGAAGACGGTCTCCATGATTTTCTTGCGGGAGAATTGCTCCCAGTTCTGCCCCTTGGTCTCCCAAGAAGCGTTGCCTGTCTGTAGTCCCATCTCGTAGATGGCTCGTACCTGCGGATAGTCTTCCGGTCGGATGGGCCGGATGGCAAAGTCCGATTTTTGCATGCGCTCTATTGTCCAGATCCGCGCGAGGGCGCGCAAACACTCGCCCAGCAACGCAAAAGCGCCACCCCGCCGCAGCGGAGTGGCGCTTGGAATCAGGCGAGGTAGGCCGCCGATTTACTTCTCGGTCACGATTGCGGTGAAGGCATCCTCGGTGCCGCCGCGGGTCCACTCGATGGTGCCGTTCTCAAACTCCTGGGTCCAGCCCGACTGGTCGGCGTTCTCGGTCTCCGGTGCGACCGGGAAGCCCAACTTCTGGTCCAGACGCACGTCGGTGATCCACTCGTTAGCGATCTGGCCCCAGGTCGGAGCACCACCGGTGTTCTCGTTCCAGGTGATGTAGTGCTCGTTGTCGTAGGTGACGATCCAGCCGCCGTCAGTCTCCTCAACTGCCATCGGCTCGCCCCACTCCGGCTGAGCGTACTCGTCCATAGCGGCCTTCACGCCTGCCGGAACCATCGCGGTTGCGCCGTCGGCGGTGGTGATCTCCTCGGTAGCCTCAGCGTCGCCAGCAGCAGCGGCGTCGGTGTTATCCGCGGCCTCGCCAGCGGTCTCGGTGGCAACCTCGGTCTCGGTAGCGGTCTCCGAGACGATCTCGGTGGAGGTCGGCTCACCCTCGCCGTCGTTGGAGCAAGCAACCAGGCCGGTTGCGCCAAGGGTCAGAGCAGCTGCGGAAGCGACGATCTTACGGGAAAACATAATCAATACCTTTCATTCTTGAAATAAGTGCGCCGTCCATTATGAACTTTGCGTTAACGTCGAGTCCGCTTTGCACCCGATCGGGGGTGCGCATTTCCACGCGAAGAACGCACCGTGCGCCCCTTCGTCACACCGACAAAGTCCTGCACAGCGTCCGAATCGTCCGCCCTGCGCCACACGAGCGCGATCTGCGTCGCCGGTTCCTCCCCCAGAAGGGGTAATGCTTTGATCTGTTTGCGCGCGAGGTTCTTCAACAGCGGCAGTGGCCCGTAGGCCACGCCGACGTTCGCGGCGACGACTTGCAGGGCGGACCGGAGGTCGTCGATAGGCGATTGCCCGTCAAAGTTCACAATCTCGTCCGCGAGATCCGCGCGGGAAACCTCCCCTACCTCCGCGTAGACGGAATCCTTCGGCACCGCGACGCCGGCCGCCTCCTCGTAGAGGCGCACCACGTGGTACTCGTCGGTGACGCGCTCGTCCGGAAGCCGCACGAGCGCTGCAGTTGCTTGCTTGCCGACGAGCACGAACGGATCATCCGCCGGCATCGTCTCAAGTCGGCTTCCGGTGAGTTCCTCGAAGCGGCGGAACCACTTCCCCGGCTCGGTGCCGGTGGCGAAGGCAATGGTGAGCATGGCCGTCAATGCTACCGTTTTGACCATGACTGATCAGACCCCCTCCGGCATCGCCATGAAGCCGGTAACCGCCGCAAAGAAGCTGGGCATCTACCTTCCCGCCACCCCGCAGGAGTTCCAGGACGGCGCCGTGACCCACGCCGAGCTGCGCGACCTGCAGGACAACCCGCCGCAGTGGCTGCAGGAGCTGCGCCTTTCCGGCCCACACCCGCGCCCCGAGGTCGCCCGCAAGCTGGGCATTTCCGTGACCGCGCTGAAAAGCGCCGGCGTGGACCAGGCGATGACCACCGACGAGATCCGCGCGCTGCTGGACGACCAGCCCGAGTGGCTGCAAAAAGCCCGCGCCACTCTCGCGGAGCAGCGCGGGCATGATGTTGCCGGCGGCGACGGCGCAAGCGCCGACGCCGGAGAAGCCGAGGAGGACTAGAGCATCTTCCAATCCTCGAGGTCCGGGTAGAGCGGGTACTTGCGCGCCAGGGCCTCAACGCGGCCGCGCAGCGCATCAACGTCGGCATTCTCGGCCTTGATCAACGTCTCCGCGATGATCTCGGCGACCTCGCGGAAATCCTCCTCGCCGAAGCCGCGGGTGGCCAGCGCGGAAGTGCCGATGCGCAGGCCGGAGGTCACCTTCGGCGGGCGCGGGTCGAACGGCACCGCGTTGCGGTTGACGGTGATGCCCACCGAGTGCAGCAAGTCCTCGGCCTGCTGCCCGTCCATCGGCGAGTTACGCAGGTCCACCAGCACGAGGTGCACCTCGGTGCCGCCGGAGACGACGGAAACGCCGGCCTCGCGTGCGTCGTCGGCAAGCAGACGCTCCGCCAGCACCTTCGCGCCGTCGAGGGTGCGCTGCTGACGGTCCTTGAACTCCTGGCTCCCCGCGATCTTGAACGCGGTCGCCTTCGCAGCCACGACGTGCATCAGCGGGCCACCCTGCTGGCCCGGGAAAACCGCGGAGTTGAGCTTCTTGTGCAGCTCCAGGTCGTTGGTGAGGATGAAACCGGAGCGCGGGCCGCCGAGAGTCTTGTGCACCGTGGAGGACACCACATGCGCGTGCGGGACCGGGTTCGGGTGCAGACCGGCGGCGACCAGGCCTGCGAAGTGGGCCATGTCCACCCACAGGTAAGCGCCGACCTCGTCGGCGATGGAGCGGAACTCCGCGAAGTCCTCGTGGCGCGGGTACGCGGACCAGCCGGCGATGATCACCTTCGGCTTGACCTCGCGGGCCTGCTCGCGCAGCTTGGCCATGTCGATCTGGTGGGTGTCCTCCTCCACCTGGTACGCCTCCACGTTGTAGAGGCGGCCGGAGAAGTTGATCTTCATGCCGTGGGTGAGGTGGCCGCCGTGCGCCAGGTCCAGGCCCAAGATGGTGTCGCCCGGCTCCGCCAGCGCCATGAGCACCGCGGCGTTGGCCTGCGCACCCGAGTGCGGCTGCACGTTCGCGTACTGGGCGCCGAAGACCTCCTTGGCGCGGTCGCGCGCCAAGTCCTCGATCACGTCCACGTGCTCACAGCCGCCGTAGTAGCGGCGGCCCGGGTAACCCTCGGCGTACTTGTTGGTCAGCACCGAACCCTGCGCCTGCAGCACAGAGCGGGGCACAAAGTTCTCGGAGGCGATCATCTCCAAGGTGTCGCGCTGGCGCGCCAGCTCGTCCACAATTGCGGCGTGCACCTCGGGATCGTAGGTGGCCAGATCCTGGTAACGGAGGTCTTCAGACACGTCGACCGGGTCCTTTCTTTTCGCGATGATTACGGCTCCTCGAAGTATAGGAAAGTCGGCACGCCCAGAAGGCTGATTTATTCCCCTTTTGCGCGGGTGCAACAATGGTGGCTATGTCTCGAGCCGATTCGTCGCCGTACCTCGACTTCCACCGCGAGGACTGGCGCAAGCGCCGCGCCAAGATGCCCCAGGTGCTCACCGAGGAAGAGCTGAAGAAACTCTCCGGCATCGGCGAAAACCTCGACCTGCAGGAGGTCGAGGACATCTACCTGCCCCTGTCGCGCCTGATCCACCTGCAGGTGCGCGCCCGACAGAAGCTCACCAACGCCACCGAGACCTTCATCGGCGGCGACCCGGGGCACGTGCCGTTCATCATCGGCCTGGCTGGCTCGGTGGCCGTGGGCAAGTCCACCACCGCGCGTGTGCTGCAGGTGCTGCTGCAGCGCTGGGATTCGCACCCGCGGGTGGACCTGGTCACCACCGACGGCTTTTTGCACCCGAAGGCGGTGCTGGAAGAGCGCGGGATCATGAAACGCAAGGGCTTCCCGGAGTCCTACAACCGCAGAAACCTCATGCGGTTTGTCACCGAGGTCAAATCCGGCCAGCCGGTGGTCAAGGCCCCGATCTACTCGCACGAGGCCTACGACATCCTCCCCGACGAATTCGTGGAAGTCCGCCAGCCCGACATCCTCATCCTCGAGGGGCTCAACGTGCTGCAGACGGGCCCGACGCTGATGGTCTCCGACCTGTTCGATTTCTCCATTTACGTCGACGCGAAGACCGAAGACATCGAGCGTTGGTACATCGAGCGCTTCCTCAAACTCCGAGATACGTCGTTCCAGCAGCCCGGAAACCACTTCGAAGGCTTCGCCGGCATGGACGACGCCGAGGCCGCCTACGCCGCCCGCGAGCTGTGGCAGACCATCAACCTGCCCAACCTGGTGGAAAACATCCTGCCCACCCGCGTGCGCGCCTCGCTGGTGCTGCGCAAGGATTACGACCACACCGTCCAACGCGTGCGCATGCGCAAGATGTAGCTACTTGCCAAAGCGGCGGGAGCGCTGCGAGTAATCGCGCAGCGCGCGCAAGAAGTCGATCTTGCGGAACGCCGGCCAGTAAATATCGGTGAACCAGATCTCCGAGTACGCCGCCTGCCACAGCAAAAAACCGGACAGGCGCTGCTCGCCGGAGGTGCGGATGACCAAATCCGGGTCCGGCTGGCCGGAGGTGTACAGGTGCTCCGCGATGGACTCCACGGTGATCTCGGCGGCCATTTCCGTGGCTGGCACTCCGGCGTGGGCTTTGTCGTCGATAAGCGATTGCACCGCGTCCACGATCTCCTGACGCCCGCCGTAGCCGACCGCGATATTCACGGTGAGGCCGTGCTTCGTATCGGTTGCGGCCGCGCCCTCGCGCATCCGCTTAGCGACGTCCTCCGGCAACAAATCCAGATGCCCCACCAACCGCACGCGGCAGGTGTAGTCCTCCGTGGCGAGATCCTCGATGACCCCGGAGATGATGTCGAACAGCAGCTCCACCTCCTCGGTGGTGCGCTGCAGATTCTCCGTGGACAGCAAGTAGATAGTGAGCACGTCCACGTCCATCTCCGCGGACCAGCGTACGAGCTCGCCGATCTTCGCGCCGCCGACGCGGTGGCCGTGGGAGATGTCCTCGAAGCCCGCCTCGCGCGCCCAGCGCCGGTTACCGTCGGCCATCACGGCAATGTGCTTCGGGCGCTTTTTGCCGCGCAGCTCGCGCTTCAGGCGCGCCTCATACAGCGGGTACAGCGGGTATCGCAGCTTCGAAAGGACAGACACGGGATAAATTCTAGCCAGCTAGAAAGCGTTTTTCTTCCGCTGGTCCTTCAAACCAGCCTTCTCCATGGCCTCGTCGATCGCTTTCTCGTCGAACGGATCAATCCCGCGGGCTTCCGCAAACGCCTGGCGGCGCTTGAACCGGGAGAAGCGGCGGTGAAACGACCAGCCTATGAACAGCACCACGATGACCAGGACCACCAGCAGCAGCAACCCGATCGGCGAGGCTTTGCCGAAGTCCGGGCCGACCGGGGTCTCGCCCGGGTTCTGGGCCAGCACGAAATTCGCGGCGCTGGCGGAGGCGACGGTGAACGTAGACATTTAGTTTTCCTCCTCGATGCCGGCAAACAGGTCCGTTTCCGGCAGGGTGGTCTTTACCCTGGTCGCGGCCAGCTCAAACTCTTCGGTGGGCCAGACGTCCTGCTGGTCCTTCACCGGGCTTGCCAGGAAAGCGCCGGCGGGATCGATCTGCGTGGCGTGGGCCGTCAGCGCTTCGGCACGTTGCGGGAAGTAGTCGGCGCACTCCACCTGGGTGGTCACGCGGTCGAAGACGTCGCCCTCGTTTTCCTCCCAACGTTTGATCATCAGCTCGTACGGGCTCTTCTCGCCGCGCTGGATGAGCCGCTCCTGCAGAAGCTTCATACGCTGCAAGATAAAGCCGTGCGAGTAGTACAGCTTCAGCGGCGTCCACGGCTCGCCAGCGCCGGGGGCGAAATCCGGGTCGCCCGCGCGCTCCCAGGCGATCATGGAGATCGCGTGCACCATCAGGTGGTCGGGGTGCGGGTAGCCTCCGTTTTCGTCGTAAGTGATGATCACGTGTGGGCAGAATTCGCGGATCTGCTCCACGATCTCCACTGCCACTTCTTCCGGGTCCTGCACCGCGAACGAGCCTTCCGGCAGCGGCGGCAGCGGGTCGCCCTCCGGCAGCCCGGAGTCCTCGTAGCCCAGCCAGACGTGCTCGACGCCGAGCGCCGCCGCGGCGCGCGCCATCTCCTCGCGGCGCACGTCGAGGATGTTGTCTAGCACGCCGGGGCGGTCCATAGCCGGATTGAGGATGTCGCCGCGCCTGCCGTCGGTGCACGTGACGACCTTGACGCGGTTGCCTTCCGCGGCGTACTTGGCCATGGTGGCCGCACCCTTTGAGGACTCGTCGTCTGGGTGGGCGTGAATTGCCATGAGACGAAACCCGGTCACTCGATCAATCCAACTTTCGTAGGGGTCAGTTCTGTACCTCCGCGTCATCTTAGTACCATCAACGCTAAAGTCCTTACCACCTGCAAGGAGCCGTTTCCGTGAGCACCGCTACCTCTCCCCGCCCAGCCGAACGCTACGGCCGCAACCGCGGCTCCGGCGGCTCGATCGGCGGCAAAGTGGTGGCGATTGTCTCCGGGCTGCTCATGGTCGCCCTGCTTTTCGTCGGCGCCCGCACGATCATGGAGCGCTTCAACGAACCGGTCCGCGCCGAATTTATTTCGCAGGAGCATATCGACGACGACACGGGCCGGCTCTGGATCGACGTGAACCGCAAAAACCCGGACACGCCCGCGTACTGCATCGTCACGGCGGTGGACTACTCCCACGCCGAGGTGGGACGCCGCGAGGTGGTCCTGCCAGCCGGCGGCGACGAGCACTCCCGCATCGCCGTGGACCTGCCGGTGCGCGAGCCGTTGGTGTCGGGGCGCATCTACGGCTGCTCCGAAAATCTCCCCTTCTACATGGACCCGGAGAGCAGCTTCTACGCAGCACGCTAGCGGAAACCGCCACATTCGCGTGTGGTAATCTTCCGGCTGTATATCTGCACACATTGGCCCGCGAGCGGCGGGCCGATTTCACGTATCAGGGAAGGTTTAGACCCCTATGGCTGAATCCCAGCAGCAGTACATCACTCCTGAAATGAAGGCCAAGCTCGAGGCCGAACTGCAGCAGCTCATTGACAACCGCCCCGCCATCGCGGCCGAGATCAACGAGCGCCGCGAGGAGGGCGACCTCAAGGAGAACGCCGGCTACGACGCAGCCCGCGAGCAGCAGGACCAGGAGGAGGCGCGCATCAAGCAGATCTCCGAGATCCTGTCCAACTCCACCACCGAGCGCACCGGCATCGTCGAGGGTGTCGCCCACGTCGGTTCCGTCGTGCACGTCTACTACGACGGCGACGAGAACGACCGCGAGACCTTCCTCATCGGCACCCGCGCAGCCTCGACGGACAACGCGGATTTGGAGACCTACTCGGAGCAGTCCCCGCTCGGCGCTGCCGTCGTCGGCGCTTCCGAGGGCGAAACCCGCAAGTACACCGCCCCGAACGGCCGCGAGATTTCCGTCACCATCGTCTCCGCCGAGCCGTATGATTCAGTCAAGGCCTCCACGCCCCGCGCGAAGTAGCCAGTACTTTTCTCTTTTCAAAAACAGAAGGACCATTCCTGTGATTGCCACCTCTTCCCGCAAAGCTGTAGCCGGCGTCGCCGCCCTGGCCGCCATCGCTCTGGCAGGCTGCACCCCGCCGCACGAGAACCCCTCCTCCGAGAAGGTCGACACCGCCACCACCCAGGACCCGGACTCGCTGAAGGGCGCCGGCACTGCGACCACCGCCACCAGCACCGCGACGGCGACCAACGTCACCGAGGCCAACGCGGCGCAGGAGCAGGAGACCGCAGAGGCCGCGGTCGCTGCCGCCCCGGTGTTCAATAACTGCGGCGCCACCGACCTGGTGCGCCCGGACCGCCTGACCGTGGACTGCAAGAACCAGGACGACTTCCTCGAAAACATCGTCTGGGAGCAGTGGGGCGAGGATCTCGCCGAGGGCACCGGCACCCGCGTCGTTGTCTCCCCGGACAACCGCGAAGAAGACGTGAAGGTTGTGCTGGGCAACCCGGAGATCATTGACGGCAAGCCGGTGTTCACCACCGTGTCCGTCGACGGCCAGTCCGTGGTTCCGGACAACAACTACTAAGCCACACACACAACAAAGCGCCTCGCTTCCGGAGATGATCCGGAAGCGAGGCGCTTTGCGTTTCTGTGGGCCTAGCGGTCGTTGAAGTAGGACAGCAGGCGCAAGATCTCGGTGTAGAGCCACACCAGGGTCACAGCCAGACCAAGCGCGACGCCCCAGGAGGCGCGCTCCGGCGCACCGGTGCGGACCAGCTTGTCGGCCAAGTCAAAGTCCTGCAGGAAGGACAGGGCCGCCAGAACGATGCAGACCACGCCGAAGATGATGGACAGCGTGCCGCCGTCGCGAAGCGGGGAGATGCCGGTGAAGATTGCCAGCAGGAAGTTGCCCAGCGCCATGATGGCCACGCCGAAGATCATACCGGTGACGATGCGGTGGAAACGCGGAGTCACGCGGATCGCGCCGCGACGGTAGACCACGAGCATGCCGATGAACACGCCGATCGTGCCCAAAATGGCCTGGAAGATAAGCTGGCCGGCATCGGCGCCGCCGACGCTGAACCAGCCGGAGACGGTCAGAGAGAAGCCGCCGAGGAACAAGCCCTCAAACGCAGCGTAGATCAGCGTCAGCGTCTTCGAGCCGAACTCGCGGCGGAACGCGTTGACCAGCGTGGTGATGAAGCCGCCGATGGCGCCGACGAAGGTCAAGATAACACCGAGGCTGATGTTGCCGGTGAGGAAGATAACGAAGTTCACAGCGGCGAACGCGATGATCACGGCGAGCGTGATGCCCGTCTTGGTCACCACGTCGTCGACCGTCATCGGGCGTTGCTGATCAATTTCGGGCGCGTGCCCCGGAAGCGTCGCGGTCTGGCCGGCCTGGTAGCCGTTGTCCGCATCCGCCCCCGGAATGTTGCGCAGAACGGGGTTAGTGCTTCTCACGTCGCACATTCCTTTCCAATGAGTTTGTCCAAGAGTTCACCGGGTATAACGCCACACGTACCAAAAAGGTTCCCGCCAGTGTGATGCCAGCTGATCACTCGCCACCTTCCAGCGGGGATATGGTGGGCTGCATGGGAGTGCTCGACAACGCCCGCCGCGGCCCGAGAACCGGCGGTGAGGTGGTGCGCGGCCACATCGCGCAGACCACCGGCGGCGAGGACGCGTACGTGTTTTCCTACCGCCACCTAGATGTCCACGCGTACGTGTTGCCCGAGCCGGTTCCCCACGTGTTGTACTGCACGTATGGCAAGTCCCGCGTGGAGTCTTCCCAGCCTGTCGCGGGCACCCAGACGGAGCTGACGTTGCGCGTGCCCGGCACGCCTGCGCTTCCCGACGAATGGCCGGCGCGCCTGCTCGCCCGCGCCGCCCGCGACGACATCGAGCCGGGGCACTACCTCGTGTTGGACAACCCGCGCGGCACCCTGTCCGGCTTTGTGTTTGTCACCGACCCGGTCCTCGGTGTGGTGGACGGGCCCACCGGCCTGATCCGTTTCACGTACGCGGTCGGCATTAACGGCGACGACGTGGAACAGATGCTGTCCTGGGACCCGTTGAAATTCGCGGCCTTTGTCGGCGACCGCGTGCCGCTCGGCCTGAGTTCCACGGGCCGCGATCCCATCAGCGCCGACCCGCAGGACCGGGCATTGTTGGAGGAGGCGGTGGGGTCCGAAGGGGCGTCGATAGGCGCGATGCACGCCCGCTACCTCGAGGTCGATGCCGAGGGGCGCGTGGACCTGGATCCGGCGGCTGCGCGCGCGTTACTGCGCGCCGCGCGCCACCGCCTGTTGCACGAAAGGTCATTCGCGCTGCTCAACGGTGAAACTTGGCTGCTACTCAACCCGCAGTCTCAGACAACCGAGTGTGCGAGCGACCATATTGTCGTCCCCGCCACCGCGGCGTTCGCCCACGAGCTGCTCGCAACATTCGACGCGGTGCCGGGCATCTACCGCCTGCGCACCGCGCCGCTGGAATTCCGAGTGGTGGACCCGACTACTTAAAGACGTTGCCCCACTCGTCGCGCTTGTCCAAAAACGCCTGGGCCTCGCGCTTGGCCGCCTCCAGGTCGTGGCTTGCGCCCCAGCCGCATTGCTTCTCGTTTGCGGCCGGGACCTCGTCGGCGTTGGTGATGTCCGTCAGCGTCTTTTCCACCAGCTCAGCAACCTCGGCCTCGGCTACGTCGCCGGCAAGCATGAGGTAGAAGCCGGTCTGGCAGCCCATCGGCCCGAAGTCGATGACGTTGTCCGCGTGGTTGCGGGCGTGCTCGGCGAACATGTGCTCCAGTGAGTGCACCGCCGGCATCTCCAGGTGCTCGACATTGGGCTGCTTGAAGCGGATGTCCCACTTCACCAGCGTGTCGCCTGCGGGCAGCTGCTTGCGGTCCGCGAGCCGGATGAACGGCGCGGCTACCTTGGTGTGGTCGAGGTTGAAAGATTCCACATTCATGCGATCAGTCATGGCTTCGACTCTACTGAACGGAGGCGCGCGTGCCCACCACCCTTGTTTGGATCCGCGACGATCTTCGTGTCACGGACAACCCCGCCCTGTCGTGGGCGGCTTCGCGCGGGGAGGTCGCAGGTGTGCTTATCGACGACACCTCCGGGTACCCGGAGCCGATGGTGGGCGTCAACGAATCCCGAAAAACCGCGCTCGAGACGTACAACAACATCAAAGGCGACCGGTAGGGTCGTCTGAATGAAAGCTCTATTCCGCAAAGTCACCGCTGGCATTGCCGCATGCGCAGCCCTTGTCGCCGGCACAGCCGCACCTGCCACGGCTCAGCCCACCGGCAACGTGGTCGTATTCGGCGATTCGTTCGCCTCGAACCCGGACCAATACCGCAACTCCGCGCTCAACCTCACGGGAATCTCGCAGCTGTCCTCGGGGTCGTCGGAGAGGCTGGTCTCCTCCTATCCCAGCCAGGCTGGGTGCCTGCAAGGACCGGATAACTGGCCGCGCCAGCTACAAGCCCGCACCGGTCTCACCGTGGCGGACTGGTCGTGCACCGGCCACCAATCGGCCAGCCTGCCCGGCCACGTCGACCTGGCGGTACGCGCCGGCGACCTCAACGCCAACACTCGGGCGGTGACGCTGGCGGTCGGGTTCAACGATCACTGGCGCCCACTGGTCGAATCCCCCGGCGCGCCGTACAACGCCGACGCGGTGCGCGACAACTACTTCCGCAACATGCACGAAGCTGTGGCCAAAGTGCGCGCCGCCGCACCCCGGGCCAAGATCGTCATCCCGGGGATGCTCTCGGTCACCGGTGGAACCGGGCGACTCTGCCTGATCAACGTGATGCCGAATGCCCCGCTCGGCGTCCCCGCACCCCGGGTGCTGCAGTGGGAGCAACGCACCCAGTCCTACCAGCGCGCGCTAGCGGCCCAGGTGGGCGCGACGTTCATCGACATCCGCGCGCTTTCCACCAACCACGGCACTTGCGCCCGCGACGCCGACCGCTGGGTGGCTGGGCTCATCGACACCACCACGGCCGACTACAACATGGCCCTGCACCCCTCCCGCGCCGGGTCCGCTTTCGTCGCCGACCAGGTGGCTCAGGCGGTGTGAGGCGTACTCTCGGCAAGGTGACGAAGTTTCAGAAATTCCTCATCCCCCTGTTCACTGGCGCGGGCGTGCTCCACTTTGCAAAGCCCGAGCCTTTCGACGGCATCGTGCCCGACGCCCTCCCCGGCTCCGCACGCACCTACACCTACGTCTCCGGCGTGGCCGAGCTCGCCGCCGCTGCGCTGCTGGCCAACCCGAAAACGAGGGCTGCCGGCGGGAAGTTCGCCGCGGCCCTTCTGACGGCGGTGTGGCCGGCCAACTTCAACATGGCATGGCAGTGGCGCGACGAGCCGTGGCAGAAGCAGATCATCTCCATCGGGCGCCTGCCGCTGCAGATCCCGCTGATCAAGGCGGCGCTCGGCGCAGCGAAGTGATGGAGGCGGCGAGGTACCGTGAGGTGATCGTCGAGAAGCTCGCTGCCCGCGAAGCTTCCTCTTCCATTTGTCCGTCCGAGGTCGCGCGCGACGCAGCACAGGATCTTGCACACTCCGGGACCGTGATTATTACTCAGGGGTCCGACACCGTGGATCTGGAAACGGTGAAGGGCCCCATCCGAATCAGACGAGGCCCCAATTGGTGACAGTGCCCCCAGTCGGGCTCGAACCGACACTGGGCGGATTTTAAGTCCGCTGCCTCTGCCAATTGGGCTATAGGGGCGACGGGAAACATCGTACTTCCCCGCCGTGAGCAAACCGCAATCGGCCAGCTCATTTTCACCGAGCGGAGCCGGCCGGGTGGCCTTACACTCGCTGTGCGAAATCTCAGTATCTTCTGAGTTTCGCATCCACCCGCAAGCGATTAAAAGGCTACACCCCATGAATATCCATCTCCCCTCCCCGCTCGATCAGATCTTCAAAGACCTCAACCTCGAGCAGATCATCGCTGCTGTTGCAGGCGCATTCGTCGTCGGCGGCCTTGTCGGCGGCGCGATCGGCGCTGCCGCCGGCGGAAGCTCCGAGGGCACCGGGTCCAGCGACCAGGCTACTGCCCCGACCCAGACCGCACCTGATGCGGAAGGCCCCGTCCTTGACGGCCGCGCGAAGCTCTCGGCGCTCTACCAGGCGCCCGGACCGGATTCCGGCAAGGATGCGTTCGACGGCAACGGGCAGACCCACCCGTTCAAAGGCCAGGTCATCCCGGGCTTTTCCGGCATAATTGAGAAGGGCGATGGTCAATTCTACGCGCTTCCCGACAACGGCTTCGGCTCGAAGAAGAACTCCTCCGACTTCCTGCTGCGCATCTACACGGTGAAGCCGAACTGGGAGACCGCGGACACCGCGAAGAACCCGAAGGACACCGGCGGCATCGAAGTGCTGGACTACGTCTCGCTGAAGGACCCGAACAACAAGATTTCCTGGGACATCGTCAACAACGACACCGAGGACCGCCTACTTACCGGCGCGGACTTCGACCCAGAGTCCTTCGTGCAGGCCGCGGACGGCACCTTCTGGGTCGGCGAGGAGTTCGGCCCCTACATCCTCCACGTGGACAAGGACGGCACACTTCTCGACGCCCCGTACGCCTACCCGGGCGTCAAGAGCCCGTCCAACCCGACGTTGGGTGCCGAAGAAAAGCCGAACCTGCGCAACTCCAAGGGCTTCGAGGCCATGGCCACCGACGGCCGCTACCTCTACCCGATCTTCGAGGGCTACCTCGACGAGGCCACCGACAAGCGCGTGCGCGTGATCTCCCAGTTCGACACCGAAACTCGAAAGTACACCGGAAAGACCTGGGATTACCTCGCAGAAGACGACGACGCGCTGATTGGCGACGCGTTTTTGACCAAGGACGGCCGCCTGCTCATGCTCGAACGCGACGATTTCCTCGGCTCGGAGGCCCAGCTGAAGAAGGTCTTCGAGGTAAAGGACTTCGCGGACGCGAAGGCTGGCTCCACGCTGAAGAAGGACCTGATGGCGGACCTGCTCAACATTGCCAACCCGGGCAAGATCGGCATGGTCTCCGACGCCCGCGCCTACGGCGTCGGCGACCCGTTCCAATTCGCGCTGCTCAGCGTCGAGACCATCATCCAGTTGGAAGACGGCCGCTACCTCACCGCGCTGGACAACAACTTCCCCGGCGACGACGGCCGCTACCGCGGCAAGCCGGACGACACCGAGATGATCACCTTCTCCGTGAAGTAGCTGTCGATCGAGCCCGGCCCGCCCAACTAGCCCGTCGCCCCGGTGACCAGACCAGTTCGTTGTGCAGCCATGCCGTAATCTTGCTCCCGGACCGGCGAATTTACTTAGACGGAGGTCCCACTTGACCAGGCAATGGCTCTTTCTAGCTCCCTGCGCCCTCGGCGCACTCGGACTATTTCTCGCGCGCCGCGCCGGCGACGGCACCGCGGGCTTCTACTGGGCCACCGCCTTTACCGCCGTGGTGTACGCGGCCGCGTGGTGGCTATGGGGCAACCGCCAGGCGTTTATGGGGCCCAAAAAGCTTATCGACGTCCTCCGGGGCGCCCTCATCGGCGCCGCCCTGGCGCTCGTGTTCGTCCTCGGCGCCTTAGTGGTGCAGCACTTCCCGTTCCTCGCCGGCCCCGCGGCGGAGCTGCTGGACACGCCCGACAAGGGCGGCTACGCCCTGACGCTGCTGGTGCTGGTGGTCAACGGCATCGGCGAGGAGCTGGTGTTCCGCGACGTGGTGCCGCGCCAGCTGCGGGGCATGGGCCAGTCGGTGGTGCAGGCCGGCGTGTGGTCCACGCTGGCTTACTGCCTGGTCACGTGCGTGATGGGCGTGCCGCTGCTGGTGTTCGCCGCCGGCGTGCTGGGGGCGGTGGCCTACTTCGAAGCGGCGAAAACCGGCAGGCTCTACTCCCCGATTGCTGAGCACCTGACCTGGAGCATCGGGATGCTGCTCATCCTGCCCCAGTTCTTCTAGGACGCGGGGGGCAGCGTCGGCCTCCTCTCGCCTTTCGCGAATCCAGCTAGTAGGACCCAGCTATTCGCCAAAAAATCGCAATTAGCTGGGTCCTACTAGCTGGATCCTGCGCGCGGGAGGCGTGGGGCCGCGAGAGGCGTGGAGGGTGGGGGCCGCGGAACCGCGTGACTGTCCGCCGAGCACCGCCCAGGAGTCGCGCTCCCCACAGACCGCCCAGGAGCCCGAACCGCCTACTCGCTGACGGAGAACACCTCCTTCTTCGGCTTCTCCTCAGCTTTGGCGGCCCCCGCGACCGAAATCTTCGGCGCGTCGAGCATCTCCGTCATGAAGTCGGCCACCCATTGCAGCAGCTCCGTATCGCGCAGATTCGGCGCGTTCAGGGCGCGCTTCGCGCCGCCCTCGCGCGGCATCGGCACCTGCAGCGCCTTGGCCGCGGCGCGGAAGTTCGCGCCCGGGTAAAGGCGTTTCAGGCGCACCTGCTTGGAGTCCGGCAGCTCAACCGGGTGCAGCTTGATGCGGCTGCCCTGGGTGAGGATGTCGGAAACACCCACCTCACGGGCCTGGTTGCGCAGCCGCGCCACAGCCATGAGGTGCTCGACCTCTCTCGGCAGTGCGCCAAAACGGTCGATCATGTCGTCGGCGGCGGCGGTCAGGGCGTCGTCGTCGCGCGCCTCGGCGAGCTTGCGGTAGACCTCCAGGCGCAGCCGCTCGGAGTTGATGTAGGTCTCCGGGATGTGCGCGTCCACGGGCAGGTCCACGCGGATTTCCTTGGGGCCCTTGTCGGTGGCGTCGACAGGCTCGCCGCTCATGAGTCCCTTGAAGGTTTCCACCGCCTCGCTGACCAGGCGCACGTACATGTCAAAGCCCACCCCGGCGATGTGGCCGGACTGCTCGGCGCCCAATACGTTGCCGGCGCCGCGCATCTCCAGATCCTTTTGCGCCACGGCGATGCCGGAGCCTAGGTCGTTGTTCTGGGCGATGGTGGCCAGGCGGTCGTAGGAGGTCTCCGTGAGCGTTTTGTCCTTCGGGTACAAAAAGTACGCGTAGGCGCGCTCGCGGGAACGCCCCACGCGCCCGCGCAACTGGTGCAGCTGGGAAAGACCCATGTTCTGGGCGTTTTCCACGATCAGGGTGTTGGCGTTGGCGATGTCCAGGCCGGTTTCCACGATGGTGGTGCAGACCATGACGTCGTAGTCGCGGTTCCAAAAACCCTGCACCGTCTGTTCGAGCACTTGCTCGCTCATCTGGCCGTGGGCGACGACGATGCGCGCCTCCGGTACCAGTTCGCGCAGCTGGCGGGCGGTCTTTTCAATGTCGGAGACTTTGTTGTGGATGTAGAAGACCTGGCCGTCGCGGAGCAGCTCGCGGCGGATTGCGGCGGCGACCTGCTTGTCTTCCTGCGGGCCGACATAGGTCAGCACGGGGTGGCGGTCCTCCGGCGCGGTGGTGATGGAGGTCATCTCGCGGATGCCGGTCAAAGACATCTCTAGGGTGCGCGGGATCGGTGTTGCGGTCATGGTCAGCACGTCCACGTGCGATTTCAGCGCCTTGATGTGCTCCTTGTGCTCGACGCCGAAGCGCTGCTCCTCGTCCACGATGATCAGGCCGAGGTTCTTCCACTGCACGCCCGTCTGCAGCAGGCGGTGGGTGCCGATGACGATGTCCACGGAACCGTCGGCAAGTCCGGAGATGATCTCCTTCGACTCCGCGGCGGTGGTAAAACGCGACAGTTCGCGCACCGTCACGCCGAAGCCGTCCATGCGCTGGTTGAACGTGGAGAAGTGCTGCTGGGCCAGAAGCGTCGTGGGCACGAGTACCGCAACCTGCTTGCCGTCCTGGACCGCCTTGAACGCGGCGCGCACGGCGACCTCGGTTTTGCCGAAGCCCACGTCGCCCACGATGACGCGGTCCATCGGGGTGGGCTTTTCCATGTCCGACTTCACTGCTTCGATGGCGGTGAGCTGGTCTTCGGTCTCCACGAACGGGAAGGCGTCCTCCATCTCGTGCTGCCACGGGGTGTCCGGCGCGAACGCATGCCCCGGCGCGGCCTGGCGCTTGGCGTAGAGCTCCACCAACTCGCCTGCGATCTCGCGGACCGCGGCGCGCGCCTTGCGCTTAGTGGATTTCCAGTCGGAGCCACCCATTTTGCTTAGCGACGGCTTCTCGCCCCCGGTGTACTTACTCAGCAGGTCCAACGACTCCATTGGCACCCAAAGCTGGTCGCCGGGCTGGCCGCGCTTGGCGGGCTGGTACTCCAGCACGATGTACTCGCGGCGCGAGTCCTCGTCGCCGGCTTTGACGGTGCGCTCCGCCATTTTCACGAACTTGCCGATGCCGTGGGTGTCGTGCACCACGAAATCGCCAGGCTGCAGGGCGAGCGGGTCGACGCGGTTACGGCGGCGCGGAGCCCGTCGTTTAGCACCTGCGATATCGCCCACGCGGTTGCCGGTGACGTCAGTTTCGGTGACCACGACCAGGTTCGGCCCGCCGAAGACCAGGCCCGCGTGCGACAGGGCCTGGTACAACGTCACCGCGCCCTCGACGGGTTCCAGGCCGGGCGTGGCCACGCGGGCGGATACGCCGTGCTCGCGCAGGCGCTCCGCCATGCGGTCGATCGTGCCCTTCGCCGGCGCCACGAACGCGACCTTGCCGTGGTTTTGACCGATGTGGAGCTTGAGCGTGGCGTAGAGCTGCTCAATCGCCTTCGGGTCGCCCTTCGGGGCAGGCGCGGCCTCGAACTCCAGCGGCAGCGTGTCTGCGTCGTCGGCGGCGAACATGCCGGGCGGGGCGAACGTCCACCAGGCGTTGCCGGCCTTGGAGGCGGAAACCTCCAGCGACTCGTAGGAGCGGTACGACGAGGCGGACACGTCCAGGCCCTCCACCACCACAGGCCCCTCGGCGCCCATGGCGGCTGCCTCCCAGCCGGCCTCGAGGAACTCGCGGTCCGTCGCCTCCAAATCAGCGATGCGGGTGCGCACCTTCTCCGGGTTGGTCACTAACACAACGGAGCCGGCGGGCATGAGCTCCGGCAGCACCGAGTACTGCTTGTCCGTCAGCGCCGGGATGAGCGCCTCCATGCCATCGGCCGGCTGCTTCTCCGAGATGCGCGCCAGCAGCGACGACAGCGTCGGGTTGGAGGGGAATTTCCGCGCGAGTTCGTCGACTTTGGCGGCCACGGCATCGTCGATAAGCAATTGCCTCGCAGGGTGCAGGTCCACCGACCGCACCTCCTCGATGGTGCGCTGGTCCGCGACGGCGAAGGAGCGGATGTCGGTGACCTCGTCGCCCCAGAACTCGATGCGTACCGGGTTTTGCGCGGTGGTCGGGAACACATCGATGATGCCGCCGCGGGTGGCGAACTCGCCGCGCGAAGCCACCATGTCCACATGGTTATACGCGAAGTGCACCAGCTTCGCGGTCAGATCCTCAAAGTCGTGCTCCTGGTCCACCGCGATGCTGATCGGCTGGACAGGCGGCAGCACCGGCTGGCACACCGCGCGCGCCGCCGCGACGATCACGCGCGGCATCTCCCACAGCACCTTCGAGCGGCGCCCCACAATGTCCGGCGCCGGCGAAAGACGCTCGTGCGGCAGCGTCTCGTACGCCGGGAACTGCGCGACCTTCTCTTCGCCCAAAATGGCCTTCAGCTCGGCGGCGAGATCCTCCGCCTCGTGGCCGGTAGCCGTGACCAAAAGCACCGGCGCCTCCCGCGCAATCGCACCGGCCGCCCAAGAGCGCACCTGGTCGATGCCCGTGACGTGCAACGAATCCTCGCCCACGTGCGTGACCAACCCCTTCAACTTCGGGTCCGTCAGCGCCGCCGTGAGCAAACCGCCCAGCACGGGCGGGGTGGTTTCAGTCATGTGTCTTACGCATCCTTCTCTGCGGTTTCGTCGCTTGTCTCGTCGCTCGCCTGGCCGCTTCCGTACACACGCGGCTTCGCTTCCATCCCCCGCAACCCGTTCCAGCACAGGTTGGAAATGTGCGCCGCCACAGTGTGCTTGTCCGGCGTGCGCTCGTCCAGCCACCACAGCGCAGAATTGGAGACGGTGCCGACAAGCGCCTGACCGTACAGGCCCGCCATCGACTCGTCGAGCCCGCGGTGCTTAAACGCCTCTCCCAGCAGGTAACTCACCTCGGCGGTGACGCGGTTGAGAATCGTCGAATACGTCCGCCCCTCCCCCGGCAGCTGACCGTGCGCGAGGATGACAAACCCGTCCGTTTCCTCCTCCACGTAGGTGAGCAACGCCAGCACGCCGCGCTCAATGCGGTCGCGCCACGGGCCGGCCTGAATGTTCGACGTAATCGTGTGCTCCAGACGGGCCATCTCCAGCCGCACAACCTCCTGGTACAGGCCTTCCTTGCTGCCAAAATGCTCGTACACCACAGGCTTGGACACCCCGGCGCGCGCCGCGATCTCCTCCATGGAAATGCCATCGAGCCCGCGCTCAGCGAATGCTTGCCGCCCCACTCCGATCAACTGATCTCTGCGCTGGGGTGCTGTCATTCGCCTTCGAGCCATGCGACCTAGCTTAGAGCGTCGTAGTGTTAACCCCGTCTTTGGCAGTTGGCGGGTCTGGTCTACAATCAGCGGTGCTATTCCCCATGGTGTAATCGGCAACACTACGGTTTTTGGTACCGTCATTCTAGGTTCGAGTCCTGGTGGGGAAGCTTTTTTATTGGAGGGGGCACATGAAACGCCACATCGCTTGGCTCGTTGCATGCGGGGTACTCGCGGGTTGCGTTTCGGAGCCTTTGCCTATCGACGCCCCTGCGTCCCCCACCCCCAGCCAAAACACCGCTGAGTCCACCTCGCACGGTACCGACTCCCAGGATTCCGCCGAGGCCCCCGCCGCGTTCCATTTCGAAAGCGGCACCCTCGAAATCGGCGACTTCGACCCCTACACCCTCGGCGGCGACATCTTCGACCCCTGCACCGAGATCTCGCCCGAGGAATTCGCCGCCGCCGGCTTCCACAACGTGGAACCAATCCCGGAGGAGTACGCGGGTTTGGCGCGGGGGTTGAGTGCTTGCGAGGTTTGGGATGAGGGAAAATTCCATGTTGGATTCATGAACAATAATGCGAACCACAGAAGCATCGAAGAAATCGGAAACCTCTTGGAATATAAATCCGACCGACTGCCGACGCTTTACACCCATGGCCCCCGAAACGGGACGGGCCCCGATTGTTTTGCACAAGTAGATACCCAACGTGGAGGCATAATCGCAGCTGTTCCGGGTTTCGAAGGATACGACTCCCCGGAAGATACATGCGCTAAAGCAATCGCAGCTCTTGAATCCTTAGCCGAAGCATCATCTGCTTTTTGAATTGTTCATTTCAGTGGACAACCTCTTCCCCACGCTTATTTCCCGTTTTAGCCTCCAAGAGTGTTAGGTCTACGAAAGGGTGGGTAAATGAAAATCGAACTTGATACCGCTGGAGTCACTAGTGGAATTGAATTGCTCAGAATGACTGCTGAGCGTCTCCAAGCAAATCGTTGGACTGGGAATGCGAGCTCCCTATCCGGGTTCTCCAGCGCGGGAGGCTTGGACGAGGCGGGCGAGCGACTCAGCCCGATCGGGGATGAGAGGGCACCGGAGGCCAACCAGGCTATCGCGCTATATCTGAAGCACACTGCGGACAACCTTTGGTTGGCGTTGACCAACACGCAGCAGACGGATGAGTCGTTCTCCGGGATGATGGGCTCGCTGCTGGCACCGCTCGGTCGTTCCGCGCAGGCGCTGACGCCGATGTACTCCCAGGGGTTCCAGCAGCTCAAGGCCGCGGACCCGAAGACCCAAACGTTCGACAACGCAGCCGTGTCCTCAGCGTCGGAGGCATCGCTGCTCGGCGCGGAAATGAATCTGAACCTCACCAATACGTCCCTGGCGTACTCGGCATCGGATTTTTGGAATTCCAACGCTCAACTGATCGCGGACGCCATGGATGAGCTCAACGGCGTCCACCACGCTTTGAGCTCATCGGCGGACACCGTCTGGATCCAGGAGGCGATGAAGAAGGTCACCCAGATCCAGAATGCGGGTTTGGAATACGTGGCTAACTCGCGTTCGCTCGCCAATCACACGGAGGCACTCGGTATGGCGGCTGACTCGGAGAGTATGTACGCCTCGGCCGCCGCGGCTGCCTACCACGCGGCGGAAGATCCGAAGATCAAGGCACAGATCGAGTCGGACTACCTCAGCTCGTATTCTTCTCGCGTCACTTCCGGGCTCCAGCCGGCAATTCCTGCGTTTAACCGGCTGCTGCCGGACGCGGGCAAGCTGCCGTCGACGCCGTACGCCAGCACCGACGTGCCCGCCCCGGCCACCACGTCGTATACGCCGACTGAACTGCCGCCCGGGCTTCAGGAGGTTTTGACCAACCGCGGCTACGGCGACCTTGCGCACGCAAAGTCGCCGGCGGAGGTCATCCAGCAGTACGGCCGCCCCACCCCTGAGACCTTCGAGCGCATCGCCGCAGGCGCGGCTCCCACCCAGTCTGCTTCCGCGGTTCTCGCCCCGCCTGCCCCGTCAGCAGCAGGCAGCTTGCCGACGAGCACTCCTGCCTCCCCTGTCAACACCGCCACCCCGACCATCAGCGGGTTCAGCGGCACGCCCCACACCAACGCGGCCGCAAGGACCGCCAACGCCGGCACCAGTGCGGCGGGACTCGGCCTCGCACCGGGCAATGCCGCCGTAGGTGGTCGCAGCGCAGCTTCTGGTCGAAGCACTAGCCCAGGGCTCGCCAACAACGCCCGCCCTAGCGCAGGCGGCGCTACCGCTAACGGAAGCGGTGCCAGTAGTGGCTTCGCCAACGGCCGCGGTTTCGGCACCGGCGCAGGTGCAGGTGCAGGCGCGCACATTACCCCCGGTGGCCAGCGCGGCGGCACGGCGCTCGGCACCGGCGCCGGGGCAGCTAGCAGCGCTGGAGCCGGATCACACGCTGGAACGGGGCAAGGCGTCAACGGCATGCGCCCAGGTAACGGTGGTGCAGGCGCCGGCGGCACCGGCGCGGGTTCGTCCTACGCTCCCGCCGGGGCGAACGGTGCCGCAGGCCAAAGCGCCCACGGCGCACGAGGCGGCGCCTTCGCTGCGGGCCCTATGGCGGCCGGCGCAAACCGGGGGCGCGGGCGCGACAAGTCCGGTTCGAAGGTCCGCACTGTCACCAGTGCGGTGGAGCGCGAAGGCAACCTCAAGGCGCTGCTCGGCGAGGCTCCCCTGCTCCTGCCGGCAATCATCGGCCACAACGTGCGCGGCTAGACACGCTGCCGGCTGGGGCCATACCGGGCCGACGCGGCGCAACCGGTCGGTTAGTGCCCGCCGTGGCCGGCCGGAAGGTCCAGGTCCGCCTCCTGGCCAGGCTCAACGATGACGAACTGGCCCATCATGCCGCTGTCTTCGTGGTTGAGCATGTGGCAGTGGTACATGTACGCCAGGCTCGGGTCCGGGTAGTAGCCCATCTGCACAAGCAGGCTCACCGTGGCCAGCGGCGGGACGGTGATGGTGTCGTGCCAGCCGGTGGTGAACTCCAACTCGCCGTTTTCCACACCGATGACTGCAAAGCGCGCGTCGTGGATGTGGAAGTTGTGGGCCATGTCGTCGTTCTCGTTGGTCACGTGCCAGATCTCCGGGCCCTTGTGGTCCACGGTGAAGTCCACGCGCGTCATGTCCATCGTTTTGCCGTTGATCTCGGTGCCGTTGAGACGGAACTCGCGCTCCACCTCCACAGAATCCGCATCGGGCACCTCGAATGGCACCAGCGAATCCGCGAGCTCGGGCACCTCGGGGGCATCTTCCGCGGGCGCTGCGATCTCGAGCAGGTCGAACTTGTCGGTGAAGCCGAACATCTCCGCGGTTTCCTTATCCGGCATGCCGCCTAGGTCCGGGAGGCCGTCGCTGCGCAGCATCAGGTCCTTGCCCGGCTCCAGGTCCACCACGATCTCCACGCGCTCGCCAGCGCTGAGCAGCACGCCGTCGACCTCAACCGGGGCGTCCAGGAAGCCCTGGTCCGTGGCCACCACGTGGAACGGCTTGCCCAAGGACAGGTGGTGGAAACGCATCGTCGCGCCGTTGAGCACGCGCAGGCGGACGCGCCGGGTGGCCGCCTCGAAGCGCGGCTTGGTCATGCCGTTGACCATCACGGTGGATCCGACCCAGCCGTTTTCCTCGTCCAGCTGGCCGTCTTCGGTGAAGTTGGCGTCGGTGATGATCACGGGGATGTCGTCTACCCCGTAGTCGTTGGGGAGGCCGGGGAAGGCGGAATCGTCGTCGTCAAGCACGATGCCCCCGGCCAATCCGCGGTAGGCGTGGACGGCAGACTTTTCGTGCGGGTGCGGGTGGTACCAGCAGGTCGCCGCCGGCTGGTCCACGGTCCACGACGGCGACCAGGACTCACCTGGGTCGAACATGAGCGCCGGCCCGCCGTCGGCGGTCG
Organism: Corynebacterium afermentans subsp. lipophilum; assembly: GCF_030408375.1. Taxonomy (NCBI): domain Bacteria; kingdom Bacillati; phylum Actinomycetota; class Actinomycetes; order Mycobacteriales; family Corynebacteriaceae; genus Corynebacterium; species Corynebacterium afermentans. Next base: position 774,437 of record NZ_CP046530.1, on the reverse strand, counting down.
CCGGAAGGTGCATGCCGTGCCAGTGCACAACCGTCGGCTCGGGCAGCTCGTTGTGCACCGTCATGTCGATTTCCTCGCCGCGGCGCATGTACAGCGTCGGCCCCTGGTACGGGCCGTTGAAACCCCAGGTTTTTGTCATTGTGCCGGGCACGATCTCGAACTCGCCTTCCTGCGCGGTCAGCTCGAAGCGGCGCACGTTTCCGTCGAGCTCGCCCTCGTACAGCGGCGGGATGTGGAGCGGTCGCGCCTTTTCGTCCGCGCCCAGCGGTTTCGTCTGCGAGGACGTCGAGCACGCCGTACCCGTCGCTGCCGCGGCCAGCGCCGCCGTCGCGAGAAGTGTGCCCCTGAAAAATGTGCGTCTACTCATTGCCATGTCCGCCTCCCGGTTCGCTGATACTCTCTTTCGACCCTACTATCCGCTGTATGTCTAACGATCAACGCGAGGAACGCAACGCACGCCGGTTCGTCTGGTCCAACGGCCTGCAAAACATCGGCGACCAGATCGTCGCTCCGAAGACGGTGTTGCCGTGGCTCTTCGGCGCCGCGGGCGTGCCGGCGGTGATGACCTCGTTTCTCGTGCCCATCCGCGAATCCGGCTCGATGCTGCCGCAGGCGTTTTTGAGCCCGTGGGTGACCTCGAAGCGCTCCCGCAAACGCGTGTGGCTCATCGGTTCGTGGGGCCAAGCCATCGCCGCGGGCCTCATCGCGCTCAGCGCCTTGCTTCTCGACGGCACTCCGCTCGGCGCCGTCATCCTGATCCTTCTGGCCGCCCACGCGCTGTTTCGCTCGTTGTGCTCACTGGCGGGCAAGGACGTGCAGGGGCGCACGATTTCCAAGGGCCGCCGAGGCAGCATCACCGGCCGCGCCACCGCCCTGGCCGGCGCGTTCACGCTCGCGATCGGCCTGCTGCTGACGTTTTTGCCGAACAACCTGCCGCAGTGGACGATCGCCGCGCTGCTCGCCGTGGGTGCTTTGACGTGGGCGCTGGCGTCACTGGTCTTCAGCGGCATCGACGAGCCGAAAGCCGAACCGGAGTCCAAAGACGGCCAGAGCATGAAGGAAATGTGGGCGCTGGTCAAGGGCGACCGGGACCTCCAGAAGTTCCTGGTGGTGCGCTCGCTGATGCTGGTCACCGCACTTTCCACCCCCTTCATCGTGGTGATGGCCGGCGATGAGGGCGCGGACCTGACGGGCCTAGGCGCATTCATCATCGCGTCGGGCGGCGCGTCGCTGCTGGGCGGCAGGGTGTCGGGCAAGCTTTCCGACAGGTCGTCGAAAAGCACGATGGCCTGGGCAGCCGGCGTGGCCTCGACCGTGATCGTGGCCCTTGTCGCAAGCGCACGCCTGGCGCCTTCTGCGGTGAACGCCTGGGTCATGCCGCTGGGCTTTTTCCTAGTCAACCTCGCCCACACCGCGGTGCGCGTGAGCCGTAAGACCTACCTGGTGGATATGGCCGACGGTGACAAGCGCACCATGATCACCGGCGCTTCCAACACGGTGATGGGCGTGATCCTCCTCGTCGTCGGCGCGGTGTCCTCCGCGATTGCGGTACTCGGGCCGCAGGCGGCGCTGATCTTCCTGGCCGTTGTGGGCTACGCCGGTGTTGTCGGCGCGCGGAACCTGAAAGAAGTCTCGGCGACCGCCGCCTAGGCGTTATGCTTGTGGCCGACAAAAACCCGCTACAAATCCCATAAAACAAGGAGCATTCGAGTGCCTACCCACTTCGAACGTGCCGTTGTCGTGCTTGCGGCCGGCGCCGGAACCCGCATGAAGTCCGACCGCCAGAAGACGCTGCACGAGATCGGCGGGCGTAGCCTGCTGTCCCACTCCCTGCACGCAGCCGCCGGTGTGCACCCCAACCACCTGGTTGCGGTTGTCGGCCACCAGCGCGACCAGGTCGCCCCGGCCGTGGAGCAGATCGCCGAGCAGATGCACGTGGAGATCCGCCAGGCCATCCAGGAGGAGCAAAACGGCACCGGCCACGCTGTCCAGGTGGGCCTGTCCGCCATCCCGGACTTCGACGGCACCGTGGTAGTCACCAACGGCGACGTGCCGCTTCTGACCCCGGAGACCCTGCAGGCGCTCGTGGAAAAGCATGAGGCCGAGCACGCCGCGGTCACCGTGCTCTCGCTCGAGTTCGACAACCCCACCGGCTACGGCCGCATCATCCGCGGCGAGGCCGGCGACGTCCTCGAGATCGTGGAGGAAAAAGACGCCACCGACGAGCAGCGCGCCGTCCGCGAGGTCAACTCCGGCGTGTTCGCCTTCGACGGCAAGGTGCTTCGCGACGCCCTCACGCGCGTCACCCCGGACAACGCCCAGGGCGAGTTCTACATCACCGACGTGCTGAGCATCGCGCGCGGCGACGGCCTCCGGGTCACCGCCTTTACCGCCCCCGACGCACGCGAACTGGCCGGCGTGAACGACCGGGTGCAGCTGGCGGAGGCCGGCAAGGAGCTCAACCGCAGGCTCGTCGAGAAGGCGATGCGAGGCGGTGCGACCGTGATCGACCCGAACACCACCTGGATCGGCGTCGAGGTGGAAATCGGCCGCGACGTGGTGATCCACCCGAACACCCAGCTGTGGGGCTCCACCGTCATCGGCGACGGCGCCGAAATCGGCCCCGACACCACCCTGACCGACATGGAAGTCGGTGCCCGCGCCACCGTCGTGCGCACCCAGGGCGAGCTCGGCGTCATCGGCGAAGAAGCCACCGTCGGCCCGTTCACCTACATCCGCCCCGGCACCGAACTCGGCGCCCGCGGCAAGCTCGGCGGCTTCGTCGAATCCAAGAACGCCAAGATCGGCGAGGGCTCCAAGGTGCCGCACCTGACCTACATTGGCGACGCCACCGTGGGCAAGCACTCCAACATCGGCGCAAGCTCCGTGTTTGCCAACTACGACGGCGTGAACAAGCACCACACCACCATCGGCGACTACTGCCGCACCGGCTCCGACACCATGTTCGTCGCACCGGTGAACATCGGTGATGGCGCCTACACCGGCGCGGGTACAGTGGTCACCGAGGATGTGCCCGCCGGCGCGCTGGCCATCAAGGAAGGCCGCCAGCGCAACATCGAAGGCTGGGTGGAAAACCGCCGCCCGGGCACCGATGCAGCTGAAGCAGCCAAAAACGCGAAGCGAGAGGGTTAATTTCATGACTGGTTACTCCACCGAAAGCCACAAAGACCTCAAGGTCTTCACCGGCCGCGCCCACCCGGCCCTCGCAGAAGCTGTGGCCAAGGAGCTCGGCATCGAGCTGGTGCCCACCACCGCGCGCGACTTCGCCAACGGCGAGATCTTCATCCGCTTCGAAGAGTCCGTCCGCGGCGCCGACTGCTTTGTCATGCAGTCCCACGCCCAGCCGCTGAACAAGTGGCTGATAGAACAGCTCATCATGATCGACGCGCTCAAGCGCGGCTCCGCCAAGCGCATCACCGCGATCCTGCCGTTCTACCCCTACGCCCGCCAGGACAAGAAGCACCGCGGCCGCGAACCGATCTCCGCCCGCCTGATCGCGGACCTGCTCACCGCCGCCGGCGCGGACCGCATCGTCTCCGTGGACCTGCACACCGACCAGATCCAGGGCTTCTTCGACGGCCCGGTGGACCACATGCACGCCCAGCCGATCCTGGTGGACTACATCAAGTCCAAGTACCCGCTGGACAACCTCGTGGTGGTCTCCCCCGACGCCGGCCGCGTGAAGACCGCCGAGAAGTGGGCCAACATGCTCGGCGACGCCCCGATGGCGTTCGTGCACAAGACCCGCGACATCGACGCCGCGAACAAGGTCGTGTCCAACCGCGTCGTCGGCGACGTCGACGGCAAGGACTGCATTCTCATGGACGACATGATCGACACCGGCGGCACCATCGCCGGCGCCGTCGGCGTGCTCAAAGAGGCCGGCGCGAAGTCCGTGGTCATCGCCTGCACCCACGGCGTGTTCTCCGACCCGGCCCGCGAGCGCCTCAGCGACTGCGGCGCAGAGGAAGTCATCACCACCGACACCCTGCCGCAGGACCCCGAAGGCTGGAGCAACCTCACGGTGCTGTCGATCGCGCCGCTTTTGGCAAAGACGATCCACGAGATCTTCGAAAACGGTTCCGTGACCACCCTGTTCGAGGGGCAGGCGTAACCGCCACGGTTCGCCGGACCACGACAGCCGGGGCAGCACTTGCGCTGCCCCGGCTTCACGCATACGGGAAGGAAAAAGGATGTACGAGCGCTACGCCCCGTCGGTAGATTTCACCCCCGACCTCGAGCACGCGAAGTCCATGTTCGACAACGACGCCACCCTGGAATACCTCGGCGCGACCATCACACGCCTCGAGCCCGGCTTGGCCGAGGGCGAGTTCACAGTTGAAGCGCGCCACGCCAACGGCTTCGGCGTGTGCCAGGGCGGTGTGCTGTTCACCTTCGCCGACGCGCTGTTCGGAGGCGCCTGCAACTCGCGGCGCACCGACCCGACCGTCAGCGCGCAGTCCGAGATCATCTTCCTCGCGCCCGCGAAAATGGGCCGCACCATCCGCGGCGTTGCGCGTGAGCGCCACACGTGGGGGCGCAACGGGCTTTCGGACGTCACGCTTTACGACGGCGACACCGCCATCGCCGAATTCCGGGGGATGTCCCGCACCACCACACGACCACCGACAGGAAACTAAACCTTGAGCCAGAACCAAAGCCTGCAAGAGCAGGGCCTGCAAAGGAGCGTCAAAAGTAGGCAATTGATGATGATTGCCTTTGGTTCGTCGATAGGCACGGGCCTGTTTCTGGGCTCCGCCGGATCGATCCAGTACGCCGGGCCCGCGGTACTGATCTCCTTCGCGTTCGTCGGCGCGATCGTGTACCTCCTCATGCGCATGCTCGGCGAGATGGCGGTCGAGCACCCCGTCTCCGGCTCCTTCGCCGCGTACTCGCGCGCGTTCATCGGGCCGGTGGCCGGCTTCATCACCGGCTGGAACTGGTGGTTCACCACCGTCGTGGTGGGCATGCTGGAGCTGACCGCCATGGGCACGTTCTTGGACTACTGGTTCCCCGCCCTGCCCCACTGGGTCACCGCACTGGTGACGCTGCTGCTGGTAGTCGCGCTCAACCTGTTCAACGTGCGGGTGTTCGCCGCGACCGAATACTGGCTGTCGCTGATCAAAGTCGCAGCGCTCGTGCTGATGATCGTGCTCGGGTTTGCGCTCGTGGTAGGCCTAGGTCCGGACGAGGCGATCGGGTTTTCCAACATCACCGAGCACGGCGGGTTCATGCCCAACGGCATCTCCGGCGTGCTGTTCGCTCTGGTGGCGGTGACGTTCACGTTCGGCGGCATCATGTCCATCGGCACCGCCGCCGGGGAGGCGGACAACCCGAAGTCCGCGATCCCGCGCGCCGTGAACTCCGTGGTGTGGCGCATTTTGGTGTTCTACCTCGGCGGCATCGGCACCATCCTGCTGCTCGCCCCGTGGAACGAGCAGGAATCGAACGAAAGCCCGTTCATCCGCGTGCTTTCCGGTGTCGGTTTCGGACCCGCCGCCACCGCGCTCAACGTGGTCATCGTGGTGGCGGTGTTCTCGGTGCTCAACACCATGACGTACTCAGGCGCGCGCATGCTGCGCGACCTCGCCCGCAACGGCCAAGCGCCCCGCGCGTTCGCCGCCACCAGCGCGAAGGGGCTGCCCACCAAAGCCCTGCTTTTCGACGCCGCGCTGATGGGCACCGTCGTCATCCTGAACTTCTTCTTCGAAGGCAAAATCTTCGCGGTGCTGCTCGCCATCATCGTCGGCACCGAGCTGATTACCTGGGCGGGCATCTGCATTTCGCACTTGAACTTCCGCAAAACCTCCAAGAGCGCAACCTTTCCCGCCCCGCTGTACCCGGCGGCCAACTGGATTTGCATCGCGTTTTTCATCCTCGTGCTCGTGCTGATGGGTATTCTTCCGGAATACCGTATGGGCCTGGCCACGCTGACCGGCTGGATTATCGTGCTGGGCCTGATCTCACTGACCACGCAGAGGAGCCGCGCATGATCCGTCCCGACCTCGAGGCCATCCCCCCGTACGTCCCCGGCGTGCGCGACGAGCGCGCCATCAAGTTGTCCTCCAACGAGTGCGCGGAGGGCCCGCTGCCGCCGGTGCTCGACGCCATGCGCAAGGCGCTCGGCGAAATCAACCGCTACCCGGACATCGGCGCGCTGCAGCTGCGCACAGTACTCGGCGAGCACCTCGGTGTGGCACCGGAGCAGGTCGCACTCGGCGCCGGTTCTTCCGCCCTGTGTCAGCAGCTAGTGTCCATTGCGGCCCAGCCCGGCGACGAAGTGATCTTCCCCTGGCGCAGCTTCGAGGCCTACCCGATCTTCGTCCAGGTCGTCGGCGCCACCCCGGTACGCGTGTCGCTGGACAGCGACGACAGGCTGGACATGCCGGCACTGGCCGCCGCGGTGACCGAACGCACCAAGCTCATTTTCATCTGCAACCCGAACAACCCGACCGGCACCACAATCACTAGCGCCGAGTTCACCGCGTTCATGGACGAGGTGCCGGCGGACGTGCTCGTCGTGCTCGACGAGGCCTACTTCGAGTACAACCACGCCGCCGACACGCCTGTCGCCACCGAGGCGATCACCCGCTACCCCAACGTGGTGGGGCTTCGCACTTTCTCCAAGGCGTACGGGCTGGCCGGCGCGCGCATCGGCTACGCGTTCGGCCCGCGCCCGATCATCGAGGCGCTGAATAAAGTCTCCATCCCCTTTTCCGTCAGCGCGGTGGCGCAGGAGGCGGCACTCGCCTCGCTCGAGGCGCAGGACGCACTGCGTGCGCGTATCGACGGCACCGTGGCCGAGCGGAGCCGTGTCGTCGATAAGCTTGGGCTCGCAGAAAGCCAAGCGAACTTTGTGTGGCTGCCCGGCGCAGGCCAGGAGTTGGCGGACCGGCTGGCCGCGGAAGGTGTGCTGGTGCGCGCTTTCCCCGAGGGCATCCGCGTGACGGTGACCAACGCGGAGGAAACCGACGCACTTTTAGAGGCTTTCAGCCGTGCGCAGTGAGCGACGCCGCGTCATCGCGGCCACGACCATCGGCACCGCCATCGAGTGGTACGACTACTTCCTCTACGCCGCCGTCGCCGGGCTGGTGTTCAACCAAGTCATGTTCGGCCCGCTCGGGCCCGCGGCGGCGACGATCGCCAGCTTCCTCACCGTGGGGCTGTCATTTTTGTTCCGGCCGCTCGGTGCGGTACTGGCGGGCCACTTCGGCGACCGGCTCGGGCGCCGCGGCGTGCTCATGGTCACGCTGTTCACCATGGGCACCGCCACCGCGCTGATCGGGCTGCTGCCCACGTATGAAACCGCCGGCTGGTTCGCGCCGGCCGCCCTGGTGCTGTTGCGGATCTTGCAGGGCACCTCCGCCGGTGGTGAATGGGGCTCGGCCGTGCTTTTGGCCGTGGAGCACGCGCCGACCGACAAGCGCGGCCTCTACGGCGCCGGACCCCAGGTGGGCGTGCCAGCGGGGCTGCTGCTGTCCTCCGGTGTGCTGGCGCTGATGAGCATGATCGCCCCCGGCGAGGCGTTTTTGCAGTGGGGCTGGCGCGTGCCGTTTTTGCTGTCCATCGGGCTGACATTTTTGGGCTGGTGGATCCGCACCGGCGTGGAGGAATCGCCCGTGGTGGAACAGATGCGCGAGGTCGGCGCGAAAAACCCGGTCGGGTCGCTGTTCAAGCGCCACGCCGGGCTTGTGTGTGCTGCGGCGCTGATCTTCGCCGCCAACGGCACGGTGGGCTACATGACCACCGGCGGCTACATCCAGAACTACGCCACCGACCCGGCCGGGCTCGCCTTGGAGCGCGGCGACATCCTCTGGGCCGTGACGGCCTCCGCTGCCACCTGGCTGTGCACCACCGCGTTCGCCGGTTGGGTTTCCGACATCATCGGCCGCCGCCGCACCCTTTTGGTCGGCTTTGTCGTGCAGGCCGCTGGCGTGGCGGTACTGTTCCCGCTTGTGGACACCGGGTCGCTGCCGAAGATCACCGCGGCCCTGGTCTTCCTCACCGTCGGGCTTGGCCTGACCTACGGCGAGATCGGCGCGTTCTTCGCGGAACTCTTCCCCGCCTCCATTCGCGCGTCCGGCGCGTCCATCTCCTACGCGCTCGGCGCGATCCTGGGTGGCGCGTTCGCCCCCACCATCGCCGCTGCTCTGCGCGAGGCGACGGGCAGTACCACTGCGATCACCGTGTATTTGATGGCGGCCACGGTCACGGGCTTCGTGGTCACGCTGCTGATGCGCGAACGTGGCGGCATCCCGCTCGGGCACGAGCACGAGGAAGCCCAGGCGGGCGGGCATTTTGTGTGGCAGAAACCGGCTGCTACCCTGTAGCAGTCTCGGCGAGGGCCTTTCAAAGGGCCGTTATCGACGCGATTTTGAGATCCTTTTGCGATCACTCGACGAGCACATATCCGTTTAGTGGTCGCAGGCAAGGCCTGTGGCCCTTCCACCAAGAAGGAGTACAACATGGCTATTACCCCCACCGTTATCAAGGGTGAGCGTCGCGAGGAGTTCGGAAAGGGCTCCGCACGCCGTCTGCGCCGCGACGGCAAGATCCCGGGTGTCCTGTACGAAAAGGGCATCGAGAACATCCACTTCGCGGTCGACCGCATCGAAATGACCGCGATCGTGCGTAACGACGGCGCCAACGCCATCGTCGAGCTCGAGCTCGACGGCGAGAAGCTGCTGGCCATGGTCAAGCACATCGACCAGAACGTGATCACCCTGGACATCGACCACATCGACCTGTTCGGCATTAAGCGCGGCGAGAAGGTCACCGTCGAGGTCCCGGTTGTCATGGAGGGCGAGGCTGCTCCGGGCGCAGTTGTGCTGCAGGAGACCGACTACGTCGAGATCGAGATCGACGCGCTGTCCATCCCGGACGAGCTGACCGTCTCCATCGAGGGCAAGGAGATCGGCGACGCTCTCTACGCCTCCGACGTCAAGCTGCCGGAGGGCGCAGAGCTCATCTCCGACGCAGAGACCCTCATCGTCAACGTCACCTACGAGCAGGTTGACGAGGACCTCGAGGCTGAGGCCGAGGCAGCTGAGGAAGGCGGCGCTGAGGCTGGCGCCGAGTCCGACGCTCCGGCTGAGGAGAAGGGCGAGGAGTAAACCTCTCCCCCTGCTGAACCCGCCCCCGCGTTGCCGCGGCGGCGGGTTTTCCGCATTTTCGGGTGGGTTATCCTCGTGGGCGTGACTATCTTGATCGTCGGCCTTGGCAACCCCGGCCCGCAGTACGCCGCCACGCGGCACAACGCGGGCGTGTTCGTCGTGGAGGAGCTGCTTGGCCGCGCGACCCCCATGCCGGCGCAGCTTGCGGTGCACAAGCGCACGAACACGGAGATCGCCGAGCTTGCGAAGGGGCGCTTGCTTGACGACGACCATGCGGTCATCGCCCGCACCCGGTCTTTCATGAACGTCTCCGGCGGGCCGGTCAAAGCGCTGATGGATTACTTCGGCGTGCAGCCGGCCGATTTGTATGTGGCGCATGACGAGCTGGACTTGGAGCTCGGCGAGGTGAAGCTGCGCCTCGGCGGCGGCGACCACGGGCACAACGGGTTGAAGTCCATCACGAAATCTTTAGGCGGCAAGCCGTATAACAAGGTGGCGGTGGGTATCGGCCGCCCGCCTGGGAGGATGGCGCCGGCGGACTACGTGCTCAAACCATTTAGCGCGAAGGAGCAGGTGGATCTGGCTATCGCGTCCGCGGACGCGGCGGATGAGATCCTCCGCGCGATAGGCTAGCGCGCATGAAACTTGCCACGATCAGGACCGGAGACACCACCACCGCCGCGCGCATCATCGATGACAATAGGGCGGTCACGCTGGGCGCGGGGGACGTCGGAAAGCTGCTCCGCGACGGCACCTTCGACGAAGGCGAGGAGATCACCTTCGCCCCGGGCGACCTCGCCCCGGTGATCCCGCGGCCCGGCAAGATCATCTGCGTCGGCCTGAACTACGCCAAGCACATCGCGGAGATGGGCCACGAGCAGCCGGACGTGCCCACCTTGTTTATCAAGTACCCGGAGGCGCTCATCGGCGCCTACGACGACGCCGAGGTGCCCAGCTTCAACGCCGACACGCTCGACTTCGAAGGCGAGCTCGCGGTCATCGTCGGCACCCGCGCCCGCCACGCCATAGACGGCGCGGAGCACATCGCGGGCTACTCGGTAATCAACGACTACACCCAGCGCCACTTTCAAAAGCGCACGCAGCAGTGGCACCAGGGCAAATCGCTGGAGAAGACCGCCGGGTTCGGCCCATGGCTGGACACCGAGTGGCAGCCGGGCCCTGCGATCACCACCACCGTCAACGGCGAGGTGATGCAGCACGCCCCCACCGACGATCTGGTGTTCACCCCGGCGAAGCTGGTGGAGTTCATCTCGCACCTCTACCCGCTCGAGCCCGGCGACGTCATCGCCACCGGCACGCCCGCAGGTGTGGGCCACGCCCGCGATCCGCAGCGCTACCTCGCTAACGGCGACACGGTGCGCGTGGAAATCGAGGGCTTGGGCGCGATCGAGAACACCACGCGGGTGTACTAGACGCTCAGCTTGTCCAGCAGGCGGACCTCAGCCTCGGCGATCATCTGCAGCGGCAGCAGCAGGATGATGAACGGCACGGAGCTGAACATCGCTGCCTCGTTCGAGCCGCCGCCGAGCTGGCTGACACCTTAAACATCGCCCCGGCCGACTAGGGCGTTAGCATCCGCTCGATTTCACGCGCCGGTGCGGCCATGAGTTCGCCGCGGTCCGCGCCGACGAGGCAGTAGTCATTGTCCTTGGTCATGGGGCGCAAATACGGGTAGGTCGGCGGCAGGTCCGGGTGCTCGCGGGTGAATGCGGTTTCCACCCCGCTCGCCCACCGCCCAGAAAACGCGCGCGTGACCACGGCTGGCGCGTCCGAGCGCAAAAGTTCGCGGTTGCGCTCGCTCGTTCCCGCTTCGTCCGCAAGCAAAAATGCGGTGCCGCAGGCGACGGGGGCATCAAGCTTGGCGACGTTCTCCGGTCCCCGCACGCCTCCCGCCGCGATCACCGGACCGTCGGCGAGCGCGAGCAGCTCCTCCAGCGGGCGCTGGTCCGGATCGTCGTGCTGGTCCCAGGTTGCACGGTGGCCGCCGGCGCGCGGGCCCTGGACGATCACGCCGTCGACGCCCCTGCGCTGCGCCTCGGCGATCTCGGCCGGGTTAGTCACCGTCGCCCACGCCTCCGACCCCGCGGCGTGCAGCTGGGCAATCTCGTCTTCGGTGAAGCAGCCGAACGTGGACGAGACCACGGCCGGCGCGGCATCGAGAACGAGTGCGAACTTCTCCGCGTAGTCGGACGTCACCTCCGGGACCTCTTGGTTAAGGCGGCGGGCGACCGTGAGGACGTCGCCAGGCAAAGGCTCGCGCTGCGGCACAAACAGGTTGGCACCGAACGGCGGCTCGCACGCGGCGAGCCACTCGCGGGCTTGGGCGACGGTGCAGGTGCCGAGTGCGATGAACCCGAAGCTCACCGCGTTGACGAGCGCGGGCGTGGACGGCCCGCCGGCCATGGGTGCTGCGATCACGCGTGGAAAGTCCATGGCTAGAGTATGCGTCATGTTCGGATTCTTCAGGCGCAAACGCACCCCCAAGCTGGAGGCGGAGTGGCTCGTGGTGGGGCTGGGCAACCCGGGCGCGAAATACGCCGCCACCAGGCATAACGTTGGCTACATGACGCTCGACGAGTTGGCCGGCGAGCTTACGCCGGTGCCGGGGGTCAAAGCGCTCGTCCAGGTGCGCGACAGCGTGGCTTACGCCCGGTCCACGACGTACATGAACACCACCGGCGAGGCCGTCGGCCCGCTGGCGAAACAACTGGGCGTGGCGCCGGAGCGCATCATCGTGGTGCACGACGAGCTGGACCTGCCCGCCGGGAAAGTGCGCGTCAAGCTCGGCGGCAACGAAAACGGCCACAACGGACTGAAATCTATCACCGAGCACCTGGGCACCCGCGACTATCTGCGTGTGCGGATGGGCATCGGGCGCCCGCCGAAGGGTGTGGCGGTGCCGGACTGGGTGCTCTCCCCCGTCGAGAGCGACATTTCCGCCCAGGTCGCGCTCGCCACCAAGGCCGTGCAGTTGATTGTCAGCGAAGGCCTAGGCAAAGCACAGAACGTGATCCACGCAACACGGTAGGTTGTGGGGCATGACCCGTCATGCCATGTTCGACAGCAAATACCCGCCCGCACCCGGCCTTTTTGAACCCGACGAGACCACCAGCGAAATCTGCCTGCAGCTTTGCCACGGCTGGAGCGCCAGCCACATCGAAAGCTGGTTGGAAGACAACGAGCGCCCGACCGACCTCATCGACGAAGTCCGCGACGAATACGCCCGCTTCGTCCCCGAGGCCTCCGAGGACGCCAAGCGCATCGACGCGCTACGCGAGGCGCTGGCGAAGCGCGAGCTCTCCTTTTCCTTCGACACCGGCTACGACATGGGCGAGGCCGCCGAGGACGGCGCCGACCTCGCCCGCGAAGAAGGCCGCAAGGGCTACGCCTACTGCACCATGCAGGACGTCGACTGCGTCATCCACACAGGGCTGATCTATTTCGGCTTCAGCTCCCTAGACAACCCCGGCGACGAGTCCGACGCCGAGATCGGCCAGGCGATCGCCGAGGCGCTCGAGGAGGTCGGCTTTACACCTGAGTGGAACGGCAAGCAGACCGGGCGCATCACATGCGAGGGTCTGAAGTTCGAGCTCCCGTTGGCGGACTAGCCCAGCTCGGCCTCCAGGTCATCCAGCGCGCGCGTGAGCGCCACCTGCTTGTGCTCGCGCGGGGCGAGCTCGCCGTCTTCGACGTCCTCACCGAAGATGTGCAGCGCAACCTGGTTGCGGATGCCGCGCATGGACAAATTCGCCACGATCTGGCGCCAGTGCTCGACCGCGCGCACGCCGCCGTCGGCACCGTAGCCGACAAACGCCACCGGCTTGCCGGCCCACTCGCCGAACAGCGAGTCGAAGGCGTTTTTCATCGTGCCCGGGATGGAGTGGTTGTACTCCGGGGTGACAAAGACGAACCCGTCGCAGGCATCCACCGCCTTGGACCAGCGGGTTACCACCGGGTCGTCATACTGCTTGTTCGCCGCGCCCGGCACGACCTCCGCAACCAGGTGCGGCACGTCGGAATCGGCCAGGTCCAACAGGCGGTAATCGGCGTCGCGCTCGGCGGCGGCGTCCATCACCCAGGCGCCGATATGCTCGCCGATGCGGCCAGAGTGTACAGATCCAAGAAACACTCCGATTGTTGTCATGGACACGACTGTACTTGGCCGAAGGTGCGTCGATAAGCTAGCTGCTTATGAGTACCGTTTCCGAGGCCGCGCGCCGCCGCACATTCGCCGTCATCGCCCACCCGGACGCCGGTAAGTCGACGATCACGGAGGCGCTGGCGCTGCACGCGCACGTGATTTCGGAGGCCGGAGCGGTGCACGGCAAGGGCAACCGCAAGTCCACCGTGTCGGACTGGATGGAGATGGAAAAAGACCGCGGCATTTCCGTCGCGTCCTCGGCGCTGCAGTTCGAGTACGCCCCCGACGGCCACGAGGGCGAGCCGTACGTGGTCAACCTGGTGGACACGCCGGGCCACGCGGACTTCTCCGAGGACACCTACCGCGTGCTTTCCGCTGTCGATGCTGCGGTCATGCTTATCGACGCAGCCAAAGGCCTCGAGCCGCAAACCCTGAAACTGTTCCGCGTGTGCAAGGCCCGGGGTTTGCCGATTGTCACCGTGATTAACAAGTGGGACCGCGTGGGCCGCGAGCCGCTCGAGCTTGTCGACGAGATCGTCTCCGAAATCGACCTGCAGCCGACCCCGCTGTACTGGCCGGTCGGCGAAGCAGGCGATTTCCGCGGCCTGGCGCACGTCTCACGCGACGGCGAGATCGACGGGTACGTGCACTTCACCCGCACCGCCGGCGGCTCCACCATCGCCCCAGAGGAGCACTACTCCCCCGACGAGGCCGCGGGCAAGGAAGGCGACGTGTGGGACACCGCCGTCGAGGAGGCGTCGCTTTTGCTTGAAGACGGCGCCGTGCACGACCAGCAACTCTTCGAGCAGTGCACCACCTCGCCGATCATCTTCGCCTCCGCGATGCTGAACTTCGGCGTGCACCAGATCCTGGACACGCTGTGCGCCATCGCCCCGGCGCCAGAGGGCCGCGCCTCGGACCCGAAGGCCATCGAGGCGTCCACCACCGCGATGGACGAGCAGCGCGAAGTCGGCGACGACTTCTCCGGCGTGGTGTTTAAGGTCCAGGCCGGCATGGACAAAAACCACCGCGACACCCTGGCATTCATGCGCGTGGTCTCCGGCGAGTTCGAACGCGGCATGCAGGTCACGCACGCGCAATCCAGCCGGTCGTTTTCGACGAAGTACGCGCTGACGGTGTTCGGCCGCAACCGCGACACGGTGGAAACGGCGTACCCGGGCGACATCATCGGCCTGGTCAACGCCGGCGCTTTGGCACCTGGCGACACGATCTACGCCGGTAAGAAGGTCCAGTTCCCGCCGATGCCGCAGTTCGCGCCGGAACACTTCCGCACGCTGCGCGCCAAGTCGCTGGGCAAGTACAAGCAGTTCCGCAAGGCCTTGGACCAGCTGGACGCCGAGGGCGTCGTGCAGATCCTGCGCAACGACGCCCGCGGCGACGCCGCCCCGGTGATGGCCGCAGTCGGCCCGATGCAGTTCGAGGTCATGCAGGCGCGCATGGAAAACGAGTACAACGTCGAAACCGTCACCGAGCCGATCCCGTACTCGGTGGCGCGCCGCACCGACGCCGACTCCGCGCCGGAGCTGGGGCGTCAGCGCGGCGTGGAAATCTTCACCCGCACCGACGGCGAGCTCATCGCCCTGTTCGGCGACAAATGGAAGCTCGCGTTCGTGGAGAAAGAACACCCGGAGCTGACCATCGAGCCGCTCATCGCGGACTAACGCTTCGCGGTGAGGAACTCGCGCATCGCGGGCCAGTCGCGCTCCACCTGCGCCTGGCCGGCCGCGTAGTTCGCCCACAGCTTCCCCGCGTCGAGCTCGGTGGACTCCACTCCCATTGCGTCGGGGAAGAAGATGTAGGCGTTGCCGGCGCCGGCTTCGTCGATAAGCGACTGCTTCGCAGCGTTGTAGATCTCGGGTCGAGCGACCATCGCATCGGCGACCTTCGGCGTGTTGCGCAGGATGCGGCGCACGGCGCGCTCGCGTTTCTGCGGCCCCTTGACGTAGTCGCGCGGTCGGGTGAGCACAGCGAGGAAACGGGTGTAGCCTGCGGCGCGAGCGGCGTCGATGAGCAAACCGCCCGAGGTTCCCAGCGCGCCGTCGACGTAGGGCACGCCGTCGATCTCGCGCATTTTCATCAGGATTGGCAGCGTCGACGACGTTCGGGCTGCAAGGGCGACGTCCTCCAAGGTGCGCAGGTCGCCGCGGTTGAACGCCACCGTCTCCCCTGTGTCGGCGCGCACCGCCTCAACGTGGACCTCCTCGGTGGTCCGGGTAAACGTGTCGAAGTCGAACGGCAGAACGTCCTCGGATTGCTCGTACGCCCACTCGCCGTTGATCAGGCCTTTGCCTCGCACCACGGAGCGCCAGCCGCCGAACTTGGGGTTGCCCACGAACTCCGTGAACGCGTTCTCGGAGCGCCACGTGTCGCGGGAGGCGAAGTTCAACGCGTGGACCGAGCCGGCGGAAATGCCGCCGACCCAGCCGAATTGGACCTCCTCCGCGAGGAGCTTTTCCACCACGGGGGCGGTATAGGAGTTGCGGGTGCCTCCACCTTCGAAGATGAGGGCGGTGTCGCGGGCGTCGATCATGCCCGCGAGCCTACGCGCACGGCCTCTCCGATCGCGTCCCAGGCGGCCTCCGCAAATTCAGCCGTGCCGAGGCTCCCGCAGCCTTCCGGCAGGTGGCCCCAGTACTCGGCGCCGGTGACCTCGGGCATCTCCTCGACGTTGAGGCGCGTGGGCAGGTCCGGGTTATCGGGCATGCTGCCGCCGATCAGCCCCAGCACCTCCAGGCCCATTGCGCGAGCCTGGACGCAGGTCAGTTCGGCGAGGTTCAAGCTGCCCAGCCCCAGTGAGGTGACCACCACGAGCGGCGCGCATGTGGCTTTGGCGATGTCGGCGAGGGTGTAGTCGTCGGCAAGCCGCACCAGCAGCCCGCCGGCGCCTTCCACCAGCACAACGCGATCCGGGGCATCGAGGCTGCGCACCCATTCCGCGACCTCGTCCAGGCTCGGAGTCTCGATCCCGGCGCGGCGCGCAGCGAGGTTCGGTGCGAGGGGTTCCGGGTAGCGCCACCGCTCGAACGTCTCAATGCCAGCAAGCTTTGCGACGGCTGACGCATCCCCCTGCCCCGCCTCCTCGCCCGTCTGTACGGGCTTGGCTGCCACCACATCGAAGCCGCGGCGCTTGAGCACGGCGGCGATGGCGGCAGTGGACACCGTCTTGCCCACGTCGGTGTTGGTGCCGGTTACAGCAATGATCATTTCGTAGCCTCCTTGACTGCTGCCCCAATGCCCCGGCAGATCTGGGCGATGTCCTCTTCCGAGCAGATGTAGGGCGGCATGGTGTAGATCAGCCGACCGAATGGGCGGATCCACACGCCTTCTGCCATGGCGGCTTCGGTGGTTTCGCGCATGGGCGCGTCGTGTTCGAGCTCGACCACGCCGATGGCGCCAAGCACGCGCACATCGCCCACGCCCGGGATGTCCGCCAGCGGGCGCAGGCCACGCTCGAGCTCCCCTTCGATCCGGGCGACCTGGTCGCGCCACTTCCCCTCCGCCACCATCGCAACGGACTCGGTCGCGACCGCGCAGGCGAGCGGGTTGGCCATGAACGTCGGGCCGTGCATGAGCGCGCGCGGCTCCATTCCGGACGCAATTTTCTCGGTGGCCAGGGTGGCCGCGAGTGTCATAAACCCGCCG
This sequence comes from Corynebacterium afermentans subsp. lipophilum, assembly GCF_030408375.1. Lineage (NCBI taxonomy): Bacteria > Bacillati > Actinomycetota > Actinomycetes > Mycobacteriales > Corynebacteriaceae > Corynebacterium > Corynebacterium afermentans. The sequence goes on along the minus strand of NZ_CP046530.1, from coordinate 757,478 downwards.
GTCATCGCCTTGCCCACGCACATGATGTCGGGCACAACGCCGTTGTCCAGGGTGGTAAACAGCTGGCCGGTGCGGCCGAACCCGGTGGCGATTTCGTCGGCGATGAGGGGGATGCCGGAGGCGTCGCAAAGCTGGCGTAGCCCCACAAGCAGCTCGGGGTCGTGGAAGCGCATGCCGCCGGCACCCTGGACCACTGGCTCGACGATCACGCCGGCGATCTCCGGTGTGATCAGCCGTGCGAACTCATCCAAATACGCCGCATGCTCGCCGGCGGACGCGCCGCGCACCGGCGGCGCGGGGGCAAACACCTGCGGTTTCAGCGCGTCGCCCCACATCGCGTGCATGCCGCCTTGCGGGTCGCACACGCTCATGGTGGCAAACGTGTCGCCGTGGTAGCCGGAGCGCCAGGTCAAAAACGTGGTGCGCTCTGGGTGCCCTTGCCCGATGGCGTACTGCAGCGCCATCTTCATCGCCACCTCCACCGACACCGATCCGGAGTCGGAGTAGAACACCTGGGAAAACGCCCCGCCGGTCAGCTCCAGCAGGCGTTTCGTCAGCGTCGCCGCTGGTTCGTGGGTGAGCCCGCCGAACATGACGTGGCTCATCTTCGCAATCTGCGCCTCGGCCGCGGAGACCAAACGCGGGTGGCAGTGGCCGTGGATGGCGGCCCACCAGGAGGACATGGCGTCGATGAGCACACGGCCGTCGAGAAACGTGATGCGTGGGCCCGCGGCGCTTTCGACGGGGTAGGTGAACTGCCCCGGTTCCGCGTAGGGGTGCCAGATGTGGGCAGCGTCAATGTCGGCGATCTCGCGTGAGTCCATACCCACGAACTCTAGCAGCTCACCGGACCTTTTGAACGGTGTTCAACCCTACGGGGTCAGCGCACCCCCGGTCACTGCGAGCGTCTCCCCGGAGATGTAGGACGCCGCCTCGGAGGCGAGGAACACGTAGGCGCCCGCCAGTTCCGCGGGCTGGCCCGGGCGGCCGATGTCGGAGTCCTGAGCGAAGTTGTCCACAACCTCCTTCGGCTGTCCCTCCGCCGGCTGGATCACGGTCCAGATCGGCCCGGGCGCGACCGCGTTGACGCGGATCCCCTTCGACGGCAACAACTCGCCGGACAGCCCCTTGGCCAGGTTGTTAAAGGCGGCCTTCGTCATGGCGTAGTCCAACAACTCCTTGGACGGCTCATAGGCCTGGATTGAAGTGGAGAAGATGATCGATGAGCCCGGCTCCATGTGTTTGACCGCTTCCTTGGTCACGCGGAAGGCGGAGTAGATGTTGGTCTTCATCGTGGCGTCGAAATCGGCGTCTGAGATGTTGAGCAGCCCGTCGTTCCACACCTGGCGCGAGGCGTTGTTGACAAGGATGTCCAGGCCGCCAAGGGCCTCGACGGTCTTTTCCACCGCGGCTACGCAGTTTTCTAGCTCCTGCAGGTCGCCCGGTATCGCCACCGCTTTGCGGCCGGCATCCTCGATGAGCTTCACAATGCGCTCGGCATCTTCTTGCTCCTCGGGCAGGTAGGCGATGGCCACGTCGGCGCCTTCGCGGGCGAACGCGATTGCGGTAGCGGCGCCGATGCCGGAATCACCACCGGTGATAAGGGCGCGGCGGCCCTCGAGCTTGCCGGAGCCTTCGTAGGAGTCCTGCCCCAGATCGGGCTCGGTCGCCATCTTCACGTCCAGGCCGGGGTTGTTCTGGCGTGGCTCGGAGGGGAATTCGGACGGGTACTTTGTGCGGGGATCAATCAGTGCCATGATGCCACCCTACCGGCGGGTTTGTAATCATCCGTTCAAGATTTCATCCGCTGCCCGGTCGGTCCACCGCCGCATCTGTAGCCGTCCCGCAGCGCCCCGGCTGGAGCGCGGCGGCGCCTGGATGCAGCGGCGCGAATCCATCCCCGCCTGCAGTTCTTTGGCGCGCAGCATCTCGGCATCGATTTTCACGCCCATCAGCAACACCACGTTAACCGTCCACACCAGCACCAGCACCGCCAGCACCGTCCCGAACGCGCCGTAGGTGCTACGCACGCCGACCAGTCTCAGGTACCAGCCAAAACCCACCCACAGCGCGCTGGCTACCACGAGCGCCAGCGCCGAGCCGAGCGTCAGCACCCGGAACCGCCCGGGCCGCACGTTCGGGGTGAAGTGGTAGAGCACGCTGACCAGCGCGACTGCCACCACCGCGATCACGGGGCCGCGCAGGTAGTCCCACACGGGCAGAAAAATCGAGGTGAGGTACTCCAGCTCATCCTCCAGCTGCAACGGTCGTGCGATGGGTCCGAGGACGGCGTTCACGATGCCGTCGGTAAGCAGCGCGCCCAAAATAATCACCACCGCGCCGACCACGAGCACGAGCGTGACCAGCCACATCGTCGCCCACGTGACCACAATCGGGCGGCCTTCAGTGCGGCCGTACATGAGGTTCGCGTTACGCGAAAACGACCGCACGTAGCCCGAGGCGGACAGCAGCGAGATCAGCACAGAGACCACGAGGGCAATCGTGCTTTGCGACGGCGTCCCGACAATCGACAGCACCAGCGCCAGCGCATATTCCTGCAACTCTGCAGGCACGTACGAGCGAATCAGTTCGGCGAGCAGCGAGTCTGGGGCGTCCTCCTCGCGCGGCATGAGCAGGCTGAAAATGGAATACGCCGCAAGCAGCATCGGTGCAACCGACAGCAGCGTGTAGTACGTCATCGCGGCTGCGCGGTCCACCATGGCGTCGTTGGAAAAGTCGGTGACGATGCGGCGCAGCACCGACTTCCAGCCGGCGCGCGACAGACGGGTGCCCAGCGGGGAGGAGTAGTCGTGCGGGGAGACGACCACGTCGCCGGTGCCGTACGGCATGACCAGCTCAGCGCGGTAAGAGGTGCCCTTTTCTGCCATGTCAGACACTGTAACCGGGGTGTGCTGCCGAAACTGTGCGCGGGTTCCCAGTGTTTCCAAATCTGTGAACAACTCGACTGCCCAATCACTAGCGGTGGCCCTCTACACTCGGCGGGCATGGGACTTCTCAGTCGCGCACGCCAGCTCCTCGGCCTCGGCCACACGCCGTTGGTGGATTTTCCGGACCGGTTTGAACCTTTGAACGTCGACAAGCTTGAGGTGCACACCGCGAAACTCTCCCCCGACACCGAGGAAAAGATGGTCATCGTGACCACCTCGGCGGCCGCGCTCGATCGCATCGCCGCAGGCGGCGCGGTGCAGCTGCGGCACGAAGGCGAGCGCGACGTCACTTTCGTGCCGGTTGACCGCGAAGCCGTGCCGGTGCTGGACCCGAAGCTCGGGTGGATCATTCCGGTGACGCCCGCGACCGCCCGCGAGCTCGCTGAATTGCCGAAAGGCCCAGGCGAGCACGAACTTTCCGCGCTACACCTGGGCCTGATTGTGGAGTAGTTAGAGCAGACCGATCCAGTTCCAGTAGGTTGCCGACAGCAGCAGGATGAGCAGGTAGCCCACGATCGTCAGCGGGATACCGGTGCGCAGGAACTGCTTGGAGGTGAACGCTCCGGTGCCGTAGGCCAGCATGTTCTGCGGCGCGGAGACCGGCAGCAGGAAGCCGAAGCAGATGACGAACTGCTGGATGATCACGAAGCCGATGCCGTTGTTGGGCACGTCCAGGGTGGCCGCCAGCGCGATGAACACAGGGATCAGCGCGGACGCCAGCGAGGTCGCCGAGGCGAAGCCCAAGTGGATGAGAATGTTAAACAGGCTCACCAGCGCGATCGTGGCGATGATCGGCATGGAGGCGAGGCCGATGGCGCCGAACGTCGCCTCCGACAGCCAGGTCGCCGCGCCCGTGTCCAGCAGGAACTTACCCAGCGAGATACCGGCGGCGAAGACGACCAGGGTGCCCCAATTGATGTGTTCTTGGGCGTATTTCCAGTCCATCACGCCGATGATCGGGGTGAGCATGATGCCCACCGCGACGATGGTGATGGTGGCGGAGCTGATCGGGTGCAGCACGCCTTCCGTCGCCCAGAACAGCAGCAGCGCGACGGCAATTGCGGTGAGGCGCTTCTCAGCGCCGGTCATCGGCCCCATCTCTGCAAGCTGCTTTTCGACGAGCTCACGCCCGCCCTCGATCGCCTCAGCCTCCGGCTTGATCGCCCAGCGCATGATGAAAAACAGCGCGATCGACATCAGCACAGACCACGGCGCGGCCCACAGGAACCACTGGCCCCAGGAGACGGTCTGTCCCAGCTGGTCTTCGATGAAGCCGACGGCCACCAGGTTTTGCGCCGCGGCGGTTTTGATGCCGACGTTCCAAATGGACACCGCCTGCGTCGCGGTGATGACCAGCAGCGCCGCCAGCTTCGACTCCTTGGCCAGGCCGAACGCGGCGACCATGCCCATGAGGATCGGCACGACGGCGCCGGCGCGCGCCGTTGCGGACGGGACGAAAAACGCCAGGATGATGGAGATGACGATCGCGCCGATGACGATGTTGGAGACCTTCTCGCCCGCAGTCTTAAGCACGTAAAGCGCCAGCCTGCGGTGCAGCCCAGTGGCCTGCATCGCCGTCGCCAGCGCGAGCGCGGCACCGACGAGCGCCACCGCAGACGACGAGAATCCGCTCATTGCGATGCTCAGTCCCTTGGACGCGCCGACCGCCTGACCGGTCTCGGGGTCGGTGGCGAAGGTGAGCAAGATCGCGATGAGGCCGACGATGATCACGGCGGAAACCGAGTAGGACACCGCCTCGGTGACCCACATGATCACGGCGAAGGCGAGCATGCCGAGCGCGATTTTCGCCGGCATGGCCAGGCCCGCAATCGGCAGCATCATCACCACCCCGAGTGCCACAAACGCCAAGATGAACGCGATGATCTTGCCGGTGTTGCGTTTCTTTTCCTCAGGTTGTTGCTCTGAGTTTGCTGCTGGTGTGACTGCTGTGGTCGCTGTCGTCACTGCGTGCCCCTCCTTGATTCGGTTGTTATATACCTGACGCTAGTCACTCCTATAAAGCCTGCAAAATGTGATGTTCGTACGGTTTTACCGGGGTGCGTCGTCGTGCGAGGGGTAGCATCGCTGCCATGAATCTGAGCTCGCAGCTGAACTACAACATGCACCACGGCGCGGAGGATCTGCGCATCATGCTCACCACCGACATCACCAACAACTTCCTACCGGCATCTTGGCAGGATTCGCTTTCTGACCTCAGCTTTTCCGTGATCGGGCTGTGGGATTCCATCGTGCGCGGCGTTTCCGTGCTGCTGTGACGCAGCAACGCCTCACCGAGCGTTTCCTGCCCGTGCCGTCGCTTTGAAAATCGCCGACGAATTGGGAGTATAAAGAGTATAAAGACACCCCCGTGTATAAAGAGTATAAAGACTCAAGGAGGCACGGATGCGTAATCCCTTCATCCCCACGTTCGGCGTTTCACCCGTCGTGCTCGGCGGCGACGGCAGCCTCACACGCAGCTTCGGCGCCGGCCTGGACGGCGGACCCGGCGACCCGAGGCGAACCCTGCTTATCTCGGGGCCGCGTGGCATCGGAAAGACGGTCGCGCTCAACGAGCTCGAAGACGAAGCCGCCGGCCATGGCTGGATCGTGCTACGCGCTCAGCCGTACGAGCTGGTCGAACCGCTGGTTGCCACCGTGATCCCGCAGGCGCTCGCCACGGTACGACAGCAGGACCCAGAGCGGCGACGCATCACGGGCGTGACGGTCTCCGGCATCGGCGGGTTTTCAACCACCGCCGCCCCGGGTGAAAAGCCGGCCCCCTCCTTGATCGGTTCACTGAACACTCTTTGCGACGAGCTGCCGCCCGAATCCGGCGTACTGATCACCCTGGACGAAGTCCAAAGTGTCAACGCGAAAGAGCTGTGGCAACTCACGGCCGCGGTGCAGGATCTGCGCCGCGACGGGCGCGACATCGCCTTCGCCGCCGCCGGGTTGCCTGACGGCGTGGAGTCGCTACTACAACACCCGGGCACCACGTTTCTGCGCCGCGCCCAGCACGCCGTGCTCGCCCCAATGACGCCATCAGAGACACTTTCGGTACTGAGGGATACCGCGGCACGAGGCGGCGTCGAGATCCCCGACGGGGTACTCACGGACGCCGCGGCGCTGACCCGCGGCTACCCCTTTTTAATCCAGCTCCTCGGCTACCACCTGTTCGAGCGTGCGAGCCGCCGGGACCAGCCCGTTTCCCACGACGACCTCGCGGCAGTGACCCCAGACGTGTTGAAAACACTGGGCGACTTGGTCCACCAACCAGCGCTGCTACACCTGCCCGCCGCCGAGCTCGAATACCTTTCAGCGATGGCCGAAGTACAGGAGGGCCAACAGGCGGTGCCAAGTGCTGCGATCGCGCAACACCTGGGCAAACGCGTACAGCAAGTTTCCATGGTGCGGCAGAAGCTCATCGACCGTGAGCTGATCTACTCCCCTCGCCGGGGTGTGCTCAACTTTGTCATCCCCCACATGGGCCACCACCTCAACCAGCGAAGCACGCGCGACACCGGCTGGGATTAGGGTTACGCGCCGCGCTTGATGCTGGTGATCTTCTTGCCGCGGGCCAGCTCGTCCACAAGCAGGTCCATCTGGCGGATCTTGCGCATGAGGTCCTCTTCGACCTCCTCGACGCGCACGCCACACACCTTCCCGGTGATCAAATCGGCGTTCGCGTTGAGCGCCACCGCGTCGAAGAACTCGCGCAGCGTCTTGCCCGACTCGGCTTCTGATTCCAACTCCCCCGGCGCAAGCCCGGTGAACCAGCCGAGCACGTCGTCCAACTCGTCGCGGCTGTGACCCTTGCGCTCAACCTTCGCCAGGTAGTTGTTGTAAATGTCGCCGAACGGGTACGCGTATACCCGCTCCAACTTCGCTTGCTCATCCATGCCCGCAACCATATCCCCCGGGGCGGTTCCCTCGCCGTTGCGCATTTTCATGGACACGCAGGCTCTTGTGCGCGGAAGTAGGGCGGCTTTAGTGTCGTCGATAGGCGGCAGCAGGGGGCTGCCGCACGACACCGAGGGGGACCCATGCGATTCGACACCTACGAGCTGTACTACCTGGACACTTACGACGAGGAAGCGGCGGACCTCGCCGACGACCTCGGGATCGAACACGACGATCCGTACTTTGACGAAGACATCGCCTGCCACTTAGACGCCGACTACGTCACCGACACCGGCCTGAAAGTCGCCGTGATCGTGCACGACATCGACACCCACGAGGTCGAGCTCGCCATGCTGCAGCCCGGCAGCCCGCAAGCGCCCGAGTGGTACACGCCGGAGGACGCCGCGAACGTGGTCGCCGAGCTCGGCCGCATCCTCGTCGCGCTCGATGACAAAACCGTGAAAATCGTCGACCCGCAGGATCCCGCGTTCGCGCTGAAGCGCCGCGCGTCGTTCGAGGCGGAGGACATGTCCACCGCCACGCTGGCGATGGTGCAGAACTCGCAGGACAACGCGCTCTACACCACGTTCTGCATCGAATTTCGCCCGAACATGAACTCCGATTTCACGTTCCCGGTCGCAGTATTCGCGTTCGACCCGCGCGAGGGCAAGCTTTCGGGGCACATGCTCATCGACGACAACCCGTTCGCCCCACCCACCTTCAACCGCGCCCAGAAGAAGATCGTGGCGCGCAGGATCAACGACATCCTAGAGTCCATCCACGCGGCCATGCACGAAGATCGCACGATCAGCCCGTTTAAGAACCTGGGCCCGCAGTTCCGTTCCGAAGGCCTGCCGTCGATGGAGGCGGTGGACACCCACCACGCCATCGACCAGGCTATTGCGTACCTCGAGCAATGGTGGGATGAGCGGGCGTCTTAGAAACGCTCGTTGGGCACGATGATCGCGCGGCCGGCGACTTGGCCGTCAACGAGTTTCTGGTAGGCATTTAAGCCCTCATCCAGCGAGTATGTAGTGTACTGCGGCTCCAGGTGACCTTGCTGCAGTAGCGCGACCAGCTCGCCGAGCTCCGGCAGAGTACCCCAGTAGGTCTTCACCAGCTCGGCCTCGTACGGCTCCTTGTACCACTGCCAGCCGTAATCGCTGCCCGCGGCACCGAGGCCGACGATGGACACGCGGCCTTGCGTGGCCACGGATGTCATCGCGGTCTCCACAGTGGGGCCGATGCCGACCATGTCGAAGACGGCATCTACGCCCCACCCACCGGTGAGCTCACGGATTTTCGCGGCCTGATCGTCGCCGGAAGCAACGGTGATCGCGCCGTACTTCTCAGCCTCGCGCAGCGCTTCTTCCTTGGTGTCTGTGGCGATGATCGTCGCGCCGGTCATGGCTTTGAGGATCTGCACTGCCAGCAACCCGAGCCCGCCAAGGCCGATCACCAGCGCGGACGAGCCGGCCTTGTTCAGCTTCGGCAGCGCCAGTTTGATGGCGTGGTACGGGGTCAAACCGGCATCGGCAAGCGCGGAGGCCTTCACTGGGTCCGCCTCTCCCAGCGGCACGAGGTTGCGCGCCGGCACGACGACGTACTCCGCCATGCCTCCGTCACGACCCAAACCAATGCCCAGGTAGCCGACCTGGGCGACGTTTTCGCAGAACGTGTCCTGGCCGATCATGCAGAACCGGCAGTAGCCGCAGCCGACCGGACCGTAGACCACGTACGCGGCGCCGCGCTCGATTCCGTCGACGCCTTCACCGATCTCGTCCGCCCAGCCTGCGACTTCGTGGCCGAGGGTGAACTGCGGCGCGCACAACGGGTTTGTGCCCTCGACAAAGTCGTTGAACACGGCGACGTCGGAGTGGCATGCGCCCGAGGCGGCGACCTTCAGTACCACTTCGCCGGGGCCGGCGGTGGGCTTGTCAACGTCAACGATCTGCGGAAACGTTTGGTAGTCGGTGTAGCGGATGGCCTTCATGGGGTGGGGCTCCTTTGGTCGTCGATAGGCACTCTGCCCCACCCATCGTATTTAAGGAAGCAGCCCTTGGCTGTGTGCCCAGCCGAATCCCGCAGCACCCAGGCCGATAAGCCCCAGCAGCACGCCGATGATGATCGCAATCGGCGAGTCGGAGCTGCCGGAGGGCTTCTCGCTTGGCGACGGCTCCGCCTTCTTCTGCGTAGGCGCCGGCGCGGGCGCAGGCTTCGCCGTCGCAGTCGACGTCCCCACCGGCGCGGCCTTCAGCCGCTGACGGGCAAACGTTTTCAGGTTCTCGTCCGCGTCGGAGGCGAGGACTTCCTTCAGCACCTTATCCATCTCCGCTGGGGTGTACTCGAGCGCGGAAACGTTGAAGGTGTCGTCGAAGACCTGAGCGCCCTCGGAGTTGGACACGGTGATGTGCAGCGGCACGACGGGTGTGTCAATGAACGCGGCCGGTGAGACCTCGATATCCACCGGGGTGATGTAGTTCGAGTCGCCCTTGGCAAAGTAGCTGTCTTTGAACTGCCCGACTCCATAGTCCGCAACCACCGTGAAGGTGTCGTCGGTGGACCCTAAGTTACGCAGCTCACCCTTGATGATGTTGGTGTCCGCGTGGGTGACAATGCCGTTGTCATTGTGCAGGCTACGGGCGAGGCTGAAGCCGACCTTGCCGTCGTTCTTGCCGGTCGCGGCTGCGGCGGAGATCAGTTCGTCGACTTCGGCGCGCTCCTCGTCCGCGAGCACTTCCGGGGTGTCGGCGGTGTCGTCGTAATCGCGCACGCCCTGGCCGATGTATTCGGTTTTGAACAGCAGGTTGTCCCAGTCCGACGGGATGACGTAGTCGAAGTCGTCGTTTTTGGGCTTGTAGCGGGAATTGTCGTCGGCGTTCGGGATGGTCTCGTTGGTGCGCACCTCCTGGTCGGAAAAACCGAATGTGGAGAATTGGTGGGCGTAGCTCATGGTGGACTTGTACTTATCCAGCCAGTCGTAGCCGGCGCGGTAGAACTCCACCGACGGGTCCTTGGTGTCCACGAAGCGCACGGGACGCTGGGCGGTGTTGTCTTGGGTTTCACGCCCCCAGTGCATCAGCCCCAAGGTGTGGCCGAACTCGTGGAGGATGGTGTTGCGCAGCAGTTCGTCGTTGTTGGTCACGTCGCCGGAGATGAAGAAGGTGGAGCCGTTGACCTGGCCTAAGCCGGTGACGTTGCGCTTCGCGCCTTCGTCGAAGCGGGTGCCGATCAGTGCCGAGCGGAACACGGAGCGTCGCGCGCCGAGCAAGTGTTTGGCCTGATCCTCCAGCTTCTTGGTGCGGCCCAGCTCGTCCAGGCCGCCGAAGTACTCGGCGGTGTAATCCTCGGTCTCACCGCCCTTGCGCTCTTTCGCGGTCATGCTGGCCATGGATTCGCTGACGTAAGTCTTGCCGGCGTCGATGTGCAGGTTGATGCCGTTTTGGTCGAACAGGTCTTCCAGCTCTTTGAAAAGCGACGGGTTCGGCGCGTAGCTCTTGGTGTTCGCGGTGGCGCAGGCGGCAAATTCGGCGAAATCATCGAGGGTGGCGGCGAAGCGTTCGGAGCGGTCGCAGCCGATCGTCTCCCACTCGGACTTCATCCAGTTGACCTGCAGGAACAGGTCTTTGCGGTCGGGGTCTGCACCCCAGCGGTGGATGGGCAGGTACGTGCCGTCGGCAAGCCTGAGCCCCTCGGTCTCCCAGGAGTCGCGCAGCCCATCGCCGTCGGTGTCGAGGGCAGATTCTTGGGTGCTGATTGCCACGGACATACCTGCGCTTATCGACGCCCCCGGAGCAACCGTGCGCTCCCACCTCGCCGCCTGGTGCTTGGCACCGTTGTTCGCGCCCGAAAGGGCCGCCGCCTGAGTCGCCCCCGTTGCCACCGTGTCCGGCGCGGTGAAGCGCACGTCGGTGATGTAACCACCGGACTTCGGCTGCACCACCACGCGGTCACCGTCCTGGTTAGCCGTAATACCTTCGGCAAAAGGCACGACGTTGGCCAGGTCAATGCCCACCTCCGCCGCAGTTTGGCCCGTGTTTTTCACGGTCACTGTGGCGTTGACCTGGCCGCCGTCGATGCGGTAGGTCCGCGTGATGAGGAAGTTGGTTTGTTGCAGCGTGTAAGTGAGCACGTCGGCGGTGCCGTCGGTGGTCACTTCCGGCTGCGCAAACAGGTCGGGAACCACCACGTCGCCGTTGGTGCGCACCTCCATGGAGGTATCGAACTGGTGGTTGTCCGCCTGGGACGCGGGGTGCGAATAGTCGAACCGGCCAGTGCCACGCGGGGTGATGAAGCCGTTGACAAACGGCTCGGTGGGGTTGGAACGGTTCACTGTCGCATCCGGCTGGGTGGTGCCGAGCGTGACTTTCGCATCCGCTACCGGCGCCATGGGCGCCACGGTCGCCGCGAGTGCAGCGCACAAGGACACTGCCAGGGTTTTCTTCGAAATATTCATGTCAATGTCCTTTTCTAAAATCCGTAGTGCTTCAGTTGCGCCCGAATGGCGTCCTGATTGAGGAAGGCCGCGTACCCCACACCCGCGATCATCGCGAGCAGGCCGAGCACCACCGCGATCCATCCTCCGGAGGCCGACGAGCCGTCCGACGATCCGGCCGACGAACCGATGGACGAGCCGTCGGACGAACCCGAGGACGTCCGGTTCTGCTTTACCGCCGGGGCGGGCGTGTCGGTGGCGGTAAACGCGTACTCCACAATCTTCGTCGAGCCGTCCGGGAACGTCACCTTCATCGGCACCTTCAGCACGGTGCCCACCGGCACGTCGCTGTTCGGTTTCGCGGTGAGCTCGCCGGTAGCCCGGTCGTAGAACACTTGCCAGCCGTCATGGTCGAACTCCGCCAGCTTGGCGTTGTGGTTGAGCCCGGTGCGCACGGTCGCGGCTTCGCCGACTTCAGCGGTCACCCCAGCCACTCGCGGGGTGAAGCGCGCCGCGTCCGAGGCCGCCGTGACCTGCGCGGTGATCTCCTCGGTGCTGCCGTCCGCGTAGCGCACGCGCACCGTCACCGTGTAGGGGGTGTCCAGTTGCGCGTCGGCGGGAAGCTTGATTTTCAGCGAGCCAGTTCGCCTATCGACGCCCACGTTCCGCAGCCCCCCACCATCAACCACAGCAAACGTGGTGCCAGCCGGCACGGAACCGCTCAGCTTCACGGTCGCGGTGCCGCCAGGCGCTGCCGACACATCGGCGTACGAGGGGGAATGGGCGGCGGAGAGGGCGGAGCTCGTCGATACGCGAACGCTCGCAGTAAGTTCTGCGGACGACCCGTCGGCGAAGTACGCGATGACCGGCACCTTCACCTCACCCTGCTGCGGCGCGAAAACGCGCAGGTTGCCGGTGTGCTCGTCCACGATGGCGACCCAATCGCCCAGCGGCTGCGAGCGATCCACCTCGAACGTGGTGCCCTCCGGCAACACCGCGGCGCCGGTGCGCAACACAGTGATGCCCTCGCCGGGACGCACCGACAAGCCCTCCTCGTAGCCCAGCTCGGTGGTGTGTGCGAGAAGCGGATCGCCGATCTCCACCTCAGCGGTGTAGGTGCGGGACGTACCGTCCGGGAACGTCACCTTCACCGGAATTTCCCGGATGCCGGGTGCCGCGTCCTTCGGCGGGGTGAAGGTGAGACGGCCGTTGTTATCGGCGCGAACCCAGTCCGCGTAGGCCGGCCCCACCTCGAAGCGGGTGCCTTCTGGCAGGCGGCGATCGACGTACACGAACGGACCGTCGGTAACAGTCGCGCGCGGACGGCCAGCCTGACGCGTCGACCCTGCCGGCACCGGAATCAGCGGGAAACGCACCTCGTGCTGCTGCGCCATCGGGGTTGGCTCATCCACCTCGACGGTAATTGTGTGGGTCTCGCCCGAGTCGCCCCGCACCTCGACGCGGTACTCGCCCGGTTCGGCATCGCGCGGCGGCCTAGCGACAACCGTGCCGTCGCCCTCCACCGTAATCCAGCTCTCCTCCGCCGGGAGCTCAGTGGTGGTGCCGTCCGGCTTAACCTGCGTGACAGTGCTGGTGCGGAAGTTCGGCGGTGTTGTGGTGTCGCCAGTACGAGTTGGTGCGGTGACCTGGGTCTGGCCGGGTTTGACCACCACACGGTCCCAATCGAACCGCGCCTTCGGCTTTTCCGGGTTGACTACGAAGCCGGGCAGCTGGACCTGCTGCCCCGCCTTTACGGTCACGTTGGCGGGCGGCGGGGCGACGTGGCCTGTGGGTACGCCGACGGTGACCGTGTAGTCGCCCGGTGGCAGGTCGGTGAGCTGGAACTTCCCGTTCGCGGCGACCGGAACGGAGTGGGTCTTGCCACGCGCGTCGCGCGCCGTGACAGTCGCGCCCGGCACCGGCTTGCCTGCGGGGTCGGCGACTTTGCCGGCCACGGAGCCGACCGTCGGCGCCGGCGGCTGCGTCGACGGCGGGGCAGGGGCCGGAGTCGGCGATGGTTTAGGTGTAGTGGACGTCGGTGTCGGTTTCAGCGTCGTGGGCTGAGCAGACGTCGTGGGCGACGGCTTCGAGGTCGTCGGCTGAGCAGACGTCGTGGGCGACGGCTTCGGTGCCGGTGCTGAAGTCGTCGGCTGGGCAGTCGTCGTCGGCGACGGCTTCGGAGTCGTCGGCTGAGCAGACGTCGTGGGCGACGGCTTCGGTGCCGGTGCTGAAGTCGTCGGTTCGGGTGTCGGCGTCGGGGTGGGTGCAGAAGTCGTCGGTTTCGGAGTCGGCGTCGGGGTCGGCTTTAGCTCGAGAGGAAAGTCGACGTTTTGGACCCCATTGACCGTCACGTTCCGCTGCTGCGACGTAGGCAGTACATACCGCGAAGGCAACGCTGTGACCTCGATGGTGGTCGTGCCCGTGGGCACCCCAGGAATCGAGTACATGCCGTTAGCGTCCGTCGTCGCCGTTGCTGTGCCGGCCTTGACAGTTACTCCGGCAACGCCTGTGCTGCCCGGACCGGTCACACGACCAGACACGGTGCCGGTCTCACGCATCGTGGAGAAATCCACGTCCGTCACGCCCGCCGTCGTGAGATTCTCCTGCTGCGCACCAGAAACCGAGTACCCGGCCGGTACACCATCAGTCACCTCAACCGACACCGAACCAGTCGGCACACCAGCAATCGAATAGTCACCATCAGCATCGGTCCGCGCCGACAGATCGCCAGCGCTCACCGTCACACCCGCAACACCATTGCCATCCGGATCAGTCACACGACCAGACACGGCGCCGGTCTCACGCGTCGTGGAGAATTTCACACCAGACACGCCAGACGTCGTCACATTGCGATCAAGCGGGCCATCAACCGAGTACCCATCCGGCACGGTGGCGGCATCAACCGCAACCGACACCGAACCAGTCGGCACATCAGCAATCGAGTAGACACCGTCGGCATTAGTAGTAGCCGTCTTGCCGCCGGCAGTCACCGTCACCCCCGCAAGACCATTGCCATCCGGATCAGTCACACGACCAGACACGGTGCCGAACTGCGACTTCGCGGCAGTCGTGTGCTGCCCAATCCAGTTGTCGCGCTTGTCGCTCACCACAACACCGGAGACTGTTCTCTCGTGCGTCGTCGTGGTGTCGCCGAACACCACGTCGTACGTGCCAGCCGGAACCTTGTTCACGGTGAAGTTGCCGTACTGATCCGTAGTCGCGGTGCGGCCGGCAATCGTCACGGGGGCGCCTTGCACGGGGGTACCGGAGTCGTCGATAAGCGAACCGCTCACGGTGATCGGGTAGACATCGAAGTCGGGGGCGGCGAGGCCCTCAGCAGCCTCCCACGTCTTTGGCTCCGGGGTAACAAAACCGGCCGGTGGAATCACGTTGATTTCCATCGTGCCGGAGGGCGACGGCATCGCAATCTCGTAGGAACCGTCGGGTTGCACTGGAGAGGTGAAGGTCTCGGCACCCTGGCGGATCTCCACCATCGTCTGCTTGTACTCATCCGCGGTTGCGTCGTGCATGGTTACTGAACCGCGGATGTCTGCATTGACGGTGGGGCGAGTAAACCGCGCACCGCCGCCACGCAAAGGCGTGGGGTACTGACTGCCTTTACCCGGCGCGAAGAGGGCCAGTCGCTCGCCCTGGCCAACCTGCACTCCTGGGAGCTCATACGTGATGTGGATGGTCGGATGCCCCGACGTGGAGGTCCCTTGGCTGCGGCGCGCCGTAACGTCGTAGGAGGCGAGGACCTCTTTGCCCTTCATGTGGTCCACGCGGTAATCGGCGATTTCGGGGATGCGCGTGAACACTGGGTCGTCGGCTGGAGCCTCTTCCCTCGGATTGGTGCTGTCTGCCGGCACAAAGTCGATGCTCACCGTCCGCACCGTCATGCCCGTGAGGAAAAACACGGACGCTTCCCAATCGCGTCCGGCGGTCCGCACGGTGCCGTTGTCGATGCCCGGCTGCTGCGTTGGCGCGATCTGCGCGTGCGCGACCGACCCGACGGGGCCAAGCGGAATTTCCGCGGCACCGCCCGCGAGCGCCAACACTGTAGCTACTGCGGTGATTCGCTTTGCACGCACGCAATCTTTACCGGGCAGAGACATGCGGGCTCCCAACTTTTTCAACGCTCGAACACGGCCAGAACACAGCAAAACGCTACCACTCAGTTGTATGCCCTATCCAACATTACATACGCCGAGGGTGCGCGCACGCGAGTACGCTCAGCGGAGGTTGCCGAGCACCGGTAACGTATGCGGAAATGTGCGTAAAGAAAGGCGGGAATTAGTGAAAATTGCAGTTCTGGGCGGCGACGGATTCTGTGGCTGGCCCGCATCCCTGCACCTTTCAGACCTCGGACACGAGGTCACGATCGTGGACAACCTGTCGCGGCGCCGCATTGACGGCGAGCTCGACGCGGAGTCGCTGACGCCGATCGCGACTATCGACGAGCGCCTGTCGGCCTGGAACGAGGTCTCCGGCAAAACGATCGGCTACGAAAACATCGACGTGGCCCAGGACTACGACGCACTGCTGGCCTTCCTCAAGGACTTCCAGCCGGACACGGTGATCCACTTCGCCGAGCAGCGCGCCGCGCCGTATTCCATGAAGTCCCCGCGCAACAAGCGCTACACCGTGGACAACAACGTCAACGCCACACACAACCTGCTCACCGCGATCGTGGAGACCGGCCAGGACATCCACGTCGTGCACCTGGGCACCATGGGCGTCTACGGCTACGGCACCGCCGGCATGAAAATCCCGGAGGGCTACTTGGACGTGCAGGTGGACGCGGGCGAAAACGGCATTGTGGAGCAGCAGATCCTCTACCCCACCAACCCGGGCTCGGTCTACCACATGACCAAGGTGCTGGACCAGCACCTGTTCGCGTACTACGCCAAGAACGACGAGCTGCGGATCACGGATCTGCACCAGGGCATCATCTGGGGCACCCACACCCCGCAAACACTTCGCGACGAACGCCTGATCAACCGCTTCGACTACGACGGCGACTACGGCACCGTGCTCAACCGCTTCCTCATGCAGGCGGCGATCGGCTACCCGCTGACCGTGCACGGCACCGGCGGGCAGACCCGCGCGTTCATCCACATCCGCGACATGGCGCGCTGCATCCAGCTGGCGGTGGAGAACCCGCCGGCGCGCGGCGAGCGGGTGAAGATTTTCAACCAGATGACGGAGACGCACAGGGTGCGGGATTTGGCGGAGCTCGTCGCAAGGATTGCGGACGCGGAGGTGCAGATGGTGCCCAACCCGCGCAAGGAGTCCGCGGAAAACGAACTCTACGTGGTCAACGACGCTTTCCTGGACCTCGGCCTAGAGCCGACGAAGCTGGAAGAAGGCCTGCTCGTGGAGGTCGAGGAGGTGGCGAAGAAGTACGCCGACCGCGCGGACCGCTCGAAGATTCCGGCGCGCTCGCTGTGGACCGCCGCGCAGTCCGCCGGCGTGCCGCACGGCGAGAAGTAGATGCGCATCGCGCTGCTCACCGAGGTCTTCCTGCCCAAAATCGACGGCGTGGTCACCCGCACCACCCGCCACTTGGACCAGTTGGCGGCGCTCGGCCACGAGGTGCTCATCTTCGCGCCCGGTAACCCGCCCGCCGAGTACGCGGGCTTTGAGGTTGTGCCGATCCGCTCGCACAGCTTGAAGGTCTACCCCGAGGTCAAGCACGGCATGCTGGGGCCGAAAACCTACCGCCGCCTGCGCGAGTTCAACCCGGACGTCGTGCACGCCGTCAACCCCATTTGGACGGCCGGCTGGTCCACGTTGGTGGTGGCGCGCCGCTACCCCGTCGTCGCCTCGTTTCACACCGACGTGCCGGAATACTGCCTGAAACTCGGCATCCCGTGGGTGAAACCGATCGCCGAGTGGGGGCTTCGCACCTTTCACGGCCGCGCCGGGCTGAACATGGTGACCTCGGGCCCGATGATGGACAAGGCCGCCGACTACGGCATCGAAAACGTGCGGCTGTGGCCGAAGGCGGTGGATACGGAAAGCTTCACCCCCGCCGCGCGCACCCGGGAGATGCGCAGCCTGCTTTCCGACGGCCATCCGGACGACCCCCTGATCATCTTCGTCGGCCGCATCTCGGCGGAAAAATCCGTGGACCGCTGTATTCCGATCGTCGAAGAGGTGCGCAAGCGCGTGCCCAACGCGCGCCTGGCGTTTGTGGGCGAGGGCCCGCTTTACGACGAGCTCCGCGCCAACCCGCCCGCCTGGGCCACCTTCACCGGGTATTTGTCCGGGGCGGACCTCAGTGCAGCCTACGCGTCGGGCGATGTACTGCTGTTTCCCTCCACCACCGAGACCTTGGGGTTCGCCGCGCTGGAGGCCTTCGCGTCCGGCGTGCCGGTGGTGGCGGCGAAGGCTGGCGGCCTGCCGTTTGTGGTGGCCGACGGAGAGACCGGCGTGCTGGTCGACCCGGAGGCGCCGGATGCAGCCTGGGCCGACCCGATCGAGCGTATTTTGACCCAGCCGGAGCTGCGCGAGCGCATGTCCGCGGCCGGCCGCGCCGAGGCGGAGCGCTGGACGTGGCGCGCCTCCACCGAGACGGTGCTGGGCTACTACGACGAGGTCATTCGAAGCGCAGGACGGTGACCTCGGCGGTCTCCCCGCCTCCGTATTCGCGGGTCTCGGCGCTCCCGCGCACCGTCGCCGCCGGGTCGATTTCCTGGTACGGCTCCACCCCCGGCCCGCAGGCGTCGACTTTGCGCGGGTCGAACCACTCGATCTCCGCGCGGCCCCCAGCGATCACGCCGATACCGGAGGCAGTCTCCCAGGCCTGGGTGTTGTCGTCGATGCCAGGCACGTCGTCCGGGTCGAAGCCGAGGCGCTGCGCTTCAGCCTTGTCCGTGTACGGGCAGAACACGTAGGCGCGTTCCACGTCCGGCCCCGCCACGTCCGCGACGGTGAAGTCCCCGGCGAGCGCGGCGTCCTCTAGCCCCAGCTCGGCGCCATGCGCGCCGCAGCCGGCCAGCACAAACACACTGGCGACGGCGGCGAATTTACGGTGCATGACCATGACTACTGGATCTCAGCCGGGTCCTTGCGCTCCGGGAACACGCGCGGACGCACGCCCGCGATGTCCTCGACGACACGGACCACCTGGTGGGAGTAGCCGTACTCGTTGTCGTACCAGACATACAGCACGAGGTGGTTGCCAGACGCGATGGTGGCCAGGCCGTCCACCACGGAGGCGTGGGTGGTGCCGAGCAGGTCGGTGGAGACGACCTCCGGGGAGTTGATGTAGTCGATCTGCTGGCGCAGGTTGGAGTGGGTGGACACGCGGCGCAGGAAGTTGTTCACCTCATCCTTTTCCACTTCCTTGTCCAGGTCCAGGTTCAGCACGGCCATGGACACGTCCGGGGTGGGCACGCGGATGGCGTTGCCGGTGAGCTTGCCCTCGAACTCCGGAAGCGCCTTGGACACGGCCTTGGCAGCACCGGTCTCGGTGAGCACCATGTTCAGGCCGGCGGCGCGGCCGCGGCGGTTGCCCTTGTGGAAGTTGTCCGCGAGGTTCTGGTCGTTGGTGTAGGAGTGGACGGTCTCGACGTGGCCGTGCTTGATGCCGTAGCGGTCGTTGATCACCTTGAGCACCGGGGTGATGCCGTTGGTGGTGCAGGACGCGGCGGACAGGACGCGCTCGTCGCCGATCATGTCCTGGTTGATGCCGTAGACGATGTTCGGGATGTCGCCCTTGCCCGGCGCGGTGAGCAGGACGCGGTCCACGCCCTTGGACTCCAGGTGCTTGGACAGGCCGTCGCGGTCGCGCCACGCACCGGTGTTGTCCACCACGATGGCGTTGTCGATGCCGTAGGAGGTGTAGTCGATCTCAGACGGGTCGTTGGCGTAGATCATCTGGATCGGGGTGCCGTTTGCCCAGATGATTTCCTTCTCCTCGTCGACGGTGATGGTGCCGTTGAAGGCGCCGTGCACAGAGTCGCGGCGCAGAAGGGACGCGCGCTTGATGATGTCGATGTCGCCCTTCTTGCGCACCACCACGGCGCGCAGGCGCACGCCGCCGTACATCGCCTCGCGGGCGATCAAGATGCGGGCGAGGAGGCGGCCGATGCGGCCGAAGCCGTAGAGCACGACGTCGCGGGCCTCGAGTTCGGAGGAGGTACCGATGACGTCGGCGAGCTCGCGGTCGAGGAAGGCGCGCAGGTCCTGCTCGTCGGAGTGCTTGAACTCCTTGGCCAGGCGGCCCAGGTCGATCGACGCGGTGCCGAGGTCCATCTCCACGAGTTCGCGCAGGATCGGCAGCGTCTCGTCGAGCGCGAGTTCCTTTTCGTCGATGCGGCGGGCGTAGCGGTGCGCCTTAATGATGTCGATGTCGGTGACACCCACCAGCAGGCGGCCGTAGACCGAGGTCACCGCGTTGTGCTCGCGGTGCAGGCGGCTGATCAGCGGCAGCATCTCCTGCGCGAGGGTGAGCTTGTGGTTCCATTCGTCGCGGGGGTTTGTCGTTTCGGTCAACGTCGCTCCTTTTGCATGTGGGAATCGGGGGCAATTTTCTTACCCGTAATCGCCCCCTTACTGTAGCGCCTGCGCGAACCCGCCGGGCAAGGATCCCCTAGCGTGTGTTCACTTTAATTTCATCTCGGAGGTTTAGCCTCGGCAGCGGCCTTGTCCCCCCTGTAAGGAGCCCGCTTCCCATGTCCATATTTTCCCGTCGTGCTGTATGTGTAGTCGCAGCTGCGTCTGTAGCTGTCAGCAACGTTGCGGCTGCCAGCGCCGATACCGCGACGTACTATTCCACAAAGCAGCCCTACTTCCCTGCCGGAACCATCGACAGTTACAGCAAAGCCCCCGAAGGTTTTCAGCAGATCTACACGAGCTCGGTCAACCGCCACGGATCGCGAGGGTTGTCTTCATTCAAGTACGACGACCTCGCCGGCCAGATGCTCACCGCCGCGAAAGAACGCGGTCAGCTCACGGAACTCGGCGAACGCCTCATCCCGCAGGTCGAGGCGATGAGCAAAGCTAACCGCGAACTGACTGGCCCGGGTGAAGGCGGGTACGGCAACCTCACTGCCTTCGGTCGCGCTGAATTGAGCGGCATCGGCGAGCGCAACGCGCGGCGCAACGCGGAACTGTTCGACGCTATCGACCGCGAAAAGCACTCCATTAGTTTTCTGTCCTCCGGTGAGGACCGCGCGATTGAATCCGGCTGGTACTTCGGCAAGGGCCTGCTTGAAACCAATCCGGAACTTACCGACAACCTCACGTACGGTGCGGCCGACGGCCATGTAGAGCTCGAGCCCCGCCGAGACCTCCTCTACGCGCACAAGGACAAAACTGCGCCGAGCTACGAGGCATACAAAGCGTGGGCCGACGGCGACGTACTCGAAGAAAAGGTGGAGCAAGCCTACGCAAAACCCGCATCCCGCGAGGCGGCCACGAGCCTACTGGGAAAGATTTTCGCGCCGGAGTTCATCGACGCGATCGATAACGGCACCCTGACGTTCGTCGGCGTTGAGAAGAAAGACAAGACCGTTGAGGGCATCGTGGATGCCGCCCTGCAGTTCTACAACCTGTACATCATTGCCCCAGCCATGGAGGAAGAGCCGGCGAAGCCCGCCGAAGGTTGGATCTTCGACGAATACATGGATGAGTCCGACGGCCCGACATTCGCATACCTTCTCGATGTCGAGGACTACTACGAGAAGGGCCCAGCCATTGAGGGCCAGACCGTCTCTTACGACAACTTCGCGCCACTGCTCGACCACATGCTCGCCGGTGTGCGCGAGCGCGCTGAGGGCGGTGACACCGCGGCCGAGTTCCGTTTCGGCCACGCGGAGACCATCGTTCCGCTAGCGGCGTTATTGAAACTGCCGGGCTCGGAGAAGGGCGTGCCGGCGAACCAGGTCATGGACTACTCCAACTCCTCGTGGCGTGGCGACAAGGTCACGCCGATGGGAGCGAACATTCAATGGGACGCGTTCCAAAACGACAACGACGACACCATTGTCCGGATGCTGTACAACGAGGCCGAAGTTCCGTTCCACTCAGGCTGCGTGCCTATCGAAGAAGGCTCGATGTTCTACACGCTCGATGAACTTGAAGACTGTCTCCCGCTGGGCGCGACCTCAGACCACGCAAAGGCCCGCCTCACCGAGACCGCTACGCCCGTTCCGGCGCCAGAATCGCCGTCCAGCAAGATGGGCGCGCCCGAAGTCATCGCGATTGCCGTCGCGGCCTTCTTCTCGGTCTGGGCCCTGCTCGGCCTTGGTGGGGAGGTCATTGCGCGGCTGATGCCCCGCTAGCCCAATAACTAATTGCGCAGGACGTCCCGGTACTTGCCGGGTTCTGGCTGCGGGGCGAAGTTCGGGGACTGGTCTTTGTCCACGAGCACTGCGCGCACCCCCTCGGCGAAGTCGGGTTCGCGGGTCATCATGGCCCCGAGCCGCCGCTCGTTGTCCAGGGCGCCGGCGAGGTCCTGCGAGGCGTTGGCGTCGAACAGCTCGGTGGCCGCGACCAGCGCCGACGGGGAGGCCTGGGCGGTCAGCTTTGCGACGAGCTCCGCCAATTCCCCGTCCAACTTTTCCTGAATCTCAGCCCAGGAACCCTGGAACGTGCGCTCGATGCCGTCGTAAAGCGATGAAAGCTCCGGCTCCCCCGGTGCGATGGCGACCGTGTCAAGGTAGCCGGGCCCTTCGGCGACGATGCCGTCGAGCACCCCGTCCAGCGTGGACACCTTGTGCGTGGCCAGGCCGGTGGCCAGCATGTCGTCGGGGGTGAGCCGGTAGCCGGTTAGCGCGAGGAACTTCCCCAGCGCCAGCGACGGGCGATCGGGCAGGTTCTGAAACAGCCAGGACATGCCCACATCCGTGACATAGCCGATGTTCATCTCCGGCATGGACGCAAAGGCATCTTCGGTGACCACCATGTGCGAGCCGTGTGCGGAGATGCCCATGCCGCCGCCCATGATCACACCGTTGCACAGCGCGATGTACGGCTTGGGGTAGTTCGCGATGTCCAGGTTCATGGCGTACTCGTCGGCGAAGAAGGCGTCGACCTCTTCGCCGCGGCCGTCGAGGATGCCCTCGCGTGCGGCGCGCACATCGCCGCCGGAGCAGAAGTGCTTGCCGGAGGACTGGATGACCACCTGGTCGATGGCGTCGTCGTCGCGCCACTGCTTCAACGTGGCGTCGATGGCGCGGGCCATCTCGGGGCTCAGCGAGTTCAACGCCTTCGGGCGGTCCAGGGTGATCACGCCGGTGGTGTCGCGTACTTCAGTCTTGATCAGATCGGTCATGCTTTCCTAGTGTTCCACATCACACCGGTAGTGTGGGGGCAATGCGGACACCTCGGTTAATAGCGTTGGACATGGACGGCACACTCCTCGACGGCGACGGGCGTGTGCCGGATGCGTTTTGGCCGCTGCTGGAGACTGCGCGCTCGCGCGGGGTGACCCTCGCGCCGGCGTCGGGGCGCCAGCTGGCCACGTTGCAGCAGATGTTCCCGGATTGCGAGGACTTCATCGCGGAAAACGGCGCGGTGGTGGCGCGCGGCGGCGAGGTGGTCTCCACCACGGCCCTGCCGGAAGCGCCGGTGCAGCGGTTGTTGTCCGCCCTGCCGGGCGCGCCGTTTGCGGCGCATGCCGTGGTGTGCGCGCCGTCGGTCGCCGCCACCGTCGCCCTGCCGCCCGCTGTGGACGCGGAGGTGGACAAGTACTACGCCTCGCGCACCTTGCTTGGCGACGGCTCCGCCTCCCCCACCATCAAAATCGCCCTGTACGTGGAGTCGGACGCCGAGCGCGACGCCTACCCGTGGGTGCGCGAGCTGGTGCCGGAGCTGCGCGCGGTGGTCTCCGGCAAGCACTGGGTGGACCTGATGCACCCGGACGCCGACAAGGGCCTGGCGCTCACCCAGCTGGCTGGAGCGATGGGCGTTGCGATGTCGGAGACGGCGGCGTTCGGCGACTACCTCAACGACCTCGGCATGCTGCGCGCGGCCGGGCACGCCGTGGCGATGGGCAACGCGCACGAGGACGTCAAAGCCGTCGCCGACGAGGTAGTGGGAACCAACACGGACGGCGCGGCCGTGGCAAGGCTGGCGGAGTGGCTCTCATGATCGACTTTTTCCAACCCGCCAACGTTGTCGCCCCGCAGCTGCTTGGGTGCGTGATCACGCACAACGGGGTGAGCATCAGGCTCACCGAGGTCGAGGCGTACCTCGGCGCAGACGACCCGGCGGCGCACACGTACCGCGGTAAAACAGCGCGCAACGCGGCGATGTTCGGCCCGCCCGGGCGGTTGTACGTGTACTTCTCCTACGGCATCCACCACAACGGCAACATCGTGTGCGCGCCGGAGGGCGACGGCCAGGGGTGCCTCATGCGCGGCGGCGAGGTCGTCGCCGGCGAGGATTTGGCGCGGCAGCGGCGGCAGCGCCCCGACCGGGCGCCGATCGCCTACGAAAACCTGGCGCGCGGGCCGGGCAACCTCGGCCGAGCGCTCGGTTTAGAGTTGGGCGATAACGGCACGAAAGTGCACATCACCCCGCGGGACTCGGAACCGGAGTGGGTGGCTGGCCCGCGCATCGGCATCTCCAAAAACGCCGACGCCCCGTGGCGGTTCTGGATCCCCGGCAACAAAACCGTCTCCACCCCACGGGGCGCGCCAAAGAAGCGCTAGCTACTTCTTCTTTTTCTTCTTCTTTTTCTTGGACTGCTTGCCCACCTCAAGGTCGGCGGCGACGTCGGGGACGTAGCGGAACTCGTCGCGAGGCGGACGCTCATAGTCCGTGGTCTCCGGGCGCTCCGGGATCTCCGGCAGGTCCGGCTTAGTGTGCTCGTACGGGATAGTGGACAAAAGGTGCGAAATGACGTTGATGCGCGAGCGCTTCTTGTCCTCGCTTTCCACCGTGTACCACGGCGCCGACGGGATGTCGGTGTGAACGAACATCTCGTCCTTTGCGCGGGAGTAGTCCTCCCATTTTGTGATGGACTCCAGGTCCATCGGCGAGAGTTTCCACTGACGCAGAGGATCGTTGCGGCGGGACTGGAAACGCTTGTACTGCTCCTCGTCGGAAACGGAGAACCAGTATTTGCGCAGCATGATGCCGTCTTCGACCAACAGGCGCTCAAAGATCGGCGCCTGGTGCAAAAACCGCCGGTACTCCTGCGAGGACGCAAAGCCCATCACGCGCTCTACGCCGGCACGGTTGTACCAAGAGCGGTCGAAGATGACGATCTCGCCGGCCGTGGGCAGCTTCTCCACGTAACGCTGGAAGTACCACTGACCCTGCTCGCGATCCGTCGGCTTCGGCAGCGCCTCGATGCGGCAGGTGCGAGGGTTCAAATACTGGGTGATGCGCTTAATCGCGGAGCCCTTACCGGCGGCGTCGCGGCCTTCCATGACGATGACCAAGCGCTCACCGTTTTGCACCACCCACTGTTGCATAGCCACAAGCTCAGCCTGCAGGCGCAGCAGCTCTTTTTCGTAGGCTTTCTTGGACAGTTTCGGCGGTTTGTTGTCGTGGCTCATGGGTGTAACCGTACCCGCAGGCGCTGTGAGCACTAAAAAGACACTGGAACCTGAGAAGAAAGATCAACATGAGGTAACCAGTGCATTGTTCAACAATAAATGCGTTATACTCTCTCTAGTTCTAACCAACGTGGTCACCCACCTGCAGAAATACGGTAGGTGACAACTGATTTCAATACGGATGCCATGCTTGCACACAACGTTTCCGCCGAGGTCCGCCGAGCGATCTCACGTGGCGAATTCGCTCCCGGGCAAAAGCTCAACGAGGTCGCCCTCGCCGAGCGCTTCGGGGTTTCCCGCAACACGTTGCGTGAAGCTTTCGCCATGCTGACCGCTGAAGGCCTCTGCGAACGCATCCCCAACCGCGGCGTGTTCCTGGCCACCCCGACGCCGGAGTTCGTCACCGACACCTTCCGCGCCCGCGCCGCCATCGAGCCGGCCGCGCTGCTGTGGGGCCCGGACCTGGACGTCGAGCGACTCGACGAGCTGAACAAGGAAGCCCGCGTCGCAATCGAGGAAGAAGACGACGACCTGCTCATCGCCGTCAACCAAGCCTTCCACCACGTCGTGCTCGCCGCGATGGGCTCGAAAACCCTCGGCGACACCATGGACCAGCTCGACGCCTTCCTCCGCCTGGCCACCTTGCCCATCCTGGAGCGCGACCCGGCGTTCAACCGCCGCTTCATCGAGGTCAACGAGCACATCGTCGAACTGGTCCAGTCCGGCGACCGCCAAGCCGCCTCCGACTACCTCCAGGTGCAGCTGATGGAGCAGGCCGAGGCGATCATCGAGATGATCGAGAAGATCAACAACGGCGCTGTCTAAACCACCCCCGGCCCAACCTGAGTGCGAGATCACATGCGCCAGGTTGTATAACTAGGGCCATGCACATCGACCTCAACGCTGACCTCGGCGAGACCACCGCGGGCAACCCGGTCGCTGACGACGCAGCCATGCTGGAGATGGTTTCCAGCGCCAACGTCGCCACCGGATTCCACGCAGGAGACCCCCATTCCATCGCCGGCACCCTCAAAAACGCCGCCGCCCACGGCGTGACCCTCGGCGCGCACGTGGCCTACAACGACCCGGCCGGCTTCGGCCGCCGCTTCATCGACTACGCCCCAGCCGAGCTCGCCGACGAAACGCTCTACCAAATCGGTGCCCTCGACGCCCTGGCCCGCGTCCACGGCATGCGCGTGCGCTACGTCAAGCCGCACGGCGCGCTCTACAACACGATCGTCCACCACGAAGCCCACGCCAAGGCGGTCATCGACGGCATCAAAGCGTTTAGCCCCGAGCTTGCCGTGATGCTGCTTCCCGGTGGCGTCGCCGTCGACATCGCCGAAAAGGCAGGCCTGCGCGTGATCCGCGAAGCGTTCGCGGACCGCGGCTACAACCCCGACGGCACGCTCGTGTCGCGCCGTGAGCCGGGTGCGGTCATGCACGACCCGCAGGACGTCGCTAAGCGAGTGCTCCAAGTCGCCTCCACCGGATCCGTCACCGCCATCGACGGCACCGAAGTCAAAGTCCAGGCCGAATCGGTCTGCGTCCACGGCGACTCCCCCGGCTCCGTCGAACTGACCCGCAGCGTCGTGCACAAGCTTGCCGACGAAGGCATCCGCATCGAGGCCGTCCTGTGAGCTACCCCGTAAAGCGAGTCGGCACCCGCGCCCTCATCGTGGACCTGCCCGACCTGAAAACCGTCATGGACTTCTACGCGGCGCTTTCCGCCTCGCCGCTGGAGCACCAAACCGACGTCATCGCCGCCGCGCGCACCGTGCTCGTGACCTTCGACTCGCCCACCGCCACCACCAACGCCGTCGATATGCTCGCC
Source organism: Corynebacterium afermentans subsp. lipophilum (assembly GCF_030408375.1). Lineage (NCBI taxonomy): Bacteria > Bacillati > Actinomycetota > Actinomycetes > Mycobacteriales > Corynebacteriaceae > Corynebacterium > Corynebacterium afermentans. The sequence continues at coordinate 730,844 of NZ_CP046530.1, read as the reverse complement.
GGCTATTCGCCCGCAGCTGCGGATATGGGCACGCCGCGCGACATCGACATCGACGTGCACTACGACGGGGAAGACGTCGACGCGCTGGCGGCGTCGCTAGGCATGAGCCCGCGCGAGCTGATCGAGTGGCACACCTCCACCACCTGGGTCGCCGCCTTCGGCGGATTCGCCCCCGGGTTCACCTACTGCGTGCCGGAAGACGCTTCGCGCGCGCTAGCAATCCCGCGCCGCGACTCGCCGCGCACCGCCGTGCCCGCAGGCGCCGTCGCCCTGGCCGGCGAGTTCTCCGCCGTCTACCCGCGCACCTCCCCCGGCGGCTGGCAGCTCATCGGCACCACCGCCACCCCGATGTGGGACTCCACCGCCACCCCACCCGCGCTCGTCGCCCCCGGCGACCGCGTGCACTACCACGCCGTGGACACCCTGCCCGCGGACACGCAGACCGCGCGCAAACACCTGGCCACACCGCCGCGCCGCCCCGTGTTCACGCTGGACGACGCGGGCCTGCAGACGCTGTACCAGGACCTCGGCCGACAAGGCAACGGCAACCTGGGCGTGACCACGTCCGGGTCCACCGACCGCGCCTCCGCCCGCACCGCCAACGCCGCGGTGGGCAACAAACGCAACGCCACGCTGTTGGAAAACGTCGGCGGGCTGACCATGACCGCCCTGGCCGAGACCGTGATCTGTGTCACCGGCGCCGACGCCGAAGTCACCGTCGGCGGGCGCCCCGCGCCGCTGGCCACCCCGACGATTGTGCCGGCGGGCGCGGAGGTCGTCGTCAAGCCGGCGCGCCTGGGTTTTCGCACCTACGTCGCCGTGCGCGGCGGGCTCATCGCCGACACCGAGCTGGACTCCGCGGCCACCGACATGCTCTCCGGTCTCGGCCCAAAGCCGCTGGCGGCCGGCGACACCATCGCTATGTCGCTGACCCCGCCGCAATCCGCGAACTCGCTTTTGTCCAACCCGCTGCGCGTCGAACGCGACGGCGCGGACGTCGTCGGCGTGGTGCGCTGCGTCCTCGGCCCCCGTGACGACTGGTTCGATAAAGACGCCGTGGACCGGTTCTTCGCCACCACATTCACCGTTACCGGCGACTCCAACCGCGTGGGCCTGCGCCTCGAATCCGACGCCCCGCTGACCCGCTCCCGCGACGGCGAGCTCCCCAGTGAAGGCATGGTCGCGGGCTCCGTGCAGATCCCCCCGTCCGGCCAACCCGTACTCTTCCTGCGCGACCACGCCGTGACCGGTGGCTACCCTGTCATCGCGACCGTGATCAATGAAGACGTCGACATCGCCGCACAACTCCCGCCCGGCGGAAAACTCCGCTTCGAGCGCTACACCCTGGAAGGTTAATTCATGACTCTTTCTGCCGTACTGATTGCCAACCGCGGCGAGATCGCCACGCGCATCGCGCGCACCGCCCGCGATCTGGGCATCCGCTCCATCGCCGTCTACTCCGAGCCGGACACCGGGGCGCTGCACACCCAGGTCGCCGACGAGGCCTACCTGCTGCCGGGCAAGACCTCCGCCGAGACGTACATGAACATCCCGGCGCTCATCGAGATCGCGCACCGCGCTGGCGCCGACTGCCTCCACCCCGGCTACGGCTTCCTCTCCGAAAACGCCGACTTCGCCCGCACCGTCGAGCAGGCAGGCCTGACCTGGATCGGGCCATCGCCGGACGCCATCGAACTCCTCGGCGACAAACTCTCCGCCCGCGCGCTTGCCGTCGAGGCTGACGCCCCGCTCGCACCAGGCACCGGCGAGCCACTGTCCACCTGGGAGGAAGCCCGCGACTTCGCCGACCAGCACGGCATGCCCATCGCGATCAAGGCAGCCTTCGGCGGCGGCGGGCGCGGCCTGAAAGTCGTCTTCGACGAAGCCGACATCGAGGAAGGCTTCGCGTCCGCTGGTCGCGAAGCGCGCGAAGCGTTCGGCCGCGGCGAGTGCTACGTGGAGAAGTTCCTCACCCACCCGCGCCACGTCGAGGCGCAAGTGCTTGCCGACGCGCACGGCAACGTCGCAGTGCTTGGCACCCGCGACTGCTCCACCCAGCGCCGCTTCCAAAAACTCATCGAGGAAGCCCCCGCCCCGTTCCTCACCGACGAGCAGCGCAGCGCCATCGAAGAAGGCGCCCGCGAAATCATCCGCAAGGCGAACTACCAGTCCGCCGGCACCGTCGAATACATCGTCTCCGAAGACGGCACCGTGTCGTTTTTGGAGGTCAACACCCGCGTCCAGGTCGAGCACCCCATCACCGAGGCCGTCACCGGCGTGGACATCATCGCCGAGCAATTCCGCATCGCGGATGGGCTTCCCCTCTCCTTCGTCGACTCGAACGGTAACGGCGGCAACGGGATCGATCCGTCGATAAGCGGGCATGCTTTTGAATTCCGCATCAATGCCGAAGACGTCACCAACGGCTTCGCCCCCTCGCCCGGCACGGTGACCCGCTTCGACGTGCCGACCGGACCAGGCGTGCGCATCGACACCGGCGTTCGCACCGGCGGACAAATCCCGCCGTACTACGACTCGCTCATGGGCAAACTCGTCGTCTGGGGACCCGACCGCGACACCGCCCTCGCCCGCGCAAAGCAGGCGCTCAGCGAGTTCGTTATCGAAGGCGTGCGCACCGTGCTGCCGTTCCACCGCGACATGGTCGACGCGCCCGAAATCACCGGCGAGAGCCTCGACGTTTACACCGACTGGGTCGACCACAACTACTCACCGTCGCAGAAACACAACGGCGTCGACATCGAGCACATCTACGACGAGCGCCGCGACGTCGTCGTGGAAATCGACGGCCGCCTGCACACCATCGGCTTCCCGGTCGCCATGCTCGGCGGCGGCGCGGCCACGGCCCCGGCCGAAGCGGCTGGCCCAGCCGGTGACGAAGCGGGCGCCGTGACGTCGAAGTACGAAGCGACCATCGTCGAATGGTTGGTCGCCGACGGCGACGTCGTCTCCAAGGGCGACGCGATCGCCACCGTCGAGGCCATGAAGATGGAATCGCAGATCAAAGCGCCTCGCGACGGGCAGATCTCCCTCGCCGCACAACAGGGCGAGCGCGTCAAGGCGAACGCCACGATCGCGACGATTTCCTAGCAGAGGCTGCACCTCGGCCATACGATGAGGGTGTCTGAAGCCACACCAGCGAAAGGACCCCCATCATGGCTGAGACAATGCAGGCACTCACCTACTACGGCGAGGGCGACGTGCGCGTCGACACGCGCCCTGTGCCGACCATCTTGGAGCCCACCGATGCGATCATCCGCATCGACACCACCACCATCTGCGGCACCGACCTCGGAATCTTCCACGGCAAAAACCCCGAAATTGAGGAGCGCGAACGCGAGAGCTCCGGCGATTGGAACGGGCGCATCCTCGGCCACGAAGGCATCGGCACCGTCGAAGCCGTCGGCGACGCAGTACAAAGCTTCAAACCCGGCGACAAAGTACTCGTCTCGTGCGTTTCCCGATGCGGCGCATGCGAAAACTGCCAAAAGCAGCTTTACAGCCACTGCCAAAACGGCGGATCCTGGATTCTGGGCTACATGATCGACGGCACACTCGCCGAGTACGTGCGCACCCCGTTCGCCGACACCTCCCTCTACCACCTGCCGGACACGCTGGACAAAGAAATCGCAGTGTTCCTCTCCGACGCCCTGCCCACCGGGCACGAAATCGGTGTCCAATACGGCAACGTCACCCCGGGCAGCGACATCATGATCGTCGGCGCAGGCCCAGTCGGCATGGGTGTGCTGCTCACATCCCAGTTCTACTCCCCCGCCACCATCACGGTTGTGGATATGGACGACAACCGCCTCGCCAAAGCCCGCGAAATGGGCGCAACCCACACCCTCAACCCCGCAAGCGATGATGTCAATACGCGGATTGCGGAGATCACCGAAGGGCGGGGCGTCGACACCGCCATCGAAGCAGTCGGCCTGCCTGCGACATGGAAAACATGCACCGATAACGTCAAGGAAGGCGGAAATATCGCCGTGGTCGGCGTACACGGAAAACCGGTGGAGTTTCCGCTGCAGGAAATGTGGATTAAAAACCTCACCGTGACCACCGGCCTCGTCAACGCCAATACAACAGGCATGCTGCTTAAGGCAGTCCAGAACTCGGACCTGCCCATCAAGTCGTTGGCAACACACCACTTCACGTGGGACCAACTCGGCGAGGCATGGGAGACGTTCTGGCATGCCGACGAGCACCAGGCGATGAAGGTGATCATCGACAACGCCTAGCCGAAGAGTTGGTCGAGTGCTCCGCGGTCGGTGTTTCTCAGGTGGTATCCGCGTGGTGAAACCCACCAGGGTGCGCCTCTGATCATGGCGATGCGGCCGCGTTTGTTGCGCCAGGGGTCATCGTCGTTGATCCGGTTGTGGTAGCGGCACAGCGGCGCCAGGTTGTCCATGTTGGTCAGCCCGCCGTGTTTCCACGCATCCACGTGGTGGATCTCGGAAGCATACGCGCCGTGGCGGCAGCCCGGGAAGGCGCACACGGGTGAGACCATGCAGGCAAGATCGCGTTGTTTCTGGTTGGCGAAGCGTTCGGTGTCGTAGAGGTTCACCGCCCCTTCCTCCGGGTGGAAGGCGGCAACCTCCAAGGCTTCGCCGAACTCTTGCTGGAGGTACTCCGCACCCGTCATGATGGTGCCGTCAGTCAGCGTCAGGATGATGTCGTCGCCGTCTCCCGCCATGATGCGTGCGTGCTCCGTGATCGGCACCATCACGATCGGCCGTGGCGCGGCAGCGACCACCCCGCCGGTTTTGCCTTCGACGATGCGCCAGAACGCCTCCTCCATCTGCGCCGCCGCCGGCAGCGTGGCATCGATGTCTTGGCGCAGGCGGTGCTCTAAGTCGGCTGCTTTGCGGTCGGTGGTGTCGATGGTGATGCGCGCCCGCCCGTTCTTCGGCGCCGAGAACGCCACCTGCTTCTTTGTCGGGGCGTTGTCCTCGCGGGGCACGATGTCGCGTGCGGCACGTTCAATCGCGCGGTACCCGCCGGTGACATCCAGCAGTTCCAGCCGCAGCCGCCACCGCTCACCGGCGTCCTTCACGCCGCTGATGCGCCGTTCAATCAGCGCGAGCTCGTCGAGGGAGAACCCGCGGGCTTTCTGCGCGGCTTCCGATTGTTTGCGGGTGTATTTCGTTTTCCCGTAGTAGACGTCCTGCATCTGATCCCACGCACGGGCCCGATCCGGCGCCATGCCAGCCGAAAGCGCAACCGGCAGGTCGAAGTGCCGCAGCGTCTCCATGGATGCTGCGGCCATCGCCTGGATGAATGCGTCGAACGGGTTCATGTCCACAGAACCTAAACCCAACGCAACCCCACACAACCCCCACAGCCAGAATCTGTGGATAACTCGCCACACCAGTACCAAAGTTGTCCACAGCCGGGACCTTTAGGGAACCTGGTACGCCACGTCCCGCACATCGGTGATGAGCATCTTGCCCGGCGAATGGCAGATCGCCAGCTCCGGTTTCGAATGCATCACGATCGACTGCGGCGTCACCCCGCACGCCCAGAACACCGGCACCCACCCGGCCGGAATGTCCACCGCCTCGCCGAAATCGGGGGCGGCCAGATCGTCGATGCCGATTAACCCCGGCTCCCCCACGTGCACCGGCGCGCCGTGCACCGCCGGGTAGCGCGAAGTGATGCGCACCGCGTCCGCCACCAAGTTCGCCGGAATGGGCCGCATCGACACCACCATCTTCCCGCTGAACACCCCCGCCGGTTCACAGTCGATGTTGGTCATAAACATCGGCACGTTCACCCCCTGCTCGATATGGGCGACCGGCACATTGTTGTCCAGCAATGCCTGTTCGAAGGTGAAGGAGCATCCGATGACAAACGCGACGGTGTTCTCGGTCCAGTAGGCGGTGGCATCCGTTGGTTCGTCGATAAGCGAGCCGTGCGAGAACACCCGGTAGGACGGGATGTCGGTGCGGATATCGCCACCCGCGAGCAGCGGCGACGACACCTGCCCCGGTTCCAACACGCCGAGCAGCGGGCACGGCTTCGGGTTGCGCTGCGCGAACAACAAGAAATCGAACGCGTACTTCCGATCCAGCGCGATCAGGTTGGCTTGGGCGTAGCCAGCGGAAAAGCCCGCCGTTGTCGCCACATCGGTGGTGCGGAACAACGCGCGGGCCTGCGCTGGGGTGTAGGAGGCGTACATGCCTCAACGCTACATCGAGATAATCTCCGGGAGCTTGCTAATGGAGCTCCAACCCATGTACAGCGTGAGCCCCAGCACGAGCACACCGATCGTGAGCATCCACACCGGCGGCTTGTAGCCATGCAACAGGTCCCGGCGGAAGATGCCGGCGAAGAGCACCACCGCGAAACCGATCGGGAGGATCAAGCCGTTGAACGCGCCGGCGAACAGCAGCACTTTCTGCGGCGGGGTGCCGCCAAGCGCGAGGAAGATCGCGGCGGAGGCGACAATGAACGCGACGGTGAACATCGTGCGCTTCTTCGGGTCGAAGCCCTGCTTGGTCATAAACGACACGGAGGTAAACGACGCGCCGATCACCGAGGACAGGCCAGCGGCCCACAGCACGAGGCCGAACGCGCGGCGGCCGAACTCGCCGGCGGCCTGGTAGAACACGTCCGCGGCGGTGTTGTCCTTGGACAACGTGACACCGGTGGCCACCACGCCGAGCACCGCGAGGAACAGCAGCACGCGCATAATGCCGGTGACGATGATGCCGGTGACCGAGGACCGGGTGAGGTAATCGATGTTCTCCGGCCCGGTGTGGCCTGCGTCGATGAGGCGGTGCACGCCAGCGAACACGATGTAACCGCCGACGGTTCCGCCGATGAGGATGGTGATGACGTTGAAGTCGATCGCTTCGGGCGCGACCGTCTGCCGCATGGCCTCCGCCACCGGCGGGTTCGAGGAGATGGCGACATACAGCATGAGCAGGATCATCATCGCGCCGAGGATGCCGACGATGACGTCGAGTGCGGCGCCGGCGCGCTTTGACAGGAACACCACCAGGGCGATGACGGCGGAGATGGCGCCGCCGATGCGCGGTTCAATGCCGGCGAGCGCCTGCAGGCCGAGGCCCGTGCCGGCGACGTTGCCGATGTTGAAGATGAAGCCGCCGACGCCGACGAGCACCGCGAGCACCCAGCCGAGGCCGGGCACCACCTTGTTTGCGAGTTCGCTGGCGCGCAGGCCGGATACGCCGAGGATGCGCCAGACGTTGAGTTGCACGGCGATGTCGATGATGATGGACAGCAGGATCGCGAAGGCGAGTGCTGCGCCCATTTTCACGGTGAAGACGGATGTTTGGGTGAGGAAGCCGGGTCCGATGGCCGAGGTGGCCATGAGGAAGATGGCGCCGATCATGGGGCCGATCCCCCTCGCCGCGGCTGGTGGTTTCGCGGGCGCGTCGGCCGCGGTGGACCCACTCTGGGTCGGATCTGGAGCGGTCACTGGGGACACCCCTTTCACGTTCTAGGAAAATGTGACGGGGGAGATATTAAGCCATGAATGCGCTCCAGGAAACATTGCGCCCCACTGGGGCTCCCCCTAGGAGACTTTGAACTCCGCCATCTGGTCCCACTCGGTCTTGCCCTCGATGAGGGTGTTGATGATGGTGGGGGTCTCTTTCAGGATCGTGGGGAAGAATTCCTGGGCGGCCTTGAAGTGGTCGGAGTTGACGTGGGCTTCGGCGGCGTCGTCCTGGAATGCTTCGATGAGCAGGTATTCGTCGGGGTTGTCTTCGTTGCGGTACCAGTCGAAGAAGATGTTGCCTTCTTCGGCGCGAGAGGCGTCGGTGAAGTCCTTGACCAGTTCGCGGAAGTTATCGACGTGTTCGGGCAGGGGCTTGAATCGTACGTTGATCAAAATCATGCGCCCCACCCTAGCCTTCAAGCTGTTCGCCGAGTTCGAGCCATTCCATCTCAAGCTCCTCGCGGGTGTCCTTCACGGCGTTGAGCTCTTTGGTTTTGTCGCCGATGGTGTCGAAGTCGCCAGCTTCGGAAAGCGCGGCGATCTCGGCCTCCAGGGCTTCCGCCCGCTCGTTTTCCTTCGCGATTTTGCGCTCGAGCGCTTTCATCTTCTTGTGCAGTTCGCGCTCTTGTTGGGAGCTCATTTGCTTCTCGACGCCCTCCGGTTTCCCCTCCCCCAGATCCAGCACGCCGGCAGTGCGGGACTGGTCGGCACGGGTGTCCAGGTATTGCTGGATGCCGCCGGGCAGGTTGGTCAGCTTGCCGTCGCCGAACAGCGCGTAGGTGTTATCTGCGATGCGCTCGATCAGGTAGCGGTCGTGGGAGATGACCACCAGGGTGCCGGGCCAGGAGTCGAGGAGGTTTTCCAGCTCCTGGAGGGTGTCGATGTCGAGGTCGTTCGTGGGCTCGTCGAGAAGCAAAACGTTCGGCTCGCTCATGAGCACGCGGGTGAGTTGGAGGCGGCGGCGCTCGCCGCCGGAGAGGTCGCGCACGGGGGTGCGTTGGCGCTTCGGCGAGAAGCCGAGGCGTTCGGCGAGCTGGGAGGCGGACAGCTCCTTTTTGCCGAGGGAGATGTAGGTGGCGACGTCCTCGACGGCGTCGATGACGCGGCGCTCCGGGTCGAGGTCGTCGAGCTCTTGGCGCAGCCAGCCGATGCGGGTGGTCTGCCCCTCGATGCGTTTGCCGGCTGCGAGCGGGTACTCGCCGGCCAGGGTGCGCAGCAGGGTGGTTTTGCCGGAGCCGTTCACGCCGACCAGGCCGATGCGCTCGCCCGGCGCGAGGCGCCATGTGAGGTGGTCGACCAGCGTGCGGCCGTCCGGGGCGTCGATGCCCGCGTCTTCGAGCTCGATGACCACGCGGCCTTGGCGCTGTTTCGAAAACGCCATGAGTTCGACGGTGTCGCGCGGGGGCGGGACGTCCTTGATCAGGGCTTCGGCGGCCTCGATGCGGTAGCGCGGCTTGGAGGTGCGCGCCGGCGCGCCGCGGCGCAGCCACGCCAGCTCCTTGCGGGCGAGGTTCTGGCGGCGCTGCTCGATGGCGTCGGCCTGGCGGGCGCGCTCGGCGCGCGCGAACGTCCAGTCGTTGTAGCCGCCCTCGTAGACATCGACGGTGCCGTCGTGCACCTCCCACGTAAGTGTGGCCACGGTGTCGAGGAACCAGCGGTCGTGGGTGACCACCACGACCGCGACCTTGCGCGAGAGCAGGTGGTCGGCGAGCCATTGCACGCCTTCGACGTCGAGGTGGTTGGTCGGCTCGTCCAGCACCACCAGGTCCAGGTCTTGCACGAGCGCGGCGGCGAGGTTGACGCGGCGCCGCTCGCCGCCGGAGAGCTGGCCCACCGGGGTGTCCAGGCCAAGCTCCGCCACACCAGTGCCTTGGAGCACCTCGCGCACGCGGGCGCTGGAGGCCCATTCGAAGGTCTGCAGGCCCAGCGGCTCGACGACGGCCTGGCCGACCGTGAGCGCACTATCCAGCGTAAAGCGCTGCGTCACCACCGCCATGCGCAGATCCGAGGTGTGCGAGACGCGCCCTGCGTCCGGCGGCTCGATGCCGGTGAGCACTTCCAGCAGGGTGGTTTTGCCGCCGCCGTTGACGCCGACGATGCCGATGCGCTCGCCGGTCTGCACGCCGAGCGAAACCCCGTCGAGAAGCGTTTTCAGCCCCCACGTTTTGGAGACGTTTTCCAGGTTGATCAGGTTAGCCATATGGCTTGCAATCTTACGCAGGCGCAAGCGTAACGACGCCTCCGGTTAACCCACCTTCTCCACCACCGCACCATGGTCGGGGCCTTCCGCGACGAAGACCTCGTAGCCGTCGAACTGCTCCGCCAGGTGCTCGGCGGCGAACCGCGCGGCGCCGGCATCGTCGCAGAGCACAGCCACGGTGGGACCCGACCCGGAGACGACCGCACGGCGGCCAGCGTCTGCGGCTACACCGAGCACGCGCTTGAGCACCGGCCGCATCGACAACGCGGGCGCTTCCAGGTCGTTGTGCAGCGCGGCGGCGACGCGCGCCACGTCGCCGGAGGTCAGCGCCTGGGACAGGTCTGTGGCGTCCAAATGCGGCACGAGGGCGGGGTTGCCGTGCCGGAGGTCGTCGAGAAGCGAGAACGCTCCGCCGGTGTTGATACCGATCTTGGGGTTGATGAACACCCAGTGCAGCCGGCCCCGCGAGAGCATCTCGACCAGCTTGTCGCCGCGGCCTGTGCCGAGCGCCGTGCCGCCCATGAGCGAAAAGGGCACGTCCGCGCCGAGCGACGCCGCGATCTCGTGCAGCGCCTCGTCCGGCAGCGGCTCGCCGAATTGCGCCACGAGCGCGTTGGCCGCTACCAGCGCGGCGGCCGCGTCGGCGGAGCCGCCCGCCATGCCGCCGGCGACGAAGACGTGCTTGTCCACCTCGATGCGCACGTGCGGCACCGCCACACCCGCGCGCGCCACCACGGCCTCGACGGCGCGCCAGGCCAGGTTGTTTGGCCCGTCGATGTCCTCGTCCGGCTGGTCCACGAAGAACGTGGTGTGCATGGACTCGACTGCCGGGCCGGCCACGGGGGCGCCGTCGAGAAGCAATCGCACCACCTCGCGCCGGTCCACCGCGTGGAAGATGCTGACCAGGTCGTGGTAGCCGTCCGTGCGCGCCTCGCCGACGCCGAGGTGCAGGTTGACCTTGCCCGGCGCGGAGGCGACGATCTCACGCACCATGGCGGGCCTCCCCCAAGCGGATAAAGTCTGCGACCGTGAGCTTCTCGCCGCGCAGGCCCGGGTCGATGCCGGCGGCGCGCAGCGCGTCCTCGGCGGCCGCGGCCGAGCCGTAGATGCCGGCCAGCGTGGAGCGCAGCGTCTTGCGGCGTTGGGCGAATGCCGCGTCCACGAGCGGAAAGATGGTGTCGCGCACGTTGCGGGGCACGCTTTCGGACACGTCGATGCGCACCAGCCCCGACTCGATGTTCGGCGCCGGCCAGAACACGTGCTTGCCAATCGTGCCGGCGCGCGAGACGTCGCCGTAGAACGCGGCCTTGACGCTGGGCACGCCGTAAATCTTCGAGCCGGGTTGGGCGGCAAGGCGGTCGGCAACTTCCTTTTGCACCATCACGAGCACCCTGCGTATCGACGGCAACTCCGCCAGCAAATGCAGCAGCACCGGCACCGAGACGTTGTAGGGCAAATTCGCCACCAGCGCGGTCGGCGCGACGTCGAAGTCTGCGCGGGCGACCTTCAGCGCGTCGGTGTTGATCACGGTGAGGCGCTCGGCATGATCCGGGGCGAACGCCTCCACGGTGGTGGGCAGGCGCCCGGCCAGGCGCGGGTCGATCTCGAGCGCGGTCACGCTCGCGGCGGTGTCGATCAGGCCCAGGGTGAGCGAGCCGAGGCCCGGTCCGACCTCCACGACGTGGTCGTCGGGGGAAAGCTCCGCGGCCACGACGATGCGGCGCACGGTGTTGGGGTCGTGCAGGAAGTTCTGCCCCAGCTTCTTCGTCGGGGTGACGTCCAGCTCGGCGGCGAGCTCGCGGATCTCGGCGGGCCCTAGAAGTTGCGCTTCCGCCATCTAGCGGATACCCAGGCTGGCGGTGCAGGCCGGCCAGGCGCCCCAGCCCTGGGAGGCCTGGACGCGCTCGGCGATGGCTATCTGCTGCTCGCGGGTGGCCAGGTGCGCGCTCGGCGCATACGCGGTGCCGCCGTGGCCCGCCCAGGTAGACGGGGTGAACTGCAGGCCGCCGGAGAAGCCGTTGCCGGTGTTGATGGCCCAGTTGCCGCCGGATTCGCACTGCGCCAGCGAATCCCAGACGCTGCCGGAGGCCACCGCGGGCGCGGCCGCACCGGTGTTGCCGGCTTGTTTGGTGCCGCGGGCGATCAGGGCCGGCTTGGCTTTCTTCACTTCCTTCTCCTCAGCGACGCCTTCGGACTCGACCTTGCCGTTGACGGTGACCGTGCGGTGGATGACCTTGGTCTCGCCCTGCTCGCCCTTCTCGCGGACCTCCTCTTCGCCCTCATCGAGCGAGTCGTCGTCGACGTACTCCGCCGGGGCCTCAACCACGACAGTCTCCGGGCGGTCCACGGTGCTCACGCGGTCGAGCACGATTTCCATGCCGGGCACGATGGCATCGGTTAGTGCGACGTTGAGGCGGTCGTCGGTGTCGAAGGTGACGCCGCGCGCGGAGAGCAGGTCGCCGACGGTTTTCGCCGCTGCCGAGACGTAGGTCAGATCCCCGCCGTCGCGCAGCGCGACGATCTTCGGGGTGGTCACGTCCAGGTTCATGCCGTGGGTGACCGGCTGGTCGCGGTCCACGTCCACGGCGGAGTGGCCGGCGACGCCGGCCTGGTCAATCAGCTCGCCGACGGTGCCGGCGGTCGACGTTATCTCCTGCGCAACACCGTCGATGACCACGGCGACCGGCTTCGCGGTGCGCACGGTGACGGTGTCGCCGCTGGACAGCTTCTCCCCCGGCGCCGGGTAGACCAGGTCCTCCGGTGCGACATCGACACCGGCGGAAGAAAGCGCGCCCGCCACGTCCGAGGCGTAGGTGCGCACGTTGGTTTCCTCGCCGTTGACGTCGACGGTGACTTGCTTCTGGGTGGCAAGTGCCGTGCCCGCGCCGCCGACCAGGACTGCGCCGGCGACGGTGCCGGCGACGGCGCGCTTGGTGGCGGTGCTCTTCGGGTTGATCCGCTTGATCTGACGGGACATGTGTTTCCTCACGGGTCGGCTCAGCTGAAAGGGGCTTCAGCTAATAACCCGGGTAACGATACGGTAACGCCCGCGGGGTTTCAAGGACGGACGTGCCAGGTCACACCCCGTAGACCCGCGAGAACGTCTCTGCAATCTCACGCGCCACATCGGCCACTTCCATGCCGCGCGCTTGCGCCACAACCTTCGCCGTATGCCCGATCAGCGCCGGCTCGTTTCTCGCCCCGCGGTAAGGCTCGGGCGTCATGTATGGCGCGTCCGTTTCCACCAGCAGTTGCCCCACGGGCGCCAGCGCCGCCGCCTCGCGCAGCTCCTCGTTGCGCTTGAACGTCACGTTGCCGGCGAAACTGAGCACATAGCCGCGCTCGATGGCCTCACGGGCGACATCCAGGGGCGAGGAGAAGCAGTGCAAGATCACGTGCTCGGGCCGCGGCGCGCTATCGAGAATGCGCATCATGTCGGCGTCGCCCTCGCGGTTGTGGATCATCAGCGCCTTGCCCGTCTCACAGGCCAAGTCGATGTGCCAGCGAAACGCCTCCTCCTGCACCTCCAGCGGCGCGGTGCCCTCCGCGTCGTGCTTCAGCCAGTACGTGTCGATGCCGGTCTCGCCCACCGCCACGCAACGCTCGTCGGCGGCCATCTCGGTCAGGCGGGCGCGAGCGTCGCGGTCAAGCTCGTGCGCCCGCGTCGGGTGGATGGCGCACGCCGCGAACACGCGCTCGTTGAAGTGGGCGGCTTCCAATGCACGCTCCGCCTCCTCGAGGCCGTCGCCGACGGTGCAGATGCGCTCAACGCCGGCGGCCAGGGCGCGTTCGACGAACGCGTCCACCTCATCCTTGGTGCGCGCGCCGCAGGACGCGAGGTGGGTGTGCGCGTCGATCAGGCCGGCAATCGGCTCGGCGGGCACGGGTGTGGGACGCGGTTTCTTTTTGCTCATACGATGCACCCTATGGCATTTGAAGACATCGACTCAGCCACCACCACTCAAATCGAGGCCGACCTGGCCGAAGCCGCCGGCCGCGGCATCAACGGCTCGCCCGCGGACATCGTAGAGTCCTTCGAGGCCGAGCTCGCCGACTACCTCGCGCTCCCGCAGGACGTGCGCCGCGCGTTCCCCCGCGGCGACACCGCGCGCCTGTACGGCACCGCGCTCGGCCAGGCGCTCGTGCGCGAGGGGTTTCAGTGGCAATTGCTTATCGACGACTACGGCACCGACCTCGTCGTCGCCAAAGACATCGGCGGAGCCGGCGAGAAATACACCGCCCCGCTCGTTGTTGTGGACCAGCGCTTCGAGGACGAGGAACCCGGGACCCTGACCAAGTTCCTGGGGCAGTTCTTGTGAGGGAATCAATTATGCCGCTCGTGCGCCCCGAGCTTCGCCGGCGCGCACGGCTGATCCCTCACCCACCGGTGGAGCTCCGCATGACGCGCTGGCTTGCCACGCACGGGCAGACGCTCTTCCCCATCCCCCGGCGCGAGGGCGTGGAGCTCATCCGGCGCGGGCGCACCCTCATCTTCAAGCCGCGAAAACCGAAAGGCGCGCTGCTGTGGCTGCACGGCGGCGGCCACATCATCGGCCACCCGAGCCAGGACGGGCCGCTGTGCGCCAACACCGCCGCCGAGGTGGGGGTGACCGTGGTGGCCCCGCGCTATCCGCTCTCGCCCGCCCACCCGTTTCCCGCGGGCTTGAACGCGGCGATGGATACGTGGGCGTGGATGCACACCCACGCGCACGAGTTTGGGGAGCCGTTCGCCATCGGCGGCGAAAGCGCGGGCGGCGGGCTCGCCGCCGCGGTGTGCCAGCGGCTGTACGACGAGCGCGGCCCGCTTCCTCGCGCCCAGTGGCTTTTCTGCCCCATGTTGGACGACCGCCCCACCGCCGACCGAAGGCGCGATATCCCGCGCGACCGGCCCGTGGCCAACAACGCGCAGACCCGCTTCGCCTGGACGTCGTACCTTGGCCAAGAGCCCGGGCTGGAAGCGGTGCCGGATTACGCGGTGCCCGCCCGGCGTCAAAACCTCGCCGGCCTTCCCCCTGCGTGGCTGTCCACCGGGGACATCGAGCTGTTTTACGAGGAAATCTGCGACTACGCCCGACGCCTGCGCGATGCCGGAGTCCCCGCCCAACTGGAAATCGTCGAAGGTGCGCCACACGCGATCGAGCTGTGGGCCTTCGACGTCCCCGTGGTCAAGCAAATGCTCGCCTCGGCGCGCAGCTGGCTGGGCGAGCAGCTCTAACGTGCTACTGCACCGGTGCCCACTCCGGGCCGGTCTCGCCCAGCTCCGGGTCCAGCTTGGCAATTAGCGGCTGCGGCTTGGACAGCTCCGTGCCCGGGGTGACGTCCACGCGCTTCCACTCGGCCTGCTGCTGGGAGTAGTCGCCAGTGATGGTCAGGTAGGTCTGGCCCTTCTCCGGCAAGCCTGCGCCGACGAGGTTGAACTCCTCGTCGTCCACGACCTCCTCGACGCGCGGCTCGGCGGCCCAGATGCCGGTGCGGCCCAGGGTCTCGTGGACCTTCTGCGCGGTGTGCGGCAAGAACGGGGTGAGCATTGCGTTGCAGTCGGAGACGACCTGCAGCGCGGTCCACAGCACGGTGGCCAGGCGCTCGCGCTGGGAGTCGTCCTTGGTCAGCTTCCACGGCTCCTGCTCCGCAATGTAGGCGTTGGCCTCGCCGACGACGTGCATGATCTTCGTGATCGCGGACTTGAAGTGGGCCTTGCCCAGGGCCTCGCCGGCGGTGGTGAAGGTCTCGGCCGCGAGGTCGAGGATGCGCTCGTCGGATGCCTCGAGCGGGCCGGGCGCTGGGACTTGGCCGAAGTTCTTGTGCGCCATGGACACGGTGCGGTTGACCAGGTTGCCCCAGCCATTAGCCAGCTCGTTGTTCACGCGGCGGACAAACTCGTCCCAGGTGAAGTCCGTGTCGGTGTTCTCCGGGCCGGCGACGGCGATGAAGTAACGCAACGGGTCCGGGCCGAACTCGGCCAGGAAGTCCTTGACGTAGATGACCACGCCCTTGGACGAGGAGAACTTGGAGCCGGACATGGTGAGGAACTCGGATGAGACGACCTCGGTGGGCAGGTTCAGCTCGCCGAGCTCGTGGACCGTGCCGCCCTTCGCGCCCTTGCCCGCGTAGCCGAGCAGCTCCGCCGGCCAGATCTGGGAGTGGAAGGTGATGTTGTCCTTGCCCATGAAGTAGTAGCCCTCGGTGGCCGGGTCCTGCCAGAAGTCTTTCCACGCCTCCGGGTTGCCGGAGCGGTGCGCCCACTCAATCGATGCAGACAGGTAGCCCACCACCGCGTCGAACCAGACGTAGAGCTTCTTCGACGGGTTGTCCTGCCAGTCTTCCACCGGGATCGGGATGCCCCAGTCAATGTCGCGGGTCATGGCGCGCGGGCGCATGTCTTCCAGCAGGTTCAGGGAGAACTTCAGCACATTCGGGCGCCAGTCCTCGCGGGTGGTCAGCCACTGCTCCAGCGCGTCGTGCAGCGCGGGCAGGTCGAGCATGAAGTGCTCGGTCTCAATGAACTCGGGCGTCTCGCCGTTGATCTTGGACACCGGGTTGATCAGATCCGCCGGGTCGAGCTGGTTGCCGCAGGTGTCGCACTGGTCGCCGCGGGCGTCGGTGGCGCCGCAGATCGGGCAGGTGCCCTCGATGTAGCGGTCCGGAAGCGTGCGGCCTGTCGACGGGGAAATCGCGCCCTGCGTGGTCTCCCGGATCATGTAGCCGTTTTCGTTCAGCCCCCGGAACAGCTCCTGCACCACCGCGTAGTGGTTGCGGGTGGTGGTGCGGGTGAACAGGTCGTAGGACAGGCCCAGGCCCGCCAGGTCCTCCACGATCTGCTTGTTGTAGCGGTCCGCCAGCTCCTTGACGGTCACGCCTTCCTTATCGGCCTGCACCAAAAGTGGTGTGCCGTGCTCGTCGGTGCCGGAGACCATGAGCACGTTCTTGCCGGACATTCGCTGGTAGCGGGCGAAGACATCGGAGGGCACGCCGAAGCCTGCGACGTGGCCGATATGGCGCGGGCCGTTGGCGTACGGCCACGCAACGCACACAAGAACGTTGTTGTTGGTCTCGGAAGAAGTCATGGCTCTCAGCATAAGTTATGCCCCGCTTAAGCACTGCACTGCTTAAGCGGGGCGCAACTTTAGAACGTCGTCAAGCAAACGCTCCTAGCGGGAACGCGGTTTGAGTATCTCCTTGACCTGCGCCTTGCGGGCTTCCAGCTGCTGCTGGTCGCGGTGCATGCGGCGCTCGATGGCCAGCTGGCGGGCGAAGCGCTCCTGCTCCTTCTTGTCCAGGTAGATCGTGTCGTTGGACATGTCCTTGACAATCGCGAACATCAGCACGATCAGGATGATCAAGAACGGCGTTGCGGCCACGATGGTCACGGACTGCAGCGAGTTCAGCGCGTCCGAGCCACCGGAGATCAGAAGCGTCAGGCCGACGAATGCGGTAGCCAGGCCCCACATTGCGGCGAGCCACGGCTTCGGCTCGGTCTTACCGGACTGGGTCATAGACGCCATCACGGTGGACGCGGAGTCCGCCGAGGTGATGAAGAAGGTGCCCAGAAGGATCAGGGCGAACACGCCCATGACGTAGCCTCCCGGCATCGAGTGCAGCAGGTTGAACAGCTGCTCTTCGTTGGAGCCGCCGCCGACGATGGACTCGCCAGCCTGCTCCATCTTGATAGCGGTGCCGCCGAAGATGGCGAACCACACGGTGGACAGGCCAGCCGGAACCAGCATCACGCCGAGGCAGAACTCGCGCACGGTGCGGCCGCGGGAAATGCGCGCCAGGAAGGTGCCCACGAACGGGGACCAGGAGATCCACCATGCCCAGTAGAAGATGGTCCAGCTGGAGAGGAACTCGCCGGCCTGGCCGTCGGAGCTCTCAGCGGTGCGGGCTGCCATTTCGAAGAAGTTCTGCAGGTAGCTGCCCACGGCGGTCGGCAGCATGTTCAGCTGCGCCACGGTCGGGCCGAACACGAAAACGAAGATCGCCAGGACTGCGGCGACGACCATGTTTGTGTTGGACAGCCACTGGATGCCCTTGGACACGCCCGACATTGCGGACAGCAAAAACGCCAGGGTAAGCACAGCCACGATGCCGATGATCAGCTTGTTGGACGGGTTGTCCACGAAACCGGAGGCTTCCAGGCCGGAGCTGATCTGCAGCGCGCCCAGGCCCAGGGAGCAGGCGGTGCCGAAGATGGTGGCGAACACGGCGAAGGCGTCGATGAGCTTGCCCAGCCAGCCATTGGCTGCCTTCTCGCCGATCAGCGGGATGAACGCGCTGGACAACAGCTGTTTGCGCCCGAGGCGGAACGTCGAGTACGCGATGGCCAGGCCGATGATGGCGTAGACGGCCCACGGGTGCAGCGTCCAGTGGAACATGGTCTGCGCCATCGCGGTGCCGACTTCGTGCTCGTCGTGGCCCGGCACGCCGTCGTTGTACATCGCCAGCGGCTCGGCCGCGCCGTAGAACATCAGGCCGATGCCCATGCCGGCGGCGAACATCATGGCGATCCACGAGGTTGTCTTGAACTCTGGGCGCTCGTCGGCGGTACCGAGGCGGATGGTGCCGAAGTTCGACGCCGCGATGACGATGACGAAGGCGACGAAGATGGTGCCGCCGAGGACGAAGGCCCAGCCGAGGTTGTCGATGACCCAGCCGAAGGCGGTGTCCGCGAAGTTAGAGAAGTTGTCGGGGGCAGCCAGGCCCCAGCCGACGACCGCCGCGACGATCACTGCCAGAGGGATGACGATGCCCCAGTTAATAGGGGCGTCCTCTGCGTCGGCTTCGCTAACGACGCTTTCCTCGGGGTCTGTGTAATCGGGTTGCGCGCCGTCGCGGTCTGCGCGCAGCAGTGCGGCGATCTCGCCGACTGCGGAAGATCGTTCAGCTTTGATGGGGTCCGTACTCCGCGGCTCCACGTCGGGATCGTGGGGATCCCTTTGGAGATCACGCTGAGACATATAGTTCTCCTCGCAAATTTTCAGGGTTTTTCTAGAACCCAAGCAGGCTAGCGCAGATCACACCATTGTGCTAGCCCGCGCGCGGGGAACTTTTGCTTATCGACGTCAGCTTCGCGCATCCAACGCGGCATCGTAGAGGTCTCCGACCTTCACTCCATGCTGCTTCGCCACCTGTTTCGCCGCATCTTTCATGCGCTGGCCGCCGTCGACCAGCTCCAGCACCAGACCGACTAAGTCCTCGGGTTCGGCCTGCTGCCCGGTGCCGCCTTCGATCACCAGCGTGATCTCCCCTCGCACTCCGCCGGCCGCCCACTCGGCGAGCTCCCCCAGCGTGCCGCGCTTGACTTCCTCATAGGTTTTCGTCAGCTCGCGGCACACGGCGGCGCGGCGTTCGGCGCCGAGGACGTCCGCGGCGTCGGCAAGCAACTGCTCGATGCGGTGCGGCGACTCGAAGCAGCACACAGCGCGGCGCTCGTGCACGAGTGTCTCCAACCACGCGCGGCGCGCGCCGGTCTTCCGGGGCGCGAAGCCGTCGAAGATGAAGTGGGCCACGTTAAGCCCCGAAAGCGCCAGGGCCGTGGTGACCGCGGAGGGTCCCGGGATGCAGGTGACGGGGACGCCGGCGTCGTGGGCGGCGGCGACGATTGAGTGGCCGGGGTCGGACACCAGCGGCATGCCGGCGTCGGTGACAACGACGACGGTGCCGGCTCGTGCGGCGTCGAGAAGCTCCCGCACCCTCGATTCTTCGTTGTGGTCGAAGTTGGACACCACTCGTCCAGCGATTTCCACGCCGAGCGCCGCGGCGAGCGCCCGCGTGCGGCGTGTGTCTTCTGCGGCGATCACGTCCGCGGCCGCGAGCGCCTGCGCCAGCCGCGGCGACGCATCCGCCGCGTTGCCAAGCGGGGTGGCCGCGAGCACAACTCCGGCCGGGAGGTTCTGTGTCTGGTCTTGCTCGGCGGACATACCACGGGAGCTTACGCTCAAGGCGCTAATATCTTGCGTCGTGACCACTATCGCGAGCACCCCGAACCCCGCCGGACCGCCATCCGGTGCCGACGCAACAGCACCAGAGACGACGCGTTCCTTGCGGCCTGCCCAGCCTGCGCCCGAGGCACCCGTGACTGTGCCATGGACGCGCCGCGACACCATCGCCGCCTCCGTCATCGGTGTGCTGGCGCTGCTCACCCGCTTTATCGGGCTGGTGCAGCCGACCAGCTCCGGCACCCCCGTCTTCGACGAGAAGCACTATGTGCCGCAGGCCTGGGACATGGTGGAAAGCTGGTTCAACCCGGTGTTGGGCGGCATCGAGTCCAACCCCGGCTACGGGCTGGTTGTGCACCCGCCGCTGGGCAAGCAGCTGCTCGCGCTGGGCGAGATCCTCTTCGGCTACTCCCCGCTCGGCTGGCGCCTCATGACCGGCCTGTTCGGCACTGCTGTGATCGTGTTCGTGTTCCTGCTCGCGCGGCGCGTGAGCCAGTCCACCAACATTGCGATCATCGCGGGCATCATCGCGCTTTTCGACGGCGTCCTGCTGGTCTCCGCCAAATTCGGCATGCTCGACGTCTTCCAGGTGCTGTTCGTGGTGATGGCGGCGTGGACCTTAGCCGGCGACATGCGCGAGGTGCACCACCGCTGGCACGACGCGTGGCTGGCCGGCAAGCTCGAGGACGCGGGCCCGTTCGGCCCGCGCATGGGCTTTCGCTGGTGGCGCTTCGCCACCGGCGTGCTGCTTGGTCTGACCCTGTCGGTGAAGTGGTCCGGCCTGTACTACATCATGTTCTTCGGCCTGCTGTCGTCGTTCTGGGACCTGTTCCTGCGCCGCCGCTACGGCGTGGAGAAGCCGGTCTCGGGCACCCTGCTTCGCGACGTCCCGTCGGCGCTCGCCTCCATCGTGCTCATCCCCGCCGTGCTGTACCTGTGGTCCTGGCGCGCCTGGTTCGCCTCTGAGACCTCCGTGTACCGCCACTCGCTTACCGACGGCACCATCGCCGGCTCTGACTGGCCCTGGCTGGCTAACCTGCCCGAGCCGATCGCCGGTTGGTTCTACTACCACTTCTCGGTGCTGAACTTCCACGCCTCGCTGACGTCGTCCTCCGGCCACTCCCACCCCTGGGATTCCAAGCCGTGGGCCTGGCTGGTCTCGGCGCGACCGATCCTCTACTACTCCGCCACCGACCTGGAGTGCTCCATGGCATCCGGCGACGGCAAGTGCCGCGAGATGATCTACATGTTCGGCACCCCCGCAATTTGGTGGCTGACCGTGCCAGTGCTGCTGTGGGCGTGCTGGGTGTGGCTGACCCGCAAGGACTTCCGCGTCATCGTGCCGGTGATCGCGTTCGCCGCCGGCTTCCTGCCGTGGCTGGCGGCCTTCGACCGCCAGATGTACTTCTTCTACGCCGCCGCAATGGTGCCGTTCACCGCGGTGCTGCTGGCCTTGGCGTTGGGCAACCTGGCCAAGAAGGGCGGGGCTGTGACGTGGCCCTGGGTGAACAAGGTTGCAGGCTTTGAGATGCGCTGGGGCCAGCTCGCCGCCGTGGTCTACATCGCACTAGTGGTGGCCAGCTTCATCTACTGGTCGCCCATCCTCTACGGCTTTAAGATCCCGGACACCTGGTACGAGTCCATCATGTGGCTGCCCAGCTGGAAGTAGCTAGTACGGCCGGGCGTCGAGCATCTGCCACGCCCGGCGCAGCGCCCCGCCCCGGTCCGCGACCCAGGTCCACACCAGGGCCACCAAACTCAGCAGCGGGATGAAAACCCCGGCGGGCTCGAACGCGCCGGTACCCAGCACGAAGTCGCGCACGGCGAAGCCGACGGTGAAGGTGAACATCGTGCCCACGATGAGCACAACCCCCGGGATCTGCTGCGGGCGCCAGGCGGTAAAGCCCAACGCAAGCGCCACGCCGAAGCGCACGGACGCCGCGGACGCCACAACCGGCTCCTCCCCGCCGGACAGGATAAGGCGCACGGCCCACAGCACCCACACCACGGCCATAACGCCGAGCATCACACGCCCCACGCCCATGCCGAGTTCGCGGCGGCGGGCGAAGCGGCGCCACTCGTTGTCCACGCCCGCGAGGATCGCGGCAGACAGGTCCTGCGGCGGAGCCATTGCGCTGTCCCCACCGAGTGACTGGGACAGGGCCAGGCTACGGTCCAAAAACGCCCGGCATTCCGCGCAGCCGGACACGTGGGCGTCGACGATGGCGTCGTCGAGTTCTGCTTTCTCGCCGTCGATGCGCGCTGACAGCGCCGCCTGGACCTCCTCGTGGCTAACCACGCGTGAGCACCCCGTCCAGGCTGGCACGGCCGGTGCCGAAGACGGTGATGATAAACAGCGCGGCGGCGAGCACGAGCACGTACTCCACTCCCCCAGCCTCGATGAAAAAGCCGTTGTCCAGGTGCACGAAGTATCCGGCGGCTAAAACAAGGAGGGCAAGGAGCGACGCGGTGATCGTCGTTAAGAGCCCCACTGCCAAAAACGCGCCGCCGATGAGCTCGACGGTGCCGGTGAGGTAGGCGGACAGCTGTGGCTGCGGCACCCCGAGTGTCGCGAACTGGCGGCCGGTTTCGGCCATGCCCATCTCGAACCAGTGGTTGTAGCCGTGCGCCACAAACACCGCGCCCAGCACGAGCCGGAGTACAAGCAGCGCGAAGTCGCGGACGGCGGGCCTATTCATGCCGATTAGCGTACCCGTGGAACCAAACGGGGTAGAACTGAGTCCAATACATATGACTGATCTTCATCGCACACCAGAGACCGATCCCGAATCCGGCTGGCCCGTCATCGGCGACGACGGGCGAGCCCGCCCGCCGTGGGCCGCCGCCGACCCGCTTTTGCGCGAGTACTACGACACCGAATGGGGCATGCCCGTCACCGACGAGCAAGGCATGTTCGAGCGCGTCTGCCTCGAAGGCTTCCAGGTGGGGTTGTCCTGGCGGCTGATCCTGCAAAAGCGCGATGCGCTGCGCGCGGCGTTCCACGGTTTCGACCCGGAGGAGGTCGCGGGTATGAGCATCGAGCATCTGCTTGACGACGCTTCCTTGATCCGCAACCGGCGCAAACTCGAAGCTGCAGTGAAAAACGCCCAGGCCACGCTAGACCTGCGGGAACAGGGCACACACCTGGGCGAGTTCGTGTGGTCCTACCAGCCGGAACACACGCCGGTGCCGCGCACGATGGCGGAGGTGCCGACGCGCTCGGCCGAATCCGAGCAACTGGCGAAGGACTTGAAAAAGCGCGGCTTCACCTTCGTGGGGCCGGTGACCATGTACGCGCTGATGGAATCCACCGGCATCATCGACACCAACCTGGTGGGCACCTGGCGCCGCGGTGCGTCCGGGGTGTGGGCTTAAGCGGTGTCTGGATGGCGTTTAATCGTCGTCCATGTCCGCGAAGGCGTCCTCGACAGAGTCGTGCTCCTCGCGGGAGGCCTCCCACACTTCCTTGGCGGCGGCAATCGCAGCCACCGCCGGGATGAGGATCAGCGCTGCGAGCACGCTACCGGCGGTGCGGCGGCGCGCGGCCGGCCACGCCACGGCGAAGAACACCAGCAGGTTGATCGCGGTGTCCTCGAGAAAGTCGGCGGAGTCCGCGAACAGGGACGCCGACCCGATGGCCACCGCACCGGCGAACTCCACGAAAAAGTACGCCAGGTTCAACAGCGCCACAATCAAGACCGCGCGACGGATCTTCTGCGCGCCCAACGAATCTTCCACTTCAGCTGCTCGTTTATGCCTGAGATTCAACGGGAGGCAGCTTAGCCGATCAGCAAAACGTAACGGGACCCGACCGTATTCGACCGGGTCCCGCAATCTAGTGGAGCTAAGGGGAATCGAACCCCTGACCTTCGCATTGCGAACGCGACGCTCTACCAACTGAGCTATAGCCCCTTGGGCACGCTCGTTACGTTACTCCTCCCCCACGCACCGGTTAAATCGCCAGCGCAGTGGAGGTTTTCACAGCTTTTAGGAGGCGCGGGTGCCGTAGCCGCCGAGGTCTTCGTAGTCGTCGTAGCCGGGGTCGTTTTCCGGCGCGTAGCGGGCGGACGGCAGGGTGTCGAAGTCGGGGCTGTCGTCGTCCAGGTCCAGCACGACGGAGCCGGCGCGCAGGCGAGCGTCACGCGGGTGCTCGACGTGGTTGCTCATAGCCACGCCCATGCGGGCGCGGCGCAGCTGGCGCAGGCGGCGGGCGTGCAGGGCGCGCTCTTGCAGCACCACGCGACGCAACGCGATCATGAACCATGCGGTAAGACCCACCGACACGGCGGGCAGCACCCAGGTCCAGCCGCCCGCGACAAACGCCACGACGAAGGTGACCACGCAGGCGGCGATCAGCGCCAGCAGGGTGCGCTGGCGGCGCTGGAAGCGGGTGGCGGTGTTTTTCTTGTCGCGCTCCGGGTCGAATCCGCCTCGGCCGCGGCGCGCGGCGGCGAAAGCGAGGTCCTCGTCGCCCGCTTCGGCGGCCTCCGCGGTGTCGACCTCGTCGTCGACGCCAGCGTCGGTGTTGGTGTCCGCCTGAACATCCTCCACGTCCGTTTCCGAGGCGCTCTGCTTCTCCACGCCTCCGGTCTCGCCCGCGTAGCCAAAATCCTCGGGTGCGGTGTAGGACTCGTCCAGCTCGTAGCGGTCGGTTTCGGCGAGGAGCTTCACAGAGGTGGAACCGGCGGGCTCGCTGGCCACGACCTTGGTGGAGCCGCCCGCGGTCTCGGCGTCAGCGGTCTCAGTGTCATCGGCCTCAGCGCTATCGGCCTCAGCGTCATCGGCATCAACCTCGGCGGGCTCGGCCTCGTCTTCGGCGTGCTCGATCACTTCGCCGTCGATGTGGTCTGACGCAGCGTCGGACTCTTCGGCACCTGCCTCTTCTGCGCCGGGGCGGCGGAAGAGGGTGCGCAGGGCGGGAGCGTCGTCGATAAGCACTTGCTCCTCGGCATCTGTTGCTTCGACGACCTCGTAGTCGGTGTCCTCGCTGTGGCGGTGGATGTCGGCGGCGGTGAGCTTCGGGCGGCGGCGCTCAGCCATCGGCGCGGTGCCGCCCTCGTGCAGCACGCGTGTTTCGTCGTAGCCGTCGCCGGAGCGGCGGATCGGCTTGTTGTTGCCGATCATCAACGGCGCGAGGACGATGATCCACACGACCAGGATCAAGATGATCATTAAGCTCGGGCTGCCCATGGGCGATGCCACCTTTCCGCGTCAGTTGCACCCTTGAAGTCAGGAGTCCACGGTATCGGCACTCGTGCGGGCGAACGGGTCGGCGCGCCGTGGGGCGCAGCTGTTTTTCGCCGTTAGCGCACCCGGCCAGCCTCGCGCAGGCGCTGCACGGCGGTGGTGGGGAAATCGTCTGCGTTTAAGGCCACGAAGTGGTGATCGCGCCACTGCCCGTCGATGTGCAGGTTGCGGCGAAGGTAGCCCTCCTCGCGGAAGCCGTTGAGCTTGAGCACCTGGCCCGAGGCGGGGTTGTGCGGCAGGTAGGTGGCGGTCACGCGGTGCAGCCCGACGCGGGAAAACGCGTGGTCAACGCCCAGCGCGCACGCCGCGGTGGCCACCCCGCGGCCCATGAACGGCGAGTGCACCCAGTAGCCCACCCAGCATTCGGAGACGATGCCGTGCTGGATGTTGCCCAGGGTGACCTGTCCGGCGAAATCGCCGTCGACCTCGATGACCAGCGGCACCACCGTGCCCTGGTTGGCCAGCCGCTTCAGGTTCAGCCAGGTGTTGCGCCACGCCGCGTGCGAGTGCGCGTCCTCCCAGGTGCCCTCCACCGTGGGCTCGACTGGCTGGAGCCATTGCTTATCGACGTTTCTCGTGCCCGACCAGTCCTCCCCATCGCGGGAGGACAAGGGGCGCAGGCGGACGGATGCGCCGTCGGGAAGCGTCGCGGTCGGTGTGGGCTCGGGCCAGCCCGGGGTGGGCTGGCGGAACATCGCGAACATGGCTGAGCCTAGCTGCGCTGGCGGAGGAACTCGACGTCCACGATGTCGCCGGGGCGCACGTCCACGGCGTCTTCCGGCAGGTGGATCATGGCGTTGGCCTCAGCGAAGCCGGCCAGCAGGTGGGCGGGGCCGGCTTCCAGTGCGGACAGCGGTTCGACCAGGTAGTCGCCGGTGTCCGCGTCGCGCATGAGGCGGGCGCGGATGTAGCCGCGGCGGCCAGGAATGGAGCTGAGCTCGCGCAGGGAGCGGGCCTTGACGGTGCGGCGCGTCACCGCGGTCTTGCCCAGGGAGCTGCGGATGGCGGGGCGGATGAACGTCTCCGCGATCACCAGCGCGCTCACCGGGTTGGACGGCAGGAGAAACGCCGGGACGCGCTCCTCACCCATCAGGCCGAAGCCCTGCACGGAGCCGGGGTGCATGGCCACGCGGGTGGTGTCCACCTGGCCGAGCTCGCGCAAGATCTCCTGGATGGGGGCCGCACCGGAGCCGCCAACGGCGCCTGTGATGACGACGAATTCGCTTTTGGCGATGTGTCCCGCCACGATCTCGCGCATGCGGCGCGGCTCGGCGTTGATGATGCCGGCGCGGTGCACGTCCGCGCCCGCCTCTTTGGCGGCCGCGGCCACGACGTAGGAGGCGATGTCGAAGACCTGCCCCAGGCCCGGCCGGCGGTCCAAGTCCACCAGTTCCAGGCCGTAACTCATCACCGTCACACGCGGGCGCGGGTACACCAGTAACTTGTCGCGGCCCGCGGCGGCGGCGAGGCCGATCTGGGCGGGGCCGAGCACCGCGCCCTGGCGCACGGCGATGTCGCCGGGCTGGATGTCGTCGCCAGGCCGGCGCACGAAATCACCGGTGCGCACGGGGCGTTGCGGGGTGACGCGTTTGCGTCCGCGGTCCGTCCACTCCAGCGGCAGCACCGCGTCCGCGAGTGTGGGCAGCGGGGCGCCGGTGGCGACGCGGACCGCCTGGCGCGGCTGCAGGCGCAGCGGCTTCTGGGAGCCGGCGGGCACCTCGCCTACCACCGGAAGGGCGCGCTCGCGATTCGGCTGTGGGGCGGCGGGGGCTTCCTCGCCGTTATCGGCTTGGTCGTGATCGTTGTGGCCGTTTTCGTTGTGGTCGCGGCGCTCGGTCCTGCGCAGCCCGGCGGTGCCGCCCACGTCTACCGCGCGCACGGCGAAACCGTCCACAGCCGCCTGAGGGAAGCCGGGGACCTGCGTGGTGGAGGTGACCTCTTCGGCGCACATCAGGCCGAGCGCGTCCGTCAGCGCCACCCGGATCGGCTCGGGGGCGGTCGCCGCGTCCACTACAGCCGCAAGCTGGTCCTCTACGCTGCGCATGGCCCGTGCCCCTTTCGTCTACGCGTTGTCCTGCGCCTTTGCGGCAACCTCGGGGTGTTCCGCCTCGAAGTCGGCGATGATTTTCTTCACCGCGGTGTACACGGCAGGCCCGAACTTCTCATCGCGCAGGCCGAAATCCACATTCGCCGGGATATAGCCACCGGGGTTACCCAGGTCGTGGCGCTTGCCCTCATGCACCACCACGTGCACCGGGTGGCCCTCAGAGATCATCAACTCAATCGCATCAGTCAGCTGCAACTCCCCGCCCTTACCCGGCTCAATACGCCGCAGCGCATCAAAAATCCCGCGGTCCAGCAGGTACCGGCCGGTAGCCACCAGCGTCGACGGCGCATCCTCAACAGCAGGCTTTTCCACCATGCCGCGCACCTTTAACACCTCAACACCATCAATCTCAGCCTGGGCATCCTCCACGTCGAACACGCCGTAGTTGAACACCTCCTCACGCGAGACGTTAAACGCGCACAACACCGACCCCCCGAGTTCATTGCGCACCGCGACCATCTTCTCCATCACACCCGCCGGCAACACAAGATCATCCGGCAGCATCACAGCAACCGCATCCTCGTCATCGTCCAACGCTTCCTCAGCGCAACCAACCGCGTGCCCAAGCCCGAGCGGCTCATCCTGGGTGACCGCCACAGCCTCAATCAAACCGTTGGCGCGCGCCACCTTGTCCGCCTGGGCCTGCTTGCCGCGGGCGACCATGAGGTCCTGCAAGTCCGAAAACTCGCCGAAATGCCGCATGATCTCTTCCTTATTCGGCGCGACCACCACAGCAAGACGCTGCGCCCCAGCCGCCGCAGCCTCCTCAGCAATCAGCTCGATGCCCGGGGTATCCACCACCGGCAAAAGCTCCTTCGGCACCGTCTTCGTCGCCGGCAAAAAACGAGTCCCCATACCCGCCGCCGGAACCACAACAGTCTTCACCGAAGCGTTCGCAGCATCAACGGGAAGGTCAGTAGAATTCTGCATAAACGCAAAGCCTACAGTCCCCAACCTTCACAACCCGGCTGCGACCCGGAAGAAGCAAGGAGTAAGCACACCGACGTGGACGCAACCACACAACCCCGGAAGGCCGCCTTGCGTGCGACGCACCTCGCCAACCGGCGCGAGCTGCGCGGCACGGAACGAAAACGAAGGCTCGACCAGGCTATTGTCGCGGCCACCTTGGCGTGCATCGACGATTTCAACGCCCGCGGCACCAACATCGCCGCCTATAACCCGCTCGCCTCCGAGCCTGGCCCGGCGGATTTCGCGGCACAGCTCGCCACCGCGGCGCGCACGCCATTTCTGCCCATTTCCCTGCCGGACGGGGTGCTCGCCTGGGCGCAGCTCGGGGCCGCGGATGCGGCCGGCGCTTTGGGGATCACTGAGCCGACGGGCCCGCGCTTCACCTCTAACGTGTTGCGCTCCTGCGGGCTGGTGGTGGCGCCGGCGTTAGCCGTCGATAGGCAAGGCATGCGATTGGGCAAAGGCGCCGGCTACTACGACCGAGCGTTGTCGGCCCTGGATGTTCCCGTTGCGGCAGTGGTCTACGACTGGGAGGTCGTAGACGCTGTGCCGCATGACGCGCACGACCAGGCGGTGGACGCGGTGATCACGCCGGAGGGTTTCTTCCGCGTCTAGGGAACCGGGGCGCGGTTTCCGCCGTCTTATTCCCATGGACCTCTCCGCGCGCCTTCACAACCTCCGCTCCCCCGGCTACCGCCGCTCCGTACTCATCCGCAGGGTGATAGCCGTCATCCTCGTCGTCGCCGCTGTGCTGCATGTGCTTATCGACGCCTCACGGTCCGACCCGCCAGCCCTCACCTTCTCTCGCGATGTCGCCCCCGGCACTGTGCTCAGCGCGGACGACCTAGAGCTGCGGCGGCTCCCGGCGGAGTCGGTACCCGAAAACGCGCTCGACGACGCGGCGTTGGCCGAGGGGCAACTGCTCGCGGCGGCCGCCTCCCGCGGCGAGGTGGTCACGGCCACGCGCCTGGTCGGGCCCGATCTGGCGGGCCTGCTCACCCAGGACAAACCAGACGGCGAGGAGTTCTCCATGGTTCCGGTGCCGCTGGCGGAACCGGACATCTTGCCCATGCTGCACCACGGGGCAGAAGTTGACGTTGTGGGCCAAGGGCCCCGCGTGGTTGCGGAAAATGGGATTGTCGTCACATCTGGGGAAGGCGACGCGGTATTAGTGCTGCTCAGACAGGGTGAGGCTGCCGCCGTAGCAGCCGCTTCCCTGTCGGAGCCGCTCACGCTCGTATTGAGCAACCGTGAGCGTGCGTTTAATATCCCGAAACATGCTTCAAGGATTTAAAGACTTCATCATGCGCGGCAACGTCATCGAGCTTGCCGTCGGCGTCGTCATCGGCGCGGCATTCACCGCAGTTGTCACCGCGTTCTCTGACGCGATCATCAACCCGCTCCTCGCATCCCTCGGCGGCGTGGACTACTCCGACTCCGGACTGGGCTTCTTCATCCGGGAGGGCAACGAGGCGACCTTCGTCAACTTTGGCGCCGTCCTTACTGCCATCATCAACTTCCTGCTCATCGCCGCAGTGATCTACTTCCTGCTCGTTGCTCCGATGAACAAGCTGGACGAGGCGCAGAAGCGCCGCAAGGGCATCGACCCGGATGAGCCGGAGCCGACCGACACCGAGCTGCTCACGGAGATCCGCGACCTGCTCGCAGGCCAGAACCCGAACAACGTGCACAAGCCGCTGAACTAGTTCGTCCTTGAGCGGGACTGGCTGAAAAGCTACTCCCCGTAGTGCGGAGGCCGCTCCGCCTCATAGAAATCACGACCCGTCAAACCCGGCTCTTCGTCGCCGAGCAGCACCTCGCGCTCAGCGTCCAGGGCCGGGTTTTCTTCTGCCTGCGTGTTTGGCGCGGCGTCGGCGGACCGGTCATATTCCACGTCCGCTTTGCGCACAGCGCGCCTACGTTTGCGTTCCATCTGCCTGCTGTACTGCGCCGGATTTACACCGAGTGCTGGTTCAGCTCGTCGATGAGGTGACGTACCAGCGGAGTCGCCGTCGACACACCATCGCGAATCGCCTGGCGCGAGGACGCCAGGTTGACCACGACCGTGGAACCGGACACGCCGCAAATGCCGCGGGAGGTGCACGCGTCCACGGCACCGCACGCCTGGCCGGACGAGCGGATGGCCTGGCTGACGCCGGGGACCACCTTGTCAATGACCGCGCGGGTCGCTTCCGGCGTCTTATCGCGCGGGCCGACGCCCGTGCCACCCAGCGTGAGCACCAGATCCACGCCGCCGACCACGCCAGTTTCAATGGCCTTGCGGATCTCGGACTTCTTGGACTTCACGCGCACCACGCCATCGACCACAAAGCCAGCCTCGCGCAAAAGCTCCACCACCATCTCGTCGGTGTTGTCACCCGGCGCGTCGTAGCGGCGGTCGCCCACCAGCACGACGATGGCGCCCGGCGACGTCGGGGAATCGCTCTCCAGCTCGGAGGCGCGCAGCGTCGCATCGTCCGGCTCGGTGATGTCGAGCGCGTCAAACAATTCCGGCATCGTGGTCAGACTCCCTTAAGACATAACGGGGCGGATAGGTCAGATATGAAGTTACTCGGAACTTAAGGTCACCTCTACCGGAATCGGCTGAGACTCCCCCTCCCGCTGCACTTGCAGCGTCACCGTCTCCCCGAACGCCTTGGAGCGCGTCGCCGCGATGAGAGCGTCGGCAGAGTCGATGGGCCGGTCGTTCAGCCGCGTGATCACGTCACCAGGTTTCAGCCCAGCCGTTTCGCCGGGGCTGCCGGGCTCCACCCCCGCCACCACGGCACCGCCGCCGAAGCCCTGCATCACGCTCACGCGCACACCGAGCATCGGCTGGGTAGCCTCGCCCGTTTCAATGAGTTGCTCCGCCACCCGCTTGGCAAAGTTCGACGGGATGGCAAAACCGAGGCCGATGGAGCCGCCCTGGCCGCCCTGCCCCATGCCGCCCGCGGACAGCGAAGCAATCGCGGAGTTCATGCCGATCAGGTTGCCGCTGCGGTCCACCAACGGGCCGCCGGAGTTGCCCGGGTTGATCGCGGCGTCGGTTTGGATGCCGTCCATCAGCGAGCTTTCCCCGCCGCCCTGAGAGGCGCGCACCGGGCGGTTGAGCGCGGAGACGATGCCGCTGGTCACCGTGGCGGACAGCCCCAGCGGGGAGCCCACCGCGACGACCTCCTGGCCCACACGCAGTTCGTCGGAGTTTCCGAATTGCATCACCGGCAGGTCGTTGGCATCGTCGATCTTGAGCACGCCGACATCCGTGTTGACGTCGGAGGCGACGAATTGGGCGCTGCGGCGTGAGCCGTCGTTAAGCGTGACCTGCACCTTCGACCCGGGCGTGTCGGCGCCGGCGATGACGTGGTGGTTGGTCAGCACATAGCCGTCCGCGGAAATGATGGAGCCGGAGCCCTCTGCACTGCCGCGGGGCGTGGCCACCTCGATGGAGACCACCGCGGGCAGCACCGCGGCGGCCACCTGCTCTACCGAGCCTTCGGGAGCATCGGCCGGGTCCGCAACTGTCGGGTTACGCAGTTCGCTTTGCGACGGCGCATCGCCAGATCCATTCCGGGAATCCTCCGAGGAGTCCTCCGAGGCGCTTTCCAGCGGCCCCTGCGCCTCCTTGCCCGCCTGGGTCGAGCCGGCGAAGTAGCCCGCGCCGCCGCCGGCAACGAGAGCCGTTGCCAGCGCGACTGCGAATGCCGTTGCGATGCCCTTGCCGCCGTTGCCGCCGTTGCTGCGGCGGTTGTACGCCTGGGGCTGCGACGGCACCTGGTAGACGCCATTGTCCGACGGAAAACTGGAGGTGTCTTCCGGGAAGTTCGTTTCACTCATGACGGGCCATTATGCCCCGCCGCCCTGTGGCAGAACTTGAGGGCATGCACCGCGTTTCGTAACAATTCCTGAACGATTACTGTGCGCGTTAGCCTGCAGGTCTAACTGTAGCTCTTGCGCGGAATCACGCGCGCCTGGGTTTCTGCGGCTGTGGCGTCAGCCTCCACGTTGTCCGTTTGCGGCGGGCGGCCTGGGAACACCACGCGGAAGCGTGCGCCGCCGTCGTCGGACTCCTCCGCCACGATGGTCGCATTGTGGCGGTCAAAGACCTGCTTCACGATGGCCAGGCCCAAACCGGACCCCGGCATCGAGCGGGACTCCGGCGCGCGGTAGAAGCGCTCGAAAACCTTCTCCCGCTGGTCCTCGGGGATGCCGGGGCCCGAGTCGTCGACGATGAGCACCGCGTTGCGCTTCGCCGCCTTCAGCGACACGCGCACCGTGCCGCCCTGCGGCGACCACTTCGCGGCGTTATCGATGAGGTTGATTGGGGCGCGGCCCATGGCGAACCGGTCGCCGGTGATCACCCACGGGTCCGCCTCGAATTGGAACGCCAGGTCCGGGCGGCGGCGCCGCACGCGGTCGAGCGCTTCCTCCAGCACCTCGTCGAGGCGGAAATCCTCGGGCTCGGCGCCCTGCTGCGCTTCGTCCCGCGTCAGATCCACCAAGTCGCCGATGAGGATGGACATTTCCTCCATTTGCGCCATCACGTCGCGCTCTAGGTCCTTGCGATCCTGCTCCGAAATCTGATCCTGCTGTCCGGAGTTGTACAGCATCATCAACAGCTCGATGTTCGTGCGCATCGATGTCAGAGGGGTTTTCAACTCGTGACCGGCATCCGCCACCAGCTGCGCCTGGCGCGTCTTAGAGTCTTCCAGCGTGGCGATCATCTTGTTCACCGAGGTGGTGATTTCCGCGAATTCGTCGTCGCCGTCGACGGGCAGCTCTGTCAGCTGGTCGGACTCGTTGGCGGCGTCGATAGCTCTGTGTAGCCTGCGCACGGGGCGGAGGCCAACGGCGGAAATCACCGCGCCCGCGATCCAGGCGACGAGCCCGCCGGTGCCGGCGAGGACGAGCGCGGCCGCTCCCCAACTGCCGGAGACAATGCTCATCACGTCCAACGGCTTTGCGATGGCCACGGTGACACCGGAGGTGCTGCGGCGCACAACTACGCGCTCTCCCGCCACGGTGCGCTGGGAGAGCATGTCGCCTGAGGACGTCGCCGTGTACGGCCCCGCCACCGGCACCGGATCGCCGTAGAACACGTTGGAACCAGCGGGCGCGGCCGAGATCTTCACCCACGGGCTCGATCGGCCGAACTCGGCAAGGGCTTTTTCAAAGCCTTCCTGATCGTCGGCGTCCAAGTCGTTCAACTGCAGCGATACGCCGTAGGTGCGGGTGCGCAGGTCGTCGTCCATGACGGTTAGACGAGTCGTTTCTGAAAGCCGGTAGGTAAACAGCGCGGTCAACAAGATGACCACGGCGACGATGCCGCCGGCGAGTACGGCCAAGCTGTTACGCAGAGACCGGCCGGTATTGGCTTGCCCCTGCAGCTCAGCTTCGCCCGTGAAACGCCGCAAAATCACGGAGCGGTCTCCCGGAGGACGTAGCCGACGCCGCGGACGGTGTGGATCAGGCGCGATTCGCCGCCCGCTTCAGTCTTGCGGCGCAGGTAGCCGATGTAGACCTCCAGCGCGTTGCCGGAGGTCGGGAAGTCGTAGCCCCACACCTCTTCCAGGATGGTCTGGCGGGCCAGCACATGGCGCGGGTTCTGCAGCAGCAGGTGCAGCAGCGCAAACTCGGTACGGGTCAGCGAGATTGCCCGGCCGCCGCGGGTGACGTCGCGGGTGGAGGTGTCCATGACCAAGTCCTCGAACTGGAGGCGGGTCTGGTCCTTTCCCGTGGCCTTGCGGGCCTCGGACCGGGTGCGGCGCAGCAGCGAGCCAACACGAGCCAGCAGCTCCTCCAAGGCGAAAGGCTTGGGCAGATAGTCGTCCGCGCCCGCATCCAGGCCGGCCACACGGTCGGACACGCCGTCGCGAGCCGTGAGCATGAGGATCGGCCCGTCGTACCCAGAGGAACGCAGGGTCCTGCAAACACCCAGGCCGTCGAGCTTGGGCATCATAAGGTCGAGGATGGTCAGGTCAGGCTGCTCAATACGGATCTGGTCGAGCGCGTCTTCGCCGTCTACGGCGAGCACAACGTCGTATCCGTTGAAGCGCAGCGAGCGTCGGAGCGACTCACGGACAGCCTGCTCGTCGTCGGCTACGAGAATTTTCATAGGATTATTATGACTTATATTTTCCTCAGAGTTGAATTAAGCTGAAAAAACCGGGCCCCACCTGGGGGTCCCGGCTCGTTCGATGGGTCTAATGCGACCCTTAAAAGCTTAGAACTGCTCGACGTCGATCAGACCGGCCTGAGCAGCCTTGACCAGACGACGCGGGATGCGCACCTCCTGGCCGTCGATCTTGACGGTCTGCAGGTCGGCGTTGT
Organism: Corynebacterium afermentans subsp. lipophilum; assembly: GCF_030408375.1. Classification (NCBI taxonomy): domain Bacteria; kingdom Bacillati; phylum Actinomycetota; class Actinomycetes; order Mycobacteriales; family Corynebacteriaceae; genus Corynebacterium; species Corynebacterium afermentans. Next base: position 696,573 of record NZ_CP046530.1, on the reverse strand, counting down.
CGGCCTTCCACTGGGAACGACGCATACGCGTGTTCGCGCGGGACTTCTTGAACTTCGGTGTTGCCATGACGAGTCTCCTTTATCCCCTCTAGTTGGCCTTCTTCTTGCGGCGGGCCATGCCGCCGAAACGCTGGTTGAACTTCTCCACGCGGCCAGCGGTGTCCATGAGACGCTGCGCGCCGGTCCAGAACGGGTGGGACTCGGCGGTGACGTCCACGACCACGAGCGGGTACTCGTTGCCGTCTTCCCACTGCTCAGTACGTGCGGAGGTCAGGGTGGAGCGCGTCAGGAACTTGTGGCCCGTGTTTGCGTCCTGGAAAATCACCGGGTGGTAATCCGGGTGAATGTCTTTCCTCATTTGATTCGTCTCCCTCAGGATTGAACTACGGGTCGGTTCTCCGCGCCTCTCGCGACGAGGAGCGCGCGCGAAGATCGTGCCCGAGTTGGGTGCGAAATGTTCTTTGCATCCGGCGGTCGCCGGACAACCCGCAGTATCTTACAGTTCACGTGCGTGTTTACCTAATTGCGCATACCGCCTATCGACGATCCTTCGCCCTGGTGGGCCCTCGCTGGGCGTCGCTCGCGGAACTTGGGAGAATGGCCAGCCAGACGCGATTATGAGATAGAGGCCTAAGACGGTAGGGTGATTCCTCGCTGTTGTCGAAGTACACGTATACGCCTGCGTCAACCGATTGCACTTGCGCTGGTCGCGGACCCTCACTCCGCTTCTCACCTGGCGCTTTTCCTCACATAGCGATCGTGTCGTGGGCGGCAAGAAGAGTAAGGAAGCTAACCCATGTCGGCACATTGCCAGGTCACGGGACGCAAGCCGTCTTTCGGCAAGACCGTCTCGCACTCGCACCGCCGCCACTCGCGCCGTTGGAACCCCAACGTGCAGAAGCGCCGGTTCTACCTGCCCTCCGAGGGCCGTACCATCACCCTGAACGTCTCCACCAAGGGTCTGAAGATCATCGACCGCGACGGCATCGAGTCCGTCGTCGCCAAGATCCGCGCACGAGGTGAGAAGATCTAATGGCACGTAACGATATCCGCCCGATCATCAAGCTCAAGTCCACTGCGGGCACCGGTTTCACCTATGTGACCCGCAAGAACAAGCGCAACAACCCGGATCGCATCACGCTGAAGAAGTACGACCCGGTTGTTCGCAAGCACGTCGAATTCCGCGAGGAGCGATAATCCATGGCGAAGAAGTCTAAGATCGCTAAGAACGAGCAGCGTAAAGAGATCGTCGCCCGCTACGCGGAGCGTCGTCAGGAGCTCAAGGCCATCATCAAGAACCCGGAAACCTCTGACGAGGACCGTCTTGAGGCACAGTTCGAGCTCAACCGTCAGCCGCGCGACGCCTCCCCGGCCCGCGTGCGCAACCGTGACTCGCGTGACGGCCGCCCCCGCGGCTACCTCCGCAAGTTCGGTGTTTCCCGTGTCCGTATGCGCGAGATGGCTCACCGTGGTGAGCTGCCTGGCGTCCGTAAGTCTTCGTGGTAAGGAGGACTCACATTATGAAGCGCAACAATTCGCGTAAGCCGCGCATTGAGCAGTCCCGCCGCCCGAAGAAGAATCCGCTGAAGGCGAAGGGCATCGAGTCGGTCGACTACAAGGATGTTGAGACCCTGCGTCTGTTCATCTCCGACCGCCACAAGATCCGTTCCCGCCGCGTCACGGGCCTGACCCCGCAGCAGCAGCGCCAGGTCGCTACCGCTGTGAAGAACGCGCGCGAGATGGCTCTTCTGCCGTTCACCACCCGCTAATTAGCCGGTTGACGATGACAGCGTAGAGTCTTCGGCTCAAAAGAAGCACCCGCACTCCCCTCCCCGGAGGGTCGAGAGCGGGTGCTTTTCGTCTATAGTTATCCCGCGCAACCGTACACAGAGAGCTCCCCGGAAAGGACGGAAGGCATGGCGAAACCGGTCGGACGGCCACGCAAGCAAAGCCCCCGCCGCAGAGGCGCCACCGCACGCGAGGAGATCCTCGACGCCGCCTCCGAACTGTTCACCCGCAAAGGTTTCGCCACCACCTCCACCCATGACATCGCGGACGCGGTGGGCATGCGCCAAGCCTCGCTGTACTACCACTTCCCCTCCAAGCGCGACATCTTCCTCACGCTGCTGATGGGCACGATCCAGCCGGCCCTCGCGCTCGCGTCGGATCTGGCCAAGACCGACGAGTCGGCGGCGGTGAAGCTGTGGGCGCTGGTGGCCGCGGAGTCGCGCATCCTGCTGTCCTCGAATTGGAACATCGGCAGGCTCTATCAGCTGCCGGTGCTGTTGTCCGAAGAGTTCACCGAGTACCACGAGGCGCGACAGGAGTTAGAGGGGATCTTCCGCAAACTATCGGGGCAGATCGTCGGCGAGGACGACCCGCGCATCGACCTGCCGTTCCACATGACGCTCGCGGCCATCGAGATGCGCGACAACACTGGCACCGCGCCCTACCCGCTTGTCGACGATGCGCTGCCCGCCCCCGCCGTCACCATCGCCGACGCCGTGCTGGACGTCCTCCACACGGACCTGCCGGAACGCCGCACGGAGCGCATGCTCGAGCTGGTGGACTTAGTCTCCCGCAAGAACGAGCAGGACTAGGGCTGGCAGGCCGCAACCGGCAACTGCTTCTGATCGGCGGCGAGTGTTTCCGCGGCAGCGGTCAGCATGGCCTGGCCCGTCTCGTACGTTCCGTCCGCGGGCAAGGCCGTAATCGCAACCGGCGCCAGCGCACCGTCTCCGCGCGGGACGAGCCCGAACTGCCGGACCTGGTAGGCACCCGTGGTGTCCGGGCCCCAACCTCCCTTGAACAGCGCCCCGATTGTCCCCAGTCCGTACGCCTGCGAAGGGTCGACCTGCCCCATGAGCGCGAGCACGGGGCCCGCGCCTTCCACGCAAGCGAGCTGGCCCGCGAGCACGGCTTCGTCGGCCACGCTGAGCTGGGTCTGCCCGTAAGTGGAGAACTCGGACCGGAGCGGTTCCGTGTTCAAACCCGTACCAAGTCCGACCTGGGCAAGCACCCCGTCGACGGCCTCTGGGCCGACGGCGTCGTAGAGGCGTTGCGCCGCCCCGTTGTCCGACGCACTCACCGCGGCGCGGGCGTCTTCCTCGAGTCCGGGAAAAGCGCGCATGGCTGCTATGGCGATTGGCACCTTGATAGTGGACCAGGCGGGGCTCGGGGCGGTGAATCCGGCCGCTACCGCTCCCTCATTCCCTACCGTGGCAACGCCCAGCTGGCCGCCGTAGATGGATTCGACGTGGGCGACGGTGGCGTCGAGAAGCAATTGCGCATCGGGGGCGGAGGCTGGCGCCTCTGTGGCCTCAGAGGTGACGACAGACGTGACGGTCACGGTTTCCTGGCCGCCCGAACAGGCGGACAAGAACACTGCGACGGCTACAGCGAGCCCCAAGCGCCAGCGAGCTACCAAATCTTGACCCGGGCGTTGTCGCCGCCGGTGCAGTACACCGTCTCGCCACCAGAGCAGGTCATGCGGTAGGTGATTTTGGTGGCCGGACTGTACACGGACACCGTGAAGTCTGGCGTGCCGGTGCGGGCGTAGGTGCCCTGGAACGCCTCGTAAACGTTGGCGGCAAAGCCCGCAGTGGTTACCTCCGTATCCGGGGCGTACTGCGAGTACGTGCGCTTCGCCGGCTCACTGGGCCCCTGTTCGGGAGCCTCCGATTTGGGCAGCGTACGAGTTTCAACCACCGTGCTGGTCACCGGCTCGCTGGAGCGGTTGAACGCGCCGGAACCGCCCATAAAGGCGAGCACACCGACAAGTGCGGCGAGCAGCAGTGCCGCTAGCACGTAAAGCCACGGGCTCGGCCCGCCACGCTTTTCCGCCGGCTCAGTCGGCTGGTAGCTGGTCTGGTACTCGTTGGACTGGCCGTACTGCTGCTGCGGCACCGCGCTGAACTGCTGTGTGTGTCCTACGTCCGGATCCGTGAAGTGCGACTGGTCCGGTGTCCATTTGCTGGAGCCTTGATTGGTCATGGCGCACCCCTAACAGCGCGACGTGGGTAGGTCGCCGCGCATGGCGCTCAGGCCGTTTGCGAGCTCGTCCAGCATGGCGAAGCTGCCCTCGTAGCCCTTCGGGCTGTGGGCGGTGATCGCCACGGCGATGTCGCCGTTCGGGCCCGGGATGAGGCCGAACTGGCGGGCCAGGTGCCCGCCCTCGTAGTGGTTCCAGCCGCCCTTGTAGCGGGCGCCGCCGATGCGGCCCAGGCCCCAGTGCTGGTAGTCCACGATGCGGCCCATCATGTCCAGCACCGGCTCGTGCCCCGCAACGCAGCGCAATCCCGAGGCGAACTCGGCCTGGTCGCTGGTGGTCCACAGCGTGCCCATCTGGTAGCCGGCCGGGGTGGTCGTACGGGCGCCCGCCTCGCGGATCACGCCCTCGTAACCCGCGGCCGGCACTTGGCCGAACATGCGGTGCGCGGCGGGGTTGTCGGAGCGGGTCACAGCGGCCTCAGCATCCGGGTAGAACGCCTGGTTCTGGCGCAGCGCGGCAATGGCCAGCGGCACCTTCATGGTCGAAAACGCCGGCTCCGGCCGGTTGTCGCCTGCGGTGAAGCTGCCGACCGCCACGGTGGCGCGGCCACCGTGGCGCCCCACCACGTCCGCCACGAGTCGGTCCAGCTGCGCCTGGACGTCCACGGCCGGTGCGACGTGCTGTGTTTTACCGGGCTTCGGGGTGGTCAGCGGCAGCGGCAGGCGGATGGCGTTTTTCACCTGCGGGGGCAGCTGGTTGTAGGCCTGCACGATCGGCTGACCTACCACGGGAATCTGGTCGATCGCCGTGTACGTCGGTACCGATGACATGGGAAACGCCAGGCCCGCGGTCAGGGCCAGGGCTGCAACTTTGGAGGGCACGGGAAACGGTCTTTCTAGTGGGCGAAGTGGCGGGTGCCGGTCAGGTACATGGTCACGCCGGCGGCCTCAGCGGCGGCGATGACTTCCTCGTCGCGGATGGAGCCGCCGGGCTGGACCACGGCCTTCACACCGGAGTCAGCCAGCAGCTGGAACCCGTCCGCGAACGGGAAGAACGCGTCGGAGGCGGCGACGGCACCGTTGGTGCGGTTGCGGCCCTCGTCGAGGGTGTTGGCGCGGTCAACGGCGAGCTTTGCGGAGTCGACTCGGTTGACCTGGCCCATGCCAATGCCTACCGACGCCCCTTCGGCCGCGATCAGAATCGCGTTCGACTTCACGCAACGAACAGCGCGCCACGCGAATTCGAGGTCCGCGAGGGTCTGCTCGTCTGCTGCCTCGCCGGCCGCCAGGGTCCAGTTGGCGGCGCTGTCGCCGTCGGCCTGGAAGCGGTCGCGCTCCTGCACGAGCCAGCCGCCGGTGATCTGCTTGCGCTCCTCGTCCTGCTGCTTCGGCTCTACCTCGAGGATGCGCAGGTTCTTCTTCGTCTGCAGCAGCTCGAGCGCGTCCGCGGCGTACGACGGTGCGACGACCACCTCAGTGAAAATCGGCTTGATCTGCTCCGCCAGCTCCAGGGTGACCTCGCGGTTGCAGGCGATCACGCCGCCGTAGGCGGAGACCGGGTCGCATGCATGGGCCTTCTTGTGCGCGTCCGCGATGGAGTCATCGGAGACGGCCACGCCGCACGGGTTGGCGTGCTTGATAATTGCCACGCACGCACGCTCGTGGTCCCAGGCGGCGCGCCACGCGGCATCGGCATCCTGGTAGTTGTTGTAGCTCATCTCCTTGCCGCCGTGCTGGGTGGCGGCGGCAAGGCCCCAGCCCTCGTTTTCCAGGCGGGCGGCCTGGTGCGGGTTCTCGCCGTAGCGCAAGTCGGTGGCACCTTCACCGGCGCCGGAGGCGTCCGCGCCGAGCTGGTTGGACAGCCAGGAGGAGACCGCGGCGTCGTAAAGCGCAGTATGCGTAAACGCCTCGAGTGCCAGCTGTTTGCGCTGCTCGAGGTCGAAACCGCCGCCCTTGACGGCCTCGACGACCTCACCGTAACGGGCAGGCGAGGTGACCACGGCGACCGACGGGTGGTTCTTGGCAGCGGCGCGGACCATGGACGGGCCGCCGATATCGATCTGCTCGACGCACTCGTCAAAGGTGGCGCCGGAAGCAACGGTCTCTTCGAACGGGTAGAGGTTGACCACAACGAGGTCGAACGGCTCGATGCCCAGCTCCTGCAGCTGGTCCACGTGGCTGTCCTTGCGCAGGTCCGCGAGGATGCCGGAGTGCACGCGCGGGTGCAGCGTCTTCACACGGCCGTCGAGCACCTCCGGGAAGCCGGTCACGTCCGCGACCTCGGTGACGGGAACACCCGCGTCGGCGATGCGCTTGGCGGTGGAGCCGGTGGAAACAATCTCCACACCCGCTTGGCCGAGCGCCCGTGCCAACTCCTCCAGCCCGGTCTTGTCGTAGACGCTGATCAGCGCGCGCTTAATTTCCCGCTTAGACATCAAATACAGCCTTTCCGTTTGCAATTTCGAGGTTGCGGAGCAGGTGAACGATCTGTTCGCGCTCCACCTTCTTAATGCGTTCGTGGAGCTCCCACTCTGTATCCCCCGGCTGCACCTCAACGGCGCGCTGGGCGATGATCTCGCCACTGTCCAGGCCGGCGTCCACGTAGTGCACCGTGCAGCCGGTGACCTTCACGCCGTGCTCCAGCGCATCGCGCACCGCGTGCGCCCCTGGAAACGACGGCAAAAGCGACGGGTGGGCGTTGATCGTTCGCCCCTCGAATTCCTGCACGAACGCCGGGCCGAGCAGCCGCATGAACCCCGCAGAAACCACCAAGTCCGGCTCGACGGAGGCCACAGCGGCCACCATTTTGTCGTTCCAAGTGTTGCGGTTTGTCTCCATCGGCACCACGGCCGTACGGATGCCAGCGTTTTTTGCCCGTTGCAGCGCTGGACAAATTTGATCCGCCACCACGATGTCAACGCGGTAGCGGTTCTCTTGGTTATCGATGATCGCTTTCAGCAAGGTGCCGGTGCCCGACGCGAGGACGGCCACCGATTTCGCAGAGTCACTCACGGGCTTAAGTCTAACTCCCGCTGCGCGTGGAGGCGCGTTGCCTCACCAGCGCCACCCCGCGCACAAGCGCGCCGGTCAGCGCCACCCAGATAAACAGCGACAATGCGAGCGCGAACGGATCAGTTCCGACGAGACCGTAGGCACCGGCACCCCCAGCCGAGAAGATCCCCAGCAGCGCTCCCATGAGCGCGGTCCACGTCGCGGTCGCCGCCACACCCTCGAGGGTCATCGGCTTGACGACGAACGCATGCGCCAGCACCGCCGCCGGCACAACCAACAGCACCGGAGCCCACTGCGGCATCTGCGCCGGGATCGCCGCGAACAGCGGCAGCGGCGGGTAAGCCACGTTGGAGGCGGCGAACAGGCTCACACCCGCCCCGGCGGCCTCGAAGCTGCCGCCGAGTAGCACCGCCAGCTGTGCGACCGCCGCGTTAGGCAGGTACAGCAGGCTCAACGCCACCAGAGCAGTTCCCCCGGCGACGCCGAGTTGCGGGAACTGCGAGACCAGCTCACCGACGCGGGCGTAGCCGAAGGCGAGGGCGACGAGGAAGACTACGGCCGCCGCCGCGAGCAGGCGGAGAACGAGGTTCGCGGCGTCCGCCCCGGCATCTACAGCCTCGGCTGGGATGCCGCTGCGCTTTGCCAGGGCGTGCCACACCACTCGCCGCACCCCGATAATGAAGCCCAACAGATGCACGATCAGCGGGTAGGCAAACGCCGCGACGACAGGCGGCATCCCAACCGGGTACACGTGCGAGGCGTCGAAGACCATAAACAACGCGATGGCACTGATCACGAGCGGCAGGCCGAGCGTAAGCCCGAGCAGGGTCAGCAGGTCAAGCACACTGACGCGGCCCGCGGTGGCTTTACGCACCTGTACCGCCACCACAGCCGCGACACCCACTGCGGGCAGGAGCGGCATTGCGGTGAGCGAGACGCCGTCGATAAGCAACGGCACGCCGTGGAGCGCGAACCATGCCTCACCGACCGCACCGGGGAAATACGTGAGGCTCCAACCGGCAATGAGGATCACCGCGAAACACAACGCGACAAGCCCGAGCACCAACGCCAAGTTCGGCACGATCGCGTACGGCAGGTAGTGGCGCACGCGCTCCTTCGCGGTGGCAGGAACCTTGTCGTTCGCAGCCGGGCGTTTGATGCCCGTGATCTTGCGCTTGCTTGCGCCTTTGCGACGCTGGCGGCGCACGTCCGACTGACGCGGCCTCTGGTTGGGTGTGGTGCTCATCGCGTCCCACTCTGCCACCCCAGACACAGAGCCCACCACAATGACACCCGCACGCCCCATCTCTTACCCCTGCCACCTGGGAAAAATCGCCGTTGCACCGTCACCGCGCAACGGCGTGGCGCACGTCTCCAAAAAGGCGGCGATGTAACGTTCACCCGAATGAGCCCGATTTAAGAATTTTTTCAGCTTCTATCTTGCTCCGACGAAATCAATTCGTTACAGTAGCCTCTCGTAGATAACAGGAAGGTTACGATTCCGCCGTGAACAGCGGGAGGAACGGCCAACGGAAGATCTCAAAGAGGGCTCATGTTCAACTCTAAGAAGCAGGGCGGCAAGCACCGCAAGCAGACCCCCAACAAGGGGCGCGTTGCCGTCGTCGCAGCAGCCACCGGCGCTGTGTCCACCGCTGGTTTCTCCGGCCTCGTTGCAGGTGCCCTCACCAGCAACCAGGACGCCGAGCAGGGGCAGAACATCAAGCTCGCCGCAGATGCCGACGAGCTGCAGAACGCGGATCCGGAAGTGACCGAGGCCTCCACCGAAGAGACCCCGCAGATCCTGTCCATCGCCGAGTACAAGCCGGTGGAAAACCTTACCGAGCAGCTCGACAAGGCCATCCAGCACTCCGACGAGGTTGCCCGCCTGGACGAGGCCGCCCGCGCTCCGCTGTTTACCAAGCCGGCCGAGGGCGCTTTCACCTCCGGTTTCGGCATGCGCTGGGGCTCGATGCACAACGGCGTCGACATTGCCAACACCCCGGGCACCACGATCCGCGCCGTTGCCGCCGGCACCGTGATCGACTCTGGTCCGGCGCAGGGCTACGGCAACTGGATCCGTATCCGCCACGAAGATGGCTCCATCTCCGTTTACGGCCACATGCAGACCCTCCACGTCGCCGTCGGCGAGGCCGTCGAGTCCGGCCAGGACATCGCCGGCATGGGCTCGATGGGCTTCTCCACCGGCTCCCACCTCCACTTTGAGATCTGGCCAGACGGTGCCACCCCGTCCGATCCGGCTCCGTGGCTCGCAGCCCGAGGCATCAACCTCTAGCCCTTTTCCAGCCCTCTTCGACGGGGCCTTTCGCGCTACTCGACGCGCGGGAGGCCCCGTTTTTGCGCAATTCTCACCAGCGGCCTCTTTGACGGGGGTAAACGCGCCACCCCCGCCGCCAAATACCATGCGTAACAATTTTCACTACAGCAACACGCCGGGTGAGCTGGACAGACACCTAAGTTTGCCCCAAGATTCGAACAAACGTGCACGTCACAGCATTGCCAGCGGCCGTTTTGCCGGTTAAATTCTCTGCCTGTGTGCGTGGCCGAGACCGCGCCTAGCCCTCTACAGAGTTAGAAAAGGTATCCCCCAAACATGAACCGACGTCTCACTTCGAGCATCGCAGCCGTCTCGGCCGCAGCGGCAATGGCGCTCACCCTGGCGCCCGCGCCTGCTACCGCACTGACCGTCACTATGGGTGGCGCAACCATCTCCGACGCGGGCCAAGCTATGGGCGCAGTTGCGAAAGCCGCAGGCGCTATCAAGGAAAGTGGCGCGACGATTACCGCAGGCGACTACAAGATCGTCTACGACCCCCGCGCTCTCGAGGCCCCGCTCGCCGCTGCGTTCGCTCCGGCGAAAGGCAGCGACTGGGTGGCGCCGCAGCGCGGCCGCACCGCCGACGGCCGCACCGTGGTCACCCCGGCATCCGGCCGATTCACTTCAGGCTTCGGCCCGCGCTGGGGCAGCATGCACCAGGGCATCGACATTGCTAATGACCTGGGCACCCCGATTTACGCCGCCATGGACGGCACCGTCATCTCCGCAGGCCCGGCAAGCGGTTTCGGCAACTGGGTCGTAATTAAGCACGACGGCGGCGAAGTGTCCGTCTACGGCCACATGCGCTACTACGACGTCTCCGTGGGCCAGCGCGTCACCGCCGGACAGAAGATCGCCTCCATCGGCAGCGAGGGCCAGTCCACCGGCCCGCACCTCCACTTCGAGATCAAGCCGGACGGCGTGAACCAGGTGGACCCGGTGCCGTGGTTCGCCGCCCAAGGCATCAAGATCTAGCGGGCTAGAGCTTCTCCATGGGCACGCCGCCGATCGTCATCAAACGGACAGTGCCCGAGGAGCCGAAGTCAATCGTCACCGTTTCCCGCACGCCCGAGCCCTCCACCGCCATCACGGTGCCAAGCCCGTACTTGGCGTGATTGACCCGGTCCCCCACAGCCAGGTTGAGGTTCTTGTGCACCTTGGCCCCGGACCCGCCCCGGCGGGGGCGGGCCGGCGGGCGGGAGCGGGTGGACGCGCCCCACGCGTCAGAGCTGAACGAACGCTCCGGTTCCAACCGGCGCCAGTCGATGAGGTCCTCCGGGACCTCTGCGAGGAAGCGACTGGCGGGGTTGGTCACCGGGGAGCCCCAAGAAGCGCGCAGGATCGCTCGCGTCAGGTAGAGCTGCTCCTTCGCACGGGTGATGCCCACGTACGCCAGGCGGCGCTCCTCGGCGAGCTCCGCCGGGTCCCCCAGGGCACGCAGGTGCGGAAACTGCCCGTCCTCCCACCCGGTGACAAACACCACGGGGAACTCCAGGCCCTTCGCCGTGTGCAGCGTCATCAGCGTGACCACGCCTTGCTCGTGCTCCGGCAGCTGGTCCGCGTCCGCCACCAAGGAGACCTTCTCCAGGAACGCCTGCAGGGAGCCCGGGGCAGGTTCGCCTTCCTGCATCACCTCGTTGAGCTCCTCGTCCGTCATGTACGCCACCTGGTTCGCGGCTTCGGAGGAGAACTCCCGGGCGACAGAGACCAGCTCGTTGAGGTTGTCCAGGCGCGCGCCGTCCTGCGGGTCGTTCGACGCCTCCAGCTCAGCGCGGTAGCCGGTGTCCTCCAGCACCCGGGTGATCAGCGCACCCAGGTCCGGCATGCCCGTGACCTCGTTGCGCATCGACGGCATGTCGTCTCGTATCTGGCGGATCATGTCCACAAAGCGCGTGATCGAGTTCGTGGCGGCCTTGGCCAGCATGTCAACGTTGCCCGAGGTGGCGTCGACAAGCGATCGCCCGAAGCTTTGATTGTTGTTCTCCGAATGCAGCGCCACCATCGCCTGCGCCTTGTCGCCGATGCCGCGCTTGGGCACGTTGACAATGCGGCGCATGCTCACCGTGTCGTCCGGGTTCTCCAAGACCTTGAGGTAGGCGACGATGTCTCGGATCTCGCGGCGCTCGTAGAAGCGCGTGCCGCCGACAACCTTGTACGGGATGCCGGAGCGGATAAAGATGTCCTCGAGCGCGCGGGAGGCGTTGTTGGTGCGGTACATCACCGCCATGTCCGAGTACGGCACTCCCCTATCGGCAAGGGTGTCGATCTCGGAGGCGATAAAGCGCGCCTCGTCGTGCTCATTGTCCGCGACGTAGCCGACGATCTTCTCGCCGGAGCCCTGATCCGTCCACAGTTTCTTCGGGCGGCGGCCCTCGTTCTGCGAGATCACCGCATTCGCCGCCCCCAGGATGTTCTGCGTGGAGCGGTAATTCTGTTCCAGCATGATCGTGGTGGCGTTCGGGTAGTCGCGCTCAAACTCCTCGATGTTGCGGATGGTCGCGCCACGGAACGCGTAGATGGACTGATCCGAATCGCCCACCACCGCAAGCTCCGGCGCATCCGGGCCATCGCCGACAAGGGTGTGGATGAGCTCGTACTGGGCGTGGTTGGTGTCCTGGTACTCGTCCACCAGCACGTGGCGGAAGCGGCGGCGGTAATAATCCGTGACCTGGGGGTGCTCCTTGAAAATGCGCACCACCTCGCCAATGAGGTCGTCGAAATCCAAGGCGTTGGACTGGCGCAGGCGGCGCTGGTACTCCGCATAGACCTTGGCCACCGTGGTCTCGAACGGGTTGTGGGTGCGCTCGGCGTCCGCCAGCGCACGCTCCGGGCCGACAAGCTCGTTTTTGAGGTTGGAAATGCCGTTGGCCAGGGTGCGCGGCGTGAACTTCTTCAAATCAAGGTTGAAGTCCTTGGCAATCATGCCCAGCAGCCGGCGCGAATCGTCCGAGTCGTAGATAGTGAAGTTGGTGTTCAGCCCCGGCACCAGCTGCGCCTGTTGGCGCAGGATGCGCACGCACACGGAGTGGAACGTGGCCACCCACATCCGCTCCGCCTCCGGGCCGACCAGCTGGCCCACGCGCTCCTTCATCTCTGCGGCGGCCTTGTTAGTGAAGGTGATGGCCAAGATCTGCCACGGCGCAACACCGCGGTTGTGCAGCAGATAGGCAATTCGACGGGTGAGCACCGCAGTCTTGCCGGAACCTGCGCCCGCAACGATGAGCAGCGGGCTGCCCTCATGGACGACGGCGGCCTGTTGCTGCGGATTCAATCCCAGGGTCAGATCAGTCATGGCCGTAACTGTACTAACGCCTCCGACACGGCCCGTGCGGGTGTTTGAACTGGCATAATGAGCGCCCATGAGCGAGCTTGAAATCCGCATGCCTTCCGGTACAGACGACCCACTCTCGGACGCGGAGATTCAGGCGTACCGCAAAGAGATCGACAAGCTCGACCGCGTGATCCTCGACGCGGTGAAGCGCCGCAGCGAAATCTCCCGCGCCATCGGCAAAACCCGCATGGGTTCCGGCGGCACCCGCCTGGTGCACACCCGCGAAGTGGCCATAATTAACCAGTTCCGCGACGAACTGGGCGAGGAAGGCCCCGGCTTAGCGCAGATCCTGCTGCGTCTGGGCCGGGGCAAGCTGGGGTAGGGCCCCGTTACGCCTCACCGGCGGCGCTTGCGCCGTCGGTCGAGTCGAGCACGACCTCGAACTCCAGCAAGTCCGCAGACTGCGACACCGGCTTGCGGAGTTTCTCCCCCGCGTTTTCCCCGTGCCCGGCGTGGCCGGCACCTTCCCACCACGCGTTGTAGGACTCCTCGTCCGCCCAGCGGGTGACCACGAAGTAGCGGTCTTCGCCCTTGACCGGGCGCAGCAGTTGGAAGCCCTCGAAGCCGGGGTGGCCGTCGATGGAGTGCTTGCGGGCGGCAAACCGGCGCTCCAGCTCCTCGCCGGCGCCCTCGGGGACGGTAATCGCGTTGATTTTTCACAATGCTCATGGCAGCCATTATCCATGCATTCCCGTCACACGGACGTTCCTTGCGAGTTTTGGCTACCTTTGAACAAGGACAACCCAACCGCGACCTGGACTGCCACCTGGGAGGCTGACATGCACGACATCACGTCCACCGAAAGCTGGGGCAAGCTGGAAAAACTCCACGCGGAAAAGTCCCGCACCACCCTGCGGGATTTGTTCCGGGCGGACGATGAGCGTGCGCAGCGCTACACGTTCGACGCGGCCGGGCTCCGGGTGGATCTTTCGAAGAACTTGGTGGACGGAGACGTCGCAAAGCAATTGCTCACGCTCGCGGAAGAAGCGGACCTGAAAGGCCGCATCGAGGCGATGTTTAGCGGCGAGCGCATCAACACCACCGAGGACCGCGCGGTGCTGCACACTGCGCTGCGCGCGCCCGCGGACGCTGGACTGGAGGTGGACGGCCAGGACGTCACCGCGGACGTGCACGCGGTGCTGAAGCAGATGCGCGAGTTTGCCACCAAGCTGCGCAGCGGCGAGTGGGTGGGCCACACCGGAAAAACGATTTCCAAGGTGGTTAACATCGGCATCGGCGGCTCTGACCTGGGGCCGGCCATGGCAGCGCAGGCGTTGCGCACCTACGCCACCGCGGGCATTACCGCGGAGTTCGTCTCCAACGTGGACCCGGCGGACATGACGAGCGTGCTGGCTGAGGTGGATGCGGAAGAAACGCTGTTCATCGTCGCCTCCAAGACGTTCACCACCCAGGAGACGTTGGCCAACGCGCACGCCGCAAAGCGCTGGCTGCTCGAGCAGTTCGATGGCGACGAATCCGCGATTGCGAAGCACTTCGTGGCCGTGTCCACCAACGCGGAGAAAGTGGCGGAGTTTGGCATCGACACTGCCAACATGTTCCCGTTCTGGGACTGGGTAGGCGGGCGCTACTCCATGGATTCCGCGATCGGGCTCAGCCTCATGGCCGTGATCGGCCCGGAAGATTTCATGCGCATGCTCGAAGGCTTCCACGCCATGGACCAACATTTCCGCACCACCCCGCTCGAGGAAAATGTGCCGGTGCTGATGGGCCTTTTGAACATTTGGTACCGCAATTTCCACAAGGCGCAGACGCACGCGGTCCTGCCATACTCGCAGGACCTCGCCCGCTTCCCCGCGTACCTGCAGCAGCTGACCATGGAGTCCAACGGCAAGCACACGCGTATCGACGGCGCAAGCGTCGACCACGACACCGGCGAAATCTACTTCGGCGAGCCGGGCACCAACGGCCAGCACGCGTTTTTCCAGCTGATTCACCAGGGCACCACGCTCGTGCCCGCGGACTTCATCGGCTTTGCCAAGCCCCGCGCGGACCTGCCCACCGCCACCGGCGAGGGCTCCATGCACGACCTGCTCATGGGCAACTTCTTCGCGCAGACGAAAGTCATGGCGTTTGGCAAGACCCAGCAGGAGATTGAGGCCGAGGGCGTGCCGCACGAACTGGCCCCGCACAAGGTGATGCCGGGCAACCGCCCCACCACCACCATCCTGGCGGAGGAGCTCTCCCCATTCAGCCTGGGCGCGCTGATTGCGCTGTACGAACACATCGTGTTCGTCGAGGCCGCGATCTGGGGCATTAACGCCTTCGATCAGTGGGGCGTGGAGCTGGGCAAGGCGCAGGCGAACGACCTGGCCGCCGCCGTCGCGGGCGAAGAGGCACCGGACACGGGCGACTCCTCCACCGATAGCCTGATCGCCTGGTACCGGAAGCACCGCTAATGGGCGACGCCGTTTCTTCGGAGTCCTACACTCCGCGCCAGCGCACCACGTACCGGCGTCGGCTTGAAGACGAGCTGGAGCGCTTCGACCGCCACCTCCAAGACGCGGACTTCGTGGACCACGGCACGATCGGGCTCGAACTCGAACTCAACCTGGTGGACGGCGACATGCAGCCACACCCCAACAACCAGGCTGTGCTGGAGATTCTGGGCGACGAATACCAGTCCGAGATCGGCGCCTACAACGTGGAAATGAACCACCCGCCGCTGGGAATTGAGGGCGACGGTTTGGCGCGGCTGGCGGAGGGCATCGAGAAGCGTCTTGCCACCGTTCGCAACGCCGCGGAGTAGGCTGGTTCGCAGCTGGCGATGATTGGCACGCTGCCCACGATGACTTCGCAGTTTTTGGACAGCGACGAATGGATGACGCAGGAAAACCGCTATGCGGGGTTGAACAACTCCATCCTGGAATCGCGCGGCGAGCTGGTGAAGATCGACCTGCGCCGCGACGAGAAGTACACCCACTACTTCGAAACCATCGCGCCTGAATCCACCTGTACCTCCATGCAGCTGCACCTGCAGGTGGCGCCCAACCGGTTCGCGGACGCGTGGAACGCCTCCCAGGCGATCGCTGGTGTGCAGGTGGCGCTGTCGGCCAACTCCCCGCTGTTCATGGGGCACAAGGTGTGGCACGAGTCGCGCATCCCCGTGTTCAAGCAGGCCAT
The DNA here is from genome assembly GCF_030408375.1 of Corynebacterium afermentans subsp. lipophilum. NCBI lineage: Bacteria > Bacillati > Actinomycetota > Actinomycetes > Mycobacteriales > Corynebacteriaceae > Corynebacterium > Corynebacterium afermentans. The sequence continues at coordinate 680,764 of NZ_CP046530.1, read as the reverse complement.
CGACACCCGCACCAAGGAGCTGATCAACCAGGGCGTGCGCCCGCGCGTGTGGTTCGGAGAACGATGGATCACCAGCGTGTTCGACCTGTTCGAGGAGAACGTGCGCTACTTCTCTCCCCTGCTGCCCGAGGGCCGCATGGCAGCCGGCGCGCCGTTCATGAACGGCGGCAACCCCGGCCTGCACTACCTCAACCTGCACAACGGCACCATCTGGCGCTGGAACCGCGCCATCTACGACCCGGCCGGCGAGCTCAGCCACATCCGCGTGGAAAACCGCCTGCTTCCCGCAGGTCCCACCGTGAAGGACATCGTGGCGGACGCGGCGTTCTACTACGGGCTGGTCAAGGCGCTGGGCGACCAGACCCGGCCGGTGTGGTCGCGCCTGAGCTTCAAAGACGCCAACGAGAACTTCCTGGCAGGGGCCCGCGACGGCATCAACGCCGAGGTGGAGTGGCCGACGCTGGGGACGGTGGCGGTGGCGGAGCTCGTCGAGAAGCATTTGCTCGAGCTCGCGCACGAAGGGCTGCGCACGCTCGAGGTCGACGAGGCCTGCATCGACGAGTACCTCGGCGTGATCGAGGGGCGCGTGCGGGCCCGGCAAAACGGTGCGACGTGGCAGCTCGCCGCGCTGGAGCACGTGGCCGGCGGGTCGAAGGCCCTGACCACAGAGCGCGCCGATGGACTCGCGCGGGTTTTACGCCAGTACATGAAAAATTCCCAGGCAGACGCGCCGGTGCACACTTGGACGCTTGAGGTTGAGTAGGGCAAGATAGGCCCAATGCAGAGCATCATCGACTGGATTGTGGGTCTCATGGAGACCCTCGGCGCACCCGGCGTCGGCATCGCGATCCTCTTGGAGAACCTCTTCCCGCCCATCCCATCCGAGGTGGTGCTGCCGCTTGCCGGCTTCACCGTCGCGCAGGGCTCGCTGAACATGGTCAATGTGTTCATCTGGTCCGTGCTGGGCTCCGTCGTCGGCGCATACGTGCTCTACGGGGTCGGCGTGTGGCTGGGACTCGAGCGGCTGCGCAAAATCGCCGACTGGATGTGGCTCGTTCGCGCCTCCGACGTGGACTCCGCGATGAATTTCTTCACCAAATACGGCAAGCCGAGCGTGTTCTTCGGCCGCCTCATCCCCGGCGTGCGTTCGCTCATTTCCATCCCCGCGGGCCTGGGCAAGATGAACCTGATCACCTTCGGCCTGTGGACGACCCTGGGCTCCGGCATCTGGAACGCCATCCTGATCTACCTCGGCTTCGTCCTCGGCGACAACTGGGAGAAGGCCACCGAGTACGCCGACACCTACTCCAACGTGATCTACGTGGTGCTTCTCCTGATCATCCTGGGCTTTTTGGTGTTCTTCATCCGCCGTGCGGTGCGGGAGAAAAACGCGGCGAAGGTGCAGGCTGACACCGCGGACACCACCAAATAACCCGCTCCAGGTCGCCCTCCCCGCCGAGGAATCCCTTAGCGATCAGGGTGCCGCACCGCCTGCACGGCTTATTGTTTCGGCCAAACACATAGCTCGTCTCCCCCGCCCGCCTGATTCCCGTGGTCACGCGGACGGGGGCATCTTTATTCGCCCACATCAGCCTGCGGGCGAGACGCACATGCTTTTCGACGTCCACGTCACGCACCAACTCCGCCGGATGCGTCCCAGCCAAAAAGTTGATCTCCGCTCGGTACTCGTTGCCAATACCGGCAAGTTTGTGCTGGTCTAGCAGCGCACGGCCGATCTCGCGGTCGGGCTCGGCTTCGATGCGCCTCACCGCCTCGTCGACGTCGAAGTCGGGGTCGAGCAGGTCCGGGCCGAGATAGCCCATCTCCTGCTGGTATTCCCTGGCGGGGAAGACGCGGACCAGCCCGAGCCAAAAGCCAACGAGTTCGAGGTCGGCCTTTGGTTCGTCGTTAAGCGAAAGCACGACACGGGCGGCGTGAGCAGGCTTTTTCCACCTGGCGCCGGCGCGGTGCATGGACCACGTGCCCTCCATCTTCAGGTGGGTGTGCAGGATCTGCGGCTGGTGGCCTGGCGCGCCGAACTGCATGAACAAGTGCTTGCCGTACGGCCAGACGCGCTCGCAGGTCATGCCCGTGAAGTCGACGGTGGCGTAGCGGGGAACGCGGATGGACGTGGCTGTGACCTCGCGGCCTTGCATCCATTGCAGGCGCTTGGACAGCTGATAGACGGAGTCACCTTCGGGCATAATCGGATTCTATGTTCGATTTTCTCCGCAAGGTGTTCAACTCGGGTCCGACCCCGGAAGAATCGCTCGTCGGCTTCTTCCCCGACATGGACGCCGCGATCGAGTGGGCGCGCGGCGTTTTGAATGAAACTGGCACCGACCCCAAAGCGCAGTTCGTGCGCGCGGTGAAAGACGTACGTGAAGCGAACCCGCGACTCGGACTTGCGGCTGCTAACCACCTGGTCAAGCAGCTAATTTAGAACACCTGTTCTATTTTTGGTTTTGCGTGTCGGACGCACCGATACATTGACACCCAACACCCGAGAAATGTTGCGGGAAGGAGGGTGTGTCATGAACGGGATCGCCGAGCTCGTGGACCAGGTCGCCGACGGCCTCTCGCAGTTGCGCCAGCTTCTGGACGCCCCTTCGGCCCTCCCCCTCGCCACCATCACCCGCGACCTCGCGCGCCTCGAACGAGCGATGGATAAGAAGGCGTACGTCGACGCCGCCTTCGCGCAGGCGTGCGTGCTGGCGGACGCCGGAAAGCTCGTCGGCGCGAACCACCCGGACGCGTACTTGACCGAAAAGCTCGGTATCTCCCGCGGCGAAGCATACAACCGCCTCGCTCGGGCGAAGGCGCTGTTCGACGCGCCGCCTCCGCCCGAACCGGATTTGGGTGACCTCTTCGGTGATGGTGACACGGAGGAGGACCGCTCCGCTGCTGAGGAGGCCGCACGCAAGGCCAGCGAAGAAGAGGCGGAGCGCCGCCGCAAGGACCAGGAGGAGGCGCGCAAGCGTGCCGACGAGGTCCCGGCCGCCAAGCAGGACATCATCCGCCGCGAGCTGGACAAGCTGCTCAAGGCAGCCGAAGGCGAGCGGATGCGCATCTACGCCCGCGCGATGGAGCAGGCGAAGTACCGCGACGAGAAAGACCTGCGGCTGTTTGTGAAGCGCCTGGTCGCCGAAGCCAACAAGCCGCACGTGAAGGCGAACCCGAACGCGGGTTTTGAGAAGCGCGACGCCTCGCTGGGCAGAGAGAACAGCGACGGCACCTTCGACGTGACGCTGTCCATGACCCGCGCCGATTACGCGCTGTACAAGGCGCTCACCGACAAGGGGCTGTCGCCGAATTCCAACATCCCGGAGGAGCTCCAGCGCGACCGCGACCCGCGCACGAAGGGGCAGCGCCGCTACGACCAGTACATGGCCATCCTGCGCCAGTACGAGGAGGGGCAGCAGGCCGCGAACGGCGGCGCGGCGTCGGTGGTCGTGTCCATCACGTTGGACGACCTCGCCGAGGCCGACGCCAACACCCTGTTTCAGACGAACGTCGGAGTGGAGCTCGACGCCTTCGATCTGGTCCGGCTGGGCATGGACGGCACGAGCGATTTCGTCCTCACCGTCGACGGGCTTTCCGGGGTGCCGCTGCACCTCGGCCGGTCGCGGAGGCTCGCGTCGGTGGGCCAGCGCATCGCCATGTTCGCGGTACAGGGCGTGTGCTCCTGGGCCGGCTGCACGACCTCCATGAGCGAGTGCGAGGCCCACCACATCATTTCCTGGCTGCGGTACGGCGCGACCGACATCGAGAACCTCACCGGCCTGTGCCCCACCCACCACAGGTGCAACAACGACCACCGGGACGGCTCCTTTAATAAGGGGTACATGGATTACGACCCCGACACCGGCGGCGCCGTCCTAGTCAAGGCCGACGGCGCCCGCCACACCAACACCACGGATCCGGCCATGCACTCGGCGGTCAACCGGATCCGGGCGAAACGGGCCGCAACGTCGGCTCCGCCACCTGCAGAAACGCACTGGCCCACTTCCCCACCGCCGCCACCGGGGCGCGCGGGGCAGGCGAACCATCGCCCCACCCACCGGATGCCGATGCGGCCCTAAAATACCTGCGCTTCCAACGTGAATTAGTCGTCGAAGGTTGGTCCGGCACCTTCGCCGCCGTCGAGCTCCCCCAGCGCCTCCGCCACGCTGCGGCCGCGCCGCTTCGGGGGCGCCGAGGCACGCCCGCCGATCTTCGCGCCCTTGTGGGTCGCCGTCGCCCCGTACTCCTTCAGCGAATACGCCGGCCCGCCGTCGAGCTTCTCCACGCTCAGCGGCTGCATCCGGCCCGCCCGCACCGCGTCCGTGAGCGCGCCGACCACCAGCGGCATCGGGTCGCCGACCCCGTCCGGAAACGTGTCGAAAAAGGTGGTCATGGTCTTCCCGCCGCGGGTGACGTGGGCAGCCAGGAGCCCATCGATCAACACCACCATCGCCCCGGCCGAGCGGGTCGGCCCCTGCGCCGGCCACGGCAGCCCCGCCCCGTAGGGGTTCGCCGGGTCCGTCGCCGCCAGCACGTGCACGTGCGGCTCCCGGGCGCCCGAGGGCCAGCCGACCACGTCGTCGGAATCCTGGTGACCACGCAGCCGGTCGATGGTCGCCGGGGTGGAAAACTGCGATGCCCCGAGCCCCTCCACCAGGTAGCCGCGCATCGCCTTGCCGGACGCCTCGAACCCGGACAGGGTCTTGTACGCGAGCGCGAACCCGCCGAGGATGTCCTCGGCGACCACCGAGCCGCGGGTGACCACCCCGTAGCGGTCCAGCAGGCTCTCCCCCAAGGCGACCGACCGCCGCGTCGCGTCGTCGTCGGGCGTCGGCGTCAGCGACCACCGCCCCACCATGTCCGGTGGCACGCTTGCCGCGAACGAGGTCCGCCCCGAGCGCACCCTGCTTCTCGACGGCCTCCGGCGAGCCCTGTGCGCCGTCTTGCCCCCGGCGAGCCGCGCCCGGATCGGCGCGAACGAGTCGGGGGCCAAAAACCCGGCCTCGACCAGGTCCCACATCGCCTCGCGCAGCTCCTCGGTCGTGGTTGTGGGCTCGAGGAGGTCGCTGAACAAGAACCCGCCCCCGCGGCGCACCTTCTCCATCACCTGGGACTGGGTCAACGACAGCAGCGGCTCGTCGACCTGCGGCATGAGCTGGGCGGCGTAGTCCGCCGGCAGCAGCATGATCCACGGGTCGCGCGCGCCCGCCTTGCCGGCGCCGACGATGGTGACCTCCCCCGAAGCGGTGAGCTCGTCGAGCATCACCGGCGAGTAGTCGCCCACCCGGGCCGGCAGGATGTGGGACTCCCACGCGCTGGCCGGCAGCCGCACCCCGGCGAGCTGCTCCAGCACCGAGTAGACCCCGTCCGCCCCGCGCAGCGCCGGCGTGACCCTTACCGGGGCGACGTTCGACCACGCGGGCAGGAAGCGCCCGTAGGCGGACTGCGACACCGGGCGCGTCTGGGCGCGCGCCGCCGCCAGCGAGCGCGACCGGATGATCCGCAGCACCTCAGCCGCGACGTATTCCTCTTCTTCAATACCCTGCCGGTAGCGGCCCGGGATGACCTTGTCCTTGTCCACCAGCGGCTGCAGCGCCGCGTGCGCCGCGCCGACCGCCAGGCCGAAGGCGTCGGCCAGGTCGCGCAGGGTGAACGGCCCGCGGGTGCGCACCCAGCGGCCGACCAGCTGGGCCAGGGCGTCGGGGATGGTCTGCACTTGGGCGGCGACGCCGGGCGGGACGGGCACGCCGAGGCCGTCGCGAAGCAGCGGCGCGTCCAGCACCTGGGCGACGTGCTCCCGCCCGCCGATGCGCACCCGCATCATGCGCGCGCCCAAGGCCTGCTCCAAGGACTCGAGGGGAACAGCTGTGTGGAGGCGGAGCTCGTCGATAGGCACGGGCCCCACGATGCGCAGGGTGTCGGCGAACTGCTCCGAGGTCTCGGCGCGCCCCAGCCGGCGAAGCGACGCGTCCACCTCCGCAATAATGTCGCCGTCCAAGAGTTCCCGCAGCTCAACGGTGCCGAGCAGCTTGGCCAGCAGCGACGGGTCCAGCGACAGCGCCGCGGCCCGCTTCTCCGCGAGCGGGGTGTCGCCTTCGTACATGAACGCGCCGGTGTAGTTGAACAGCAGCGACGAGGCGAAGGGGCTCGGCTGGTCCGTGGTCACCTCGGCGATGCGCACCCGGCGCGTGTTCACATCCCGCATGACCTCCTGCAGGGCGGGCAGGTCGTAGACGTCCTGGAGGCACTCGCGCACCGTCTCGAGAATGATCGGAAAGCTCGGGTAGTTGCGGGCCACATCCAGAAGCTGCTCGGCGCGCTGGCGCTGCTGCCACAGCGGCGCGCGCTTCCCGGGGTTGCGGCGCGGCAGCAGCAGGGCGCGGGCGGCGCACTCGCGGAACCGCGAGGCGAACAGGGCGGAGTTGCCCACCTGTTCGGTGACGATGTCGGCGATCTCGTCGGCGTCGAATTGGAAGATCGCCCCGTCCGGCTCCTTGTCGCCCTGCGGCAGGCGCAGCACTATGCCGTCGTCGCCCGCGACCGCCTGGGCGTCCATGCCAGTCTCCTGCGCGACCCGCCACCCGGTGGCCAGCGCCCACGCCGCGTTGACCCCCTTGCCGAAGGGGGTGTGCAGCACCACGCGCCAATCCCCCAGCTCGTCGGTGAACCGCTCGAGCACCAGCGTCTTCTCGTCCGGCAGGATGCCGGTGGCCTCCTCCTGCTCCTCGAGGTATTGCAGCAGGTTGGTCCGCGCCCGCTCGTCCAGGCTCTCATCCAGGGAGCTTTTTGCTTCTCGACGAAACGCCCCCAGCGCCTTGCCCAGCTCGTAGGGCCTGCCCAGCCCGTCGCCGGTCCAGAACGGCAGCCGGCCGGTATGCCCCGGCGCGGGTGAGACCTGCACCTGGTCGCGGGTGATGTTCTCGATGCGCCAGCTGGAGGCGCCGAGGGTGAACACGTCGCCGACGCGGGACTCGTAGACCATTTCCTCGTCGAGCTCTCCGACGCGGCGGGGGGCCTTGTCCTCGGCGCCTGCGAGCAAGAACACGCCGAACATCCCTCGGTCCGGGATGGTGCCGGCGTTGGTGACGGCGACCCGTTGGGCGCCGGGCCTCGCCTTCAGCACCGAGCCCTCGAGGATGGCGCGCGGGCGCAGTTCCGCGAAGTCCGTGGACGGGTAGATGCCGATGACCAGGTCGATCACCGAGTCGAACACCTCGCGCGCCAGGTCCCGGTACGGCCAGGCGCGGCGCACCGTGTCGTACCACTCGTCGACGTCCAGGTCCTCCACCGCCACCGCCGCCACGGTCTGCTGCGCCAGCACGTCGAGCGGGCTGCGCGGGGTGTGCAGCTCCTCGATGAGGCCCTCGCGCATCCGCGGCACCGTCACCGCCGTTTGCACCAGGTCGGAGCGGTGCTTCGGGTAGAACGTGCCCTCCGAGACCGCGCCCACGGTGTGCCCGGCGCGCCCCACGCGCTGCAGCCCGGAGGCCACCGACGGCGGCGACTCCACCTGGATGACCAGGTCGACCGCGCCCATGTCGATGCCCAGCTCCAGCGAGGAGGTGGACACCACCGCGCGCAGGGTGCCCTCTTTCAGCATGGTTTCGGTCTGGGCGCGCTCGTCTTTGGACACTGAGCCGTGGTGGGCCCGCGCGATCACGTTCGCGGCGTGGCCGGCGGTGTCGACCGACTTCATCAGCTGCGCCGGCGGGCGCCGCGTCGTAGGCGACAGCGCCTCCGGGTCGTGCTCCTTCGCCCAGAGTTCGTTGAGCTGGCTGGTCAGCCGCTCGGCGGTGCGACGCGAGTTCACGAACACGATGGTGGAGCGGTGCGCCATCACCTCGTCGTAGATGGAACGCTCGATGTGCGGCCAGATGGAGTTCACCGCGCCCGGCGGCTGGACTGGCTCCGCTTCTTCCAGCGCGTCGTCGAACACCGCGTCGTCGAAGACCGCGTCGCCGATCGTGGAGGCGTCCTCCGGCACGGGCAGGTCACTCATGTCGTCCACCGGCACCCGCACGTCCAGGTGCCAGCGCTTTTCCGCGGGCGGGTTGATGATGGTCGTTGTCGGCCCGAGGAAGTTGGCCACCGCCTCTATCGGGCGCACCGTGGCCGACAGGCCGATGCGCTGGAAGTCCCCCGCCAGCCGCCGCAGCCGCTCCAGCGAGAGCGAAAGGTGCACGCCGCGCTTCGTGCCGGCCAGGGCGTGGATCTCGTCCACGATGACCGTGTCCACCGTCCGCAAAATGCCCGCCGCCTTCGAGGTGAGCATGAGGTACAGCGACTCCGGCGTGGTGATAAGGATGTCCGGGGGCTTGCGCACCTGCCGGTTGCGCTCGGACTGCGGGGTGTCGCCGGAGCGCACCCCGACCGAGATGTCGGGCATGTCGCGGCCCAGCTTCTGCGCCACCCGCGCGATGCCGGCCAGCGGCGCGCGCAGGTTGTTCTCCACGTCTACGCCCAGCGCCTTCAGGGGCGAGATGTAGAGGACTTTCACGCCGCCGTGGGTGGAGCTGTTCGCGCCGTCGATAGGCAAGGCTTGCTGCCCGGCGCGCTCCACCAGCGAGTTCAGCGACCACAGAAACGCCGCCAGCGTCTTACCGGAGCCCGTGGGCGCGACCACCAGCGCGTTTTCGCCGTCGGAGATTGCGCGCCACGCCTGCTCCTGCACCGCGGTCGGCGCGGCGAAGACGTCCCCGAACCACTGGGCCACCTGCGGGTGGAAGCGGCTGAGGATCGGCGCGTTCATCACGCCAACCTTAGCGGTAGAGTCGGGTGCATGACTGCTCAGTACTCGGATTCCCGGCTGACCAACCTCATCGCCGAGGGCACCGGCGAGATCCTCAAAGGCGTGCGCGGCGTGGGCCTGTTGCGGGGCCGCGAGCTCGGCGAGGCGGGCGACGAGCTCGCCCAGAGCTGGATCTCCAGGGTGCTTTCGCAGCACAGGCCTGACGACGGCTTCCTGTCGGAGGAAGCCGCCGACAACCAAGACCGCCTGTCGAAGGGCAGGGTCTGGATCGTCGACCCGCTCGACGGCACGAAGGAGTTCGCCACGGGCCGCCAGGACTGGGCGGTGCACGTCGCGCTGGTGGAGGACGGGGTGCCCACCCACGCCGCGGTGGGCCTGCCGGACCTGGGTGTGGTGTTCAAGTCGTCCGATGTCCGCCACGTCTCCGGGCCGTTTGCGGGCAAGGTGGCGATGTCGAGGAACAGGCCCCCGGCCGTCGCGAAGCATGTTGCCCAAGCCCTCGACTTCGAGGTGCAGCCCGTGGGGTCCGCGGGCGCGAAGGCGATGCACGTGCTGCTCGGCGACTACGACGCCTACGTCCACGCCGGCGGTCAGTACGAGTGGGACCAGGCCGCGCCGGTGGGCGTGGCGCTCGCGGCGGGGCTGCACGCCTCGCGCCTCGACGGCACCCCGCTGCGCTACAACAACACCGACACCTACATCCCCGATATTGTGATCTGCCGCCCCGAACTCGCCGACGACATTCTTGAGGCCGCCGCCCGCTACCGCGACGAGCACGGCACCTTTGAAGGAGTAGCTAAGTGATTTCCACCCCGTACGAGGACCTGCTGCGCGACGTTTTAGAAAACGGCACCGAGAAGGGCGACCGTACCGGCACCGGCACCCGCAGCGTGTTCGGCCGCCAGATCCGCTACGACTTGTCCGAGTCCTTTCCCCTGCTGACCACGAAGAAGGTGTACTTCAAGGGTGTCGTCGGCGAGCTGCTGTGGTTCTTGCGCGGCGACTCCAACGTGCGCTGGCTGCAGGACAACGGGGTGCGCATCTGGAACGAGTGGGCCGACGACGACGGCGAGCTCGGCCCGGTCTACGGCGTGCAGTGGCGCTCCTGGCCCACCCCCGACGGCGGGCACATCGACCAGATCGAGGAGGTCCTGCGCACCCTGAAGGAGAACCCGGATTCGCGCCGCAACCTGGTGTCCGCCTGGAACGTGGCCGAGCTGGACAAGATGGCGCTGATGCCCTGCCACCTGCTGTTCCAGCTCTACGTCGCCGACGGCCGCTTGAGTATGCAGGTGTACCAGCGCTCCGCCGACATGTTCCTCGGTGTGCCGTTCAACATCGCCTCCTACGCGCTGTTGACCCACATGTTCGCCCAGCAGGCGGGCCTTGAGGTCGGCGAGCTGATCTGGACGGGCGGCGACTGCCACATTTACAACAACCACCTCGACCAGGTGCGCGAGCAGCTGACCCGCGAACCCCGCGAGTACCCGCAGCTGAAGCTGCGCAAGGCGGCGTCGATCTTCGACTACGACTTCGCCGACATCGAGGTTGAGGGCTACGACCCCCACCCCACCATCAAGGCGGAGGTGTCCGTATGACCTTGGGCGCAATCTGGGCCCAAAGCCTCGACGGCATCATCGGCGACGGCGCCGGCATGCCGTGGCACCTGCCCGAGGACCTCAAGCACTTCAAGGAGACCACCCTCGGCAGCCCCATCATCATGGGGCGGCGCACCTGGGAGTCGCTGCCCGTGCGCCCGCTGCCGGGCCGCAAGAACATCGTGCTGTCCTCGCGCGAGGACGACGAGTGGTCCGACGGCGCGTCCGTGTGCCGCGACATCCCGGATTTGGAGTCGGACGCGTGGATCATCGGCGGCGCCCAGGTCTACGAGGCCACCCTCGACGAGGTCGACGTCATCGAGCGCACACTTATCGACGTCCATCCGGACCTGCCCGCAAACAAAGCCGTCCACGCGCCCCGCATCGACGACGCCTTCGAGCTGGTCCGCGACGGCGAGTGGCAGACCTCCACGACCGGCCTGCGCTACAAGTTCCAACGTTTTGAAAGGGTTTGACATGACCGTTGCCGCACCTGAGACCTCCTCGCACGTGACCATCTTCGCCGCAGAATGGTGCCCGTTCTGCCGCAAGCTGCGCGAGCGCCTCGACCGCACCGAGACCCCCTATGATCTGGTCGACGTGGACGCCGACGGCATGGACGAGGTCAACGCCTGGATCGAGTCCGTCAACGACGGCAACCGCATCGTGCCCACGGTGCTCTACTCCGACGGCACCCACGCCACCAACCCTGAGGCCTCCGCGGTGCGCGCGAAGCTGCGCGAGCTCACCGGCGAGGAGTAGCCCCGAAGTCCCGCAGCGCCGCCTCGGCGGCCCACCACCCGGGCATGCCGTGCACCCCGGCGCCCGGCGCCGTCGACGCCGAGGCCAGGTACAGCCCCTTGCGCAGCCGGTGCGGCTGGCGCATGAGCAGCTGGGTGCCGTCCATGGCGCCGCCCGCGATGTCGCCGCCGACGAGGTTGGGGTTCCACGCCTCCAGTTCTTGCGGCGGCGTCTCGATTGTGTCTCTCACCACCGCGGTAAAGCCCGGCGCGAACCGCTCGATCTGCTTGGTGATCTTCTGCGCCACCTCGCCCGGGTAGCGCTCCCGGTAGCCGTGCGGGACATGCGCGTAGGTCCACAGCACCAGCCCCCGCGAGGGGTCGGCGGCGTACTGCTGCGCCGCCATCACGAAGGGGCGCTCGGGCATGACCCCGTTGGCCACGTCCCGCTCGGCGCGCACGATCTCTTCCGCGGTGCCGCCGACGTGCACCGTGGCCGCCTTGCCCACCCGGGGATCCGCCCACGGCACCGGGGCGACCAGCAGGAAGTCCACCTTGTGCACGCCCGGCCCGTAACGCCACCGGCGCATGGACCGGGTGCGGCGGGCGGGCAGCGACGTGCCGCGGATGCCCAACGCCTGCTTGGGGGTGCAGTTGAGGATCACTGCGTCCGCCTCGGGCAGGGTTCGCACCTCCTCGCCGCGGCGCACCACCCCGCCGTGCTCCTCGACAACTTTGGCTAGAGCCGCCGCGACCGCGCCCGAGCCTCCTTCCGCCACCGGCCAGCCGCGCGTCATCCCGAGCGCGCCGAACAACAGGCCGAACGCCCCGGTCAGCGGACGCGACGGCGAGGTGATCGCGTGCGTTGCGCTGCCTGCCAACAGGGCGCGCGCCTCCTCGGTGCGAAACGCCGCGCGCCCCAGCGCCGTGGCCGGCCACAGCCCGCGCGCGCCGAAGCGCGCCAGCGCGACCGGGTGGCCGGGCACGCGCGGCATCGGCGCGAGCACGTCTTCAAGCAGGTCGTCCACGCGCGCTACCACCGGCTTATGCAGCCGCGCCCACGCTTTCCCGTCGACACCGAGGCCCGCCGCGGTGTCCTCCAGCGAGCCAGCCAGCACCGCCGCGCCGCCATCGAACGGGTGCGCCATCTCGTACGGCGCGCGCAGCCAGCGCACCCCGTAGTCCTCCAGCTGCAGCGCCCGGAAGGCCGGGCTGGCGGCCCCGAAGGGGTGGCAGGCGGCGCCGAGGTCGACCAGCGTGGCGTCGTCAAGCATCTGCGTCGCAGCCGCACCCCCGACCTTGCCTGCGCGCTCGAGCACCTCCACCCGCCATCCGCTGGCCGCGAGGCGAGCGGCGGCCGTGAGCCCGTTGGGCCCGGCGCCGACGACAACTGCCCGAGGTTTCACCCCGCCAATGTTAGCTAGACTGCTGCCCATGAACACGAAGCAGATTGGATGGGCGCTGCACTGGGTCGTACGCATGGCAGCGTTTGTGCTGCTCATGCCGTACGCCCTGTTCAAACTGGGCCTGATGCAGATGGGCCGGCCCGACTTCCCGGAGCTGCTGATCACCCTCGGCGAGAAGTCCCCGATGGGCCTGTTGTGGACGTTCATGGGGTTCTCCCCCGTCGTGCAGTTCCTCGCGGGGCTGGCCGAATTCGTCGCCGCCCTGTTGCTCCTGTGGCGGCGCACCGCCTGGCTCGGCGGGCTGATCGGCTTCATCGATCTGGCCGTGGTGTGGCTTTTGAACATGACGTTCGACGTGCCCGTGAAGATCCCCTCGGCCATCCAGGCGCTGCTGTACCTGCTGGTGCTGGCGCCGTGGCTGCCGCGGCTGTTCCGCTTCCTCGCAGGACGTGCGACGGAGGCCGTCGAGGCGCCGCAGGTGATCGCAGCCGACAAGGTCCACCGCGTGACCCGCTTCTTCCCCGCCGTCGCCGCCGTAGTCGCACTCGGTGCGGGCGGGTTCGCGATGTTCACCGGCATCCCGAAGGCGCTCGACCGGGAAGGCACCGAGCTCTCCGGCCTGTATGCGGTATCCGGCGGCGACATCGACGCGGCTCCCGCATTGTCCGACGACCAGCGCTGGGCGGCGATCGCGTTCGGCTCCATCGACGGCCCCGCGGCCGGCAGCTTCTACCGGGTAGAGGGCGCCGAAACCCCCGAGGGGTCCTTCCATGGGCTCGCTGCCTTACGACGAGCCTCCGGCGACCTCCAGGAAGGCTTCTACACCCTCGACGGCGACCGGGTGATTATCCAGCTCACCGCCCCCATGACCGACGACGGCGTCAACGCCGCCCCGCGCGGCCCCATCGAGGAAACGATGGAGTTCACCTGGCGCGCTGAGGGCGATGGCCTCGAGCTTTCGCCTATCGACGGCACCTCCGACGCCTTCGAGCTGACCCCCTCCAAGCTCGGCACCACCCTTCTGGACCGGCCGTTCACCTGGGTCTCCCAGCCGTTCAACCGGTAGTTTGCGCAGGTAAATCGGCAAGAAATTGCGCCCCAGAGAGGAATCGAACCTCCGACACCTTCTTTAGGAGAGAAGTGCTCTATCCACTGAGCTACTAGGGCAATGGGGTAAAGAGTACCGCAGCGGTTGCATGCGCCGAAAACAGGCTCGTGGGCCCTTCCGCCGCTACCTACGGTCCGGTAGGGTTTGGTTCTAAAACTCCCCTACCCCTGCGAGGTGCCCATGACCGCCCTCAAGACAGGCCAAATCCAGCGCACCTACGTGGTCGCGGACCGCGGCGAGCGCCCAGCCGTTCGCGGCTGGTTCCACCTCGTGGCCGCCGCCCTGTCCGCCATCTCCTCGGCCGTGCTGATCACGTTCGGGTGGATGACCCTGCCGTGGCCGCAGGCCCTCGGCGTGACCATCTACGGCGCCGGCGTGGTGCTGTTGTTCGCCGTCTCCGCGATGTACCACCGGTGGCCGTGGCGCTCGGTCGAAGCGGTGCAGTGGTGGCGCCGGGCCGACCACGCCACCATCTCCGTTTTCATTGCCGCCACCTACACCCCGCTGTGCCTGATCGTCTTCGAGCCGCGCACCGCCGCGATCATGCTCGTCGTGGCCTGGGCGGGCGGCATCGGCGGGGCCGTATTGAACCTGGTGTGGATCAACCATCCCCGCTGGCTGGACGTGGTGGTCTATGTGGGCCTGGGCTGGATCATCGTGCCGCTGCTGCCGACGCTGTGGAGCTCCGCCGGCCCCGCCGTGGTGTGGCTGCTGTTCGCCGGCGGCGTCGTCTACACGCTCGGCGCACTGGTCTACGGCTTCAAGTGGCCGGGCCGCTCCGCGCGCTACTACGGCTACCACGAGCACTTCCACACCGCGACCGTCGTCGCCGCCGTGTGCCACCTCGTGGCCATTTGGATGGTGGTTGTGGGCCGCTGAGACTAGAGTGGCACATGTGACTACCTTTAATCGCCGCACGTTCCTCAAGTCCGCGGGCGCCGCAGCCGCCACCGCCGCGCTCGCCGGCAGCACCTCAGCCGCTCTCACCGCTCCCGCCGCCCGGGCCCAGCAGCGCCGGGTGCTCGGCACGGTGGTGGATTACTCGGCTGGCGTGCCGCAGGCCAGCGCCGTGAAAGCCGCCGGCCACATGGGCGCGGTGCGCTACGTCTCCGACCGCCGCCCCGGCGCCGAATGGATGCGCGGCAAGCCTGTGACCGCGGCCGAAACCCGCGACTACAAGGCCAACGGCCTGGCCGTCGCCTCGGTGTACCAGTTCGGCCGCGCCGAGACCGCCGATTGGAAGCGCGGCGCGCTCGGCGCCGCCGCCCACGCCCCGAAGGCGATGGCGCTGCACACCGCGGCAGGCGGGCCGACCGGGCGCCCGATCTACGTGGCCATCGACGACAACCCCACCCTCGAGCAGTTCAACAACCAGATCAACCCGTATTTGACGGCCATGGGTACTGCCTTCAGCGCCGCCGGTTTCCAGCTCGGCGTGTACGGCAACTATTACACCATTGCCTGGTGCCTCGAAGACGGCATCGGCTCCTACTTCTGGCAGCACGACTGGGGCTCCCGCGGCAAGGTCCACCCGCGGGCGAACCTCCACCAGGTCGCTGGCCAGCAGGCCTCGATCCAGGGCGTGCAGGTGGACATCAACAACGTCTACGCCTCCGACTGGGGCCAGTGGACCCCGGGGCAACCCTCCCCGCTGACCAACCTGACGCCAGGCGACTGGTCCGCACTGCTTCAGGGCAGCAGCCAGCTGTCGTCCTCCTGGATGAGGTAGCGCCACGAAAAACGGCCCGGAACCTCCGGGCCGTTTTTGTTTCGAGCTAGCGCTCAACCTTAGTGGTCGACGGGGGCCTCGACGCCGACACCGGTCAGCGAGCGGACCTCCATCTCGGCCTGCAGCTCGTCGAAGTTGTCCGGCTTGCCAAGGTAGGTGCCGACAATGCCGGCGAGGAAGCCGAGCGGGATGGACACCAAGCCCGGGCTGGTCAGCGGGAAGATGGACCAGTCGGCGTTGGGGAACATCGCCGTCGGGCTGCCGGAGACCGCCGGCGACAGAGCGATCAGCACCAGGGCGGAGATCAGGCCGGTGTAGATCGACGCCACCGCGCCGGTGGTGTTGAAGCGCTTCCAGTACAGGGAGTACAGGATGGTCGGCAGGTTCGCGGACGCCGCGACGGCGAACGCCAGGGAGACCAGGAAGGCCACGTTCTGCTGCATCGCCAGGATGCCCAGGATGATGGAGACGATGCCCAGCACGACCACGGTGATGCGGGAGACGCGGACCTGCTCTTCTTCGGTGGCCTGGCCGTCGCGAAGCACTGCGTCGTAGATGTCGTGGGCGATGGATGCGGAGGCGGTGATGGCCAGGCCGGCGACGACCGCCAGCACCGTCGCAAAGGCGACTGCGGAAATCAGCGCCATGAAGATGGAGCCGCCGAGCTCGAATGCGAGCAGCGGGGCCGCCGAGTTCGCGCCGCCGGGGGCTGCGAGGATGCGGTCCGGGCCGACGAAGGCGGCCGCGGCGTAGCCCAGGATCAGGGTGAGCAGGTAGAAAGAGCCGATGAGCACGATCGCCCAGGTCACGGACTTACGCGCCTCCTTAGCGGTGGGCACAGTGTAGAAGCGCATGAGCACGTGCGGCAGACCTGCGGTACCGAGCACCAGGGAAAGCCCGAGGGAGATGAAGTCCAGCTTGGAAGTGGTGGTCTCGCCGTATTTCAGGCCCGGCTTCATAATCTCCTCGGCCTCGTAGCCCTTCTCCGCGAGGTAGCTAGACGCGGAGTGGGTGTCGATGGCCTGGTCGAACACCGCGGTCAGGCCGCCCTTGGCCATGATGAACGCCAGCACCGACATGATCAGCACGCCGGTGATGAGCAGCACAGCCTTGATCATCTGCACGTACGTGGTGCCCTTCATGCCGCCGACGAGGACGTAGATGATCATGATCACGCCGACGATGCCCACGCAGATCGCCTGCGCGGTAAAGGAGTGCAGGTTCAGCAGCACGGACACCAGGGAGCCCGCGCCAGCCATCTGGGCGATGAGGTAGAACAGCGACACGAACAGGGTGCCGAACGCCGCGGCGACGCGCACCGGCTTCTGGCGCAGGCGGAACGACAGCACGTCGGCCATGGTGAAGCGGCCGACGTTGCGCAGCGGCTCCGCCACCAGCAGCAGCGCGACCAGCCACGCGACGAAGAAGCCGATGGAGTACAGGAAGCCGTCGTAGCCGTTGAGCGCGATCGAGCCGACGATGCCGAGGAAGGATGCGGCGGAAAGATAGTCGCCGGCGATGGCGAGGCCGTTTTGCGTGCCGCTAAACGACGCACCGCCGGTGTAGAAGTCCGCGGATTCGCTTGTGGTCTTGCCAGCGCGGGTCACAATGTAGAGGGTGACCATGATGAAGGCGCCGAAAATGGCGATGTTGAGCAGCGGGTTGCCGGCTGCTTCCCCGGCTTCGGCTGCAAACAGGTGAGTCTGCATGGTTTAGCCCTCCATCTCTTCGCGGATATGAGCCGCGCGCGGCTCGATGTTCTTGTTCGCCCACGAGACGTAGATCCAGGTGATCAAAAACGTGGTGAAAAACTGCGCCAAGCCGAGCCAGAGGCCGACGTTGAGGCCGAGGAAGTCCTTGGCCATCACGTCGGGGGCGAAAGTGGCGAAGACGACGTAGAAGACGTACCAGAGGAACGCCGCGATCATCACGGGGAAGGTGAATCCGCGGAACGTGCCTCGCAGATCCTGGAATTCGGGGCTTTGCTGCATGGCCACGAACTCGTCAGGAGTTGGCTCGCGGCGTTGCGGGACAGCGGTGGAACCGGCCATGGCCTCGATCCTTTCTTATGCACGGGAATAAGGTCTTTGCCGCGCCGGAATTATGTGATCTCCGACTCAACAATGTGAATGTAATCTATCACACAGTCGCATGCACGTTGTTCCACAAATCGCTTTAAATTTTTTGCCAGGAAATATCGCAGCAAAGAAAAACCGCCCGGCCACGATCAACGCGGCCGGGCGGCTCAACACCAATCCCCTACCCAGGGAACGTCAACGGGTCGCCTGAGAGGCGCTCACCTTTCACACCGTCTAGGGCGGCGACGTCCTCGCTGTCCAGCGTGACACCCACCGCGCCGAGATTTTCCTCCAGACGCTTCGGGTTGGCGGTCTTCGGCACCACGGAGCAGCCAAGCTGCATCAGGTACGCCAGCGAGACCTGCGCAGCGGTCGCGCCGTGCTTGTCGGCGACGGCCTGGATGGCCGGGTCGTCGAAGTTCGAGCCGCGGGCAAGCGGTGCCCACGCCTCGGTCACGATATCGCGCTCGTCGTGGTAGGCGCGCAGCTCGGGCTGGGTGAACCCGGCGTGCAGCTCCACCTGGTTGAGCACCGGGGAAATGCCGGTGGCCTCGATAATCTCGTCGAGCACCTCCGGGTAGAAGTTGGCCACGCCGACAGACTGCAGCCGACCCATCCCCTGCAGCTCCGCGACCTGCTCGAAGGCCTTCACGTAAGTGCCGTGCTGCGGCCACGGCCAGTGCACGAGGTAGAGGTCAATGAATTCGAGGTCGAGGCGCTCGAGCGACTCTTGGTAGGCCTCGGCCACGCGCTCCTGGTCGTCGTTCCACAGCTTGGTGGTCACAAACAGCTCTTCGCGCGTGACGTCGCCGGCCTTGATCGCTGCGTTGATGGCCTTACCCACCTCGACTTCGTTGTCGTAGAGCGCCGCGGTGTCGATGTGGCGGTAGCCGAGCTCGATCGCGGTGCGCACGATGGGCTCCACCTCGTCGCCGGTCAGCTTGTAGGTGCCGAGGCCGAGGAGGGGGAAATCGTAGCCGTCGTTAAGTGTGGTGACCGGGATGCGCATGGCAGCCTCCTAGCTGGCGTCGAGCAGGTCGATGATGAACACGAGGGTGCGCCCGGACAGCGGGTGCCCGCCGCCCGCTGGGCCGTATGCCTTTTCCGGCGGGATGGTCAGCTGGCGGCGGCCGCCGACCTTCATGCCGGGGATACCTTCCTGCCAGCCCTGGATCAGGCCGGTGAGCGGGAACTCTGCGGCCTCGCCACGGTCCCAGGAGGAGTCGAACTCCTCGCCCGTTTCAAAGTCCACGCCAAGGTAGTGGACCTTGACATAACCGCCGGCCACGGCCTCTGCGCCCTCGCCGACAGTGATGTCCTCGATGACGAGGTCTGCAGGCGCCGGGCCCTCCGGCTTGTCGATGAACGGCTTTTCCATAGCGTTGAAACTCCTTGCAAATTATGTGGGCAAGTTGTGCGGCCCAATACAAAACCGCCGAGAACTTCCTCCCAAAATTATAAGGGAAGCTCAGTTCTCGGCGGTGGAGCGTCGAAGCATGCCGCTTATCGACGCCTTTCGGTTGCGCCTAGCGCTGGTCGCGCGGCACGAAGTCGCGCTGCTGGTAGCCGGTGTAGATCTGGCGCGGGCGGTTGATCTTCGTGTTCATCTCGAGCTGCTCGCGGTACTGGGCGATCCAGCCCGGCAGGCGGCCGATGGCGAACAGGACGGTGAAGAAGTCCGTCGGGAAGCCCATGGCGCGGTAGATCAGGCCGGTGTAGAAGTCCACGTTCGGGTAGAGCTTGCGCTCGATGAAGTACTCGTCCTTCAGCGCGATCTCCTCGAGCTTCATGGCCAGGTCCAGCAGCTCGTCGCCGCCGAGGTGCTCGAGCACCTCATGTGCGGTGTCCTTGACGATCGCGGCGCGCGGGTCGTAGTTCTTGTACACGCGGTGGCCGAAGCCCATCAGGCGCACGCCCTTTTCCTTGTTCTTCACGCGGTTCATGAAGTCGGTGGCGTCGCCGTCGTGGTTGTTCTTGATGTCCTCGAGCATCTCCAGCACGGCCTGGTTTGCGCCGCCGTGCAGCGGGCCTGCCAGTGCGTTGATGCCGCCTGCGATGGAGACGAACATGTTGGCCTGGGCGGAGGCGATCATGCGCACGGTGGAGGTGGAGCAGTTCTGCTCGTGGTCCGCGTGCAGGATGAGCAGCTTGTCCAGGGCCTTGGTCAGCACCGGATCGACGTGGTAGTCCTCGGTCGGGTACCCGAACATCATGCGCATGAAGTTCTCGCGCGGGTTCAGGGAGTTGTCCGGGTACATGTACGGCTTGCCGCGGGATGCGCGGTAGGCGTACGCGGCGAGCATCGGCACCTTGGCCATCAGGCGCACGGTTGCCTTGTCCAGCTGCTCCTCGTCCAGCGGGTCGAGCTGGTCCTGGTAGTAGGCGGAGAGAATGTTCACCGAGGAGGCGAGCACGGCCATCGGGTGGGCGTTGCGCGGGAAGATGTTGAACGCGGCCTTGAAGTCCTCGTCCAGCAGGGTGTGGTGGCGCAGCTCGGAGTTGAAGTTCTCCAGCTCGTCGGTGGTGGGCAGCTCACCGTTGATCAGCAGGTAGGACACCTCGTTGAAGGTGGCGTTTTCTGCGAGGTCCGCGATGTCGTAGCCGCGGTAGCGCAGGATGCCTGCTTCGCCGTCGATGTAGGTGATCTTGGACTCGGTGGAGCCGGTAGAAACGTAGCCAGGGTCGAAGGTGACCAGGCCGGTTTCGCCGAGAAGCTTGCCCAGCACGACACCGTCATTGCCTTCGGTGGCGTGCATGATGTCCATCTCGTACTCGCCGCCCGGGTAGTGGAGTACGGCCTTATCCTTGTTCTCAGTAGCCACTGATTTCCCCTTCCAGGTAGTTTTCTCGGCTGTCTTTGGGATAGCTCCCGGCAACCTGTTTTTACGTAAGGCACTGTATCAAAGTTTGTGACGCGTCTGACAACAACGGCAGCTGCCTGGACACACCACAGAGAACCGGGCGGGTACGCCCGCAGGTGCGGGCTCGTCCGTTAAGCTGGTCGGGTATCTGCCCGGCGGAAAGGTGACGTATGCGCGAGCTGTACTTCTTGGAAGACGAGTCGACGGAGACGTTTTTCGTCCTCCGCGACGACAACGGGATGCGTTACCAGTTGGCGCGGACCGAGCTTGAGCCTTCGCCTACCGACGGCGCTTCCGTCACCGCCCCCTCCACCCCCGACCGCGACACGGCGGTGACCGTGTTGGACACGACCGCCGACGAGCCCGAGACCGACTCCGCCGACGTAGAGGAACCCGCTGCCCAAAAGCCAGCGCCCGCGCCGGTGGAGCGCTCCCTGCCGGAGCCGGACCCGCTCTACGCCACTCCCCTGTCCATGCGCCCGAACGAGATCCAGGCGCGCCTGCGCGCCGGCGCCACCGCCACCGCGCTGGCCGAGGAGATGGGCGTGGCCGAAAGCCGCCTCGATGTGTACGCCCACCCGGTGCTGCTGGAGCGCGCCCAGGTGGCGGAGGCCGCGAAGCAGTCCCACCCGGTGCGCGAGGACGGCCCCGCGAAGCAGACCTTATTCGAGATCCTCGCCACCGCGTTCGCGGCCCGCGGGCACTCGATCAGCGACGCGGAATGGGACGCCACCCGCGAGCAGGGCGACAGCTGGGTCGTCCACGTCACCTGGAAGGCCGGGCTGACGGAGAACGAGGCGCTGTGGACCTTCAAGCGCTCCATGGGCTCCGCCGCCCAGACGGAGGCGCGCAACGCCATGGCCGCGGACCTGACGGACCCGGATTTCGCGCAGCCGGTGCGTTCACTGTCCGCGGTGCGAGCGGACGTAAGTGACGACGACCCCACCAGCGCCACCGGGCCTCAAGCTGCCCCGGAAGCTGATGTCACGGAGTTGCCGGTGGAGGGCAACCCGGAGGTCGTCGATACGCGAGACGATGTGCTCGAGGGCGACTTCCTGCGCCACCCGGACGAGGACGAACAGCCGAAGAAGCGCCGCCGCAAGGCTGTCACCCCGCACTGGGAGGACGTGTTGCTGGGGGTTCGCACGAACACCAAGCGCCCGAAGCGTTGAGCACCCTAGGATGTATGCATGAGTTTCCCAGCGGTTCTTACGCTTTGGTTTGTCAACACCGCCGACCCGGCAGGCGTGCTCGAGCGCGAGCCGAAGGCCGACCGCGGGTTCGGCCGCAAGCTGCTTTCCCAGGTCAACCCGGCATGGCCGATCACACCGATCGGCTCGTTTCCGCTGAACCGCTCCTCGGTGCCGGGCCGCGACGAGTTCTACATCGCGGGCTTCCCTGGGGTCTCGGTGATGCGGATGCTTGTCGACGACGCCTCGGCTCTGTCCACCACAACCCCGTGGCATTCGGCCCTTCCCGCCTCTGACGTGTTTGTCATCGCGACCGGCACGGATAGCGACTACGGCGGGTTCGCGCACTTCACCGGCGAGACTGTGGTGCGCAGCTTCAGCGCTACCCGCACCCAGGTCATCGAGGACCTCGGCCTGCCGGAGCCGTTCGAGGCACCGTACTGGGCGGGCGAGCGCGCCGAGGCAGCCGGCGGCATCTCGCTGCCGTTCGAGCCGCGCGACCTCGCGCTGTCTGCAGAGCGGCACTGGCTCGGCGTGGACATCGGCGAGGACGGCCCCGACATCAACGTCGTCGGCTACGCGGTGGACGGCCGCCCCGAGCCGAAAATCGAGGAAAAGAAAACGCCCGCGGTGAAGTCGGTGGACGCTGTGGCCGCGAAGTTCGCGGAGAAGTCGAAGGCGTACGACGACTACGAGGACGCGCCTGACCAGCAGCGCGGCGACGAGTTCGCCGAGCTTGCCGACGCCTCCGTGGCCGCCGCGAAACGCGTCGGCCGGGGCCTGCGCGCACGCGCGGCGGAGCTGTGGAAGGCGCTTTCGGAGCGCATCCGCCACTTCGACCGCTAACGGTTCCTTTCGTAAAACGCGATCGCGGCGGACGTGGCCACGTTGAGCGAATCCGTGCCCGGCGCCATGGGGATCTTGGCGCGCACGTCGGTGGCGCGCATCGCGTGCGGGGTCAGGCCGGGGCCCTCCCCGCCGACTAGGAAAGCCACCTTGTCGTGGCCCTGGATCGCGTCTCTCAGCTCGACGGCGTCGTCGGCCGGGGTGAGCGAGATGAGCCACCAGCCGGCCTCGCGCAGCTGCTCCAGCGAGCGCTGCCACGTCGTCGGCGTGCCGTCGAGGTGCGCGAACGGGGTGCGCAGGACGTGCCCCATGGACACACGCACGGCCCGCCGGTACAGCGGGTCGGCGGTGGCGGCGCCGAAGAGCACGCCGTCGACGCTCATGCCCGCGGCGTTGCGGAAGATGGACCCGATGTTCTCGTGGTCGCCCACGCCCTCCAAGATCACGAGGGTGCGCGCGCCCTCGAGCACCTCCGCGACGGAAAGCGGCTCCGGCTTGTCGGCGGAGACCAGCAGCCCGCGGTGCATGTCGTAGCCGGCGACCTCGCCCATGATGGCGCGGGTGATCTGGTAGACGGGCACGCCGCGGCTCTCGAGCTCGTCGCCGTAATCGGCCATGAAGGACTCGAGCCGCCCGCCGAAGCCGAACACGGCGCGCACCGGGAAGCGGGATTCCACCAACCGGCCGGCCACGAGCGGACCCTCAGCGAAGACCAGCCCTTTTTCCTTGTCCGAATGTTTCAGGTCGCGGATGTCGTCGAGGCGGGGGTCCGACGGGTCGTCGATAGGCACAAGCATTTAGCTCAGCGCCGCCATGATCGGGCCCTGCGCGAAGTACACCACGAACAGGGCGGAGATGAGCCACATGATCCAGTGAATCTCCTTCGCCTTGCCGGCGAACAGGCTCATCAGGGTAAAGGAGATGAAGCCGACGCCAATGCCGTTGGCGATGGAGTAAGTCAGCGGCATGGTCACGATGGTCAGAAACGCCGGCAGGGCGATAGTGAACTCGGACCACTCGATCTGGCCGACCTGCATCATCATCAGCGCACCGACGACCACGAGCACGGGGGCTGCGGCCTCGATGGGCACGATCTCGTAGAGCGGGGTGAAAAACATCGCGACGAGGAACAGCACGCCGGTAACAACGTTGGCCAGGCCGGTGCGCGCACCGTCCGCGATACCAGCGGAGGAATCGACGAACACGGTATTCGACGACGCCGAGGTCGCGCCGCCGACGACGGCACCGAAGCCCTCGACGACCAGGGCGCGCTTCATGTCCGGCAGCACGGCGTGTTCGTCGGTAAGCCCGGCCTGGCGGCCAAGTGCGGTCATGGTGCCCATGGCGTCGAAGAAGTTGGCCAGCACGAGGGTGAACACGAGCAGCGACGCGGAGATCACTCCGAGGTTCACAAACGCGCCGAACAGGTCCACGTTGCCCACGATGGACAGGTCCGGGATGCCGCCGAAGCTGTCCGGCAGGCCCGGCACCGCCATGCCCCACCCCTCCGGGTTGTCCGCGGAGGAGCCGGCGCCAGTCAGCGCCTCGACCACCATGGCGATGACGGTGGTGAGCAAGATACCGATGAACAACCCGCCGCGGATGTTGCGCGCGACCATGAAGCCGCAGATGAACAGGCCGATGACGAACACGAACGTGGGCCAGGACGAAATGGAGCCGCCGGTGCCCAGCTGCACCGGCACGGTGGTCATGGCGGCGTCGGGGATGCGGCGGACAAAGCCGGCGTCCACAAGCCCGATGGTGGCGATGAACATGCCGATGCCCACGCTCATGGCCACCTTCATGGAATCCGGGATGGCGTTGAACACGGCGGTGCGGAAGCCGGAGACGGCCAGCAGCACGATGATGATGCCGTCGATGACCACCAGGCCCATGGCCTCTGGCCAGGTCAGGCCCTGCTGCCCCACCATGGTCACCGCGACCAGGGTGTTGATGCCCAGGCCGGTGGCGATGCCGAACGGGTACTTGGCAATCACGCCGAACAGGATGCTCATCACGCCGGCGGCGAGCGCCGTTGCGGCGGCGACCTGCGGGATGCCCAAGACAACGCCTTCGCGGTCCGGGCTGGTGCCGATGATCAGAGGGTTGAGCAGCACGATGTAGGCCATCGCGAAGAACGTCACTACCCCGGCGCGCACCTCGGTGCCGACCGTGGATCCGCGCTCACTGATGTGGAAGAAGGTGTCCAGCGCGCCGCGCGGCTGCGGCTGGTCCTTATGCAGTTTTGCTCCGGTGGTGGTACTCACGTCGCATTAGTGTCGCACCCTGCCTGCGAAAACACCAATCGTTGGGGCTTACCAACGATTATTCCCCCACGGTGGTGTCCGAGTGCGCCCCGCAGCCGTAGGAGGAGGCCACCACGTGCCCGTCCGCTGAGTACTCGTTGGCGCAGATGCCGAAGTTCTCGCCCACCGGCTGCTCCAGCGGAAGATAAAACGCGCAGGAGCGGCACGACAGCGCGGCCTTTTCGGCGAACTCGCTGTTGGGGCCGAACTCGCCGGTGCGCCAGCGCTTCTTCGCGTCCTCCAGGCCGGTGGTGGTGAGGTAGCGCTTGGTGTCGCGGCCGGTAAACGTGACGGCCTCGCGGGAAAAGGAGTCGTCGGTGACGCGGTCGTCGTCAGGCGAAAGCTCCATGATGTCGCCCGGGCCCAGGTCGCCGGGGCGCAGGCGGTCGGAGTACGGCACCCAGTCCGGCGCCTCCAGCGCGCCCTGCGAGGGCACGAGCGCGACCTCGTTGACGGTGACCCAGTCCGCGCCGTCGGCGCAGGCCACCACGGCGTTCCATTCCCAACCTGCGTAGCCGGGCACGTCGGCGGCGAAACGGTGGGTGGCCACGTTGCGGCCGAGCCCCGTCACGCCGATGTGCTCGCCGACTTCCCCGTCGGCGATTTCGGCCAGCGCCTCCCGTGCAGTGGCGACTGCGTCGGTGGACAGCAGGGGGCTGCGCTTTCGGGGGTTGCGGGATCGGTTGTTGGATCGTGACACGGTTCCCCATTATTGCCCACGTGGTGCAGGATGGTTGCCATGGGTCGATTCACGCTTGCCGCCACCTGTTCCGCGCTCGCTGTCTTGTCGGGCTGTTCCTCCCCCGAGACCGCGGGGCCGGACACGCAGCGCCTCACCGCGCACGTCGAGGAGCGCCTGCCGTTCGACGACACCAGCTTCACCCAGGGTCTGGAGGTCGCCGAGGACGGCACCATCTACGTCGGCACCGGCCAGGAGGGCGAATCCCGCCTGTACACGCGCACGCCCGAAGGCGACGAGTTGCGGTCGACTGATTTGGATCCGGAGTTCTTCGGCGAGGGCATTACGCTTCACGACGGCACGGTGTGGCAACTGACCTGGCAACACGGCACCGCAATCAAGCGCGACGCCGCAACACTGGAAGAAACCGGCCGGGCGAATTACGCCGGCGAAGGCTGGGGCCTGTGCTCCCGCGCCGACGAGGACGAGCTGATCTTCTCCGACGGCACAGCCGAGCTGCGCCGCATGGACCCGGAAACCTTCGAGGAGCGCGAGCGCTTCACCGTCACCATGGACGGCCAACCGGTGGAGGGCCTCAACGAGCTCGAGTGCGCGGGCGACGAGGTGTACGCCAACGTCTTCACCACCACCAACATCATGCGCATCGACGCCGACTCGGGGAAAGTCACCGCCGTCATCGACGCCTCCGCGCTGGACAACAACGCCGCGCCCGACCCGAACAACGTGCTCAACGGCATCGCACACATCCCCGGCACCGAGGAGTTCTACCTCGCCGGCAAGCGCTGGCCCGACATGTACCGCGTGACGTTTAAGCCTGAGACCGCCGCCAAGTAGGATCGTGCGCCATGGCACCCAAACGCGCAGCAACTCAGCAGTGGAAAGTCCTGGCCATCGCCCTAGTTGGCGTGGTGGTGCTGGTGGGGGCGGTCTACGCCTTTATGAGCTACCAGCAGAACAAGCCAGGCACCCCGGTACGCGACCTCGAAGTCGCCGTGGCTGCCGCCGGGCAGACCGAACAGGTGCCCGTATATACAGTGTGCGAGCTGGACGTGGAGTGCCCCGGCGGTGAGCCGCCGAGCATGCGCCTGCCGGATCAGGGGGACGTGACTATCACTGTGCCCGGCGAGATCGAACGCAACAGCTGGCGCCTGCTGCTCATCTACGACGACCCCGCCGCCAACACCGAGCGCGTGTTCACCTCCGGCGAGTCCGGCGAGGAAACCGTCCCGGCGGTCACCGAGTCCGGCGCGAAGCTCGTCGTCGCAGAGATCACGACCTTGGACATTGAAAAAGGCGATGACGGGGAAGAAACTCCCGTCATCGCCACGTGGTCCGTCGGCTTCGACTAAGCCGAAGGTGCGTCGCTAAGCATCCAGCTCCCGGGCCACCGCCCGCAGGATCCCCGCAACCTGGCGGCCCTCCTTGCGGTCCGGGTAGCGGCCGTTGGTCAGCGCTGGCTGGACCTGCGTCTCAATCAAGGTCATCACATCCGCCAGCATGCTGCCCAGCTCCTCCGGCTTACGACGGTGCACAGGGCGACGCTTCGGCTCATCGAGCACTTTCACACGCAGCGCCTGCGGGCCACGGCGGCCGGCAGCGAAATCGAACTCGATGCGCTGGCCTGCGACCAGCTCGTCCACGCCATCGGGAAGCACGGACTTGCCGATGAAGACGTCGTCGTCGCCCGGGTTGGACGCGAAGCCGAAGCCCTTTTCGGTGTCGTACCACTTCACCTTTCCAATAGGCATGGCATCCTCCTTTAAGGTTCCGGTACATGGCCCGCCCATTGCAGGCCAAAATAAAGGCTTTACACTACACCTCCGCCCCGAAAACCGCGACTGTGACCCAGAACACCAAAACCCGCCGGGAGGTGCGCGACCTGCGGAAACGTTAAGCTCGTCTGTCACATGAACACCATTCCGTGCCGCTTGCGTGACACAATCGTTACAAATGGTTAGGCTGTCCCGAGAATTGGCGGTCAACGACGAGAGGAAACGAATCATGGGACGCCACTCCAAGAAGACCACCTCCACGGGCAAGAAGGCTCTGGCAGGTACCGCAGCAGTTGCAGCACTGGCAGGCATCGTCGCCCCGCAGGCAACCGCAGCTCCGGATTCCGACTGGGACAAGCTCGCACAGTGCGAGTCCGGCGGCAACTGGTCGATCAACACCGGCAACGGCTACTACGGCGGCCTGCAGTTCAACTACGGCACCTGGCAGGCATACGGCGGCGGCGAGTTCGCCCCGACCGCAGACCAGGCCACCCGCGAGCAGCAGATCATCATCGCCGAGCGCACCCTGGCCCAGCAGGGCTGGGGCGCATGGCCGGCCTGCTCCGCGCGCTACGGCCTGAACTCCGCGCCGACCAACCGCGACGCGCAGGCAGCCCAGGCGGCTCCGGCACCGAAGCCGGCTCCCGCCCCGGCACCGGCAGCTGCAGCACCGGCAGCCCAGACTTCCTCCAACGGCAACGAGACCGACGAGCTGTACGCGAAACTGCGCGACGCCATCAACGGCCTCGGCTTCCAGGTCCCGGCCACCGTCCAGGACAACTACGCCGCAAACCGCAACGACTACAACGCGTTCTACGCAGCTAACCAGCCGCTGGTGGACGCCGCACTGGCCGGCGACTACGCGAAGGTCGCCCAGCTCATCGGCTCCAACTTCAGCAACCAGGTCAACGACACCCTGGCTTCCCTGCAGCAGACCTACCTGCCGCGCTAAGCGCTGAAGCTCTGAAACACAGAAACCCCGCCTCCGGGCGGATTTTCTTTTGCCCCCAAGGCGGACCGTCTAGCGCGGAGGGCAGACCTGCTAGACGATCACGATCCGCGCCATACGTTTCCCCAGGTCGTATTGCGCTTGATTGTCAATAAGAGCCGGATCGTCTAGCACCCCACCGACTCTGCTAGACGATCAGCGCAGAGACCACGACCGCCCCCAAACACACGAAAAAGGTGGCCCCGCAGCACGGGGGCCACCTTCGGTGCCGTCGCTAAGCGAAAGCTAGCGGTTGATGCGCGTGGTCGGGTGGACGTAGCCGGTCTCCTCCGCCTTCAGCGGCAGGATCAGCTCGTCGCCGAACGGGCTCGCGGCGCCGGTGAGCTTGGAGGAAATCTCGGTGACCGGGTGACCGTTACCAGGGGTGTGCGTGGGCCACGCCGGGTTCGCGCGACCGATCTTCTCTACATCTTTAGCCATGCCCCTCATTCTTTCACGCCGGGGACGAAAACGCACGTAAACTCACCCCCGCAATGTCTACCTTCCCCGAATTCTTGCAGTCGCTTAGCGACGATCAGCTCCGCCTACTCATCCGCACCCGGCCAGATGCCTTCTTCCCCACCCCGCCCTCGGCTGGGTCGTTGGCCACGCGGCTGGGCTTGCCCGGTTCCGCGTCGCGGGCGTTGCGCCAGCTCACCGCAGCCGACCTGGCAGTGCTGGAGCGCCTCGCCGACGCCGGCGCGGAGCTGGACCCGGTGGACGCGGGCGAGCTCGGCGAGGTGGCGCACCTGCGGGAACTCGCTTTGGTCTACGGGCCGGCGGAGGCTCTGCGGATCTCCCCCGGCACGCTCACCGCGCTGCCCCCAGGCTGGCGCGTGACCGACAGCCTGCCGGCGGGCGCGGACGAAGCGCTGGAGGCGCTGCCCGCCCGCGAGCGCAAGGTGCTGGAGACCCTGGCCTCCTCGGGCGGGGTGGGCACCACCTCGGCGGCCGGGCCCGACGCGGACCCCGCGTCACCCGTGGCGAAGCTGCTTGCGGCCGGTTTGTTGGTGCGGGTGGACGCGAACACGGTGCGGCTGCCGCGGCCGGTGCGCGACGCGATGCGCGGGATCCAGCCGCGTGAGTTCCCGCTGGAGGCGCCCGCAGTGGACGAGGTGGACCAGGCTGCGGTGGACGAAGCCGCGACCTCCCAGGGCCTGGATGCCGTGCGCCAAATGCGCCAGCTTGTCATGGCGCTCATGGACGCCCCGGTCGCTCTGAACAAGGACGGCACCGTCGGCGTGCGCGCCGCGGCGAACCTGGAAAAGAAACTCGGCTTCGACCCGAGGCTATTGATCACCATCGGCGAGGCGGCGGGCCTTATCGGCCGCGGCAACGTCGACGACGAGGACGTGCTCGCCGCCACCCGCGACGCGCTGACGTGGATCGACGCCACGCTTTCGGACCAGTGGGCGATCCTGATGGTCGGCTGGGCCGCCTCCCCGTGGCGCGCCGACACCGCCGCGAAACTCTTGTCCGCGGATATGCACGCGCCCGCGGTGCGCCACGCACGGCTGACCATCCTGCGCCACGCCGGCCGCACCGACCAGTTGCTGTTCCACGCCCCGCTGGAGGCCAGCGGTTTCTCCCCGCGGCTCATCCAGGCGGTGGTGGATGAGGCCCAGTTCGTCGGCGCGCTCGCCGGCACCCCGCAGCCGGCGCAGTCCTCTCCCCTGCTGGCGCTGCTGGGCAGCGAAGACGTCGCCGCCGTGGCCAAGGAGCTCGTGCCGGCGTCCGTAGACACGCTGATTGCCCAAGGCGACATGACAATGCTTGCCCCGGGCCCGCTCGAGCCGGACATGGCGTCGTTTTTGGAGCGCATCGCCGAGCTCGAATCGCCGGGCCTGGCCAGCGTGTGGCGGGTCACGGAGGCGTCGGTACGCCGCGGCCTGGACGGCGGGCTCACCGCCGAGGAGGTCCACGCCTGGCTCGACCGGCACGTCATGGGCGAGGTGCCGCAGGCAATCGCGTTTCTTGTCGACGACACCGCCCGCACCCACGGTGCCATCCGCGCCGGCAGCGCGCTGAGCTACATCCGTTCCGCGGACCCGGCGCTGATCGCCACCGCGGCCGAGCGCTGCGGCCTGCGCGTCCTCGCCCCCACCGTCGCGGTGTCCGATCAGCCGTTGTCGAAGCTCATGGCGCAGCTGCGAGCGGCCGGGATGCAGCCCACCGCGGAGGACAACACCGGCGCGACGCTGAACATGGCGCCCGAACCCGCGCTGGTCGCCGCCACCCCGTCTACCCTGCCGCGCACCCCAAAGGCCACCGAGGAGCAGGTCGAAGCGATCGTGGCCAAGCTGCGCGCCGATTCCGGCTCCGACGCGGATGCCGGGGCCGGCGACATCTTCGAAACGCTGCGGGCGGCGGCCCGGGCGAGGCGGCATGTGGCCGTAGGTTTCGTGGATAAGCAAGGGCGCGGCCGCACGCTCACCGTGCTGCCGCTGAGCGTGAGCGCGGGGCAGGTCGACGCGCTCGACGAGGCCGCCGATCACGTGGTGCGCATCGCCCTGCCGCGCATCACCAAAGTGGTGCTGGCCTAGCGGCTGACGCGCTCCAGGATTTCCAGGATGTGCTCGTAGTCCTTACCGGTCGCCGCGGTTAGGCCCAGCTCGCAGGTGCGGTTGGACGACGCATGGCAGGCCGACCCCAGCTCGGCCGCCTGCGCCGCCTCGCGCTTCGTCGCAGCGTGGGTCAGCTCCGGGTGCAGCATGCCGCGGTCGCCCGCGTAGCCGCAGCAGTTCCACTCGGCGGGCACGCGCACATCTTCGGCCGCGGCACCAGCGACGCGCGCCAGCGTATCGACGATCCCAAGGTGCGTCGCCGAACACGTCGGGTGCAACGTCACAGAGTCCACCTTCTGCTTCACCTCGAGGCGCTCGAGCACCTGGTCCTCGACGAACTCGATGGCATCGATGACCTTGATGCCGATGCCCTCGGCCATGTCGCGGAAACCGTGGGTGCAGCTGGACGCGTCCACGACCACCGGCAGGCGCCCGCCGTCGGTGGCGGCGATGAGCTGGTCGTTGACGCGGCGCTGCATGATGTCGTGGCCCGTGCTCATGCCTTTCGACGCCCACGGGGTCCCGCAGCACATCCCGTCGATGCCCTCCGGGACGGACAGCGCGAGCCCCGCACGCTCGACCAGCTTCGCAAACGCCTCGGAGGCGCCCACACCCTCGCCCTGCGGCCCGAACATGGAGTTCACGCACGCGGGGACGAACACGCCCGCCGGCTCCGCGCCCGGCGCGCCGATGCGGGTGCCGAACGCCTTGGAGCGCTTCACCCCGCCCTTGGACAGTTCGGGGCGGTACTGCGGCACCGTGTCATCGCCCACCAGCCCGCGGGCGACGTCGGTGACCTTCTGCACCAGTTTGGTCGGCATGTAGTAGGCGCCGGTCAACGCCGCCGAGGCCAGCGTGTTGCCCGGGCCCCACGCCTTCGCCGCGGCCGCCCAGCCGGCGGATTCCGCAGCTCCCGCCTGGCCGCGGCGCAGGGATTTAATGAACTTGCCGGTATCGATCTTCACCGGGCAGGCGGTCACGCACATCGAGTCCACGGCGCAGGTGTCGATGCCGTCGTACTGGTAGGCCTCGTCGAGGTGCTTGACCAGCTCGGTGTCGCCTTCCTGGATCGCCTTCGCGCGGGCACGGCGCACCACGATGCGCTGGCGCGGGGTCATAGTGATGTCGCGCGAGGGGCACACCGGCTCGCAGTAGCCGCACTCCACGCACGAGTCGATTTCGTCTTCCACCTGCGGGTTGAGCTTGAAGTTCTTCATGTGCTCGCGCTCGTCGTCGGTGATGATCACGCCCGGGTTCATCACCCCGCGCGGGTCGGCGGCGCGCTTGAGCTCCACCATGACCTCGTAGAGTTCCTCGCCGTACTGGCGGCGCACGTACGGCGCCATCACGCGCCCGGTGCCGTGCTCGGCCTTCAGGTTGCCGCCGGCGCCGAGCACGAGGTCGACCATCTCCTCGTTGAAGCCGTCATAGCGGGAGAGGTTCTCGTCGCCTTCGAAGCGGTCGGTGATGAGGAAGTGGATGTTGCCGTCTTTGGCGTGGCCGAAGATGACGGCGTCGTCGTAGCGGTAGGCGTCGAAAAGCTGCTGCAACCCGCCGCACGTGTCGGCGAGGTCGCCCACGGGCACGGCGATGTCCTCGAGCAGCGCGGTGGTGCCGGACGGGCGCGCCTCCGCGACCTGGGCGTAGAGGCCCTTGCGGAAGGCCCAGGCCTTGGCGGCCTCGGCGGCGTCGGTGGTGAAGGCCGCCGGGGTCTGCAGGTCAAACCCCTCCAGCAGCTTCGAGCCGGCGGCTTCGTATTCGCGCAGCTCATCGGCCTCGTTTGCGTGGTACTCGATGAGCAGCGCCGCCTGGCCGGACAGTTCGAAGCCGGTGATCTGTTCTGGCACCGAGTCGAAGGTGCGGCCGACCTTGATGGAGCGCGAGTCCATCAGCTCAAGCGTGGCGGCCTTCGAGTCGAACAGCGCGGGCAGCGAGCGCGTCGCCGCGTCCAGCGTCGGGTACACCGCGATAGTGGTGGTTTTCAGCTTCGGCACCTCAATAGTGCGCAGCACGGCCTCCGCGATGAACGCGAGCGTGCCCTCGGACGCGACCAGCAGGTGCATGAAGATGTCCAGAGGCGACTCGTAGTCCAGGAACGCATTCAACGAGTAGCCCATCGTGTTCTTCAGCGCGAAGTGGCGCTCGATGGTGGCCACGGATTCCTTGTTCTCGCGCACGCGGCGCTTGAGGTGCTCCAGCTTTGCGACGAGCTCCGCCTCCTCCCGCGCAAACTGCGCCTCCGCGTCCTTATGCGCCGTGTTGATGACGGTGCCGGAAGGCAGCACGAACGTCATCGATTCGATGGTGTTGTAGGAGTTGTACTGCGTGCCGCAGGCCATGCCGGAGGAGTTGTTGGCGATCACGCCTCCCATGGTCGCCGCGCCTTCGGACGCGGGGTCCGGGCCGATCTTGCGGCCGTACGGGGCGAGGTGGGCGTTGACCTGCCGCACCGTGGAGCCGGGCTGGACGCACACGCGCTTGCCGCCGTCGAGGACTTCCACGCCGCGGAAGTGCTTGCGCACGTCCACGAGCATGCCCGCACCGCCGGCCTGGCCGGACAGGGAGGTGCCGCCGCCACGCAGCACCACCGGGGCGCCGGAGGAGGCGGAGGCGCGGAAAGCTGCCGCCACGTCGTGGGCGGTGCGGGCTTCCACCACCACGTCCGGGGTGTAGAGGAAGTGCGACGCGTCGTGGGCGTACTTGATCCGGTCGATCGGGCGGGTGGAAAGCGCCTGGTCGGAGCCGAGTTCGCGGGACAAATGCTCTTCAGGGGAGGAAATGGTTGTGGTCATAAATCCATGCTAGCCCCGCCTCTGTCCGCTACCCGAACTTCGGTACTTTATTGGTAATTTAGACGTGTGACAACAATCGAAATCCGCAATCTGAACAAGCGCTTCGGCGACGTCCAAGCCCTCGACGGCATGAGTTTCACCGTCCACGACGGCGAGATGTACGGCTTCGTCGGCTCCAACGGCGCCGGCAAGTCCACCACGATGCGCATCGCCCTCGGCGTGCTCGCCGCTGATTCGGGCGAGGTGCTCCTCGACGGGCGCCCGCTTGACGACGACACCCGCCGCCGCATCGGCTACATGCCCGAGGAGCGCGGCCTGTACGGCAAGGAAAAGATCCTGGACCAGCTTGTTTTCCTGGCCAAGCTGCACGGCGTCGACGGCAAAGCCGCAAAGAAGCGCGGCACCGAGCTGCTCGACCAGCTCGGCCTCGGCGAGCGCCTGGGCGACAAGCTCGACGACCTCTCACTGGGCAACCAGCAGCGCGTCCAGCTCGCCGCGTCGCTTATCCACGACCCGGACATCCTTATCCTGGACGAGCCGTTTTCCGGCCTCGACCCCGTCGCCGTGGACGTGATGAGCACGATGCTCACCGACCGCGCCCGGGCAGGAGTGCCCGTCATCTTCTCCTCCCACCAGCTGGATCTGGTGCAGCGCCTGTGCGACCGCATCGGCATCGTCACCCGCGGCCGCATGGTCGCCGAGGGCACCGTCGACGAGCTGCGCTCGGGCGGGCCGGTTCGGTTCCGCGTCGGCACGCAAGCGCGCGGCTGGATCCCGGAGGGCATGAAGCTTATCGACGACTCCGCCACCCACGTCATCCTCGAAGCCCCAAGCGCCCAGGACGACCAACGCATCCTGCAAGCCGCCATGGCCGCCGGCCCAGTCCACGAGTTCACCCGCGTCGTGCCGGATCTGGCCGACCTGTTCAAGGAGGTTGTGCAGTAATGAAGCCGTACTCCCCCATGCACACGATCACTACTACCGCCAAGCGGGAAGTCCAGATTTTGCTGCTGAAGAAGGGCACCATCATCTCGCTGGTGATCCTCCTGTTGGCCATACTGGGTTTCATCGGCTTCGCCGCCTGGCAAAAAGACAAGGACGAGTCCGGCGAGGCCGGCCCGGCGGTCGCCGCGGTGGGCGTGGACCCGCAGCTGCTCAACGACGCCGGCTACGACGGGCGCGCCGCCGCCGACCGTAACGAAGCTGAGCAACTCGTCCGCGACGGCGACGTCAAGGCCGCGCTGGTGGCCGAGGAAAACCGTTGGGAGGTCGTCAGCGACGGAATGCCATCGACGAGCATCCTCGCCGGCCTCGAGGGACTATCGCAGCAGTACTCGCGCGCAGAGACCCTGGACAACCTGGGCATCTCCGCCGCAGATTACGAAGCCGCCTCCCCGCAGATCGAAGTCGTACCGGTAGACATCAACGACAGCGGAGACACCGAGCAGCAGCTCCTGCGACTGCTCACCACGTTTATCGCGCTGATGGTGGTGATCTTCACCGTGATCACCTTCGCCGCGCAGGTGGGCAGCCGCGTCACAGAGGAGAAGTCCTCCCGCGTGGTGGAGCTCGTGCTCGCGTCGGTGCGCCCCCTGGACTTTTTGGCCGGCAAGCTGCTGGGCACCCTCGCGCTGGGCTTCGTCGCCACCGCCGTGCTCCTGGTTGTCGGCGTTGTTGGGCTGAAGGTCTCCGGACTCGTGGACGACATCGAGTTCGACTGGGCCGTCGTCCCCATCCTGCTGATCGCGTGGACACTGGCGATGCTGTTCTTCGGTGCCCTCTATGCCGCGGCGGGTGCGATGGTGCAGCGCACCGAGGACCTGCAGTCCACCCAGATGCCGATCCTGCTGCTGATCATGGCGTCCGCGTACATCCCCGGCTTCGGCTGGATGAGCACCGATGCCACCTGGATGCAGGTGATGAGCTGGATCCCGCCGTTTTCCATTTTCGCCGCGCCGCTGTCGTATGCGGCCGGGGACTTCACCGCGGCGCAGCTGGCCGGCTCCTTCGTCCTCGCAGCACTCGCGACGGCGCTGGCGGTGTGGGCCGCCGCCCGCATCTACAAGCGGACGATTCTCAACAACGGCAGCGCGACCAAATGGTCGCAGCTGCTGCGCAGGGGCTAGCGGAGCTCGTCGATAAGCTGCTGCGGGTCCACACCCCCGAGCTCCCCCGACTCCGCAGCCTTGCGAACGATCTCGAATTTGCGCTCGCGCTCCTCCACCAGCCGCAGGCCTTCGCGCAGGACTTCACTGGCGGAGGCGTAGCGGCCGTCCTGAATGAGCTGGGCGATGAACGTGTCGTAGCGTTCGCCGAGTACAACTGAAGTGTTCTTAGCCATACACGGCACGCTACCAACATTTAGGAGTAGATCGCATGGCTCTCGGCGACGGCCCACTGATCGTCCAATCGGACAAGACCGTCCTGCTCGAAGTCGCGCACCCGGACGCGCCAAAGGCTCGCGCCGCGCTCGCCCCGTTCGCGGAGCTCGAGCGCGCGCCCGAGCACATCCACACCTACCGCATCACCCCGCTGGCGCTGTGGAACGCCCGCGCGGCCGGCTTCGATGCCGAGCAGGCCGTGGACGTGCTCGAGCGCTACTCCCGCTTCCCAGTGCCACAGGCGCTGCTCGTCGACGTCGCCGAAACCATGGCCCGTTACGGCCGCCTCAAGCTGGTCAAGCACCCCGCGCACGGGCTGATACTGGAGGCGGACGACGCCGCGATCCTCACCGAGGTCACCCGCTCGAAGAAGATCCAGCCCCTGATCGCCAAGCCTATCGACGACACCACGGCCCCCGTCCACCCCTCCGCCCGCGGCCAAATCAAGCAGGAGCTGACCAAGCTGGGCTGGCCCGTGGAGGACCTGGCCGGCTACGTCGACGGCGAATCCCACCCGATCGCGCTAAACCACGACGGCTGGCAGCTTCGCGACTACCAGCAATACGCCGCCGAATCCTTCTGGGAAGGCGGCTCCGGTGTTGTCGTCCTGCCCTGCGGCGCCGGCAAAACCATCGTCGGCGCGGCGTCGATGGCGCAGGCGCAGACCACCACCTTGATCTTGGTCACCAACACCGTCGCCGGCCGCCAGTGGCGCGACGAGCTG
The DNA here is from genome assembly GCF_030408375.1 of Corynebacterium afermentans subsp. lipophilum. Taxonomy (NCBI): domain Bacteria; kingdom Bacillati; phylum Actinomycetota; class Actinomycetes; order Mycobacteriales; family Corynebacteriaceae; genus Corynebacterium; species Corynebacterium afermentans. The sequence continues at coordinate 644,229 of NZ_CP046530.1, read as the reverse complement.
CTGCGCCGCACCACCCTGACACCCGAGGAAATCGGCGAATACTCCGGGGAGAAGAAGGAGATCCGCCCCGTCACCATCGCCACCTACCAGGTGGTCACCCGCAAAACCAAGGGCGAGTACCGCGCGCTCGAGCTCTTCGACTCCCGCGACTGGGGCCTAATCATCTACGACGAAGTCCACCTCCTGCCCGCGCCGGTATTCCGCATGGCAGCAGACCTGCAGTCGCGCCGCCGGCTGGGGCTTACCGCCACGCTCGTGCGCGAGGACGGCCGCGAGGATGACGTGTTCTCACTCATCGGCCCCAAGCGTTACGACGCACCCTGGAAAGAACTCGAGATGGCCGGCTACATCGCCACCGCCGAATGCGTCGAGGTCCGTACCACACTCACCGACGAGGAGCGCCTCACCTACGCCACCGCCGAGACCCGCGAGCGTTACCGTCTGGCGGCTTGTTCGGCGGGCAAGCTGGAGGTCGTCGATAGGCTGCTGGCAACGCATAAGGGCCAGCAGATCTTGATCATCGGCGCGTACGTGGAGCAGCTCGAGGAGATCGCCGCGCGTATCGACGCCCCGCTGATCGACGGCAAAACCACCACCAAGAAACGCGAAGCAGCCTTCCAGGCATTCCGGGACGGCGAAATCTCCACCCTGGTGGTGTCCAAGGTGGCCAACTTCTCCATCGACCTGCCCGAAGCCGCCGTGGCCATCCAGGTCTCCGGCACCTTCGGCTCCCGGCAGGAAGAAGCGCAGCGGCTGGGACGGTTGCTGCGCCCCAAATCCGACGGCGCCGAAGCAGTGTTTTACACCGTCGTCGCCCGCGACACCCTGGACTCCGAGTACGCCATGCACCGCCAACGCTTCCTAGCCGAGCAGGGCTACGCGTACCGGTTGGTCGACGCCGCCGACCTTTAGACTTGTATGCCATGAGTGGCATGAAGGTATTCAAGTTCGACGTCGACGAGGAGTTTGCGAAGCAGCACAACGAAATGGTGCGCGACACCCGCAGCCTCGTCGCATCCGGCATCGCGATCTTTGTCATCTCCCTGATCGTCGGCGTTGCCGTCTGGTTCCTTGTGGACCCGTCCTCGCCGTGGCACTGGCTCGGTAGTTTTGGCGCCGTACTGTTCGGCATTTTGATGCTGGTGGTCGCGCTGCTGATTCCGCGCAGCGTGGGCAAGACCCAGGACATCTACGACTCCAACCCCCTCGCCCCCGCCATAATCACGGAGCGCGCCGGAACGACGGTGACGCTGACCGCGCTGGTGAACCTCAACGTGGATCCTGCCCTTCCCCCGCGCTGGGCCATCACCTCCCGAGTGATGCAGCCGCTGCCGAACACCGCCGACAAGGTGGGCACCAAGGTACCGGTCGCCGCCGTAGGCGCACAACGCTCCGCCCGCGACCAACAGCACTGGCAGACCATCACGCCCATGCCGATCGCCTGGGGCACGCCCGACGAGGCCGTGGTCACCTCCGCCCGGAAGTCGATCCCCCAGGACCAGTGGTCCACGCTAGAGCGCGCCCGCAAGAAGGCCGAACTCGTCGAGCGCTCCAAGAACTCCCTCGTGGAGCTCTAGCGCTCCTGTTTCCGGGGGTGGTGAAGACGGGGGTGCCGGGCTCGGTAGTTGGTGGGCGCAGACCCATGATGGGTGCGGGCGCAGTTGTCCGCAATGCGGAGTCCGATCTGGAACCACGGTTTCGTGGGCGTGCCCCATTGTTGGTGCTGTCGTGGTTATCGGCGTTGCGGAGTTTCGCGGGGGTGGCTTTCGTAAACGTTGACGATCCAGCCATTTTCGGCCGCTGTTTACCCAGGTGAGAAATAGCCGGCGTCAGCTTCTACGAAACCGCCAGACAAATGATCCGTGGGTACGCGCCCATAGTTGGTGCCGCCGCGGTTGTCCGCAATGGGGAGTCTGGACCGGCCCCGGGTTTTTGTGGGTGCGTTGTTGGTCGAGTAGTGGAGGTCGAGTCCATCGGTGTACGCGGGCGTACTCGACGTCCGGTACTCGACTTTCGCCCCGCAGTAAGCGTCATCGTGGCTGCGTGTGCTGGCCCCGCGACCTATTCCGCCCCCAGTGAATGACTCACGCCCTGCCGGGTGGTTACGCCACGGTTGTCCGCAAAGCGGGGACCCCGCCCAGCCGTCCCGGTCGGGGACTGTGCGCATACGAAAGCACCCGCTGTAAGCGTGGTGCTTACAGCGGGTGCTTGTGTGTGAAGTTGTTGGGTCGGCGGTAACCTACTCTCCCACTCCCTCCCGGGGGCAGTACCATCGGCGCGGGCGGGCTTAGCTTCCGGGTTCGGAATGGGACCGGGCGTTTCCCCGCCGCCATCAACCACCGACACACCTATACGGGGCATGGTCGGCTGATCAACAATCAGCGATATGCAATTAAGTCGGCCAACCCGGTGAATGCCGGGTGGTGTGTTGTGTCAGTGACTGCACAGTGGACGCAAGCAACATGCTTTTGTGTTTTTTCGCGGTGTTCACAACCTATCAGTGTGTCAATGGTGTTTATTGGTGTATTAGTACCGGTCGCCTCCACACATTACTGTGCTTCCAGGTCCGGCCTATCAACCCAGTAGTCTCCTGGGAACCTCAAATGAAACCTCATCTTAAAACAGGCTTCCCGCTTAGATGCTTTCAGCGGTTATCCCTCCCGTACGTAGCCAACCAGCCGTGCTCCTGGCGGAACAACTGGCACACTAGAGGTACGTCCGTCCCGGTCCTCTCGTACTAGGGACAGCCTTCTTCAAGTTTCAACGCGCGCGGCGGATAGAGACCGAACTGTCTCACGACGTTCTGAACCCAGCTCGCGTGCCGCTTTAATGGGCGAACAGCCCAACCCTTGGGACCTACTCCAGCCCCAGGATGCGACGAGCCGACATCGAGGTGCCAAACCATCCCGTCGATATGGACTCTTGGGGAAGATCAGCCTGTTATCCCCGGGGTACCTTTTATCCGTTGAGCGACACCACATCCACAAGTAGGTGCCGGATCACTAGTCCCGACTTTCGTCCCTGCTCGACTAGTAAGTCTCGCAGTCAAGCTCCCTTGTGCACTTACACTCTAAACACCTGATTGCCAACCAGGCTGAGGGAACCTTTGGGCGCCTCCGTTACATTTTGGGAGGCAACCGCCCCAGTTAAACTACCCACCAGGCACTGTCCCCAACCCAGATCATGGGCCAAGGTTAGATATCCACTACGGTCAGAGTGGTATTTCAACAACGACTCCACACACACTAGCGTGCATGCTTCCACATCTCCCACCTATCCTACACAAACCGCACCGAATGCCAATACCAAGCTATAGTGAAGGTCCCGGGGTCTTTTCGTCCTGCCGCGCGAAACGAGCATCTTTACTCGTACTGCAATTTCACCGGGCCTGTGGTTGAGACAGCAGGGGAGTCGTTACGCCATTCGTGCAGGTCGGAACTTACCCGACAAGGAATTTCGCTACCTTAGGATGGTTATAGTTACCACCGCCGTTTACTGGGGCTTAAATTCTCCGCTTCGACCACAACGGCCTAACGGGTCCTCTTAACCTTCCAGCACCGGGCAGGCGTCAGTCCGTATACATCAACTTAACCGTCTTCGCACGGACCTGTGTTTTTGATAAACAGTCGCTCCCCTCTCTTCTCTGCGACCCCAACCAGCTCAACACGAACATGTGTCACCAGTTGTGGTCCCCCTTCTCCCGAAGTTACGGGGGCATTTTGCCGAGTTCCTTAACCACAGTTCACCCGCTCGCCTTAGTATTTTCTACCTGACCACCTGTGTCGGTTATGGGTACGGGCCGTACATGCACATCGCTAGAGGCTTTTCTCGGCAGTACAGGATCACCAACATCACCCAACATGGGCTACGCATCACGCCTCACACTCATGGCAACCGGATTTGACCAATGTTGCCGTGCCACACGCTTGCACCGCAATCCAATAAGCGGCTTAGCTACCTCACTGCGTCACCCCATCACTGACCTACCACGGATCAGGCCCCACGCATCACCACCAACCAACCGTCCCAAAGGACGGCAACGATCGGCGGATCAGGGTGGTTAGTCTCACCGCTTCGATACTGGGCGCGCATACACGGGTACGGGAATATCAACCCGTTAACCATCGACTACGCCTGTCGGCCTCGCCTTAGGACCCGACTCACCCTGGGAAGACGAACTTGACCCAGGAACCCTTAGTCATCCGGCGGGCAAGATTCTCACTTGCCATTCGTTACTCATGCCTGCATTCTCACTCGCATGCAGTCCACCGCTCCTTCCGATACGGCTTCACCCCACACACGACGCTCCCCTACCCAAACAACAAATGTTTGCCGCGGCTTCGGCGGTGTGCTTGAGCCCCACTGAATTGTCGGCGCGGAACCACTCGACCAGTGAGCTATTACGCACTCTTTCAAGGATGGCTGCTTCTAAGCCAACCTCCTGGCTGTCTTCGCGATCCCACATCCTTTTCCACTTAGCACACCCTTAGGGGCCTTAACCGGCGATCTGGGCTGTTTCCCTCTCGACTATGAAGCTTATCCCCCACAGTCTCACTGCAATGCACCACTTCAACCGGTATTCGGAGTTTGGCTGACGTCGCTAAGATGATAGTCCCGCTCAACCAACCAGTAGCTCTACCTCCGGCAAGCTCACATCACGCTGCACCTAAATGCATTTCGGGGAGAACCAGCTATCACGGAGTTTGATTGGCCTTTCACCCCTACCCACAGCTCATCCCCTCAGTTTTCAACCTAAGTGGGTTCGCGCCTCCACAACCTCTTACAGCTGCTTCACACTGGCCATGGGTAGATCACCCCGCTTCGGGTCCAGGACATGCCACTTGCCACCCTATTCGGATTCGCTTTCGCTACGACTACCCCACAAAAACGGGTTAACCTCGCGACATGCCGCTGACTCGCAGGCTCATTCTTCAAAAGGCACGCCATCACACACAAACGGTGCTCTGACGGATTGTAAGCGCATGGTTTCAGGAACTCTTTCACTCCCCTCCCGGGGTACTTTTCACCATTCCCTCACGGTACTTATCCACTATCGGTCACACTGAGTATTTAGGCTTACCGGGTGGTCCCGGCAGATTCACAGCAGATTCCACGAGCCCGCTGCTACTCGGGGAAAAACACAAACAACACAACCACACACACCTTCACGTACAGGACTCATCACCTACTCCGGTGCACCATCCCAGATGCTTCCGCTGATGTATGCGCATTGCGCTTGCAGTCGGCAGCCTGCAACATTTACGCCCCACAACACCGCACACGCAACCCCTGCCAGGTATCACACGCACACGGTTTAGCCTCATCCGCTATCGCTCGCCACTACACACGGAATCACAATTGTTTTCTTCTCCTACGGGTACTGAGATGTTTCACTTCCCCGCGTCAACCCCCACACAGACTATGAATTCACCTGCGGGTAACACCACACAACCGGTGCTGGGTTTCCCCATTCGGACATCCTCGGATCAACGCTTTGTTGGCAACTCCCCGAGGCATAACGCAGCCTCACACGTCCTTCATCGGCTCAGCATGCCAAGGCATCCACCATACGCCCGTAACAAAACACACGGACACACAAACAAACAGGTACAAACACCAAAACACAAAAAAGAAAGATACTCGCGTCCACTATACAGTTCTCACACAACACAACCCCACACACAAACAACCACACCAAAAGCAGCCATCCATGCAAGTAGGGCCCAACAGGAACAACTTTGTGCTGCCCCAGACACCCAACAGTGCACCAACGCAAAAACCCTTTTGTCACGCAAAATCGGTGTATCCACCAACCCCAACACCACGCAGCACACACCCCACCATCAGCCACCAACACCACCATCGAAGCAGCATCAGCGCCTGCGGGTATGCCTCCACCCGGCAAAAACAAAACATATGGCAGTCACACACTCGGCGACTCAACCACACTCGCCCACAACTGTGGGCCAAAAACAAAAACTCCTTAGAAAGGAGGTGATCCAGCCGCACCTTCCGGTACGGCTACCTTGTTACGACTTCGTCCCAATCGCCGATCCCACCTTCGACAGCTCCTTTTGACAGGCCACTGGCTTCGGGTGTTACCAACTTTCATGACGTGACGGGCGGTGTGTACAAGGCCCGGGAACGTATTCACCGCAGCGTTGCTGATCTGCGATTACTAGCGACTCCGACTTCATGGGGTCGAGTTGCAGACCCCAATCCGAACTACGACCGGCTTTACAGCGATTAGCTCACCCTCACAGGCTCGCAGACGCGTTGTACCGACCATTGTAGCATGTGTGAAGCCCTGGACATAAGGGGCATGATGATTTGACGTCATCCCCACCTTCCTCCGAGTTAACCCCGGCAGTCTCTCACGAGTCCCCAACCGAATTGCTGGCAACATAAGACAAGGGTTGCGCTCGTTGCGGGACTTAACCCAACATCTCACGACACGAGCTGACGACAACCATGCACCACCTGTACACCAACCACAAAGGGAAACCGTATCTCTACGGCGATCTGGTGTATGTCAAGCCCAGGTAAGGTTCTTCGCGTTGCATCGAATTAATCCACATGCTCCGCCGCTTGTGCGGGCCCCCGTCAATTCCTTTGAGTTTTAGCCTTGCGGCCGTACTCCCCAGGCGGGGCGCTTAATGCGTTAGCTACGGCACGAACCCCGTGGAAGGGACTCACACCTAGCGCCCACCGTTTACGGCATGGACTACCAGGGTATCTAATCCTGTTCGCTACCCATGCTTTCGCTCCTCAGCGTCAGTTACTGCCCAGAGACCTGCCTTCGCCATCGGTGTTCCTCCTGATATCTGCGCATTCCACCGCTACACCAGGAATTCCAGTCTCCCCTACAGCACTCAAGTTATGCCCGTATCGCCTGCAGTCCCGCAGTTAAGCTGCGGGCTTACACAAACGACGCGACAAACCACCTACGAGCTCTTTACGCCCAGTAATTCCGGACAACGCTCGCACCCTACGTATTACCGCGGCTGCTGGCACGTAGTTAGCCGGTGCTTCTTCTCCAGGTACCGTCACAAAAACGCTTCGTCCCTAGCGAAAGGAGTTTACAACCCGAAGGCCGTCATCCCCCACGCGGCGTCGCTGCATCAGGCTTGCGCCCATTGTGCAATATTCCCCACTGCTGCCTCCCGTAGGAGTCTGGGCCGTATCTCAGTCCCAATGTGGCCGTACACCCTCTCAGGCCGGCTACCCGTCGACGCCTTGGTAGGCCATTACCCCACCAACAAGCTGATAGGCCGCGAGCTCATCCCACACCGAAAAACTTTCCACCACACCATCCAAAATGTGGTCCTATCCGGTATTAGACCCAGTTTCCCAGGCTTATCCCGAAGTGCAGGGCAGATCACCCACGTGTTACTCACCCGTTCGCCACTCGAGTACCCAAGCAAGCTTGGGCCTTTCCGTTCGACTTGCATGTGTTAAGCACGCCGCCAGCGTTCATCCTGAGCCAGGATCAAACTCTCCACAAAAAACGTTTCAGCAGAAACAGGCCGTGAAAAGCCCAATACCCAACCAAAAACAAACCAACCAACACCCAAACAGGCGCCGGACTGGCAAAATCCAAAAATTACAAAGGTTCAACAACCAACCCCCAACCCGACGGGGTCATAAGCAGGGGTCGGCCAAAAATACGTGAAACATGTTCAACCACACCCCACGCACACCATGAACCAAAAAGATGACGCGATTAGTCATTGGAATTCAACCACGCCACCACCGGCACACACCCAAAAAGAGCGTCTACCACACAGTGCACAAAACAAGGCAGGCAAACACACCCACGCAACAAAAGTACATTGGCACACTATCGAGTTCTCAAACAACACCAGCACACCCAACAACCAGAACCACACACGATCCCAGCCAGAAAAAGCGGCTTCGTCAGAAGCTACACAACCAACCAACCAAAAGTCAAACTCACGTTAAACCCCGGTTAACCAGAACGTAACCCCTATTCAAATTAACTCGTCCCTCCCAACCGGCCGAACCGCTCGGAAGCAACGGATGGAAATATAACCACGAACGTAAACTGCACACAAACCAGCAGGTAAACACTGGTTTTAGTGGTATGCGGCAATCGGGCCGTGCGGGCCTTCGATCACCTGCACCGGGGTATTAAAAATTTCGGTGAGCAAATCGTCGCGCATGATCTCCTCCACCGTGCCGAAGGCAAAGACCTGCCCATCCTTGGCAGCGCAGATGTAGTCCGCGTAGCGGGCCGCGAAGTTGATGTCGTGCAGCACGATCACGATGGTCCGGCCGAACTCGCGGGCGGCGGAATGCAGGTGCTGCATCATCTCCACGGAGTGGGATATGTCCAGGTTGTTCAGGGGCTCGTCGAGAAGCACGTAGTCCGTCTCCTGGCAAAGCACCATGGCTACATATGCGCGCTGACGCTGACCACCTGAAAGCTGGTCCAAGTAGCGGTGCTCGAGGTCGCGCAGCCCGAAGAAGTCGATGTAGCGGGAGATGATCTCCTCGTCCTCCTCGGTCAGGCGCCCGCCGGAGTATGGGAAGCGGCCGAAGCCGACAAGCTGGCGCACGGTCAGGCGGGTGACAAAGTGGTTTTCCTGACGCAGGATGGAGACCACTTTGGCCAGGTCTTTCGGGTTCGTGGAGGACACGTCCATCTGCCCGATGCGCACGGAGCCGGAGTCCAGCGCTAGCAGCCGGCCGATCATGGTCAGAAGTGTCGACTTGCCGGCGCCGTTCGGCCCCACCAAAGCGGTGATGCCGCCGGCCGGGATGTTAAGCGAGACCGGCCCGATGGCGGTGTCGTCGCCGTAGGCCTTGCTCACCTCGTTGAGCTCGATCACAGTCTCCCCTTCCGTAGGACAACGATGAGGAACGTCAGGCCGCCGACCAGCTCGATGATGATGGAGACGACGCCCTGGGCGTAGAAGATGTGGTTCATGACGAAGTACGCGCCCGCCAGAATGCAGTAGCCGAGCAGCGCCGCCATGGGGAACACGTATCGGTGGTCGTAGGTGTCCGCGAACTGGTACGCAAGCGTGGCCACCAGGAACCCGAGGAAGGTCATCGGCCCGACCAGCGCGGTAGAGACCGCCATCAGCACCGAGACCAGCACCAGCGTGAACACCGCGTGCTTTTTGTGGTTCACGCCCAGGTTCACCGCCACGTCGCGGCCGAGGCCCAGCACGTTGAGCCGGCGCGAGTTCAACACCATCAGCCCGGCCGCCACCAGCACCAACGGCACTGCCAGCGGGTAGTAGGCCGGGTCCGCGTTGTTCACCGAGCCGAACAGCCGGGCAGTGAGCACGTCGAACTCGCTGGGTGTGAGCAGGCGCTGCATGAACGTCGATACGCTGCCCAGTCCCCCTCCGAGCACGATGCCGACGAGCAGCATGGCGTGCATGTTCGGGTTGTCGCCGGCGAGCAGCCACGTGTAAAGAATCAGGCTCAGCCCCACCATGAGCACGAGCTGGATCACGAACATCTCCAGCGTGCGGGCGTTCAGCCCGGCGGCGCCGAGGAAGTACACGGTTGAGGTGTGAATGGCCACGTACAGCGACTCGAACCCCATGATGGACGGGGTAATGATGCGGTTGTTCGTCACCGTTTGGAACGCCACTGTGGCCACGGCCTGGCAGACCGCCACCACCGCCATGGCGATGACGGAGTTCAACCGGCGCTGCGCGATCAGCCAGTAGCCGCGGGTGCCAAAGTCCATGGGGTTTCCCCAGGACAGCAGGCCCGCGGTGAACAGCAGCGCGGCCACCACCAGCGATGCGGTGAGCAGCCAGTAGCGCCTCTTGCTTTGCGACGTTTGAAACGCGCCTACATCACGCATTCTTACCCCGCCTCACAATCAACGCGATAAACACGGCGGCGCCAACCACGCCGAGGATCACGGACACCGGCATCTCGAACGGCGCGATGACGATGCGTCCGAGCAGGTCGCACAGCGTCACCACCCCGATGCCGGTGAGGCAGACCCAGGGCAGGTTGGACCGGAGGTCGTCGCCACGCAGCATGCTCACGATGTTGGGGACGATGAGCCCGAGGAATGGGAGGTTGCCCACGACAACCGTGACCACGCCCGTGGCCACCGCAACGAGGCTGGTGCCCACGAGCACGATGCGGTTGTAATTCAGGCCGATGTTGGTGGCGATGTCTTCGCCCAAACCGGCCGCGGTGAGGCGGTCGGCGTAGAAGAACACGGCGATGACCACGAGCAGCACGACCCAGAGGATCTCGTACTGGCCGGCGATCACGCTGGTGAACGAGCCGGCGAACCAGACTCCGAGCGACTGCAACAGGTCAGTCTGCAGTGCGATAAAGGTGGACACCGCGCTGACCACCGCGCCGAGCATGATGCCCACGATGGGCACCACCAGGCTGGAGCGCAACGTCACGCGCCGCAGGAACGCGAAGAACACCATGGTGCCGATGAAGGCGGCGCCGACGGCGAGCAGCATGCGCGTCATCACGGAGCCGTCCGGGAACAGCAAAAACGACGCGAGCAGCCCCAGCCCGGCCCATTCGGTGGTGCCGGTGGTGGTGGGTTCGACGAAGCGGTTCTGGGTGAGCATCTGCATGATCAGCCCGCTCATCGCCATCGCCGCACCCGCGAGCACCAGCGCGATCGTGCGCGGCACGCGGGTGGCGCGGAACATTTCCCAGCCGTCCTCGGTGCCCAGAATGTCGTACTGCCCCACCATCAGCGACGCGGCAAGGAGGGCTAAAACAAGGACGACACCCGCCCCGAGCTTCCAGTCCAGAAGCTTGGGGCGGGTGGTGGTCGTTGTATCAGTCATCGAAGACAGACTACTTGCCTGCCTCAAGCTGCTCGGAGATCTGGTTGAGAATCTCGGTGTAGGTGTAGATGGACTCGTTGGTGTAGGTGTCCGCCGGGGCGACGTAGACGTGGCCGTCCTTCACCGCGGTGACGTTCTTCAGCGGCGCGGAGTCGTTGATCACAGACAGCGCTTCCGGGGAGTCCGTGATGGACTTCACGCCCGCGTCGCGGTCCAGCACGAGCAGCCAGTCCGGGTTGGCGCTGGCGATGGCTTCGACGGAGATGTCGTCGCCCTGGTGGTCGTCGGAGGCGTTCTCCACCTCGAGCGCCGGGGTGAAACCAATCAGGTCGAACAGCGGCCCCCACACGCGGCCCACGCCCGGGGCGACGTAGCCAATCTCGCCACCGGAAACGTTCAGGGCCATGACCTTCTGCTCCGGGTCGTAGGCGTTGCGGGTGCGCTGGACAGCCTCGGTGAATTCCTGAACTGCCTGCTCAGCCTCGGCTTGCTTGCCAAAGACGTCGCCCAGCTCCAGGGTCTGGCGAATGATCTCGCGGTCAATCGGCTCGCCGTCGCGCGGTTCGAAGTCCAGCAGCGTGGCGTCCGGGACCAGCTTCTGCAGTTCTTCGTCGAACGTTTCAAAGCGCTGGCCGGAGATGATCACGTCCGGGTCGGCGGCAACGATGGTTTCCAGGTTCGGCTCGCGGTGGTTGCCAATGTTGAGGATGTCCTCGTCGTCCGCGATGCCCGGGATGGAATTGGGCACGATGTCGCGCGGCGCGGCGACGGGCTTAATGCCCCAGGAGTCCAGGAGCTCGAAGGTGCGGTTGTCCAGGGCGACTACCCGCTTCGGCGGGCTGGGCACGGTCTTCTCGCCGTAGTTGTCGGTAAGTGTCACGGTGCCTTCGGAAGCATCATTGCTTGCCGACGCCCCTTCGGTCGCCACCGATTCCGAACCAGCGGCGGCATCCGTGCCGGACTCGCTGGTGGAGCATGCGCCCAGCGCGAGGGCGCCGGCCGCAACGAGAGCGATGAGAGGGGTACGGGAGAAACGGGTCACGGTCGTCCTTCCTTTCGGTCCATAAGGTAAGGGTTACCTGACCCACCTTAGGCTAACCAAACTTCGGAGCCAAACCCGTGGCCGCCTCCAACGTTTTGCCCATCACCGGCCGCAGCTTGGCCAGCGATTCCTCGGAGGTGCCGGGGCGGATGTGCTCGTCCTTGTCCACCACCACCGGATCGCCCTTGCGCTGCGGCACCGAAACCGGCACGATCTCGGCGTCGAAGTCTCCGGCCTCCCGCGCCGCCGCGGCGCGGGCGTGCGACGCCACCGCTAGCTTGTCCTGGCGGTCGCGCGCGATTGAGTACTCCTCGCGCAGGTTCTCCGCGGTCTCGATCATCCCGCCCGGGATCGGGTGGTGCTTGCCGCCAGCCTGCTCGCGGCCCTCCTGCAGGCGGTCCTTGAGCTCCATCGTGCCGCCCTTGGCACCCCAGCGGATCTTTCCGTCCACGGTGTACTCGGTGTTGGACATTGATTCCGCACCGCCGGCGACGATCAGGTCGGCGGCACCGGCAGCCACGTGCGCCGCGGCGGTGGCGATCGCCTGCAAGCCGGAGCCGCAGCGGCGGTCCAGCTGCATGCCGGGCACGCCCACACCCAGTTCAGCGTCAAGTCCGACAACGCGGCCCAGCGCGGGTGCGGCGCCGTTCGGCGAGGCCTGACCGAGGATGATGTCGTCGATCACTTCGCCGGGAATCCCAGCATCCTCAATGACGGCCTTGACCACAGTCGCGGCCAGCTCCTGCACCGGCACGCCGACGAATGCGCCGCCGTAGCGCCCCACCGCGGTGCGCTTGGGGTTGCAAATGACAATATCTTTCGGGTCGCTCATGATTCCTCCTTCAGAGTGGTTGTTTGCAGGTCACGCTCGATCGCGCTCGCCGTTGCCTGCAGCGGGGGCAGCAGCCTATCGACGACCTCCCGGTGCCCCACCGCCCCAGCATGGGCCGACAGATTCACCGCGGCCACGACCTTGCCGTCGTTGCCGCGGACCGGGCACGCCACGGAACGCAGACCCAGCTCGAGTTCTTGGTCGACGATGGCGTAGCCCTGCCTTTGGACGTCGATAAGCAATTGCCTGAACGCATCCTCGCTGGTGACCGTCTCAGGGGTGATGGGCTCGAGTGCGGTTCCGGCAAGGTAGGCGTCGAGCTGCGCGGATGGGAGATCGGCGAGCAGCACGCGGCCCATCGACGTCGCGTAAGCGGGAAAGCGCGTGCCAATGGTGATGTTGACGCTCATGATGCGGTCCGCGGCGGCGCGGGCGACGTAGACGACGTCGGAGCCGTCGAGGACGGTGAGCGAGCTCGATTCGTTGAGCGTGCGCGACAGACCATCCAAATGCGGCTGCGCGATCGCCGGAAGCCCCAGGCTGGACAGGTACGAAAAGCCCAGCTCGAGAGTCTTCGGGGTGAGCCAGAAAACCGTGCCGTCGCTGGAGGCGTACCCCTCCGCAACGAGCGTGTGCAAAAACCGGCGCACCGTCGCGCGCGGAAGGCCCGTGGATTCTGCGACCTGGGCAAGCGTTTGGCGCGGGCGGGCACCGCTGAACGCGCGGATGACCGCCAGGCCCCGAGTGAGGCTCTGTACGAGTTGCACATCACTACCAGACATACGTGTGATCCTAGTCGAAGAAGGTTCGCTTTGTGAACCCTTGTGCAGTAGCCGAACAACAGTTACGATGCACACATGATTAACAAGGTGGTTTCTTCAGCGGAGGAGGCGGTCGCCGACATCCCGGATGGCGCCTCCATCGCCGTGGGCGGCTTCGGGCTGGTGGGCATCCCCGCCCGGCTCATCGACGCCCTGCGCGCCCAGGGCGCCGGCGATCTCACGATCATTTCCAACAACCTGGGCACCGACGGCTTCGGACTCGGCCTACTGCTGGCGGACAAGCGGATCTCCCGCTCCATCGGCTCCTACCTGGGCACGAACAAGGAGTACGCGCGCCAGTACCTGGAAGGCGAGCTCACCGTCGAGTTCACCCCGCAGGGCACCCTGGCAGAACGCATGCGCGCCGGCGGCGCGGGCATCCCCGCGTTCTACACCAAAGCCGGCGTGGGCACCCCGCTGGCCACAGGGGAAATCCCCACCCGCTACAACCCGGACGGCACCATCGCCGAGTACTCCCGCCCGAAGGAACTGCGCGAGTTCAACGGCGAGCAGTACGTAATGGAAACCGCACTGACACCGGATTTCGCATTCGTGCACGCGCACAAAGCGGACCGCTTTGGCAACCTCGTCTTCTCTAAAACCGCGCAGAACTTCAACCCCGACGCTGCCGTGGCCGGCAAGATCACGATCGTGCAGGCGGAGCACGTGGTAGATGAAATCCCCGCAGCCGAGGTGAACCTGCCCGGCATCTACGTCGACCGCGTAGTCGAGGTGGGCCCGCAGGAGACCGGAATCGAATTTAGGACGGTGAGCGAGTAATGGCTTGGACCAGGCAAGAAATGGCGTCCAGAGCAGCCCAAGAGCTGGAAAACGGCCAGTACGTCAACCTGGGCATCGGGATGCCCACCCTCATCCCGGGCTACCTGCCCAAAGACGTGGAAGTGGTGCTGCACTCCGAAAACGGCATCCTCGGCGTGGGCCCCTACCCCACCGACGACACCGTCGATCCGGAACTTATTAACGCCGGCAAGGAGACCATCACGGTGGCGCCGGGCGGATCCTTCTTCGGCTCTTCTACGTCCTTTGGCATGATCCGCTCCCGCGCGATCGACGTCGCCGTCCTCGGTGCCATGGAGGTCTCTCAATACGGCGACCTGGCCAACTGGATGATCCCAGGCAAAATGGTCAAGGGCATGGGCGGCGCAATGGACCTCGTGCACGGGGCCAAGAAGGTCATCCTGCTCATGGAACACACCACCAAGAAGGGCACCTCGAAGGTCTTGCCGGAGTGCCGCCTGCCGCTGACAGGCGCGAAGTGCGTCGACCAGATCATCACCAACCTGGCCGTGTTCTCCGTGGACGAAAAGCAAGGCCTCACCCTGACAGAGGTTGCCCCAGGCGAGACCGTCGAGTCCGTCCGCGAAGCCACCGAAGCCCCGTTCGAGGTTGCCGTGTAAAACGCGCCCCCCGAACCAGCTTCAGCGCCGTTCGGACAACAATTACTGGTAGTCGCGGCCGTGCATCTTCTGCAGCTCAATGCCGTGGCCCTGGCCCGCGAGGAACAGGGTTGACGCGTCGAGCTGGAACAGCTGCGGGTTGGACTGGAGGACCATCTTCAGGTCGTCGGCGTCCTTCTGTGCGCCCGGCTCGCAGGCCATCTTGGTCTCGGTGAAGTCGCTGAGGTGCAGCGCGCCGGTGTTGTCGATCTGGTACTTGGCGGTGCCGGAGTTGCAGCCGTCGTTCGAGTGGAGCACACCATTTTCCCGGAAGTCCAGGGTGATGGTGTTGTTATTCTTTGCCTGCAGCGCGGTGTCCAGCGCAGCGGTGAGGCGATCATCCTTGAGCTGGTCTGCACCTTCTGGGAGCTGCTGGATCAGCTCGGAGCCGGCTGGGTTCTCCGGCACCGGCGCTGGGGCCGGTGCGGGTGTGCCGCCGAGGTCACCGAACAAGTTCGAGCTCATCTGCACGAATTGGTCGATGCTGGAGGTTTCAGGGCGCTCCTGGGCGTCGGCAGTTCCGACGCCGAGCAGGCCACCCGTGAGGGCGACGACTGCGGTCGTTGTGGACAACTTCTTTAGGGTCTTGGTCGAAGTAACCATAGCCATCACGCTACCGAGCGAATTCAGGCGAACAAGGGGCTCAAGGGAACTTCAATGCAACTCCACACTTGCGTTTACGCAGCTCGTAGCTTCGCCATACGCACTAGCTCTTTGCAAAAACCAAAATCCCGCTGCCCAGAGGTGGGCAACGGGAGATGTAAGTGGCGCGGATTAGTTCGCAGCCGCCTTTGAGAATTCGATGGCCTTACCCTGGGCCGCCAGAGCGATCGTCTCGTTGTCGAAGCGGTACACCGACGGGTTCGAACGCAGGATGGACGTCAGCTCGTCCGCCTTGTTCATGGTGGTCGGGTCGCACAGGCGCTGCGTCTGGGCGATGGCCCCGACCTTCACGGCGCCGGCGCCGTCGATGGAGTACCCGGCGCTACCGGCGTTGCAGCCGTCGAAGAAGGACAGCTTGCCGTCCGGGCCGAAGGTGACCGTCATGGACGCGTCACCCTTGACTGGCAGTGGCCCCTCCAGGGCAGCCTTTGCCTTCTCGGCGGGCAGCGGCTTCGCGCCTTCCGGCAGATTCTTCAGCAGCATGTGGGACCCGCCCTTGTTAATCACGGAGCCGCTAAACGCAGACCATCCCATCTGCGTCCAGCCCTCAATGTCGGCGGGTCCGTTGGAAGACATCTGCGCGTTGGCGGTGCCTGCACCAATAAAACCGCCGGCGAGGGCGGCGAGAGCAGTTGCTGCGGACAACGTCTTTACAGTCTTTGAGGTCATGGGCGCCAACCTACCTAGCATTTGGCAGCATTAAAGGGCCCCTACGAAGCTTTTAAGCAACCTGGACACTCCTTTAACCCAACGGCCAGCGAGCGCTAGGGCGGCCTAAAAGAACACCACCTCGTCTCGCTCCAGCCACGCCCCCTTGCCACTTTCAGAGTCCCAACAGGTCACGCCGGTCTCTTCCACCGCGCACACGTATGGACCGTGGTTGACCACTTCGCCGTACTGCACAACCTCGGCGGATTCGCTGCCCGGGGGCCACACGGAGTCGTCGTAAAGCGGCGGCTCAGTTTGCTCGCGCGGGTAGCCGCCGAGAATTTCCATCATCCACCTCGGCGTACCCAGCTCACCGATGCCAAACTGCTCGCTTTCCATAAAGGACTTCACGCCGCAGTCGAACATCGGCTTATCCGCCAGGTTCATCATGCAGCCGATGTTGCCGGACGGGGTGACAAACAGCGCGTTTTGCACGGGGCTATCGCCGATGCTCTTGAGCGTTCTGATCGGCCGCGCGTTGTCCGGGACGGGGCCGCCGGCACCCGGGTACGCCAGCGGGGCACCAGGGATGCCTTGCCTATCGACGTGCTCCGCCTCCCCCGACGCCACAGCATCAGCCTGCTTCGTCGGTTCTTCCTCTGCTTTTGGAGCCTCCGGCGCTTCCACGGTTTCGGTCACCGTCACGTGCTCCGCCTCGGGCGCGCCACTGCAGCCGACAACCAGGAAGGTCGTGGCGGCGAGTGCTGCGAGGGCGTTGCGGTTCATGCCACCGGAGGTTAAGGCCCAATTATTCGGTGCTGATTTGCACAGGCGTAAAAGTTCCTGTCGGCCTCCAGCCCGCAAACCCCGAGTAAGCCCTCCCGAGTATGCGCGATTTTGGGCCGTAATAGGGGTCCTTCGCTCAGGGTTTGTGGTGCGGCCTGTCTGAGGCCGTGACAATGTGCGGGTAAAGCGCTACCCTCCTTGTTGATACGTCACCAAAAAGGAGTGTTGCGCAATGAAGGCATTCGGTTTCCTAAGCTTCGGGCACTACGCTTTCGCCGGCCAGCGCGGCCCGTCCGCGGAAAAGATCGCTAAAACCCACTTGGAGATTGCCCAGGCCGCCGACGAGATCGGCGTGAACAACGCGTCCTTCCGCGTCCACCACTTCGTGCCGCAGGCCTCCGCCCCGATGCCGCTGCTGGGTGCGGTCGCCGCCACCACCAAGAACATCGAGGTGGGCACCGGCGTTATCGACATGCGCTACGAAAACCCGCTCTACCTCGCCGAAGAGGCCGCATCCCTGTACCAACTTTCCGGCGGCCGCGTGGCCCTGGGGGTCTCGCGCGGCGCGCCCGAAGTAGCGGTGCGCGGCTGGGAGGCATTCGGCTACAAAGGCGAGGCCCCCAATGGCGCGGACGTGGCACGGGCCCACCTGGAAACCTTCATGGCCGCGGTGGACGGCAACGGCCTCGCCACCGCCGCACCCCTTGACCGCCAATACCCCAACATGTTCCAGCCCGGCTCCGCCCTGCCGGTCTTCCCCATGGCACCTGAGCTGCGCAAGCACATCTTCTACGGCTCGGGCACTCACGCTTCGGCGGAGCAGACCGCCAATGACGGGCTCAACCTGATGTCTTCCACCCTGGTCTCCGAGACCACCGCCGAGACCTTGGGGGAGATCCAGGCGGAACAGATCACCCGCTACCGCGCAGCCTGGAAGGAAGCGGGCCACGACTGGACCCCGCGCGTATCCGTCTCCCGCACCATCTTCCCCATCGTCGACAGCGCCGACATGCAGCGCTTCGGCATGCAGGCCTCCGGCTCCGACCAGGTCGGGGCGCTACCGGACGTGGGCGCTTCCACCTTCGGCCGCACCTACGCCGCCGAGCCGGACACACTGATCGAACAGCTCAAGGCCGACCCGGCCGTCATGGCCGCCGACACGCTACTGATCACCATCCCCACTGTCATGGGTGTGCACGTCAACGTGAAGATCCTGGAAAACTTCGCCACCCACGTCGCCCCCGCGCTGGGCTGGCAGCCGAACACCGAGGGCCCGGTCACCGGCTACCCGACCGATTAGATCTCCGTGCAACAAAGAAACCCGCTGGCCGTGTTGTGGCCAGCGGGTTTCCTGCTTTTCGGTGGAGCCGCCGGGAATTGAACCCGGGTCCTTCATCACCGCGCCAGGGCTTCTCCGTGCGCAGTTCGCACGTTGTCTCTCATCGGCCCTCCGGATCAGGCGAACATGTCCGGATGACGGGCCCAGTCAGTGAAAGGTGTCCCTTCCAAGGCCCCACTGACAGAGCCGGAAGGCAAGTCCCCTAAGTCGACGCCAGGTACCGGGGCGGGGACATCCCCGACCTGACGGACACGCAGGTCGCTGGACCTTTTATTTAGGCAGCGAGGGCGTAGTCACGCTGAGAGTTCTTCTCTGCGTTTATTAGTTACAGCGACGCTTACGGTGGTCTCCTGCCTGCACCGGCACGCTTCCCCTGGCTAAGTCGATGAAGTCGAAACCAGAATCGACCCCTTCAACTACGAAGAAACGCAGGAGATGAAACTTTACCGCAGGCGCCCGAGAAGCACAAGAGGCTTTACGACGTCAACGCCGGACGCACCCGGAGGAACTCCACCACAGCGTCCGGTCCAGCGTCGACGGCGAGGCGGGCCGCCTTGGCCACCTCCTCGGCCGCCATCTTCGGCCTGCCGTTGTCGCCGGCGAGCATGTCGGTGTCGGTGCGGCCCGGGTGCAGGGAGGTCACGCGCACCTTGCCCGCTTCCTCCTGCGCCAGAGACTCGGTGAAGCCGCGCAGGGCGAACTTGGACGCGCAGTACGCCGAGTTTTCGGCCATGCCGTGGAATCCGGCGCCGGAGTTGATGGTGATGATGAGGCCGGAGGAACGTCGCAAGGCAGGAAGCAACGCACGGGTAAGCGTGACGGGTGCGAAGAAGTTGACCTCCATCATCTCGCGCCACTTGTCGTCGGTGAGCTCTTCCAGCGGGCCACCGTCCATCACGCCGGCAGCAAGGACGAGTACGTCCAGCTCCTCGATGTTGGAGGCCGCCTCCAGGATGGCGTCGGTGTCGGTGAGGTCCGCCTCGAAGGGCTCTGCGCTGGGCAGGGCGGAAACGATGTCGGAGGCGTCCTTCGACGCGCCCGCGTAAATGTGGTGGTCCTTGCCCAGGTCCTCGGCGATGGCGCGGCCGATGCCGCGGGATGCTCCAGTAATCAGTGCCTTTTTCATAGGCACCCACCGTAGCGAATACGAAGCTTAAGCCTTGATGCCCTTGAGCTTGCGGCCCAGATCGCGGGTGATCTCGCGGTCCTCGGTGCGGCGCTTGATGTCGCGGCGCTTGTCGTAGTCCTGCTTACCCTGCGCAAGGCCCAGCTCGACCTTCGCGCGGCCGTCCTTGAGGTAGAGCGACAGCGGGATCAGGGTGCGGTTGCCGTCGCGGACCTTGCCCTCCAGCGAGTCGATCTCCCGGCGGTGCAAAAGCAGCTTGCGGGTGCGCCGCGGCGGGTGGTTGGTCCAGTGGCCGCGGGAGTACTCCGGGATGTGCATGTTACGCAGCCAGACCTCGCCGTTGTCGATGGTGGCAAACGCCTCCACCAGCGAGACCTTGCCCTCGCGCAGCGCCTTGATCTCGGTGCCCTGCAGCACCAGCCCGCACTCCCAGGTGTCCAAGATGTGGTAGTCATGCCGAGCTTTCCGGTTGGTGGCAAGCACACCGGTGTTGGAAAGCTTCTGCTTCTTTTTCTTCTTGGACATAAGGCAGACGAGTCTACTACTTGCGCACGTAAGAGCGAAGCGCCACCTGCGCGGCTAGTCCGCCCAGCACCATAGCGACGAGGCCGACCAGCGGCATCACCGCCCACACGGTGCTGTCCGGCACGCGCGCGATGAGCTGGTTGGCGTACAGGTCCCCCAGCAGCGGGTCCACGATGAGCTGCTTGCCGGCCCACACGCCGATGGTGGCCAGCACCGCGCCGATGAGCACGGACAGCACCGCCTCCAGCACGAACGGCGCCTGGGTGAACCAGCGCGAGGCACCCACCATGCGCATGATGCCAATCTGCTCGCGGCGGTTGAAGGCGGCAAGCTGCACCATGTTGGAGATCAAAAACACCGCGGCCAGCGCCTGTGCTGCGGCGACGGCGAAGGCCACGTTGCGGAACGTGTTCAGCGTCCCGGCGGCGGAACGGACCGTGTCCGCCTGGTCGGAGATGACCTCTACTTGCTCCATGTCGCGGATCTT
This sequence comes from Corynebacterium afermentans subsp. lipophilum, assembly GCF_030408375.1. Lineage (NCBI taxonomy): Bacteria > Bacillati > Actinomycetota > Actinomycetes > Mycobacteriales > Corynebacteriaceae > Corynebacterium > Corynebacterium afermentans. The sequence goes on along the minus strand of NZ_CP046530.1, from coordinate 623,689 downwards.
GTCCAGCGGCGAGGTGTCCGTCGGGTCCGCCAGGCGCACGTGCAGCGCCGCCGGCAGGGCGTCCGGGGCGGTTTCGCGCACCAGCTCCGGCTCGGATTCCTGGAACAATTCCTTGAAGCGCTCGTAGGACTGTTCGCGGGAGCGGAAAGTCACCTGCTCGACGCGGTCGTCCGCCTGCAAGGTGTCGCGAACCTGTTTGCAGCGGTCCGAGGAGCAGTCCTGGTCGCTGGCGGAGATGTCCTCGTCCAGCTCCACCATCACCTCGACGCGGTCCAGGTACAGGTCTTTCGTCTGCGTGGTGGCCTTGGAAATCAGCACGCCGGTGCCCACCAGCACCAGCGACAGCGCGGTGGTGATGATCAGCGCGATGGTCATGGTGAGGTTGCGGCCAAGGCCTTTGACACCCTCACGGAAAACAAACTCCCAGTTCACGGCTACCTCCTCACATCCCCGTACACGCCGTTTTCCTCGTCGCGCACGATCTTGCCCAGCTGCAGTTCAACCACGCGCTTGCGCATCTCGTCCACCGCTCGCGCGTTGTGCGTGGACATGATCACTGTGGTGCCCATGCGGTTAATGCGGGCGAGCAGCGCCATAATTTCGTCGGCGGTGCCGGGGTCGAGGTTGCCCGTTGGTTCGTCGCAAAGCATGAGCTTGGGCTTATCCACGAAAGCTCTCGCAATAGCCACGCGCTGCTGCTCACCACCCGACAGCTCCCGCGGCATGCGGTTGGCTTTGGCGCCGAGGCCGACGAGCTCGAGCGCGTCGGGGACGAGTTTGGCGATGCGGTTTTTCGGCTTGCCGATGACCTCGAGCGCGAACGCGACGTTGTCGTAGACGCTCAAGTTCGGCAGCAGGCGGAAGTCCTGGAACACGTAGCCGATGGATTGACGCAGCTTATTCACTTGCTTGCCGCTGAGGGTGTTGACGTGGAAGTCATTGAAGAAGATGTCGCCTGAAGAGACGTTTTCCTCGCGGATCAAAAGCTGCAGGAATGTGGACTTGCCGGAGCCGGACGCGCCGATGAGGAACACGAACTCGCCGTCGGGGATGTCGAGCGTGACGTCGTCGAGCGCGGGGCGCGTGGACGTCGAGTACGCCTTGGTCACATGGTCGAATCGGATCACGCGACACACCTTACCTGTTACTGATGTGACTGTAGTGGTTGTTGGCGGTGGGGGCCGGCAGACGGGGACGCGCGCCCCCAGACACATCGCGGCGGAATCTGTCAGTCAGAACCCATCGCCCCAGGTCGCCGCAAGAGGCTGCCGTAATCTGTCAGGAACCGGCCCCATGGGAAAACCCACCTGCAAAAACAGGTGGGATTTCCCGGCGCCGATAAGGCAGTGTCTTAGTCGTTGACGTAGAGATACTGCTTGTTCACGAACTCGTCGAGCGCGAACACGGACAGCTCGCGGCCGAAGCCGGAGCGCTTCACGCCGCCGAACGGCAGGACTGCAGAGAAGTACTGGCCGAGGTTGACGTGGATCATGCCGGTGTCGATCTGGTCCGCAACCTTGATGGCACGTTCCGTGTCATCGGAGAAGACCGCGCCGCCGAGGCCCTGGTAAGAGTTGTTTGCCAGCTCGACGGCCTCTTCCTCGGAAGATACCTTGTAAATCTCGGCAACCGGGCCGAAGAACTCCTCATAGTACTCGTCGGAGCCGACCGGAAGATCGGTCAGCACCGCCGGGGAGTAGTAGGCCGAGTTGTCCTCCAACACACCGCCAGTGCGTAGCTTCGCACCCTTCTCTACAGCGCGCTTGACCTGGTCATCCAGCAGCTCTGCCGCGCGGCGGGAGGACATCGGGTAGTACTCATTCTCGCCCGGGTTGGACGGATCGCCCTTCTTAAAGGAATCGGCAATGGCCACCATCTCGTCAACAAACTCGTCGTAGATGTCCTCCATCACAATGATGCGCTTGTTGGAGGTGCACACCTGGCCCGCGTTCTGCACTCGCTTCGCCCAAGCATCCTGCGCCGCGGCCTTGATGTCCGAGGAGTCCAGGATGACGTACGGGTCGGTGCCGCCGAGCTCGAGCACAACCTTCTTCAGGTTCTTGCCGGCGGTTTCCGCCACCTTTGCACCAGCACGCTCGGAGCCGGTGAGGGAAACCCCCTGCACGCGCGGGTCGGCGATGATGGTCTCCACCTGCTCGTGGGTGGCGTAGACGTTGATGAACACGCCGTCCGGCAAGCCCGCCTCCTTGAGAATTTCCTCAAAGGCCGCACCGGACTTCGGGGTGATCTCAGCGTGCTTGAGGATGATGCAGTTGCCGTTCATCAGGTTCGGTCCCGCAAATCGAGCCACCTGGTAGATCGGGAAGTTCCACGGCATGATGCCGAGCAGCGTGCCCAGCGGCAGGCGGCGCACGACGGCCTTGCCGCCCGGAACATCGACCTTCTTGTCGGCAGAGTGTTCAGCGGCGTTATCTGCGTAGAACTGCAGGATGTCGCCAGAAAAGTCGGCCTCCCACGCACCTTCCGGCACAGACTTGCCCATCTCCGAGGCCATGATCTGGGCCAGCTCGTTCGAGCGCTCCTTGAGCAGCTGCGCCGCCTTGCCCACGATCTCAGCGCGCTCCTCGTAGGAAGTCTTGCGCCAGGTCTTGAAAGCCGCTTCTGAGCGGTCCAGGATGTCCTGGATTTCCTGGTCAGTGGCAAAGTCGAAGGTTTCAATGACCTCGTTGGTCGCAGGGTTTTGCACGCGGTACTGGTTAGACATGATGGTCCTTTCTGGAATGCTATTTTTGTTTTTCACGGGCGCTTGTGAACTCTATCACTAAGCTCCGGGCCTGTAAGCCCCGTCGCTCATTTTGATGCCTTGGTCTTGGCCCATGTAGGAGGTTTCTTGCGTCAACGCATCAAGCAGCGTCTTGTGGTTTTCCTCGACTACCTGCGCCAACACCTCCGGATTCGCGCGCAGCAGATCGAAGCGCTGCTGCACGAGGGGCAGATCCAGCTCGGCGAACGGACGCGAGACTGCGTGCGGCACGTCGTAAATGTCGGCCACCTCGTCGCCGTGCATCAGGCGGGTGGCGGTGTACATCCAGTCGTCGATGGACTCGTCCGGGAACGGCAGGAGCTCCTTGACGTTGGTGCGGAAACCGTTGAACAGGGCCTCCACCAACGCACGCGACGCGTCGTTGGGCTCGCCGTCGACGAAGTGGATCGCGTCGATCGTCTCCTGGGAAGCGTCGATGTCCGTCTCCGGCTCGAGGAGGTCGCCCGGGATGCCCAGCATCAGGCCCACGACCCGCCACAGGTAGAACAGGTCCTGCTCTTCCTCCAGGGTGAGGCGGTAGCCGAGGTTCCGCAGGTAGGTGAACGCGATGTAGGTGAAGTCGAACCAGGTGCGGAACATGTCCAGCTCGCTGATTGGCGCGCCCCACTCGGAGTAGTCCAGGCCAAGCTGCGTCTGCACGCGACGCACGTGCGCGTGCATCGCGCGGACCATGCCGGTGTGGATGTAGCTGACGTTGCCCGGCTTGAGCCCGTCCTTCAGGTACACCGAGTAGATCCAGTTGGTGGTGTACGCCAGGCGGTGCACGGCACCCTCGGTGAGCTCGCCGGTGTTGACCAGGATGTCGGCGATGGACGGCGCCGAATAGGTGTGGATCAGCGCGCCCGGGCCGAGGGAGAGGTTCTGCGCGAGCACCGGGATCGCCAGCGCAGCCTTTTGGCCGCGCTCGAGCCGCTCCCAGTCCACGCCGTCGAGGGCGGCATTCATGTCGTCGATGAGTGCCTTGACCTCGGGCAGCGTGTCCGCGTCCGCCTCGCCGCGTGCGAGTGCCGCACGCAGGTTCGGCATGATGTCCTTGGCTTTGTTGCCGCTGGTGTACAGCGCGTCGGCGATCGGGTCCATCGCCCAAAACGCCTGCTCGAATCGCTTCGCACGTGCTTCGCCGAACTTCTCGACGAAAGCTTCGCGGCTCCCTCGCGCCACCGGCCAATCAGTGCGGTTGTAGTGGTCCTGCGCGAGGGGGTTGTCAACGAATGTCTGAGTCATGGTTGTGCTCCTTGTATGAGGGATGGTCCGCGCGTGCTTAGCGCAGGCCTTCCTTGGATGTGTCGTGCAGCTTGTATTCGGCCTTGACGTGCGGGGCCTTCTCGGCGACGTAGTCCTCGATCTGCTTGAACACGCCGGACCACGGCGGCTTTCCGTCCGCGGCTTTCTTCGCCTTCGCGGCCTGTGCCCCGGGAAGTTTGTCGCGCACGCGGTAAATCGCGGCCTCCGCTTTCGCCTTGAGCAGGAAGGCGATTTTCCAGTGCAGATACGGCGTGCCCTCGAACCGGGAGCCCTTGACCATGAACTTCGTGTCTTCGTCGCCGATGATCAGCGACAGCGCGCCAAGGACCTGCGCCGGCATCTTCGGGTCCAAGTCTTCGAGGATGCCCATCAAGGCGGTCGCCACACGCACGTGGTAGTCCGAGGAGTAGCCGCCGTTGGCGTAGATGAAATCCGTCATCTTGCGCATCTCGTCGCCGGTCTTCGGAATCAGGCGCTCCTCCGCTCCCATGAGGTAGAGCACCCACGCCCAGTACATGGCCACGTCATCCCATTCCTCGCCGGTGTGCGGGCGGCCGAAGAATTCGTCCACGCCGATCGGCATCAGCGCGAACCAGCCCTCGCCGGAGACGAGGAATGACGAGCCGATGGGCCGGCCGAACTCGTTGTAGTGCTCCGGGCCCCACAACTTTTCCAGGCCGCGGTTGGCCTGGGCGTGCAGGAGGCGCACGCGCACGGCGGCCTTGAGGCCGTCGCTGTAGCGGTCGAACACGCCCTTTTTACCCAGGTCCACGAAGAACTTCACCGTCTCGATGATGCGGGTGAAGGACTCGATCTCGAACATGGCAGTCTCGCCGGTGGCCGCAGAGGTGCGGTCCTCCATCGTGGTGGCCCAGTAGGCGAAGCCGATGGAAAGCAGCTCCGCGGACGGTGTGACGTTGTAGTAGGCGATGCGGCCGCGCTCGGCTGCTTCGAGGTCGATCCAGTCCGGGATGTCGTCCACCTCGGCGAAGAACTCCACCAGTTCCAGCGACGGGTCGGCAACCTTGTCGATGCCCTCGTTCAGCGCCGTTTCAAAGTCGGCGCGGGATTTCTCCGCGCCGTCGCGCTTGAATGCCTCGGCGAGCTTGGCTCCGGTTTCGTCGGTCTGCCACATGTGATCGTCGAGAAGCTTTGTTTGGAAGCTGGTGTAGCCCTCCCAATCGTCGGCGACGGTGTGCCAGCGGTCGAACAAATTGTGGCGCAGCGTCGCCCAACCCGGTCGGCGCGTGCGGCGCTTCGGTGCAGGGCGAAGCGGCATGCCGTCTCGGTAGAAGTAGCGGAAATCCTCGAAAGGATTGTCCGACATCGGAAGGATTTCCGGGTGAACCGGATGTTGGTATTGATGCTCCTCGCGAGCATCGGTGCTGGCAGTCATTCGTGTCACTTCCCTTTGACGTAGCGGCCCTGGCTTGGGGCGCCTGATTTTGGGCACCTGATTTTGGGCCTGTCGCAAACAAGCGCTGACGACCCTGTCCACCAGTCAAAAGTGTTGTTTGTGCGAAATGCGAACATTTTTGTGGTGTCAGTCACTTTTGCGTGGTCTTATACTATCGATTACACAAAACGCCGGCAACCAGTTTTGCGGCGAATTTTTACAACGGAGGTTTGAGTGAGAAACGGCAAGACTTTTGGCAGCTTGACCACGCTTTTTGGCGGCAAGAACAGGGAAAAGGACCCGAACGCGCTCGACCGCGAGGAAGCGTTCGCCAGCCGACAAACGCGCCAGGCAGAGCAGCCGAGCGGCACCAGCACCCCCGGCGACGTCATCGAGCTCACCGCCGTCGACGTCGAGCGCGCCCACGGCATCGCCTTGATCACGCTGCATACCCGCGACGGTTCCCCCATCCCCGGCTACGAGCCAGGCTGCCACGCGGACTTTCTGCTGCGCTCGCCCGAGGGCGAGGAGCTCGTTCGCCAGTTCTCCCTGTTCCCCCTGCACCAGCTCGGCACTGAAAACTCCGACCAGCGCGCCGCCTACGGCATCGAAGTGAAGCTGGAGACGGATTCGCGCGGCGGCTCCATCGCCGCCCACAGCATCGAGCCGGGCGACACTGTGCGCATTCTGCCGCCCCGCAACAACTTCGGCCTCGCCCCGGACGCGGAGCGTTCGATCCTGGTGGGCGCCGGTGTGGGCATCGCCCCGATTTTCTCGCTCGCCAGAGAGTTGCAGATCCAGCAAGCGGACTACTCGGTGCTGTATTTCGCCTCCAGCCAAGAGCGGGCGCTAATGCGCCACCTCATTGACACCTACCTCCACGGCCAGACCAAAAGCATCTTCGCGTCGGGCGAACGCGACAAGCAGGCCGGCTACATCGAAGAAGCCCTCGCTTCGGCGGACACCGCCCCGGAGGACACCCACCTGTACGTGTGCGGGCCCCAGGGTTTCATGGACGGCGCCATCGCAGTCGCGTCCGAACGCCTGCCCAAGGCGAATATCCACTTCGAGACCTTCCGTCCCGCCGAGGAAACACTCGCTGGCAACCACGACGCGAACGGCCCGTTCAACGTCGTCCTCAACGGCGAAACCTACGAGGTTCCAGAGGGCGAGAGCGTCCTGGATGTCTTCGAGGACGAGGACGTGCCCATCATGTCCCAGTGCTCGGAGGGCACGTGCGGCACCTGCATCATGCGCGTCGTGGACGGCACCCCCGACCACCGCGACAGCATCTTCACGGAAGAGCAACACGAAAACGGCGCCTTTGCCACGTGCGTCTCCCGGTCGCTGTCGCCCACCCTCACGCTAGAACGGTGGAAGAACCTGCGCGCCTAAAGCATCCGCACCATCACCACGCCCGCCAATACAATGGCCAGCCCGGTGAGGCGGTAGGGCGTGGGAACGCTGCGGTGCCCGCCGGTGCCCACGCCGAGGGACTCGAGCACCTGGCCGCAAATGATGTTGCCCACCAGGGCCGCAATCACGGTGGTGCCGGTGCCAAGGATCGGCGACAGAGCCGCGCCGCCGAACACGAAAAACGCGCCGAGCATGCCGCCGAGCCACATCCACCACGGCCCCGGCGCGATACCAGTGGCCAGCGCCCGGCGCGGCCCGGACAGCAGCACGGACATGGCCGCCAGCAGCGCAAGGCCGACCACGAGGGAGATTTGGCCGGCCTGCAGCGAGCTGCCCAGCGCGCGGCCGAGGTGGCCATTAACTGCGGTTTGGGTGGCCGAACCCATGCCCATGACCACGCCGAACGCGCGCAGCGCCCACAGCGCGGCGCCATCGGCAGTGCCCTGGACGGTTCGTGTGCGTCCGATCTCCAGCACCATCGCAATGCCGCCGACCACGATGAGCGCGCCCAGAAGACGCAGGGGCCCCACGGCAACCTGCGGGGATTGAAACAGCCCGAACCGGTCGATCAGAAGTCCCATCAGCACCTGGCCCAGAATCGGCAGGATCACGGTCTGCACCGGGCCGAGTTTGGGGAACAGGACGATGTTGCCGGCGATGAACATCACGCCCATGAACCCGCCGAGCCATGCCCACCACGGCTGCGCGGCAGCCGTCGATAAGTTTCGCAGCAGTGCCCCGCTGGCCCCCCAGGCGATGATGGAGGCGACCACCACCGCAATGATGAAGGACACAAACGTCGCGCCGATCGGCGAGCCGACGCTTTGCCGCAGCCGGGTGTTAATCGCGGTCTGGACGGGCACGATCGCGCCCACAAGCATGGCCATGAGCAGCAACATTGTGTTCTCCTCCTTCAAGCGGAACAGGCAGCCGGGGCAAAATGCGCCCGGCTGCCTGCCCTACACGTGTGCGACGGCTACTCGTCCGTCGGGATCGTGTCCATGTTCTCCAGCATCTTGGCTACGTAGCCGGTGTTGAACTCGCCGGAGCGGAACTTCTCGCTGTTGATCAGCTGGGCCTGGAACGGCGCGGTGGTGACCACGCCGTCGACCTTCAGCTCGCCGAGCGCGCGCAAAGTGCGCTCGATGGCATCCTCGCGGGTGTCCGCCCAGCAGATGAGCTTGCCCACCATGGAGTCGTAGAACGGCGGGATGGTGTAGCCGGTCTCGATGTGGGTGTCCATGCGCACACCGAAGCCGCCCGGGGTGCGGTAGTGCTCGATCTTGCCGGGGCGCGGAGCGAAGTTTTCGTTCGGGTCCTCAGCATTGATACGGCACTCGATGGCATGCCCGCGGATCTGAATGTCGTCCTGGGTCAGGCGCAGCTTCTGCCCGGAGGCGATGCGCAGCTGCTCCTGGATCAGGTCCACGCCGGTGATCATCTCGGTAACCGGGTGCTCCACCTGGATGCGCGTGTTCATCTCGATGAAGTAGTACTTGCGCTCGATGTTGTCGAAGACGAACTCGACGGTGCCGGCGTTTTTGTAGCCCACCTCTTTGCAGAGGTTGATGGCGGCTTCCTGGAGGCCGGCGCGAAGTTCGTCGTCAATCGCGGGCGAGGGTGCTTCCTCAATGAGCTTCTGGTTGCGGCGCTGCGAGGTGCAGTCGCGCTCGCCGAGAGCGATGGCGTTCTCGCCGTCCGCCAGCACCTGGATTTCAATGTGGCGGATGTCGGTGAGGAAGCGCTCGATGTAGACCGACGAGTCGTTGAACGCGGACTGCGCCTCGTTCATGATCTCGTTGAGGTCTTTTTCCAGCGTTGCCTCGGACTCCACCACTCGCATGCCGCGGCCACCGCCGCCAGCGGCGGCCTTAATCAGAAGCGGGAAGCCAGTTTGCTTAGCGACGTCCAAAGCTTCCTCGAACTCAGTGACCACGCCATCTGAGCCGGGCACCGTGGGCACGCCGGCGGCCTGCGCGATCTTCTTCGCCTCGATCTTGTCGCCCATGCGGCGGATGTGCTCCGACGAGGGGCCGACGAAACCGATGTTTTCGTCCTCGACCATTTTGACAAAGTCGGACTTCTCGGAGAGGAAGCCGTATCCGGGGTGGATGGCGTCGGCCTTGAACGCCATCGCGGCGGAGACAATCAGCTCGGGGCTGTTGTAGCTCTTCGCGGCGTTGGCAGGGCCGATGCACACGGCCTGGTCGGCTTCCTTGACCGGCAGGGAGTCGCGGTCGCCTTCCGAGTAAGCGAGGATGCTCTTGATGCCGAGCTCCTTGCAGGCGCGGATGACGCGCAGCGCGATCTCGCCGCGGTTGGCAATGAGGACGCTGTCCAGCAGCTTTTCAGATTCAGCCATGGGGTACCTACTTCGGCTCGATGACCATCAGCGTCTGGCCGTGCTCGACGGCGTCCTCGTTGTCCACGAGGATCTCGGTGACGGTGCCGGCGGTCTTCGCTTCGATGTTGTTCATCAGCTTCATCACTTCGACGATGCACAGCACCTGGCCGACCTCGACGGTGTCGCCGACCTTCACAAACGGATCCGCACCCGGCTTCGGGGCGGCGTAGAAGGTGCCCACCATCGGGGACTTGACCTCCACGCCGTTGCCGGAGCTTGCCGGAGCAGCCTGCGGCTTCGGAGCCTCTTCCTTCGGCGCCGGTGCCGGTGTCTCAGCCTCCGCAGGCGCCGGTGCCGGAGCTTCAGCCTTCGGTGCTTCCGGAGCCGCCGGAGCCGGTGCGGCCGGTGCGGCCGCCGGGGCCGCCTTGAGGTGGCTCAACCCGCCCGGGGTCTTGGACAGGGCGAGTTCGATGTCGCCGTACTTGATGCTCAGCTCTTCGATGTCGCCGGACTGGTTCACCCACTCAAGCAGGGACTTCAGTTCGTTGAAGTTGGTGGTGTCAGACATGGTTTACTGCTCTCCTTTTTTGGTCAGGTTGATTTCGAGGTCGTCGGTCTTCAGTCGGAATTCGCCGGAGGTGGTGGTCTCGTAGATCTTCTGCACGAGCTTGGTTAGCTCGCCGCCCGGCACCCCTTCGCCTTGGCCCGCGCGGCCTTCGGCGACGAAGCGACGCATCTCGTCGACGTTGTTGCCCGGGATGTTGGCGCGCAGCAGCAGCGTGTCGATGTCGTCGTCCGGGTACTGCTCCTTCAGGCCCGGCAGGCGCGGCTCGAGCTCCGGGCGGCCCTCCTCGATTTCGGAGGAGCCGTTGGCCTTGATCTTTTCCAGCGCGTCCGGGTCGATCGGCGCGAGCGGCTCGCCGTAGTGGCCGAGCGCGTACTTTTTAATCTCGTTAGGCACCACGGAGTAGCGCTCGCCGGAGATCACGTTCATCACAGCCTGGGTGCCCACGAACTGGGCGAACGGGGTGATCATGATCGGGTACGCCAGCTCCTCGCGCACGCGTGCGGTTTCGTAGAGCAGGTCTTCGAAGCGGTCCGACAGGCCGGCGGTGGCGAGCTGGGATTCGAAGTTGGTGAGCATGCCTCCCGGCAGCTGGTGCATGTAGTGCACGCCGTCGAACGCGCGGGGCTTGCCCACCGGCTTGTCCTCGCGGTCCGCGATTTCCTGGAGCTTCTGGCTGGCGTTGTCCACACGCTCGTCGTCGATGTTGACGGTGTAGCCCAGCGCGCGCAGGTCGCGGGCGAGCGCCTGGGTGGCGGGCTGGCCCTGGCCGTTGGCGAGCGGGGCGATGGAGGTGTGGATGGAGTCCACACCGAGTTCTGCAGCGTAGATGTAAGTCAGCGGGGACAGGCCGGTCAACGAGTGGGTGTGGACCTCCAGCGGAAGGTCGTTGCCGATGGCGCTGCGGATAGCCGGGATCAGCGTCTTCATGCGGTCCGGGGTGAGCAGGCCGCCGGCGTCCTTGAGCATGATGCGGTCCACGTCGGTGCACTCGACGAGCTCTTGGGCCTTGTCGATGTAGAGCTGGTCGGTGTGCACCGGCGACAGGCAGTAGGACAGGCAGCCGTAGGTCTCGGCGCCGAGCTCCTTGGCCAGGATGAGGGTGTCAGCGATGTTGTCGATGTCGTTGAGGCCGTCGAAAGCGCCGATGACGCGGAAGCCGTTGGCGTAGAGGCGCTCAACCCACGCGTGGATGACGTCGTCAGGCAGAAAGTCGAAGGACGCGAGGTTGCGGGAACGGACCATGGAGCGGAACTTCGTGTTCGGTGCGGCCTCGTGCACCTTGCGCACGCGCTCCCAGGGGTCCTCCCTGAGGTAGCGCACCGGCACGTCGAACTGAATCGGAGCGACCAGGTCAACATGCTCAAAGCCAGCGTTGGTCACGTCGTCGAGCAGGTCCATGATGTGCTCGGTGCGCATGCGGGTCGCCCAGATGGACTGGTGCGCGTCGCGCAGCGTGGTGTCGATGATCTTGATTTCTCGCTCACTGTCCGCCGGTCGACCACCCGCGGCGAAGATTTCAGCGAGGCTCTCTGTGCTCAGCTCTTCTGGGCTAAGTGCCATTGTTCCTCCTTAGAAACGCCAGACCGTGGCAACTGCCGAGTGGCTAGCCACCGTTGCGCACAATGTACGCCCGAAAAAGTGTGAAGCGCGACTCATTTCAGTTCAAACTTGTGAAACCGCACCTTGAGTGCACTTATGCGCGGTAAACCACTCCCCCCGTTCTGGGGTGCGCATAAAGCACGCGCGTTCGCATACCGAACACCGCTCCCGTGCCACCCATCCCGGAAACCCGCAACGAGCTGCAGTTTCTCTCCGGTGCCCCAGAAATCGAGCACTAAAAAACGACGTGCTTCGGATCATTCCGCACCCAACAACGTGATCTAGGCAATACATTTTCGGTCAAACAACAGTCCCCGAAGGAGGAACCGTGAGTACAAAACCCCGCTCCACAATGGGCACGACCCATATCGCGGCCGAACGCCCGGCCGACAAAAAGTCCCTCGGCGCCAGCCTCATCGGCCAGCTGCTCGAATGGTTCGAGTGGAGCTCCTACGCCGTCTTCGCCCCGTTTATCGCGGCAGCCTTCTTCGACAAATCCGACCCCACCTCGGCACTGTTGGCCACCTTCGGCGTCTTTGCTGTCGGCTTCCTAGTCCGCCCGCTGGGCGGCATCATCTTCGGCCGCATCGCAGACCGCGTGGGCCGGAAGAACGTGCTGATGATGACGATCATCATCATGGCGCTGTCCGCCGTGGTCATCGGGGTTATGCCCACCTACGAGCAGATCGGCATCTGGGCCTCCGTCATCCTGCTGCTGGTGCGCGTGATCCAGGGCTTCGCCCACGGCGGCGAATCAGCCACGGCCAACAGCTACATCCCGGAGATCGCCCCGCGCGACCGCCGCGGCAAGTGGGGCTCCATGGTCTACATGTCTATCTTCGGCGGCTCAGTGATCGCCTACACCCTCGGCGGCATCATTTCGCTTGTGCTTAGCGACGAGCAGATCGGCGCGTGGGGCTGGCGCATCCCGTTCTGGCTGGGCGCCGCTGCCGCGTTCGTGGCCCTGTACCTGCGCCGCCACATGCAGGAGTCCGAGCACTTCAACGAGATCCAGGAAGGCGGTGCCGAGTCCTACGACGACCTTTCGGCCACCCGCCCGCAGACCCCGGTCCGCTCCAACTGGATGAACATCCTGCTGGTCATCGGCATGGTCTCCGGTGTGACCGCCGCGCACTACACCTGGACGTCCTACGTCTCCACCTACGCCATCACCCACGCCGGCATGTCCACTCAGGGCGCGTACTGGGTATCCGTGTTCGCGCAGACCTGCGGCCTGATCGCCCTCCCGCTGTGGGGTGCGCTGTCTGACCGCATCGGCCGTAAACCCGTGATGTACACCTTCGCCATCTCGGTGGGCCTGCTACAGATCCCGCTGATGGGCATGATCGATTCCCGCCCGTGGACCATGCTCGTCGCCGCCACCGTCGCGGTGGTGGCGGTTGCAGCCGGCGGCGCGCTGCTGGCCCCGGTGATGGCGGAGGTCTTCCCCACCTCCCAGCGCACCAGCAGCATCGGCTTCGCCTACTCCCTGTCCGTGGCCGTCTTCGGCGGCACCGCACCGTACATTTTCCAGTGGTTCACGTCCCACGACCTCACGCACATTTCGGGTATCTACGTTGTGGTGCTGTGCGTGCTCACCCTGATCAGCATGAAGATCCTTCCGGAGACGAAGGGCATCGATCTCCGCGATGCCTAAGGGCTTTAGGGCTTTACGCCTCCTGCTGCTGCGCCATGCGCCAGCGGATGCCGGCCTCTAAGAACCCGTCGATGTCGCCGTCGAGGACCTTCTGCGGGTCGCCGACCTCAAAGTCGGTGCGCAGGTCCTTGACCATCTGGTACGGGTGCAGCACATACGAGCGCATTTGGTTGCCCCAGCTGGCGTTGCCGCCGGCACCGAGGGCATCCATTTCGGCCTTTTCCTCCTGGCGCTTCTTCTCCAACAGCTTGGACTGCAAGACGTTGAGCGCCGAAGCCTTGTTCTGGATCTGGGACTTCTCGTTCTGGCAGGTCACCACAATGCCGGTTGGGATGTGGGTGATGCGCACTGCGGAGTCGGTGGTGTTCACGCTCTGCCCGCCGGGGCCGGAGGAGCGGTAGACATCGACGCGGATGTCGGAGTCCGGGATGTCGATGTGGTCGGTCTGCTCCACCACCGGCAGCACCTCCACCTCGGCGAATGAGGTCTGGCGGCGCGCCTGGTTGTCAAAGGGCGAGATGCGCACGAGCCGGTGCGCGCCCTGCTCCACCGACAGCTGGCCGTAGAGGTACTCGCCGTGCACGACGAAGGTGGCGGACTTGATGCCGGCTTCCTCCGCATAGGAGATGTCGTATACGTCCACCTTGTGGCCTGCCTTTTCGGCCCAGCGGGTGTACATGCGCAGGAGCATCTCCGCCCAGTCCGCCGCGTCCACGCCGCCGGCGCCGGAGCGAATGTGCACCACGGCTTCGCGGGCGTCGTACTCGCCGGAGAGCATGGTCTGCACCTCCAGCGAATCAATCTGCGCGGCGACGTCTGCCAGCTCCTCGTCGGCCATGGATGCGTCGCCTTCTTCTTCGGCGAGTTCGTACATCACCGGCAGGTCGTCGATACGCGAGCGAAGCGAGGCGACCTTCTTTAAGCGCGCCTGCACATTGGACAGCTCGGTGGTGACCTTTTGTGCGTGCGCTGGATCGTCCCAAAGCGACGGGTCCCCGGCTTGCGCCTCCAGCTCGCGGGCGCGCTCGCGCAGGACGTCCAGGTCCATCACCTTCTCAATGGTGGAAAGTGTGGAGCTTAAGTCCTTGATCCGCGTCTGAGTTTCCGGCTGCATAGGGGCAAAGTCTAGCGAACCGCCTGACGCGGCCACCAAGACGGGATACAGTGGCCTGCGACCCAACACGGGCGCCCGGGGCACCGGGCTGAGATCGCGCTGATGCCAGCGCGAGCACCGTTCGAACCTGTCTGGTTAGCACCAGCGAAGGAAGGAGAAGGTCGTGGTTCACGACATCTATGCCCATGAAATCCACCCGAAGCACTCCTACGCCCCGATTGTGAAAGACGGGCTGGAGGTTCCGGAGACTGCGATCCAGCTGGATGATTCCCCCACCGGGCCGAACGAGCCGTTCAAGATCTACCGCACCTGCGGCCCGCACGCGGAGCCGGAGGTGGGCCTGCCCAGCCTGCGCGGCGAGTGGATCACCGCCCGCGGCGATGTGGAGGAATACGCAGGCCGCGAGCGCAATTTGCTTGACGACGGCCGCGCGGCCGTCAAACGCGGCGCCGCCAGCGAGGAGTGGCGTGGCGAGTCCCGCACACCGCTGCGGGCCAAGGACGGCCAGCGCGTGACCCAGATGGCGTACGCGCGCCGCGGGGAAATCACCCGCGAGATGGAGTTCGTGGCGCTGCGCGAGCACTGCGACGTGGAGAAAGTGCGCGAAGAGGTCGCCGCGGGGCGTGCGATCATCCCGAACAACATCAACCACCCGGAAAGCGAGCCGATGATCATCGGCAACGCGTTTTTGACCAAGATCAACGCCAACATCGGCAACTCCGCGGTGACCTCCTCCATCCGCGAGGAGGTGGACAAGCTGCGCTGGGCCACCCGCTGGGGCGCCGACACCGTGATGGACCTGTCCACCGGCGACGACATCCACGCCACCCGCGAGTGGATCCTGCGCAACTCCCCGGTGCCCATCGGCACCGTGCCGATCTACCAGGCGCTGGAGAAGGTGGGCGGCGTCGCAGAGGACCTGACCTGGGAGATCTTCCGCGACACCGTGATCGAGCAGTGCGAGCAGGGCGTGGACTACATGACCGTGCACGCCGGCGTGCGCCTGCCGTACGTGCCGCTGACCTCCAAGCGCGTCACCGGCATCGTCTCCCGCGGCGGCTCGATCATGGCCGGCTGGTGCCTGGCCCACCACAAGGAGTCCTTCCTGTACGAGAACTTCGACGAACTGTGCGAGATCTTCGCCCAGTACGACGTCGCATTCTCGCTTGGCGACGGCCTGCGCCCCGGCTCCGTGGCCGACGCCAACGACGCCGCCCAGTTCGCCGAACTGAAAACCATCGGCGAGCTGTGCAAGCGCGCCTGGGACTACGACGTGCAGGTGATGATCGAAGGCCCCGGCCACGTGCCGCTGAACATGATCCAGGTGAACAACGACAAGGAAGAGCAGTGGTGCGGCGGCGCGCCCTTCTACACGCTCGGCCCCCTGGTCACCGACATCGCGCCAGGCTACGACCACATCACCTCCGCCATCGGCGCGGCCAACATCGCGGCCGGCGGCACGGCGATGCTGTGCTACGTCACCCCGAAGGAGCACCTGGGCCTGCCCAACCGCGACGACGTGAAAACCGGCGTGATCACCTACAAGGTCGCCGCCCACGCAGCCGATGTGGCCAAGGGCCACCCCGGCGCGCGCGACTGGGACGACGCGATGAGCAAGGCCCGCTTCGAGTTCCGCTGGCACGACCAGTTCGCCCTGTCCCTGGACCCGGAGACGGCGCAGTCCTACCACGACGAGACGCTGCCGGCGGAGCCCGCGAAGACGGCGCACTTCTGCTCGATGTGCGGCCCGAAGTTCTGCTCCATGCGCATCTCGCAGGACATCCGCGACGAGTTCGGCGACCAGATCGCGGACCTCGGCATGCCGTCGTTCGACTTCGACGCCGACTCCGCGGCCGCATCTTCCGACGCGCGCGAGGGCGAGCAAGAGATGGCGCGCGAATTCCGCGACTTGGGCTCGAACGTGTACCTCAAGGAGGGCGAGGAGTCCCCGACTGCGCCATAATGGCCGCGTGACCGATACGCAGCAGTTTATTTCCGACCACCGCAACGATTCCGACGCCGAGCTCGCAGCCGCGCTCGTGCGCCACGCCGGCCAGCTGGCGCTGCGCATGCGCGGCCAGGGCTTGGACGCTGAGGTGAAAACCTCTGTCTCCGACGTGGTCACGGAAGCCGACCGCACCGCCGAGCGCTTCGTGGCCGAGGCGCTTCAAGCGCTGCGCGGCGACGACGGCGTGATCGGCGAGGAGGGCGCTTCCCGCCCGTCCGCCACCGGCCGCACGTGGGTGATCGACCCGGTGGACGGCACCTACAACTTCTCCCAGGGCTCGGACTACTTCTGCTCGGCGCTCGCGCTTACCGACGACAACTCCGCCCACACCCCCGCCATCGGCGCCGTGCACCGCCCCGCCACGGACACCACGTGGATCGCGGCGAACGGCGTGGCCACGCGCGACGGGGTGGAGCTTCGGGGGTTGGCGGAGTCGTCGCTAGGTGAAAGCGCTGTGGTGACCTACCTGCACCCCACCTTCATGGCCGACGACGATGTGCGCGAGGCGTGGCTGCGCGTGGTGTCGGGGGCGGCGACGATGCGCATGATGGGTGCGGGGTCCGTGGACCTGTCGAATCTCGCGTCCGGGCAGATGGGCGCGTGGCTGCAGCACACCGTGCCGGACTGGGATTGGTTGCCGGGCAAGGCGCTGGTCGAGGCCGTTGGCGGCCGATGCACGAAGGTCGAAGCCGGTGGCGTGACCTGGTGCGTTGCCGGTAACTCGCGGATCGTGGACGAGATCGCCGAGCGCCTGCGCGGCTAGCTGCCCGGGCTACGGCAGGCGGAAGCCGCCCGGGATGTCGCCGAGCACGGCGTCCATGCGCAGCGCACCCGTCGGCGCGTGCAGCGGCCCCTGCAGCGGGGTGCGGCAAGCCACGTTGAACGGCGGGCCCCAGATGCCGCCGTTGATCATGCCGATCACGCGGTCGCCCACCATCAGCGGCGCGCCAGAGTCGCCCTGCATGGCGCAGACCTGGTTGGTGTTGCGCTGTTCCCAATCGGTATAGGTGAAACCGCAGGTGGTGCCGGAGGCCACGCCGGTCTTGCACACCACGCCGCCCGGCTTCACCGGTGCGCCGCCCAGGTGGTTGACGGTCACGCCGTTGTAGGAACGGGTGACCTCGGTGTTGTCGGCGAGCGTGATCACGGCGTAGTCCAGCTCGCGGTTGACGTGTGTGATCGTGCCGGTGCGGCCGAGCTGCCAGGAGTCCGCGGAGCGCACCGCGTCGCCGACGTTGCCGCAGTGGCCGGCGGTAACGGCGATTTTCTCGCCGCGGTCGTTGTAGCCGGCCGCCGTGGTGGTGCACATGACTTCCTTGCCGGGCTCGGAGCCGACATACAGCGGGGTGCTCGGTCCGTACAGAGCGCGGCCGCGTCGCATCGCTTCATCGGATTCGGCCGGGGTGCGCGGGGCGTCGAAAAAGGAGCCGGGGACGCGGTGCAGGACCTTGTCCGCCATGGGCTTTCCGGCGAGCACCTTCGACACCGGGTCGGTGCGCCAAACGTAGTTGAGCACGTCGCCCACCGGCGCCTCCGCCTGCTGGGCGTGCGCCGCGGGGCTGCCGATAGTCGCCGAGGTGGCAATCAGAAACGCGGCGGTAAGCAGGCGGGCGGCGGACGAACGGCGCATAGCAACCCCAATCACATTGGCAACATGAGCATCAACAGAGACATTCAACCACATCCTTTTCCTCCGTGGGCCAGTAACCGCAAACGTGGCTCATGCGGGCCTGAGGCGGTACCTTGAGCGCATGCACGAAACCGCCAACGCCGAACAGCACCAACCACCGCAGCAACCCACGCAGCAACGCCCCCGCCTGATCGTCCCGGACCTCGCGCGCGGCACCGCCCTGTTGGGCATCGCGATGGCCAACGCCGCCCAGGGGTGGGTGATCAACGACTGGTCGGAGGACCAGTCCCGGGTCGGCTGGTCCGTCGGCGGCGTGCGCCCGGACAGCCTGATCGACCAGATCGGCGCCGTCTTCGCGGCCATGTTCATCCACGTGCGCGGCCTGCCGATGTTCTCCACGCTGCTGGGCTTCGGCTTCGGCCTAGTCGCGGCCAGCCTGTACCGCAAGCACTACCCCGCCAAACAGGCCCGGCGCGTGCTGTACCGCCGCTACGGCGCGCTCGCGCTGTTCGGCGTGGCGCACATGTTCCTGCTGTTCTACGGCGACATCATGCTCACCTACGGGCTGGTGGGCATCTTCCTCGCGGCGATGCTCACGCTGAGTTCGAAGACGCTGCGCATCATCGCCTACACCATCCTCGGCCTGTTCACGGCCCTCGGCGTCGCCGGCGGGATCGCGTCGTTCTACTTCGACGCGTCCGGCGGCTTCAACCAGTCCGAACCCACCGCCACCTTCGACACCTTCGGGGCGTACTTCTCGTTCAACCTGGACATGGCACTCGGGCAGCTGGTCGCGCAGCCGTTTGCGGTGCTGCAGCTGTTATCGCTTGCCATCATCGGCTACGTGTGGGCGAGGGAGCAAGTGCTTATCGACGTCCACGCGCACCGCCGCACCCTCATCACCTGGAGCATCATCACCGGGCTGGTCATCCTCTGCGTCGGCCTGCCCTGGGGCTTAGCCGCCGCGGGCGTGCTGCCGGACGAGTGGGAGCTGCCGCTGTTCATGCTCAACCAGGCGCTCGGTTACCTCACCGGCCCGGGCATCCTGGCGCTGCTCGCGCTGGCTACAGACGAGCTGAACAACCAGGTCCCCGGTTGGGCGCGGGCGTTCGTAGCGCTGGGCAAGCGCTCCATGTCGGGGTATCTCGCGCAGTCGTTCCTCTTCATCGCGATTTGCACCCCGGCGTTTTTGGGCATCGGCCTGGACGCCTCGGTCACCGGCAAGCTCATCATCGGCTTTGTGGTGTGGTTGATTAGCCTGCTGCTGGCGGTGCTGCTGGACCGGGCGGGCAAGCAAGGCCCATTCGAGTGGGCGCACCGCCACCTCTCCTACGGCAAGACGGGAAGGATTGAGCCGAAATATGATCAGCCTCAAATCACTGCATGAGATGACACCCATGCAGGTCCACCAGCTGTACAAGCTACGTGTGGACGTCTTCGTGGCCGAGCAGAACTGCCCTTTCAAGGAGATCGACGACCAAGACGCAAACCCTGAGACCCGCCACATCCTCGCCTTCGACGGCGAGACGCTGGCCGGCTGCGCCCGCGTCTTCCCCACCGAGGACGGCTCGCGCTTCGGCCGGTTTGTGGTCCACCCCGATTTCCGCGGGTCCGGCCTCGGCCCACAGATCGTGCGCACCGGCATCGAATACACCGAGCGCTTCGACGGCGACCTCATCGTGGAGGCCCAGTCCGGCCTGGTGGGCTACTACGAGCAGTTCGGGCTTGTTGCCGAGGGCGACGAGTTCCTCGACACCGGCATCCCGCACAGAAAAATGCGGCTGGCCCGCTAGGGGCTCAAGCCGCATCGTTGCAGGTTAGACTGCTACTGGTCGGACCTGCGGTCGTCGACAAGCGTGTCGTTCTCGCCGCTGCGATCCAACCTGAAGCCCTCCGGGAGCTTCCAGGAATCGTCCTCCGCGTCGTACTCGAGCTCGGGGCGCTCGACCTCGTTGCCTTCCGAGTCGTAGCCCGGCGCGGGCTTGTTCTCGCCCTCCTCGAGCTTTTCTGCGGTGTCGGTCTTCTCCCAGGTGCGGGAGCGGGTCTTGCGCGCCGCGGCGGAGTCGTCGTTCATCGCCTTCGTCAGCGAGTACATCATGACGAAGTACATGAAGAAGAACGGCAGCGCGATGATGATCACCACTTGCTGCAGGGCCTCAATGCCGGAGTCGTTGATGAACAGCAGTGCGCCTGTAACCAAACCGACGGCGACGACCCAGCCGACCCGGTAGTAGGTGGGGGACTTGTTCTCCTCGCCGGAGGCGAACATGTCCATAACCACCGCAGCGGAGTCCATGGAGGTGACAAAGTAGAACACGATCACCACCAGTGCCAGGGCTCCGGTGACGGCGTAGAGGGGGTAGTCCGCCAGCAGGGTAAACAGCGCCTGCGGGGTGTCGCCGTCTTCGACGACTGGCTTGGTCAATACGCCCGGGTCCTGCTCTTCCATGTCAATGGCGGCGCGGCCGAAGATGGAAAACCAGATCAGGTCGAAGGTGGTTGGCAAAAGCAGCGTGCCGCCGATGAACTCGCGCACGGTGCGGCCGCGGGAGATGCGGGCGAAGAACATGCCCACAAACGGCGACCAGCAGATCGTCCACGCCCAGTAGAAGGCCGTCCAGGTGGCGTGCCAGCCCGGGTTGTCGTTGTAAGAATCCACCCAGAACATCAGCTCCGGCAGCGACTGCGCGTAGATGCCGAAGGACTCGGTGATCTGGCCGAGCAGCTTCAGCGTGGGGCCGGTGAGCAGCACGAAGATCATCAGCAGGATCGTGCCGACGATGTTCAGGTTGGACAGGATCTTCACGCCCTTGTCCAGGCCGGTGGCCACGGAAATCGAGGCGGCGAGGGTGATCGCACAGATGATGCCGATTTGTACGGGGGTCACCAGGGGGACGTCCCAAAGAATGTTCATGCCCGCAGAAATCTGCAGCACGCCCAAGCCCACCGACACGGCGAGGCCGAAGACGGTGCCGATGATGCCCAGGGCATCGAGCAGCTTGCCCGGGGTGTCGTACACCTTGCCGCCAAGCAGCGGCGAGAACATCGACGACATACGCGCGGGCATCTTGCGCTTATACACGAAGTACCCCACCGCCAGCCCTGGCAGCGTGAAGATGACCCACATGTGGATGCCGAAGTGGTAGTAGGTGAACTGAAACGCCTGGATAATCGCCTCGCGGCTCATGGAGTCGTAGCCCCCGCGCGGCGGGTTGTAAGCGTGGTTCAGCGGCTCGGCCGCACCCCAGAACAGCAGGGTCGCGCCCATGCCGGCGGCGAACAGCATGGCAAACCAGACGGGGTAGGAATACTCCGGCTCGTCGTCGTCATCGCCCAGGCGCAGGTTGCCATAGCGGGAGACGAACACCACGATGAGGAATACCAGCGTGGCCGACACACCGCCGACGTAGAGCCACGTGAAATGGTCCATCAGCCAGCCGGAGACGGCCGCGTAGGTTTCACGCGCCTGGTCGCCGAACACCAGCGTGGCTGCGACGAACACTAGGACGAAACCCAGCGCGGAGAAGAAAATAAGGGGATCAGATTGCAAACGGCGTGTACGCGCCATGTTTGGTCCTAACTAGGTCCTATCTAGATTTTTGGCCGAGTTAACGGCCGGGCTTGATCAGCGTGCCGGCGAGAGAGGACGTGACGGCGGATCCCACCAGCACTCCGATGGTGTAGAGGATCCCGGTCACCCCCAGCATCTGCAGCAGCCAACCGAAAAACAGCGCGCCAACGACGGCGCCGGCGATTGCGACGACCCAACGTCCCATAGTGAAAACCTTCCTTAAGCGTTATCGAGAGATCTACGGTGTGTCCGCACCACGGTACCGATTTGCTAGGCTCAGCCTCTGCAACGCGGGTGTGAGAGGGATGAAAAACCGTGGCGAACAGCGTGGAAAACAACGAACAAAAACTCCTCGAGCGATTCATGTGGCTTTCCATCGCCGCATCAGCACTGACCATCGCGCTGAAAGCGACTGCAGCGCTTGTGACGGGCTCCGTGGGCTTTCTTTCAGACGCCATCGAATCCGGAATTAACCTCATCGCCGCCGCGGTGGGCCTGTGGGCGCTGAAGCTGTCCGCCAAACCTGCGGACGCCAACCACCACTTCGGCCACGCCCGCGCCGAATATTTCTCGGCACAGGTGGAAGGTTCACTGATTCTGCTGGCGTCGGTGGCCATCATCTACACCGCCGTAGACAGGCTGATCAACCCCGTGCCGGTAGAGCAGCTCGGCATCGGCCTTGCGTTTTCTGTGGCTGCGACGGTGCTCAACGGCGCGGTGGGTGTGCTACTTATCCGCGCGGGCAAGAAGTACCGCTCCACCACCCTGGATGCCGACGGGCACCATTTGCTCACCGACGTCTGGACCACCGTCGGCGTCATCGTCGGCATGGCGCTGGTGTGGCTGACCGGCTGGCAGCCCCTCGACCCGATCGTGGCGCTGATCGTGGGCGCGAACATCATGTTCACCGGCTACAAGCTGCTCAAGGGCGCAATCCTGGGCCTGCTGGCGGAATCGCTGCCGAAGGAAGAAAACCAGATCGTCCACGCCTACCTAGACGAGTACGCCGCCGCCAACGGCGTGAAGTTCACCTCGGTGCGCACCACCGCCGCCGGCCGCGAGCGCATGGTCAACCTGGTCATGCAGGTCCCCGGCGACTGGACGGTCGCCCGCGCCCACGACCGCGCCGATGAGGTGGAGGTCGGCGTGGCCGAAGCCCTCGGCGGCGCGGAGACAATCGTCCACGTGGAGCCGCTGGGGCACCCCACCCGCACAGGCCCGCTGACAGTCTAGGGATCCCTTCTGCCGGGTGCCCCTCCAGCCCCCGCAGCCCGCCCCACAGGGACCTCGAAAACGCATAGGCTGGCAGCCATGGCTGATTCGATTAAGGATCCCGAGCTCTACGAGGCCCTGCTGCGCGAGGGCAACTCCAAGTCCAAGGCCGCCGCCATTGCGAATGCGGCCGCCCGCGACGGCCGCTCCGCAGTCGGCGAGCGCGGCGGCGAGTCCGGCTCCTACGAGGATTGGACCAAAGACGAGCTGTACGCCCGCGCCCAGGAGCTCGACATCGAGGGCCGCTCCGAAATGACCAAAGACGAGTTGATCGAGGCGCTGCGTGACTAAGCCTCTTGATCTTCGCTGTTACTTCGTCACTGGCCAGGGCCCGGACGTCGTGGAGCGCGCCCGCCAGGCTGCCGCCGGCGGCGCGGGCGTGATCCAGGTCCGCTCGAAGCCGATCACCGCCCGCGAGCTCTACGCGCTCTCCCGCGCCGTGGCCGAAGCGGTCCGCTCCGTCAACCCGCAGACGCATGTGCTTATCGACGACCGCGCCGACGTCGCCGCCGCCCTCCGCAATCAGGGCATCTCCGGCGTCCACGTCGGGCAGGACGACCTGGACGTGCGCGTGGTGCGCGAGCTGCTTGGCCCGGACGCGATCATCGGCCTGACCACCGGCACCTTAGAGCTGGTTCAGGCCGCCAACGAGCACAAAGACGTCATCGATTACATCGGTTGCGGGCCGTTTCGCGCCACGCCCACGAAGGATTCCGGCCGGGCCCCGATCGGGCTGGACGGCTACCCGGAGCTGGTGGCCGCCTCCGAGCTGCCGCTGGTGGCCATCGGCGACGTCACCGCGGACGACGCCTACGACCTAGCGCGGGCAGGCGTAGACGGGCTCGCTATCGTGCGCGGCATCATGCACGCCGGCGACGCGAAGGCGTACTGCGAGCGTGTGATCGCCGAGTTCGAGCGAGGTGCGCAGGACCACGCAGCCACCGGCTAGTCCTACACACAAACCCAGAGGAAGCACCCCTGAGCAGGGCCGAATTTTGGGCAAACTCGTGCTTTGTTCCTCAGGGTCTGTGTGCACGGGCGTCGCTGAGGTCTAGCTGAACCACACGAAACTCGCTTCCACACC